>JAWKVM010000021.1:0-225237 GCA_041398025.1 Alphaproteobacteria bacterium
GGCGACCAACCCGCTGGTCAGTCTGCCGCGCGCCGGTGCGCTCAAGGATCTGCCGGCCGATCTGTTCGTCGCCGTCGCCGACTGCGTCAGCGATACGCCGACCGCCGAGATCGCCGACGTCCTGCTGCCAGCAGCGGCCTGGGGCGAGAAGGACGGCACGGTCACCAATTCCGAACGCCGCGTCTCCCGCCAGCGCGCCTTCCTGCCGCTTCCCGATGAAGCGAAACCGGACTGGTGGATTCTGAAGGAGCTTGGCAAACGCCTCGGCCACGCCGCTGCCTTCGCCTACGAGATGCCCGCCGCCATCTTCCGCGAGCACGCCGCCCTCGCCCACACGGTCGGACTCGATCTCGACTTCGGCGATCCCGCGCAACTCGACGACGACGCCTACGCAGCGCTGGCACCGACCGCCTGGCCGTTCCGGAGCGACAAAAGAATGTTCGAGGATGGCCACTTTTTCACCGAGGACGGCCGTGCACGTTTCATCCCGATCGATCCCGCCGGCCCCGCGCGGGAACCCAGCCCGTATTTTCCATTCGTTCTCAACACCGGCCGCTATCGGGACCACTGGCACACGCTGACGCGCACCGGCCTCTCGCCGACGCTGTCACGTCACCGCGCAGAACCGTTCGTCGAACTGCATCCCGACGACGCCGCGTCCTTCGGCTTGAAGAACGGCGACTTCGCCCGGCTGGAAAGCGCCCACGGCATCGCGGTGCTCAAGGTCAGGCTGGACGACGGTCAGCAGCCGGGCACGCTGTTCGTGCCGATGCACTGGAACGGCGGCCACAATCGCGGTGCTGCGATCAATCGACTGGTCGCGCCGATCACCGATCCGATCTCCGGCCAGCCGGAATCGAAGAGCTGCCCGGTCAGCCTCGCTCCGGTCGCGTTTCGCCATCGCGGCTTCGCGCTCGCCCGCAGCGGCGCAGTTCTCGCCGATCTCGACTACTGCAGCCGCACCCTCGTCGAGGGCGGCTGGCTCTACGAGATCGCGACCGATCTGGAGGTTGCGGACTGGCGGCACTGGTTCGAAAAGCGCCTGCGAAGCGGCGCCGAAGGGCTTTCCTGGAGCGGCTATGGCGATCCGGCGCGCGGCGATCATCGCTTCGCTGCGGTGCGCGGCGGCCGGCTGGAAGCGGCGCTGTTCATCGGCGCCGACCTGCCGCGCGAATGGCTCGCGTCGCGCCTTGCCGACCTGCAGCTCCACCCGCGCGACCGCGCCTGCCTGCTCGCCGGCTCCGCCCCCGGTGCCGATCCTGGCCCGCTGGTCTGCGCCTGCCACGGCGTCGGCCGCAACGTCATCGCGCGCGCGATCGGCGAGGACGGTCTGGCGACGACCGACGCGATCGGCACCGCCCTCAAGGCCGGCACCAATTGCGGCTCCTGCCTGCCGGAGCTGCGCGCCCTGCTGGTGGCTGCGGCCGCAAAAGACGCCATCGGTGAAACCCACGACCTGCCCGTTGCAGAGGCAAGGGAAAAGGTCGACGCCTGATGGACTACTTTCCGATCTTCTTGGACATGCAGGGCCGCACCGCCCTCGTGGTCGGCGGCACCGAGGCGGCGGCGCAGAAAGCCAGACTCCTGCTGCGCGCCGGCGCGACCCTGCGGATCGTGGCCGGACTTGTCGGGGCGGAGATGCGGGCGGTGTTCGGTGAGCCATTGGTGACGGTCGAGCACCGGGCGTTTCAGCCTGCCGATCTGGACGGCGTCAGCCTGGTCGTCGCGTCGAGTGATGACGAGGAGGAAAACCGTCTCGTCTCGAACGCCGCGCAAGCCCGCGGCCTGCCGGTGAACGTCGTCGACCGGACCGATCTCTGCAGCTTCATCATGCCCGCCTTCGTCGACCGCTCGCCGATCCTGGTGGCCGTCTCCTCCGGCGGAACCTCGCCCGTCCTGGCGAGACTGGTGCGCGCGAAGATCGAGGCGGTCCTCCCCCAGGCTCTCGGCAAGCTCGCCGCCCTCGCCCAGGCCTTCCGCCAGCAGGTCATGCGCCGACTGGCCGCAGCAGCACGCCGAAGATTTTGGGAGGATGTGCTGGAAGGTGAGATCGCCGAACGCGTCTTCGCCAACGACATCCCCGCCGCCACCGCACGCCTACAAGCGAAACTCGACGCCGAAGCCAGGTCTGGCAAGTCAACCCCGGTGCCGGTGGCACCTTGGTTGGTGGGGGCGGGGCCGGGAGATCCGGATCTGCTGACTGCGAAGGCGCTGCGGCTGATGCAGCGCTGCGATGTGGTGCTCTACGATCGCCTGGTGGCGCCGGCCATACTCGATCGCGTGCGTCGGGATGCTGAGTTCATCGCGGTCGGCAAGATGCCGGGTGGCGCGGGTTGGAGCCAGGAACGGATCAACGCGCTGATGATCGAGCGGGCAATGCTCGGCCAGCGCGTGCTGCGGTTGCAGGGTGGCGACCCCACCATCTTCGGCCGCGCCGGCGAGGAGATCGACGCCCTTCGCGCCGCCGGCATCGAGCCGCTGGTCGTGCCGGGTGTCACGGCGGCATCGGCGACTGCGGCGGAGCTCGGGGTCTCGCTCACCGATCGGCGGAGCGCGCGCAGCCTGGTCTTCACCAACGGCCCTGCCCTGCTGGACACGGCGCCGGCGGCGCCTCGCCGGCCTGCGCGCCGCCGGCGCGACCATCGCCGTCTACCATGGCGCGGCCCTGGCCTCGCCCAGTCGAAGCCATCTGCTGGCTGCGGGCTTTGCGCCGGACACACCGGCAGCTGGTGAGCGATGCCACACGCGAGGCGAGCACCGCCACACGCCAGCCGCTCCAGCGCCTTCGCGACGTCCAGGCACCGAAGGGTGCGCCGACCATGCTGCTGATCGGCGAGCCGCTCGGGGTTGGCGTGCCTGACGCGCTGACCCGTGGCTCATGAAGGTCGGCCAGGCGCCCGCCCTGGCAGGACAGGCATGAAGGCACGAGAGAAAGCCGCTGGCCATCTCCACCCTGCTCCTCGATCGACGGCCTGGCGGCAGCACAGCGCGGCCTCAACGCTTCGAGCCGCGGACAGCGCCGTCGACGAAGCCTGGGTGAGCTGTCACAGCGCCCACAAGGGCGGCCCCGAATCAGGCTTCGAGAGCTCGGCAGGTCATGGGCGGCGACCGTCATCCGCATCCCGATCGCCGACTGACCCAGCCGCCAGCGCCCGACAGGCGGCGGCGCCGTCGTCTCCTGCCCACCGATCAGAAATATGAACCCAGACCAGCGTTCCCCAGTCAGGTAAAGCTCGTGGGACATCCTTCGCAGATGTCGAGCCGATCGCCGCGACCGCCGCCGATCTCTTTTACGAGCGCTGCTTTTCACCATCGCCCCCGAGAGTCCATATGTCCGGACGACGCAGCGAACAGAAGAAAAAAGCTGATGCAGATGCTCAGGACGGCTGTGCGCAATCTCCGCAGGTCGACACCATCGTTCCCACTTGTCGGGAACTCCGGCCAGCACGTCGCCTACGGCGTCAAGAACGAACACTACGACCATGTCAGCTCGGCCCTGCTCTGGACTCTTGAACGGAGCCTTGGCGATACCCTTCACGCCCAGGTCAAAACCGCTATGGACCGAGACCTACGGTTGCTCGCAGGCGTGATGCGGAAGGCAGCCGCCAGTACCGCCGCCGTCGGAGAAGAAAGGCTTCTTCGCACGCATGTTCGGAACCTGAGCCGCCGGCCGCGGATGGTGCTGGCGGTCGCGGTGGTGAACTGGTGTGGCGAAGGCTTAGCTGGTGAAGCGCTTGGATCTATCCTATCCAGGACTTGCGAAGATGGCACGTCTGAGCCACGTGTTGTCCTTATCAGCGCCCTGCGATACATTGCCCGGTGGCAGGCCGAATTCGCGCTTGAAAGCTCGGTTGAAGGCTGCTGGACTCGTATCCTACCTCACCAGCGATCTGAGCAATTCGCCAATCGGTCGTCTGAAGCAGCCGGGCGGCGAGCTGCGGAGCGCCAGCGCATCAAATAAGCCATCGGGGATTCGCGCAGATAACGGGTGGAGCGGTCGGCCAGTACAGAGCGCGAAGCCCGACATCAGCGCCAGCATTGCGGTGTCCCAGGGCCGCCAAGGGTGGCGATGCAACAGAACGAGGCCTTGCCGACGATCAGATCGCACGCGCCAGCAAGCAGCCTGTCTGGTCTGACGGAAGCTGATCCATACGGCGGCGCAAGGCTTCGATGAAGAGCGCTTCCGCCATTTTCGACAGAAGGATCGTGCCTCCGGGACGCCCCGAAATCGTTTCCGACACCAAATGCCGGATCGAGTGCTCGAGCCATGCGCCCGCCGCATCATCGCGGATGTTCACCTTAGACAAGACAGGCGCCGGTAATGCGCACGGTGCTCAGGACTGGGAAAGGGCATCACTTCGCTGTCTCAATCTCACTCTATCGAAATCCGCGAAAGCTTGAGGGCCTGCAAAGAAATCCGGATGTTCGGCAAAGCACGACCACGACGCTGATTATAGGGTGTCGTTCTTGTCGACACAAACAGGGTAGTCGGAGGAGGCAGCCCATGGACGGTCGTCATGCTGGCCGGATTGAAGCCTCGAGCGCGCTCGGGTCACCATGGGAACGCGCTATCTGGATGTCGGCTGCGGTGCCGGATTGGCAGCACAGATCGTCGCGACGCTCGGGATTGCGCGCGGCACTGACGGCCATTTGCTGAAGGTACATTGTGCATATGGGCTGGTGAAACAGATTACCAATTTAAGGACGTGATTATGACCACGACCATAGAAGATCCCTAATACCCCGGCACTACGCGCGCGATGACCTGGAACGCGTGATCCTCGGCGACGATGTTCGTCGCCTGCATAGCCAGCGTCAGGGCGCTCGTTGACGGCCTTGCAAAAGGCCTCGGCACGTCCCCGGCACCTCACCGTGCCATGGGATCGTGATGACTGCGTACAGGCGAGGAGGAATCGTGACCGAGTTGGACATGGACAAGCTGCACGCAACTGGTAAGCCTAAGATGCTCGGCGATCTCGGCGGCGCGTTTTGCATTCCATGCACCCACATCGGCCTTCGCCTCGGCCTGTTCGATGCCCTGGATCAGGGCGGAGGCGACGGTGGCCTGCCGAAACAGGCGCCGGTCTCGCCGAAGCCTTATGTCCAGGAATGGGTCCTGGCGCAGGCGGCGAACGGCTTCGTCACCTTCGAGCCCGAGACCGCAAGGTTCCATCTTTCGCCCGAGCAGGCGATGGTGTTCGCGATCAAGGACAGCCCGGTCTATCTCGCCGGCGCGCTCGACCTTGCCGCCGCCATGATCGAGGGCGAGCCCAAGGTCGAGGCGGCCTTTCGCGATGGCTCGGGCGTGCGCTGGGGCGATAGTGCCGGCTGCCTGTTCTGCTCGGTCGGCGCCTTCTTCCGGCCGACCTATGCCAACGCCATCGGGCAGGAACGGCTGCCGGCATTGGACGGCGTCGACGCCAAGCTCAAGGCAGGCGCCAAGGTCGCCGATATCGGCTGCGGCGTCGGCTTCTCGACCCTCTTGATGGCGGATGCCTATCCCGAGAGCAGCTTCGTCGGCTTCGATTTCCATGAGGAGTCGATCGCCGAGGCGAGGAGTCATGCCACCGGCCATGGCAGTGGTGCCCGCGGGCGCTTTGAAACGGCCGCCGCCAAGGAGATCGCCGAGGGCGGCTTCGACCTGATCACGGCCTTCGACTGCCTGCACGACATGGGCGATCCAAAGGGCTGTGCGACGCATATGCGCGAGATCCTGAAGCCCGACGGCACCTGGATGATCGTCGAGCCGATGGCCGGCGACAGGCCAGAAGACAATATGAACCCGGTCGGCCGCCTCCACTACAACGCCTCGACCATGATCTGCAGGCCGGCGAAGCGAGAATTGCCGAGGTGATTGCGTCGGGCGGCTTCTCCAGCGTGCGCCGCGCCACCCAAGGGCCCTTCAACACCATCCTGGAGGCGCGCGCCTAGTCACGACGAGGCGAAGCGTGCGCATTGCCGCTGCCGGCAGGTCAATCGTCAGGCCGCCGTTGCGGCCCTCTATCAGCAAGCATGCCGCGACATGGGCGCTGCGTCGGATGTCGCCTGCGTGGACATCCTGTCGAACCAGGACCGGTCGAAGGCGCGACATGGCCTGACGCCGCGCGAGCTGCAGGTCCTGCATCTGGTCGCCTCGGGCCAGGTCAACCAGGCCATCGCCGCCATGCTGCACCTCGGCGAGCGCACGGTCGACCGGCATGTGAGCAACATCTTCACCAAGCTCGACGTCACCACGCGCACCGCCGCCGGCAGCGGCAGCCTCACCGGCCGCACGGCCGGGTGCGAAGGTTCTGGCGACGGATCCGTCGCCGGTCATGCTTGAGCGGCTCGAGCAGCGCGCCGGCAAAGAGGGATTGGACCTCGAGACCAAGGTGATGGACGGCCAGGCGGTCCGCCCGGATTTCACCGGCCCGCCCATGGACCCACCGCCTTTTCCCGTTCCAGCTGCAGGACCCCGAGCGTCTGCGCAGCGAGCTCCGCGCGGCCGGCCTCGTCGACGTTCACGTCGAAACCGGCGAGGAGCCCCCGGTGTTCCGCACCGGCGCAGAGCTTTGGACGTGGTTGCGGTCGAGCAATCCCATCGTCGAACACCTGCTTGCCGACCTCGCCATATCCGACAGCGAACGGCGTGACATCGAGGCGGCGCTCGAACAGTGGGTGCGTGATCGAGCAGGGCATGACGGTCATGCCGTCCTGACCAGCCCGATCAATTTCGGGATCGGCGTCAAGACATTCAAGAGCTGAGGCGTCGAGCGGCGATGGCACGCTGAAAGCGGGAAGCAGAGCGTGGTGGCTGGCGGGGCTTTCGGTGCAGTATCACTCCACCTATTATTGATGCCTTCGGCGCGTCCCAGGCGATGGAGCTTGCTTTGATCTTGAGTCTCGACATCCCGACCACGCTCGCCAGCCCGCAGGACGAGGCCGTCTTCGCGGCCGCACGGGAGAGTGACGCCCCTGAGCCGGCCGTGAAATCCCGACTGCGACCGGACGGCACCGAGATCAAGCTTCGGGAGGGACGACATGTCGGCAAGGCCATCTGGCCCGGCGTCGAGCGCGACTATCGGGTCTATGCTCCCGCGGCGATGGAAGGCCCGGCGAATCTCATCGTCTTTCAGGACGGCACGAACTATCTCGAGCGGACCAATGCGGCCGCGGTGCTCGACAATCTGATCGCGGCCGGCGAGCTCGCGCCAACCGTCGGCCTGTTCGTGGATCCCGGCGATTGGGCCGGCCAGCCCAAGGGCTCACGCGCCAATCGCAGCCTGGAGTACGATCGGCTGTCCGATGCCTATGTGCGCTTCCTCACGGAGGAACTGTTCCCGGAGGCGCTCCACGGTCTGACCATCACCGATGACCCGAGCAGGCGCGCGATCTGCGGCATGAGCTCGGGCGGCATCTGCGCCTTCAATGCCGCCTGGGAACGGCCCGACCTGTTCGGGCTGGTGATCAGCCATGTCGGCAGCTTCACCAATATCCGCGGCGGTCATGTCTATCCCTCGCGCGTCCGGCAGAACGGGCCCAAACCGATCCGGGTTCTTCTGCAAGGCGGTGCTCAGGATCTCGACAACACCAACGGGCATTGGCCGACGGCGAATGTCGACATGGCGGCAGCCTTGCGCTTTCGCGGTTACGACATGCGTTTCGAGTTCGGCAAGGGCGGCCATACCTTCGAGCATGCAGCAGCGACCCTGCCTGCGACGCTTCGCTGGATCTTCAGAGCCTAAGGCGACCATGACGCCGCGGCCGGTCATCCTGACTGAGGCGGTGTCATCTCAGTCCGTCTCGATCGGCAGCGAGCTGTCACTGGCCCACTCACCCATCGAACCGTCGTAAAGGGTGAGGTTGTCGTAGCCGAGCTGATGCAGCAAGAATAGATCGATCGTCGCGGAGATGCCGCCGCCGCAATAGCAGATGACCTCCATGTCCGGCATGACGCCCTGCGCCTCGAAGCTGGCCTTGGCATCGGCAAGCGACGTCAGCGCCTTGGTCGCTGGGTCCACCAGCGTGGCGGCTGCAACGTTGACGCTGCCGGGCACGCGGCCGGAACGGCCATAGCGGCTCGGCTCCAGGCCCTGGTGGTACTGCGGTCCGAGGGCATTGACGATGGCGATGCGGGTGTCGCCGATGGCCTTCTGCACGGCATGCTTGTCGCAGAACAGACCAGAGCGCGGTGTCGCGTTGAAGGTGGCCGGCCGATAGCCTTGCGCAGGGCCGCTCTCGACCGGTCGGCCTTCCGCACGCCACTTGTCGAAACCGCCGTCGAGGACAGCAGCATGGTCGAATCCCAGGGCGCGCAGCATCCACCAGAAGCGGGTCGACCACATCATCGAGCCGATACTGTAAAGAACGACACGCGTGCCGGCGCCGATGCCGTGACCGCCAAAGGCGGCCTCCAGGCGATCCACCGGCGGCATCATGAACCGCAGGCTGGTCGATGGATCGGAAAAGGCGCCTTGCAGATCGAGGAACCCGGCGCCCGGGATGTGCGCCTCCTCGAAGCTGTCCCTGCCCGGTCGCGCGATGTAGGGCTGGTCGCTGCCTGCCGGCGGCGGATCAAGCCAGGTCGTGCAATCGAACACGCGCAATGCGGGATCACCCAGCATGGCGGCCAGCTCTGACGTGTCGACGAGAGCTTCTGGGTCGCGAATGGCTAGATGCTCCTGACTGATTCGGGCCCCACCTTCCGACATGCCGGTTTCAGGCTAAGTTTAGCGGCTCCGGCCGTCCAAAGATAGTTTGGAACGTCAAGTCGCCTTGAAGACGAGCCTCGAGGATCATGCTGAAAAGCGTCTTCGTCGCACGGCGCATCCTGGTCAATCCTGCGTGGCTGCCTCCTGTGTCGAATCCGGCATGCCGAGCAAATCCCTGCAGTCAAGGCGGCAGCACGCCGATGTCGGCAAGCGCCGCGCTTGGAAGCTGCTGGCCTGACCGCGTGCGGTGCCGCTGGCGATCGTCTTGGTTCCTAGAAATGGACGACCAGCTTCGTCGCGATGTCTCTCGCCTCCTCGGCGATCCTCCGGACAACCGCGCCGGCTGGTTCGATCGACGCGACACGGCCGACCCCTTGCCCTGCGAGCATGTCCATCGCGCCGATGTCGCCCGTGGCATCGCGATTCGGCGGAAAGCCCATGAAGCGCTGGAGTGGCATCTCCTGGCCGGCAATTCGCACCTTGCCGATCACGGGCTCGTCCGGTCGCGACTCCTGAGCCTGCGCCTCCTGCCCCAGCCATTGCTCGACAAAGCGTGTGCGCAAGGTGCGATGCGGTGCATGCGGCCAGCCGTGACCGAACAGGATCGTGTGTTCGGTATCCTCCTCGCCGGCCTTCAGCAGCTGCTCCTTGTAGTGCGCATGCGCGCGGCATTCCTCGGTTGCCAGCATGCGGGTGCCGAGGGCCGCACCCGACGCGCCCAGGGCCAGGACCGCGAGCAGGCCCCGGCCGTCGGCGATGCCGCCGGCTGCCACCACCGGCGTCGGCGCCACGGCGTCGACCACCTGCGGCACCAGGGCCAGGGTGGTGACCCGCCCCTCGACATGACCGCCTGCCTCGAAACCCTGGGCAATGATGACGTCGACGCCGGCATCGGCCGCTCTCCTGGCAGCCGCCACCGAGCCGACCTGGTGGATCACCTTGGTGCCGGCGGCATGGGCGCGACGCACGAACGGTGCCGGATCGCCCCAGAAGAACGAGAGGGCCGGCACGCCTTCTTCGAGGCAGATGGCGACGGCGTCCTCGCAGGAAATGCAGGATGAAGTTGACCGCAAAGGGCTTCGAGGTGCGCCGCCGGACCTCTTCAAGTTCCGCGCGAAAAGCTGCCGGCGGATGCAGCTGCGCCTGAAGGGTCCCGAGACCGCCGGCATCGCTGACTGCCGCTGCCAGAGCGGCACCACTCAGATCAGGTCCCAGCGGAGCTTGGATGATGGGAAGCTCGATCCGAGCTGATCGCAAAGTGCGGTGTTGATCACGTCTGACAATCCAAATGCTTTTCCAAATCTCCGGCTATCATAGGTCAGACCGCCGGCTAGCGGCGGCAACGATCCGGCGGCAGCGACCGGCACGCGACCAGGCCGAATGCTGGTCGGCGCGGGGAAGATGACCGTTGGGGCGAGGACCGAAGCAAATCGCCCCGTTCCTCGATCGCTCAGGATAGCGCCACGACGATATGCGCCCGTGTGCCGGCGGCGATATGGTCGTCGCCGAAGCGCTTGGCGATGGCGCTGGCCTTGATCCACGACGGCACTCAGACGGCTCGGGTCTCTCGCCAGAATCTCGTTCCCTCGACAAAGGCGATGGCGACGTCGCGCGCTGCCGGCGCGTGGCTGGAGGCGTCGCGGGTGGAAGATCGCCGAGGCTCTTGAAGCCCGCATCCTGCATCCTTCCGCATGGCCTCCGTGTCATGATAGCCATAGGGCGTCCGCGCAAGGAAAGCCGGCGGGTCGAGCGGAAAGATCGCGGCGGGTGCCTCGGTGACGACGTCAGCGAGCACATTGGTCTCCAGGCGATCCCAGCTGCTGAAGACGAAGGCGCCGCCCGGCCGCAGGACACGCAAGGCTTCTCGGAACGCTCGAACCTTGTCCGAGAAGAACATGACGCCGAACGGACAGCAGACGACATCGAAGGCGGCCGAGCTGTTTTGCGAGTGCCGGACGACGTTGATCATGCGCGACTTGGCATCCGGTGCGACCCGCTTTTCCGAACTGCAGCGGGGCGTGCCCCTCTGCCGAGCGCTCGAAGGCCAAGACCAACAGGTCAATGCCCCTATCGCCGCAGGCGCTCGACTTGTTGCGCTCCCTGCCGCGGTTCAGCGATGACGACGTGACGAGCCCCTGTCCACCTGGCGGCTGCACGATCTCCGTCGCGCAGTCGCCGCGGGTCTGCAAGGCGCGGGTGGCCCTGGAGGCATGGGCGGCACATCTCACCGCAAATGTCGCTGAACGAGACGAGCGGAAGGTCGTGACATTGGAGCGACGCCGCGAAAAAGGCTGAGCAGCACTATCTATGTTGAAAAGGCGTCAAGCGGACAGCTACTGATCGGCAGTATTTCTGTTGCCTGACTGCCGTCAAGCAGTCGCCGATCGTCGCCATCAACTCCGAATATGCTGAGGACCAGCCATCGACCCTGACATTTCGCCCCAAGGCAACATCGCTCTGGCTCATGCATGCGAGAACTGATCAAGCCGGCGCCGCGCTCATTGCTGGATTGTCCGTCCAAATGGGACAACGTCAGAATGCTCTCTGTCAGGAAATCGGGCCAACGATCCTGAGGTCGATGCGGTTCAGGCAGAAATCGACCGGTGTCTGCGCGCCGCCCTCGAGCAGGAAAGCGCGCGCGGTCAGCGCAGCGATCGCCTCGGCATCGGCTTCGATGCCGAGGAATACCGCGCTTTGCACGGTGCCCAGTTTCTCGAACATGTGATGACTTCCATCGCTGTCGACCACGTCGAGCTCGACCCTGTACTTCTGGCCCGGCGTGATGCCGGCAGGGACGGCCTCGAGGTCCAGACCGAGGGCGGAAACCGGCGGATCGAAAGCGACGCTGAACGGACCGCCACCATTGGCGTTGCTGGCGATGACGACCTCGCCGAAGTCGGCGAAGTGGCTGTTGAAGCCGGACTGCCCGCCCTGGGTCCATCGCACGAAGTTCTGCGGCTCCGAAATACTGCAGACGCAGCGCTTGGCCGAGGTTCTGACATTCCAGAAGCGAAGTTGCTTACCCTCACCGGCGATGCCCCGCCAGGGCTGGAAATCGTGATCCGGCTGTCCCTGCAGGATGCCCCGGCTGCTGACCTCGACGACCGTTGCCGACATGTGCGTCAACCTCTCTAGATGATGGGTTTCGGACGCGGGCCGCAATTGACCGCGGCGGGACGCACGATGTCCGGCCAGGGATCGAGCGGACCGACCAGCGGACCGTCGTCCGAGGTCGTCTTGAGCGGTCCCGAACCGTTCAGAAGGAAGGGTAGGCAATCGAAATTGTTCGGCAGGATCGGATCGCCGTAGACCTTGTTCTCCGGGAAGATGAACTCGCCGAAAGGAGCTACGTACTGGCCGGCGACTAGGCCGTTCGCCGCCGTGGCCGTCTTCGGCAGGGGCTGACCGTCGAGATCGTCGTCACCGATCCGCGCGACCAGCTCGCGAGGCGCACCCCTGACGTCCGCCTCGGTGACGTTGCCCTCGGCGAAGAGCGCATTCGCCCGCTGGCCGAGCGTGATGCGAAAGCGGCCGAGCGGCGGCGGGTCGAACGGCGGCGTCTGCAGCCGTCGCAAAGTCTGCTCTCCGGTCGCCGCGTCGACGTCGATCGCGTAGACCACCACGGGGCGGCTGGGATCGGTCGTGACCCCCTCGACGCGGAAGCGGTCCTGGGTCTCCTGGGGAAAGGTGGCGCCGTCAGGATTGGCCGGATCTCGCGGCACGAGCGGGCCCTGGGTGCCGATCAGCGAGTCCTCGATCAGGACATAGGCGGGATCGACGCCGCGCGCCGTGTAGATGCCGACATTGGCCTCGACGGTGTGGGCGGAAATGTAGATGTCACCCGTGCCGTCTTTGGCGAGCGTGCCGGCATAGACGATGTAGTCGCCAACCATGAACGGCGCCGGCCGTTCCGGATCGCAGGCGGGACAGGGTGGGATCGGCAGCGCGCCTGGGGGCGTGGCGGGCAGGCCTTCATTGCCCATGACGAAGGTGGTGAGCGGCGTGCCGTCGTCCCCGCGCGGCCGGTTGCCGGCCGGACATTCCGCCTCCCTGCCCGCCTGCGCCACGCACATGGGAAAGCCGGTGCCGGCGTGCACCGTCGGGTTGCCGGTGTCGACGATGAAGCGCTCGTCGGCATTGGGATCGGGTGGCGCGTAGTAGATGCCGTCCGCCTCGGCCGGATCGTTGATGCGGATGCGCGCGACCGGCTGGCCGGCGCCGCCGGCAGGGTCGGCGACCACCTGGATCTCGCCGTCGGCGCCGATCGCCTGGATGAAGCCGGCGCCGGTGGCGAGCGAATGCTGGGCGATCCAGACCAGGCCCGCGACATAGCGATCGCCGACGATGTTGCCGACCACGGTCGCCTCGTAGGCGGCGAGCGGCTGGTCGTCGAGGGCGAGGCCGGAGGTGCCGTCATGGGCGGGATTGAGGTCGACGATGTCCTTCGCCGTGAGATAGCGGGCCGGCATCTGGATGATCAGGTTTTTGGGAAGGACGACCTCGACGCCGTGGACCTTGATCCGGCCGCCGGAGAGCGGATCGTTCACGTCGTCCACGGAAAAGCTCTCGATATGGCCGATCAGCGTGAACTGATGCGCCATCTGCGCGTCTGCCGGACCTGTCGGCAGCGCCAGGGCGGCGGTGGCGGCGAGTGCTGCGAAAAAAAACTTCGGGGCATCGATGGTCATGGCTTTCCACCCTCATCGCCGACGCTGTGCTCGCTCGGCCGGTGCACGTTCAGGAAAATCGGAGGCTGATCGGCAAACCCATGATGGCGTGAGGCGATTTCGACGCTCACGCCGTAGCGTCCGGCTCGCGGGAAAACCCAGTCGCTGGCATAGCGACCGTCGCCAAGGGGCTTCGCCCAGCGCCGCGCCTGCCAGGTTCCGCCCGCCGAGAAGGCGAGCAGGCGAACGTCGTGCAGACCGGCCACCGGGTGATCGGTCTCCTTGTCGACAATTCTGAACACCAGCTCGTCCCGCCGACGCGCCACGAAGTCGCTTCGCCCGTCTGCGTCAATCAGGAGCGCGGCGCTGCCCTCCTCCCGCGCCTCCGGCGCCGTCTGGGCGCTGGCGGTGAAGCAGGTCGCGCTGTCGGCGACATCCACCACCACCGGCACGTCGTAGTCGCCGCCATACGGAATCACCGCCTTGGTCTCGTAGACGCCGGGCTCGGTCTCGCGAAAGCCACGATCCAGGGTCATCAGGCCCTGGACGTTCGGACCGTAGGTCTTGACCGTGCCCATGGCGATGTTCATGCCCTCCATGTAGTAGTAGGCGACTGCCTCGTCGGCATTGCCGATCAGCGCGCCGTGGCCGTAGAGGGCGATCATGCGGGCGCGGGACAGGGCTTCGCGTCCGGGCATCGGCCGCGAGGCGGACTGCACGTTCACCGGCGCGATCCGGCCGGCGTTGAGCTCGGCCAGCTCGATGACGCTGAAGTGGTCGCCTTCGAGACCGCGCACATAGGCGTAGTCGTGGGAGAAGGCGAGCTCGACCGGGGCTTGTGCGACCGGCTGCTCGGCGACCGGACGATTGCTTGCCGTGTCCACCAGAAGCAGACGGCTGGTCCGGCGATTGAGGGCGAGCACATGGCCGCCGTCCGGTGCCGCGGCGAGCGTGAAGACACCGGGTTCGGCGGCGATTTCGGCGAGCGAATGCAGGCTTGTCGCGTCGAGCGCCAGGATCGCGCCCGCCTCGCTGCTCGCGGCGTAAACTCGGCCGACCTCGGTCGACCAGGCGAGAGACGGTTCGCCGGGCGGCAGGGCCGCGGCACTCGCGGTCACGGCCGAGATGCGCGTGTCGATGGCGCTCACGCGGCCGTCGGCGCTGGCGACATAGAGCACGTCCCCGGCGCCGGCGGCCATGGCCACCGGGCCCCTGCCGACCACCATCGGGCGCGGCGGCTGGGTCGCTTCGGCGTCGACGACGGCGACCGAGTTCTTGCCGGACAGAAACACCGCGGCGCGGCGGTCGTCGAGCGCCGCCAGCTGGGTCGGCAGCGTGTCCTTGCCGAGCTCGATCAGGCCCGTGACCGCGAGAGCGTCGAGATCGATCACGGCGATCGCGCCGAAGATCGGCAGCGTGACGAACAGGGTCTGCCGATCGGCACTCATCGCCCAGTCCGCGGGCACGCCCGGCAGCGGGATGACATGCTCGAGCTGAGTGATGGTGAAGTCGATCTCCGGATCGGCGATGCCGATGCTGCCGTCGCGGTTCAGAATCATCAGCCGGCTGCCGTTCAGATCGACGTCCGGCCGCGCCGTCACCCGGCCCTGGTTGAACAGCTTGACCTTGGCTGCACAGGAGAGCTCGTCCGCGACCTGCGCGTTGCGGCGCAGCAGCATCCAGCCGGCGACGCTCCGGCCGGACAGCGGAGCACCGCTCGCTTTGTCGGTCAGGCGGACGATGGCGCGCGCCTCCTTGCCGGCGACGATCGCACCGCCCGCCACTGGCTCCAGCGCGAAGGCGACGTCGATCGCGACGGGATCGGCCGGAGTCGCCGTCCGATCCTGCCCGCCATGGGCATGGGGTGCCTGACGGAGAGCACCGTGCGCCATCTCGCCAGACGCGGCGGCCGACATCAGCCCGAGGGCGAGCCCCGCAGCCACCGCGGCCGGCAGAGCGCGGGCGTCGATCGCCATCATGGTCACTCGCACACCCGGATGCGGCCGGTATGGGGGTCCCGCACGGTTCTGGCCCCGCCGTCGCAATCCTTGGCATCGAACACCCGCATGATGCCCCACTGGCCGCCGCCGAAGGCGAAGCCGACCGGCGTGCGGTAGAGGTAGTCGCCCGGGATCCGGCCGCGGCCGCCGGCGCTCTCCAGCAGGACGTTGGCGTGGCGGCCGGGTCCCATACCGTTGACCACGCCGCTGCGGTTCTGCGCGTCGCCCGGCGGCGGATTGGCGACCTGCCTTGCGGACCGATCGGTCCAGGGATAGGTCACCCAGTCATGGCCGGAGAGAGTGAAGGCGCCATTGCGCGGATGGCCAGCCGGCTCCACCAGACGGAAGCGCACGGGCGTGCCGGCTTTCGCGGTGAACAGCGGCGTCGACGGATCGCCATGGCCATGTTCCGGCTTGGATGAGAGCACGTTGGTGTAGTCGTAGGCCATCATCGTCTCGGGATCGGCCGCGGGGTTGGCATCCAGGCGAGTCCAGAAAGGCTCGAAACGGTAGTTGAAGGCCTTCTGGCCGGAGTCCTCGGCATCGTCGCCGTTGCGCAGATTGGCGAGCGCCTCGCTGCGGTAGCGGAGGCTGGCGTCGTTCTGGTAGATCAGCACGAACTCGCGGAACGACTCGCCGCCTGCCGTGACGGTCGCAGCGGCGTTCAGGCAATCCCGCCGCTCCGCCTGGTCGAGGCCCGCCTCCTGCATGATCTCGCAGTCGGTCTCCCAGGTGGCGTCCTCGGGCTCGATCACCAGCGCGCCGATGGTGCCGTGGGAAGCGCCCTTGATCACGTCGCCGAAATTCTGCAGGCCGATGGCGCCGAACTCGATCGGCGTGAGCCTCGGCCCGCCCTGATTCGCGGGCTTGGTCCATTCACCGGCATACCAGCGATACATCGCCGTGTTGTCGAAGGTGTAGCTGCCGTCCGGGGGCGTGCCGTCCGCCGGATCGACGTCGCTACCGCATGTCTCGGCCGACTCCGCCTTGTCGCAGGGATAGGCCAGGGTCGAGCGGTTGAGCCCGACCGCGGAGCCGTCGTCATTGGCCGGATTGCCGGCGACCAGCTGCGCATGCAGGCCGAGTGCGCGCGATGCCCTGACGTCGTTGAAGTTCAGACCATCGGCGATCGGCGGCATCATGTTCCAGCTCCAGTTGGCTGGATCGCGCAGATCCTCCGGCGCCGCGTCCAGCCGGTTGGTGAGCAGGACCTCGATGCACTCGCCGGCGCGCGCGCGCAGGACCAGCGGCTCCGGCGCCTTGTGCCCGGATCGGATCAGACCGACCTCGTCGGCGAGCACGTAGATCGTCGCGTTCGGATCGTCGAGCCCGCGCCTGGCATGATAGGCAAGCCCCTTACGTCCGTTGAGATCGCCGAGGCGCCACGCCTCGACCTCGAAATGGCGCTTCGGCGTCGCGGCATTGCAGACCAGAGGCAAAACGTTGATCAGCTCGTCCTTGCCGAGACTGCCGGGCAGCGCCGCCAGCTTCACCTCGGCCGCCCGATCGCTGCCGACTACGCGCAGCAGACCCCACTGACCGTCCCAAAGATTGTCGGTCGCGGTGGTACCGTAGAGCTGGTCCTGGTCGAGCTGCGGCGACGGATTCTCGAGATCGATCTCGAACTCGAAATGCTCCGAAATGCCGATATGCTGGGCGGCACGGTAGCCGCTGTTCTGCGATCCCGGCACGGCGAGCCACTTGGCGTTGTTCATGAAGAAGATGTGGTTTTCCTCCTGAGCGCCCTGGATCAGGCGCACCTGGACTCTGTCGCCTTCCTTGGCGCCGAGCAGCGGAGTCGCCGGATCGCCGTCCCGCCGCAGCCCCGTGGGCTCGGCGCAGAGATAGGCAGTGCCGTCGACGCAATCGCGCTTCAGATAGTTGTCGAGGAAGATGCGCCGCGTGTCATAGGCGAGATCGTCCCGCGTGATCGCCGCGCGAATCTCTTCGTCCTCGCTGACATGGGTGACCGACGAAAAGACATTGGCGAGATCGCTCGGATCGCAGCGCATCTTCACGACACGCTCCTCGCAGATTTGTCGCTTGTCATCATCCTGTGCCAGGCACAGCGTCAGCTCCGGCGCTCTTTCAGGATCATCCGGCGGCAGATCGACACCGAGCCGCGACCGGCAGGCCTCGACCTGCGTACTTGCGGGAACATAGGCGCGGAGCGACCACTTGCCCTCGTCGTTCGCTTGCCCGACGCGGCCCGGAATCGGCTCGTTCCGATAGTTCATCAGCTGGCCGCCGGGATCACTGACCGAGATGCCCTCGGGCCGCGGGATCGGCGAATTGAACACCATCTGCGGCAGATCGTGGTCCAGCCTGCCGGGCGGGCTGATCGGCAGGTTCGCGGGCGGCGCCGTATAGAGCAGCGCAAAGTCGGCGACTGCGAGGTTGTACTCGCGCTGGCCCTTGGGCTCGCCGTTTTCGTCCTTCGTGACGATGTTGGCGGCATAGGAGGTCGGCCCGCCGTCGTCACGTCCCACGGTGCGGATCGGATCGCCCTTTTCGTCCTGGCCGCCGAAGGTGTTGCCGGCGAGCGTCTGCCAGCTCGAGCCGTTGGGCTCGATCACCAGCGCTGCGTAGAGGCCGTGCTGCTGATGCGAGCTCGGGCCGAAATGATCGTGGGTGAAGACCGTCCGGATGGTCTTGTCCTTGCCTTCGAGATTGAGCAGCGGATCGGCCCACCAGCGCTGGATGGTCGATTGGGCGCCGCACCAGGGATGATCGTGAAACACCTTCTCCGCCTCTATGGGATCGAGCGGCAGCTCCGCCGGGCACACGCCGCGCGGGTCGTTGACCAGCGCGCCGCCGTCCCGGAACAGGCGATGGGTCAGCGGCTTGAGCTCGACCTTTCCCTTGAAGGCGTTGCCGGCGATGATGCGCTCGCGAATCTCGTCCGGCGACAGCGTGCCGTCCTCGTAGTTCCAGCCGTTGCCGGAACCGTCGGAGGCAGTGACGTCGAACTTCACCAGATGGATGTGCTGGCCGATGGTGTCAGTCGGCGTGAACACCTGGAAGTCGTCAAGGTTCAGGTTGGACGGGATCAGGTTGGTCGCGACGAACACCACGCACTCGCCGGAATTGGCGCGGAAGAAGAAGGGCTCCGCCGGCCTGGTGTGGTCGAGGGTCGCCTTGGCGTCCTGCTCCAGGGTGATGATGCGCGCCTGCGGATCGTGCCAGCCATGCTTGTTCACCGGCATGTCGAACTGCAGATAGGTCGCGCGATAGCGCCGCTCGGGCGGTAGCTCCACCCATTTCGAGGGATCCTTGTAGGCGTCGTTCGGCCGGCCGAGATAGAAGCGCTCGGGGCACGGATCGGCATAGGGAGCGCCCGGCTTCGGCGCGAGACCGTTGACCTGGAACAGCACCCGCCGCTCGGGATCGTCCGCCTGATCGCAGTCGCCATTGGGCAGGCAGGTCGGGTAGCCCTTTTCCTCGACGCCATAGGGCGAGAGCCGGGTCACCGCTTCGGCGCGATCGCCGGCATGGAACGCCATGGCGGTCTGCTCCTCGGGCGTGCCGTCGAGCGGCAGCTTTCGGATGTCGGCCTTGGTCAGTTTCGCGGCGAGTAGCAGAAGCTCCTTGCTGTCGTTCTGCTCGCGCACGCGCACGGCGATGCGGTTCGCCTGACCGAGCGGGTCGTCCTCCGCAATGGTGGCGTCGAAATACTTCTTCTCGAGGTCCTTGGGCTCGCCGGACTCCTCGCCGAACAGGTCCTCGCCGAGCTCGCGTTCGCCGCCCTGGACGACATGGCGCATCAGCGTGCGGTCGCTCTCTTCGGCATAGGCGTCGGGATCGATGTCCAACGGCGCCTGGGGCGGGCGGTGGCCGGCAATGCCGGCGATGTAGAAGGGGTAGCCCTCGAAGCCCGAGGTCGGCAGCGGTGGCAGCGGCGCTCCGGGCAGCGGCACCACGGCCGGATTCGGCGTGCCGCCGGCGATGTCGCCGTCCGGCAGCCAGCGATCGCGGGTGCCCGCCTCGAACACGTCGTGGGTGCGCCACAACTCCCACATACCCTGGGCGAAATGCGGATAGAGATGGCAGTGGAAGATCGAATCGCCGGGGGTCAGATTGCGGTTGCCGGAGCCGCCGTAATGGACCTCGTAGGTAAACGAGGCACCGGGCGAGATGGTCTGCGAGTCGAGATAGACCGATTCCGGGTCATGCCAGTCCTGCAGCCACTGATGGGCGTGCAGGTGAAACACGTGGGTCTCCTTCGGCCCGGCATGCAGGTTGCGAAAGCGCACCGCATCGCCGAGGTAGGAATGGTGCACGTTGGAGGGGTCGTCCTCGTACAGCGCCCGCACCGGCTGGTTGTTCTCGTCGCGCTCGATCACCAGGGCCGGATCGCCCATCGCCCAGGAGGTCAGAAAAAACTCCTCGAGCTTGCACTCGACGCAGTCCTTGGCAGGCCCTTCGCGCCCGCGATTGGCGACCACCATCGCGCCGAGACCGGCGGCGCCGTAATTGATGCCCATGCCGTCCTTGAGCGCGCCAAGCGGGCTCTCCTCTTTTTCCAGCTCGGCGAACGCCTGCACGGCGGTGATCTCGTCATGAAAGATCACCGTGAATTCGCGGAACGGCTCACCGCAGGATGAACCCGGGTTCGGCTTGATCTCGCAGTGCTCGCCATGCTTGCTGACGTCGACGATGGCGTTGAGATCCGAATGCACCAGCTCCTTGCCGGCATCCGGGTCGTCGCTCACCTCCATGAGCATGTCGAGAATCGGCACGCCGTCCGCGGTCCTGGCGGCGTAGTCGATCACTGGGGTGTTGCGCTGCTTGGTGCGACCCTCGGTGGCCGCCTGCAGCTGGCTGCCGGTCACCTGCGAGCGGTACCAGGTCGATCCAGCAGGCTCGACGTTGACCGAGCCGAACAGGCCGAGGCCGAGCTGCCCGCCATCGCCCTCGCCGCCTGCGGCAGCCGCCATGGAATGCAGGAGATAGCCGCCCTCCTTGCGCGCGGCCCAGATGTAGGTCCTGGTCTCGCCGGGCGCCGCCAGCGACGACTCGTTGAAGCCGACATTGGTGCCATCGGACTCGATCGAGCCGATCAGCTCCAGGCCATTGACGTGCATCGACGCCGTTCGGGTCGCCGGCTCGTCGGAATCGATCGAAATCTCGCGCCCGGTCTCCGGGTCGATCACGTGCTCCTCGCCGTCCCGATCCGGGCTGAGCAGGTTGGTGAAGACCACCTTCAGGCAATCGCCTTCATTGACCCGGAGCACGATCGGCCGCGGCCGCTTTTCCGGGCGCAGCCGGACATGGCCGGCGAGCGCCTTGTCGGTCACCTCTTGACCGGGTCGGTAGTGTGCGGGGATCGGTGCGCCATCATACAGGCCGAGATCGGCGAGTTCGGAGCCGCCGTCTCCGCCGTCGTCATCACTGACCACGACGTCGCGTCTCAGCGCATAGAGCATGCCGCCGGGATTGAAGGCGCCGAAGCGGTTGTAGACATAGATCTGCTCGAGCGCGACCACATGGGCGACATTGGTATGGCTTGCATCGCAGCGCGGGTCGGTTTGCTGGTAGGCATGAGTATCGGCGGCGTGCGCTGGGGCTGAGTGTAAGTAAAGATGCGCAACGGCGAGCGAGAAAATCCACGCATATTTGCCCATGGTCATGGATCCACTTGCCAGGTCTGCAGCTCGACCTTGAGCTGCAGGAGAGGCCTTTCGATCTATCCAAAAAACTTAAGAATAGGCTGCCAGACGGAAACTCATCCTTGAACTGATGAAGCAGTAATCGACAGCATGGCATGTATCGATACTTTCAGATGTGAAGTGGTTCACAGCTTGCGCGACCATGGACGCGTTGGAAGGACTTGCGGGCTTGGCTTATGCCGTCAGCGTCAGTAGCGATGGCCCTCCAATGGTCGCCGCCCTTGCCGACGGCACGATCCGCCTGCAAGACAGCGAGGACGGCAGAGAGAGCTGCTCGCCTTGCTGTCACTGACAGACAGGAAGAACTGGACTGCCTGGACGCCCAAAGGCTGCTTCGCCTCCTCAGCTGTCACGGGCACCGGTGAATCCTGGGATGGCCTGTCAATCCCGGCGGGGACCAGACGACGGATTTCCAGCCGATCAGCGCCTTCCTGGCTTCCGTCATCCGGATGCCGCGAAGGCTGTGCTGCAACAGGAGGAGACGGCGCGGGGGCTCGGGATCGCCAAGGTCAACTACGATCGTGTCTGTCTTCGGGATCTGCGATCTCAAGCATGGCTTCGACGTCAGCGACGAGCATCTGCTCGGTCACCGACCCGGTCGACAGGGTATTGTTGTGATAGCACTTGATCGCGTCCTCCAAGGCGCTGGCTGAAGCTGCGGATCTGGACCACGTTCCTGCGCTCATGGGCACGGAACAGTCAGCAGCAGACAACGCGAAACCGCCAGGCGGTTCAGACAGGACAGCCACGCCTGTGCTTGTCTCGGCATGCTCGATGCGCTAATTTATATAAGCGCTCAAATAAAAATAGGAGACAGTCTTGCTGCAGCAGACACTCGCGGCGGTGCCGCGGGAATGGGACCGGCGTGGGCTTCCGGCCTGGACCTATGGCAGCGCGGAGCTGCTCGAGCTCGAGGCGGAGCTTCTGTTCCGGCGGCACTGGCAGCTCATCTGCCATGTCTCCGACGTCGCCGAGCCCGGCGATTTCGTCACGCTGGATGTCTGCGGCGAGCGCGCCCTGGTCGTGCGCGGCCGCGACGGCGTGGTGCGGGCCTTTCACAATCTCTGCCGGCATCGCGGCTCGCGCCTGGTCGCGGACGAGCGCGGCAACATCCGCAGCGCCATGATCTGCCCGTTCCACGGCTGGACCTACGACCTCAACGGCTGCCTGCGCGGCGTCGCCCACCCCACCAGCCTGCCGCCGCTCGATCCCGTCGAATGGGGGCTGAAGCCGCTCGAGATGGAGATCTGGCAGGGCTTCGTGTTCGTACGCTTCAAGGAGGGGCCGCAGCCCTCGGTCGCCGAGGTGATGGCACGCCACGAGGCCGAAATCGCCCCCTACGGCATCGCTGGACTCGAGCCGACCGGCCCGATCGGCTGGACCGACGAGAGCCCGGTGAACTGGAAGGCGGTGCGCGACGTCGACAATGAAGGCTACCACGTCGCCATGGCCCATCCCGGCCTGCACGATCTCTACGGCCGCTACTACCACGACGAGGCGTTCTTCGAGGGCACCTCGCGCTCGTTTGCCACCTTCAACCCCGGGCCAGGCCGGATCTGGAGCGTCAAGGCGTACAAGTCGATCCTCCCGGAGGCGCACTGGCTGCCCGAAAGCCACCGGCGCGCCTGGCTCTATATCGGCCTGTTTCCCAACACCGTGATCGGCCTCTATCCCGATTCGGTGATGTTCTATCAGGAATTCCCGCTGGCCGTGGACCGCACGCAGATCAGGGGTGCGATCTATGCGCGCCCGGACGAGGACCGGGCGCTGCGCGCCGCCCGCTATCTGAGCGCGCGCATCGATCTGCTGACCGCCGAGGAGGACAAGCAGCTCACCATCTGGTCCTGCGAGGCGACCCAGTCGAGCGCCTATGACGGCGTGCTGCTGACGGATCTTGAATATGGCGTGAAAACCTATCACGATCATCTCCGAGCCCAGATGCCGGTGCTCACCTTGGACGAAAGCCCCGAGGCCGGCGCCCTGGCAGCCATCAACGACGAGATGCTCGAAGCGGAGACATGAGCGCACCACCTGACGTCGATCACATCCCGCAGGAAAGCCCTGCGGCTTGAACGTCGCGGCCGAGCCGCTGCCGGCCGACGCCAGAACCGATCGGGAGTCCCTGTAACGAGGTGCCCCATCGCCTCTGCTCGACCGGGAGAGCCGGCGCGGGCTTCTCCTGGTCGGCCCGCCTTTCCTCTATGCCCTGCTTCTGCTGGCAGCGCCGCTCTGCATGATGCTGCTGATCAGCTTCTGGACGCAGACCTATCTCGAGCTCGACCGGACCTTCACCCTCAAGAACTACGTCGAGGCCTGGACCGATCCGCTCTACCGGCTGCTGATGCTGCGCTCGCTGGTGATCTCGTTCCTGGTCACGCTGCTCACCGTGGTCACTGCCTATCCGATCGCCTATTTCGTGGCGTTCTACGTGCACCGCAACCGCGCGCTCTGGATCTTTCTGATCACGCTGCCGTTCTGGACCAGCTATCTCCTGCGCGTGTTTCTCTGGAAGGTGGTGCTCGGCTATGACGGCGTCCTGAACAGCGGCCTGCTGGCGCTCGGTTTGATCGAGCAGCCGCTGACCGTGCTTCTCTACAACGCCCAAGCCGTGGTGATCACGCTCGCCCATGCCTGGGCGCCATTCGCGATCCTGCCGATCTACGTGGCGCTGTCCAAGATCGACCGGAGCCTGCTCGAAGCGGCCGAGGACCTGGGCGACGGGCCGCTCCGGCGCTTCCTTCGGGTGACCCTGCCGCTGTCCATGCCGGGCGTGGTCGCGGCCGTCCTGATCGTGTTCATCCCCACGGTCGGCGACTATGTCACGCCGCGGCTGGTCGGCGGCACCGACGGGCTGATGATCGCCAACATGATCCAGGTGCAGTTCGGCAAGGCCAACAATGCGCCGCTGGGAGCCGCCCTGTCGATCTCGGCCATGGCGATCGTGGCCTCGATCGCGCTCGCCTTCGTCCTGCTGAACCGCCGCTTCATGCGGGGCCGGGGCTGATGGCCGCGGGCGGGCAGAAAGCCGGCTGGCTGCGCGGCTACGCGATCGGCTACCTGCTCTTCCTTTACGCGCCGGTGCTGCTGCTGCCGGTGTTCGCGTTCAACGACAGCAGCATCATCGCCTTCCCGCTCAAGGGCTTCACCACGCGCTCGTTCGAGGCGCTGTGGGCGACACCCGCCCTGCATGGTGCTGTCATCAATAGCCTCCTGGTCGGCGTCGGCGCTGCGCTGATCAGCACGCTGCTCGGCATCTGTGCTGCGCGCGCCTCCGCCCGCTTCGCCTTTCCCGGCAAGCCGGCGATGCTCGGCTTCACCATGCTGCCGCTGGTGCTGCCCGAGATCATCGTCGCGGTGTCGCTGGTGGTGGTCCTGATCCAGCTCGGCCTCGGTCTCTCGCTCTGGGCGGTGGTGCTCGGCCATGTGCTGATCTGCATGCCGTTCTCGATCAGCATCCTCAACGCCGCCTTTCTCAGCCTGGACCAGAGCCTGGAAGAGGCCTCGCTGGATCTCGGCGAGAACCGGCTTTCGACCTTTCTCCGGGTCACCCTGCCGCTGGTCATGCCGGGCGTGATCGCGAGCCTCCTGATCGCGTTCACGATCTCGCTCGACGAGTTCATCATCGCCTTCTTCCTGACCGGCACCGAGCCGACGCTGCCGGTCTATATCTGGAGCCAGCTGCGCTTTCCGGCGAAGCTGCCGACCATCATGGCGCTCGGCTTCCTGATGATGCTGCTGTCCTTGGTGCTGCTGCTCGCCGCCGAGGTCTTCCGCCGTCGCGCGGAGCGTCAGGGCGGCAGTGGCGGAGGGTTCCTGTGAACGACCAGGCGCCGGCCAACGGCACGATCCTCGCCATCGACCGGGTTGAAAAACGCTTCGGCGAGGTCGTTGCCGTGCGCGGCGTCAGCGCTGCGCTCGCCGAGGGCGAGTTCTTCTCGCTGCTCGGCCCCTCCGGCTGCGGCAAGACCACGCTGCTGCGCATGATCGCTGGCTTCGAGGAGCCGAGCGCCGGCGCCATCCACATCGACGGCAGGCCGATGGCAGGGGTGCCGGCGAACCTCCGGCCGACCAACATGGTCTTTCAGAGCTACGCGATCTTCCCCCATCTCGACGTCGCCGAAAACGTCGCCTACGGCCTCCGCCGCCTTCGCCTCGGCCGCGAGGAAACCCGGCGCCGGGTTGGAGACGCGCTCGCCATGGTCGACCTCGCCGGCTACGAGACGCGGGACGCGCACACGCTTTCCGGCGGCCAGCGCCAGCGGGTGGCGCTCGCCCGCGCTTTGGTGCTCCGGCCCAAGGTGCTGCTGCTCGACGAGCCCTTGTCCGCCCTCGACAAGAAGCTGCGCGAGCAGATGCAGGTGGAGCTTCGCCGCCTCCAGCGCGCGGTCGGCATCACCTTCGTCCTGGTGACCCACGACCAGGACGAGGCGCTGATCATGTCGGACCGGATCGCGGTGATGTTCGACGGCGAGATCGCCCAGCTCGCCAGCCCGGAGACCCTCTACCGCCGCCCGGTCAGCCGGCGCGTCGCCGCCTTCATCGGCGTGATGAATTTTTTTGACGCCGAGGTCACCGCGGTCGAGCCCGAGCGCGTCGCCCTGGACATCAGGGGCCTCGGCCGGGTCGACGTCCCGCCCGTCCAGGCGCCCGCCGGCGCGAGACCGGGCGCCGCCACCGTCGGCATCCGTCCGGAGCTGCTGACGATCCTGCTCACCGACCACGAGAAAACCGAGCGCGAGACCGAAGGCGAGGTGCTGGATGCCGTCTATTACGGCGACATGACCTATTACGAGCTGCGCCTGCCCGGCTCGGCGGCACCGGTGACCGTGTCGATGCGCAACACCGCGGGCCGCAGGGTGCTGCGCGCCGGCGAGAGCGCACGGGTCGGCTGGGGCCGGGACTCGATCGTTCTGCTGCCGGCGGACTGAGCGCGCCGCCCTCAGCCGGTCCGGCGTCCCGCCCGGCTGCCGGCATCTTCACCCTCGCCGAGACGGGCGCGCACCCAGCGCTGGAAGGCGTAGACCTCGTATTCCTCCTGCATCAGCGTGCCGGCGGCGAAGGGCGCTGCCCGCAGGCCGCGCTGGTTCATCGCGCAGGCGGCCGCATCCTCCGCCATGACCTTCGAGGCGAAGCGGGTGATCCGGCCGAGATCGAAGCCCGGCTCCTCCACCCGTCCCGGCGGCAGCAGCCATTCGGCGATCAGCATCGTCCGCTCCGGCCCGAGCGGCAGCACGCGCACGGCGCGCGCATAGTCGACATGGCCGACGATGTAGAACGCCGGCAGCGCCACGCCGTAGGTATGGCCACGTGCGATCTCGCGCTCGCTCAGCCCCGAAAACGGCGCGCCCTGCGCAGCACCGCCTTCCGCCCAGGTCTCGGCACCTGCGCGCAGCCGCCCCGAGCGGTGCGGCGACGGATCGGCCTCATGCGCCCGCCAGTCCGGATCGTCCTCGCGCACCATGATGCCGCGGCGATAGATCGGCACCAGCTCGCAGAGGTCGGGGTGGACGCCCGGACAGTGCAGGCACTCGTTGAAGTTCTCCCAGAACACCTTCCAATTGCACGCAATTTCGCGCTCCTCGCGATGGGCGACCGCGAGGCTGCCGAGCGGCCAATTGGCGAGCGGCGAAAGTTCGGCGCCGAGCGCCTGGTCGAACGCCGCCTGATCGCCGCCCGCGGGATTGACGAACAGGAAGCCGCCCCACTCGGCGACGCCGACCGGCAGGAGGCCGTGCTCGGCGCGCTCGAAGCCGTCGACCCGGCGCGCCCGGCCGGTGCCGATCAGCCCGCCGGCGAGATCATAGGCCCATTCATGATAGGGACAGACCAGGCGCGGCCCCTGGAGCCTGCCGGTGCCGGCAGGGCAAATCTCGGCGCCGCGATGGCGGCAGACATTGTGAAAGGCGGCGAGCGTGCCATCCGCGCCCCGAAGCACGACCACGTTTCGCCGGGCGATCGCGCCGGCCTTCCAGCCGAGCGGCGCTGCGATCTCGTCGGCCCGGCCAAAAGGCAGCCAACTCCGGCGCCAGATCCGCTCGATCTCGCGCTCATGGTGCAGCGGATCGCCATACCAGGCGACGGGCAGCGACGCCTCGACCCGGGCGAGGCCGTTGAAGTCGCTGCGGATCGCATCCTCGGCCGCCATCGGCGACCTCCCTTGAGAAGGTGATGCTTCAGAAGCCCGCCTTGATCTTCTCGAACTCGGCGATCATCTGCTCGCGCCGCTCGAACGGCAGCGGTGCCTGCCAGAGCGTCTTGTCGGTGTAGGCGGCGAGATCGTCGAAGCCCGACGCCGCCAGGATCTCCGGATCGATCGCGGCCATCACGTCGGCATCCGGATGGCCGTAGCCCCATTCGGCGACGATGAAGTCGCCGACGCGCGGCTCGAGCCAGGCATTGATGAAGTCGTACATCTTGTCCTCGGAGCCGGCGCCGTTCTTCAGATTGACGTAGCCGCAGACCCAGGTCGACGAGCCCTCTGCCGTGTCGCGCTTGATCTCGACCGGATGGCCTGCTGCCTGCATCTGCGTCCTGGTCTCGTTCCAGGCCCAGGCGAGCGCCACCTCGCCGGATGCCATGAGCTGGGCGAGCGAGGCGCCGTCCTGCCAGTACGCGCGGACATTCTGGTGCACCTTGCGCAGGAAGTCGGAGGCGGCCTGGAAGTCCTCGTCCGTCGCCTTGGTCCAGTCGGTCACGCCGACCGCAAGGAAGGCGAGCGCATAGGCGTCGTCGACATTGTCGCCGATCGAAACCCGGCCCTGCCATTTCGGATCGGCGAGGGACTGCAGGGTCGAGGCCTCCTCTTCCGAGACGATGTCGGTGCGATAGGTCATGGCGGTCGCCCCCCATTCCATCGGGATCACATATTGCACGCCGTCGACGACGAAGCCCTCCATGTTGCGGAACTCGGGCATGAGGTGAGCGAAGGTCGGAATGCGCGCGGTGTCGAACGGCTCGATCAGCCCGGCTTCACGCCACTTGACCACGGACTGCGAGCAGGGATGGGCGAGATCGGCGGCGAAGCCGGCGCGCAGCTTCTGGAACGCCTCCTCCTCATCGCCGAAGAAGGCGAAGGTCGGCGCGTCGCCGTATTTCTCGGTGTAGGCCTGGTAGAAATTCGGATCCTCGTAGCCCGCCCAGTCGAACACGACCAGATCCGGGTCGGCAGCACGGCTGCTGCCTGCGGTGATCACGAGGACGGCAGCGGCGGCGGAGAGAAGAAGGCGCGATGTCACCGAGATGGTCTCCCTGTCAGGCGAGGCCCGGGCGGGTTGTTGGTGATGTTGTGCCCGGACCTCCGATCAATGCGTTGACGGTGGATTTGAATGTTATCCAGCCGGAATGTCGGCGCAAGATTTATCGATCACCGCCCATTTCGCGGCCGACCTCCGCGATCGCGCAGTCGAGAATGTCGAACATGCGGTCGACCTGGTCCCGGGTGATGATCAGCGGCGGCGAGAACACGCACATGTTGATCAGCGGCCGGACGAGGAGCCCCATGGCCTCGCATTTGCGGTCGACCCGCGCACCGAACTCGGCGTCGATCGCGAGCCGATCCCGCTCGCTCATGCCCGGCGCCGGCCGGCCCTCGACGCAGCCGACCAGGCCCATGCCGCGGGCATCGCCGACGATCTCGTGACGTATGAGGTCACGCAGGCGTTCCTGGAAATGCGGGGCGAGCGCGCGCGCATGCTCGAGCAGGCCTTCACGCTCGATGATCTCGATATTCTTCAGCGCCGCGGCACAGCACACCGGATGGCCGGAATAGGTATAGCCGTTCTTGAAGGCGACATGCTCGTTGTCGCCGCCTTCGATCTCGTCGAGCAGGCGGTCGGACATGATCGCGGCCCCGAGCGGCAGGTAGCCGGAGGTCAGCCCCTTGGCGCAGGTGATGATGTCGGGCACGTAGTCGAACACGTCCTCCGACGCGAACCAGTGACCGAGCCGGCCGAAGCCGGTCACCACCTCGTCGGCAATATAGAGAATGTCGTGGCGGCGGCAGATCTCGCGGCAGCGGTTGTGATAGCCGGGCGGCGGGACGATCACCCCGCCCGACGCCATCACCGGCTCCGAGATGTAGGCGGCGATGGTCTCGGCATCCTCCTCGGCGATCGCGGTCTCCAGATCGGCGATCTTGGCCTCGCACCAGGCCTCGATCGACATGCCGTCCGGCCGGACATAAGGGTTGATGTTGGGCAGAAAGCGCACCAGGCGCTCCTCGATATCGAGCCGGTTGCTGCCGCGCTCCTTGCCGGACACGGTCGCCGAGAGATAGGTCGAGCCGTGATAGCTTTTTTCGCGCGCGAGGAAGCGCTTCTTTTCGGGTTTCCCGCGCAGATTGTTGTAGAACTGGGCGAAGCGCAGCGCGCCGTCGACCGCGGTCGAGCCGCCGGTCGCGAAGAAGACGGTGTTGAGATCGCCCGGCGCCATCTCGGCCAAACGCCTGGCGAGGCGCGCCGAGGGCTCGCCGCCGAACGCCCAGGGGCTGTGATAGGCAAGCAGCAACGCCTGCTCGGCGATCGCCTCGCCCATCTCGCGCCGGCCATAGCCGATCTGCATGTTCCACATGCCGCCCGGCCCATCGATGAAGCGCCGCCCCGCAGCGTCCGTCAGGTAGATGCCGTCGCCGGAAGCGATCATCACCCGGCCGGCGTCGGCCTTGCTCATCGCCTGCCAGGGATGCAGGACATGGCGGCTGTCCCAGCCGCTGACCTCCGTCGCCCTGGCGGATGGCTGGCTCGGCGACACGCTTTGCTCGGACTTGATCGGCATTCCGGCTCCCCAGGCCGTCCGGCGCTTTTTGGACGGAAAACACCCGTCGCCGCAGCGCATCGGCCCTTGATCGGAAGGATAGCAAGCCGGCGTCGCCAGTAAATGCAATTTTTCTGAGCGCTCAAATAAATTTTTCACTCATGCTTCCGCTTGCGATGGGGTTCGCGAGGCGTCAAGGTGACCCGGAATGACGAAGAGGTCGGCCATGGCAACAGCAGGACGTCGGGCGACGATTGCCGCCGCGAGACCGCGCAAGGAGCGCGCCGAGAACGCCGCGATGCGACGCCGGCAGCTGGTCGCCGCGGCCGCGCGCTCGATCGTCGAGAACGGCCTGGCGAGGACCACGCTCGCGACGGTGTCGGCGGCGTCCGGGCTGTCCCAGGGGGTCGCGGTGTTCTATTTCGGCACCAAGGAGCAGCTTTTCGCCGAGGTGCTGCGGCAGCAATACGAGGCCTATCAGACCCTCTGGCGCACCGCCCTGGCCGGGGCGGGCAGCCAACCGGCCGAGCAGCTCGCCGCCCTGATCCGCGCCGACTTCGATCCCTCGGTCTGCAATGCCGACGCCCTCGCGATCTGGCATGCCTTCTGGGGCGAGGCGAGCGCCCGCCCCCTCTATGCCGAGATCTCCGAGCATTTCGACAACGAGCGGGCCGAGACGATGCGCGCGGTGTGCGCACGCCTGCTCGGCGCCTCCGAGCGCTCGGCGGCCGAGATCGGCGCCGGCATCGACGCCCTGACCGACGGCCTCTGGCTGCGCATCCATCTCTCGAACGGCGCGCTGTCGGCGGCGGACGGCCTGAAGCTCGCGGCCGATTTCGTCGTGACCGTCTTCCCGCAGCACACCGACCACCTGGCCGCCGCGCTGCTCCGGACCTGACGCTCCGGGCAAGGCCGGATGCCCCGCCCCTCAGCCTTCGAGCGTGGTCTCCTCCTTCTCGGCATAGACAGCGATCAGCGCGCCGGTCGGGCTGTGCGAATTATGCTCGGTGCCGGGAGCGAGCCAGACCACGTCGCCGGCGCGGTAGATGGTGCCGTCATTGTCGACGATCTCGCCCTCGATCACCAGAAACTCCTCGGCGCCGCCGTGGCGATGGGGCGCCGAGCTGGCACCCGGCTCCATCTTGTAGATGTAGAAGCCGGTCCCGCGCGCCGCGGTCGGATTGAGCTGCAGGATCGACGTGCCGCGCTCGGTGATGCCGTCAGCATCCCAGGGCTCGAACGCCGCCCCCTTGAGGTTGACGACACGCCGCTCGTCAGAACCGATCGGTTTCATGACATCGTCCTATTCTCTGCCACGGCCGTTCCGACCGTATCCAAGGACACTCGAAAACAAGGTTAGGATGGTGCTGACCGACTGTCCATCAGCCACCCAGCGCTGTCCAGCATACCGGAATCGTCGCTTGGATGGTCTGCAGCCCGAGATGGTTCTGCATCAACGTGAAATCTCGATCGTTGTGCAGCAGTCGGTGCCGACCATGACACAGAAGGTCGCTATCATGACGTCGACGGTCTTTCGCGCCGTGACGCCGAGCGCACGTAGGTTTCGATCATTCTGCGCGCCTGCCAACCCCATGTCGCGCCCGGACATCGGTTCGCACAGCAGCCGATCGAGGGCCGCCTTGGCGCTGCGATCGTCGCGATCATCGCGAAAACCCCGCGTGATCGCCTCTCTGGCCGGCGGCGACCTCGCCTTCCTGAAGGGGCAAGCGCGGATCACCTGACTCCGCCAGCCTCCAGCGCACGCCGCGCTGGTCATCGATCGGCAACCGTCCTCTCGCCGAATTGTCACGAAATCCGACGACTATCGATCGATTGGCATCGTGGCGGGTCGATGGGATGACAAGGCAAGCAGCCTCGCGCGAAAAAATCCGATTCTCGTACTCCTCACCCGAGCAATCCTTCGCTCGACGCTCCTTCATTCGCACCGTCGAGACGATCGGCGGCCAGCGGCGGCTGACAAGTCTCTATGATCGATTTCTCAGCGCGCCCGATGCCTATGGTGATTTCTTCGACGCCGCCATCAAGCTCCTGGAACTGGACGTCCGCTACGATGCCCATCAGCTCGCCAAGGTGCCCGCCGGTGGCCCGGTGCTGTTCATCGCCAACCACCCCTATGGCGTGATCGATGGCGTCGTCCTCATCTGGCTTGCCCGCCAGGCGCGAGCCGACGTCAAGGTGCTGACCCACAAGGTGCTCTGCCAGGCCCCCGAAGCGCGCGCCCACCTTCTCCCGATCGATTTCTCCGGTCTTGCCGGCGCACTCGAGAACAATATCGACTCGCGCAAGCAGGCCCTTCGCCAGCTTCAGGCCGGCGGCTCGATCGGCATCTTCCCGGCGGGCGCGGTCGCCGCGAGCCCCGGACCCTGGCGCGGGCCTGCCGTGGACGTCGCCTGGCACCCGTTCACCGCGAAACTGCTCAGGCAGTCCAAGGCCACCGTCGTGCCCATCTATTTCGATGGACAGAACTCGCGTCTTTTCCAGATGGCGAGCCATGTCAGCTACACCTGGCGCCTGTCGCTGTTCTTCTGGGAGACGGCCCGGCGCATGGGCAGCCGATTGAACGTCGCGATCGGCGATCCGATTCCGTTCGACGAGTGCAGCGCCGATGACGGCCGCACCGAGCTTCTGACCGAGCTACGCCGTCGCACCTATGCACTGGCCGGCACCCTCGCAGATGAAGGCAAGGCGCTTCCAAGACATGACCGGGAGTACGTTTTTCCCCGCCATTTCAAACTGTGATTTCGCACGACCGCGTAGGGGAAATTCGACAAGTCGCCAGTCGATCATCCTCGGCTGTCATTGCTCGATGATGGACTCGCAAGAAGGCCGCCGCCAGCTCAGCGTGCGCATGGGCGTCGCCAAGACGGCCGCAAGCCGAAAGGCGGAATCGCGCGGTCCTCTGCTCACTCTCCAGTCGATCGCGATCGGCATCGAAAACGCACGCAATTGTCGATCCCCTGTCACGCGCATCGCCTAGCGTTTTTCCATGCTGACGATGAACGCATTGACCAAGCGCTTCGGCGACAAGGTCGCTGTCGACAGGGTGTCGATCGCGGTGCCGCGGGGGCAGATGGTCGGTGTGATCGGCCGTTCCGGCGCTGGCAAGTCGACATTGCTGCGCATGATCAACCGGCTCACCGAGCCGAGTGATGGCGCTCTTCATTGGAACGAGGACTACATCGGTCGTCTCGGCGGTGCCGAGCTGCGTGCCTGGCGATCGCGTTCGGCGATGATCTTTCAGCAGTTCAATTTGGTCGGCCGTCTCGATGTGCTGACCAACGTGCTGCTCGGCCGATTGAACCATCGGCCGCTCTGGTCGTCGCTGATGACCTACTTTAGCGAGGAGGAGCGCGCCCGGGCGATCCTGCAGCTTGATCGGCTGGACATGGCGACGACTGCCCTTCAGCGCGCCGATACGCTGTCCGGCGGCCAGCAGCAGCGGGTCGCGATCGCGCGTGCGATGATGCAGGAACCGGAGATCCTGCTCGCCGACGAGCCGATTGCCTCGCTCGATCCCAGAAACGCCGCCGTGGTGATGGATGCTCTCAAGCGCATCAACCGCGAGGACGGCATCACCGTGCTCTGCAACCTGCACACCCTCGACACCGCCAGGCGCTACTGCAACCGGATCATCGGCATGGCCGCCGGCAGGGTGGTGTTCGACGGCGCGCCGGAGGATCTCACCACCCAGATGGCAGAGACCATCTACGGCGTCGATGGCCTGAAGGAACAGCTCGCCGAGTCGATCACCTCGACCGAGATCGGCAGCACGCCCGTCCGCCAAGACGAGGTGGAAGCCGTGGCGTGATCCAGCCCCAACCAAACGATCGAGATCCCCTAGGAGGCACGACGATGACGTTGACGAAACGCCTGTTGATGAGCACGACCCTCGGTCTGATCGGCCTGGGCAGCATGATGACGGCCGAAGCCGCCGACTGGAGCGCCGAAGTTCCCGTCTTCCGTATTGGCATTCTCGGCGGCGAGAACGAGGCCGACCGGCTGAAGAACTACGCCTGCTGGAAGGACATCGTGGAGAAGGATCTCGGCATCCCGGTCGAGCTCTATCCCGCCGCCGACTATGCCGGCGTCATCCAGGGCCTGATCGCCGGAAACCTGGAAGAGGCAGAGCTCGGCTCGTCGGGCTATGCCGGCCTCTATCTGCAGGCGCCGGATGCCGTCGAGCCGATGGTCACCTACAAGCAGGTAGACGGTTCCACCGGCTACTACTCCGTGCTCTATGTCAAGGCGGACAGCCCCTACAAAACGCTTGAAGATCTGAAGGGCAAGACGCTGGCCTTCGCCGATCCCAACTCGACCTCGGGCTATCTGGTGCCGAGCTACGAGCTGAAGAAGCAGGGCTACGATCCCGAACAGTATTTCTCGCAGGCCAACTTCGCCGGCGGTCATGAACAGGGCGTGGTCGCCGTGCTCAACGACCAGTACGACGCCGGCGTCACCTGGAGCTCGATGGTCGGCGAGCCGGCCGAAGGCTACTCCAACGGCAATCTGCACAAGATGGTCGAGAAGGGTGCCCTCGACATGAACGACATTCGCATCCTCTGGCAGTCCGATCTGATCACCAACGGCCCGCGCGTGATCAGGAAATCGCTGCCCGAGGATTTGAAGGCGACCTACAAGCAGATGCTGCTCGACCTGCCGAAGAAGGATCCTGAATGCTTCTTCAACATCTCCGGCGGCGAGGCCATGGAGTTCGTGCCGATCGAGCATGATTTCTACGACAAAACCATCGAGATGCGCCGCGAGCTCAGCAAGGACCGTCGCGGCTGACCCGCGACGCGCCGGATTATCGACGCGATGGGTCGTAAACGGGAGCCGGAGGGCGTCTTCAATGCTCGCCGGCGCTCGGTCTGAACCTTGGCCACCACGCGCCCCGACGACCCGGTCACGCTGTTCGAGACCCATCGCGCCGAGATGCTGCGCAGCCGGCGCGGGCAGACGATCCTGTCGTTCGCGCTGTTTCTGGGATTCGTCGCGTTTGCTGTCAACGTGTCGCAGTTCTTTCCGGAAAAGCTCGCGGCAGGACTGCCGAAGATCGGTGACTATTTCTACGACATCCTGCCAGAGCTCGATCTGGCCAAGCTCCACCTCGATCACGAGACCAAAGGCTCGATCGCGTATTGGTATTTCAACCTGCCGAAGTACCTGTCGCTGCTGTTCCAGACGATCAACATGGCGATCTTCGCCACCCTGATCGGCGCCGTCCTCGGGTTTTTCATCTCCTTCCCGGCAAGCCGGAATCTCGTCGGCAGCTACTGGATCTACTTCGCCGCCCGCCGGGTGATGGAAATCGCGCGCGGCGTGCCCGACGTCATCTACGCCATCCTGTTCGTCTGGGCCTTTGGTATTGGCCCCATGGCCGGCATCTTCGCGATCGCCATCCACAGCGCCGGCGCCCTCGGCAAAATGTTCGCAGAGGTCAATGAGAACGTCTCCAACGGCCCGATAGAGGGGGTTCGCGCTACCGGCGGCGGCTGGTTCGAGGAGATGCGCTTCGGCGTCGTGCCGCAGGTCTGGCCGAATTTCATCTCCTACATCTGGCTCCGCCTTGAGATCAATATCCGGAGCTCGGCAGTCATCGGCTTCGTCGGCGGTGGCGGCATCGGGCAGGAACTCTACTACGTCATCAACTTCAACTTCTACGAAGAGGTCAGCGCGATCGTGCTCCTGGTGATCCTGACCGTCACCGCCACCGACCTGATTTCCGAACGTCTACGCCACCAGGCCATCGGCCGGGAGCAGTTGCTGTGAGGGCGAACGTCGCCATCGATCACAATGAGTTTGCCCGCGTGCGGAAACGCTTCCCCGAGATGTTCCGAAGCGATCGAAAGCGACAGCTCCGGTATCTCGCGACCGGGCTTGGCGTGCTTGCCTACCTCATCTTCTGCCTCTGGTATTTCGACATCACCTGGTCACGCCTCACCGGCGGTCTCGACAAGATGCTGATCGTCATTAGCGCGATGGTGACCTGGAAAGATTTCTGGACCTGGGATTTTTCAGGCATCGCGCTTGGCCTTGCCCAGACCCTGGGCATGGCGTTTCTCGGCACCTTCATCGCGTCTCTGTTCGCCCTGCCGCTCGGCTTTCTCGGTGCGCGCAATATCGTGAGCTTTGGCCCCCTTCGCCATCTCGTCAGACGCCTGCTCGACGTGTTTCGCGGGGTCGACACTCTCATCTGGGCACTCGTCTACGTGCGTGCCGTCGGCCTCGGCCCGCTCGCCGGCGTCCTCGCAATCATGACATCGGATACCGGTGTCCTCGGTAAACTCTACGCAGAAGCGGTCGAGAACATCGACAGGAAGCAGGTCGAAGGCGTACGCGCCACAGGCGCCCATCCGCTCGCCCTCTACCGCTTCGGCGCCCTGCCCCAGGTCATTCCGGTCTTCCTTGCCCAATCGCTCTACTTCTTCGAAAGCAACACGCGCTCGGCGACGATTCTCGGCATTGTCGGCGCCGGCGGCATCGGCATGCAGCTTTCCGAACGCATGCGCGTGCAATATTGGGATCAGGCCTGCTTCATCATCATCCTGATCCTGATCATGGTCGGTGTGATCGACTGGCTCTCCGGCATGCTGCGCATGCGCTTCATCGGCAAGCGCGACCTGTAGCGCGACTACCTGGTCGACTTGGTCTTCGGCCATCAATGGGCGCAGATAACTCGGAGTCGATCATGGATGGACGAACTGACCTACATCGAGCAGCACCAGCCGGACAACACGCCGCCGCAGCCACCACTCGGTGAGACAACATCCTTGGGCCGACGTCCGAAAAAGCCGGCTCGGTCCCTGTACCGCGATCGGGGAGCGGCTCTGTCATTCGAGAGCCAGACGTACCGCATTGAATGTAGCGACGATAGCCCTTGATCTTCATTTCGAGATGCACAAGGGCGATCTGCTCCCCGCCACCCAGCCGGCCGGCTTGTCATCTTCGAGGCCTATTGCCCGACCCGTCATGCATGCTGCGATGCAGGGGTGGTCCGGCGCTTGCCCGGCGGGCACCTCTATCCCTCTTCTGTCCTCTTAACCTTCTTGACCTGGCGTCGGCGCGGCATGCGCCAGATCGGCTGCCTGCTCCAGCGTGACGCCGTGGACGAGCGGGTCGGCGTGGCGATGCACGAGACGCCAGTTCGGCCCATCGCGGCGATAAATCAGAGTGACACGCAGCGCCCAATCCTGGGCCGGCAGGTCACCCACTTCGACATGTGCCCGCTCGATCGTCACGAGGGCGGCCATGTCCGCTGTAGCATAGCTCTGAACGATCTCCTGCTTGAAGGTTCCGTTCTTGAAGAAGCGTCCCATCGCATCCAGTCGCTCGGGCGTGTAGTCGGCGGCATGCGTTGGCGCGCCGCCGAACGGGGACATCAGGACGAAGTCGTCCGAATGGGGGATGAACGCCCTATAGCTCGAGACGTCACCGCGCATCAGCGCCGCATTGCCTTCGGCCGAGCGCCGAATGAGGTCGGCAAGGAGCTGGCTTTCGCCATGGGGTTCGTGACTGTCCGCCGCGATGGCTGCAGCTCTCTCCATCTCTGACGAGTCAGCATCATCCGAATGCTGCGAGACGTGCTTCATGCCACTCCCTTCCATCTTTTGCCAGACGATCGCCCAAGCCCAAGTCTCGATCAACGAAAGATCGCGCTCCATGCGCGCGGAAGCAAGTGATACGACTTCAAACGATATGCTGAATGAAGGTGATCTTTCGCGGGCCGACCTCAACCTCCTCGTGCGGTTTGAAGCCGTGCTCAAGGAACGGAATGTCGGCCGGGCGGAAGGTTCAATCTGACGCCCCCAGCAGTCGACCATGGCCTCGGGACCACAGACGGTATAGACGCTGGCGCGTCCGGTCGATCACATCGGGACACGGTTCGTTCGGGTTCACACCCGCGGGGAAATTGCCGCTTCCGGCGAGGCCGCCTGGTTTCCTCGTCGCCTACGGCGGCCGACCCGACCGCGGTCGGGTCCTCTAGCCTGCCGGTCTTGACCCGGATCACCCTGGCTTTCAGCGGCGCCGTGGTCTCGTCGAACAGCATCTGATCGAGCCCGTGACGCAGCAGTTCCCGGCGGAACGACGCGCGCTCGTCCAGCGCATCGGCAAGCTTCACACCGGAATGATCGTGCCAAACCGCCAGAAGCATCCCGCGAAACATCGCCAAAGACGGCCAGCTTGCCTCGCCCTGGAGACGGAATGGATCACGACCAGCAGCCGCCCGGTCGGTCAGCGCGGGGAGTTCATCCAGCGAACTGCGCTTCTCGCTCGCTTCAACCATCCTCCCCTGCCCCGTCCGCGGCGCGGCATCGTGGCGTTCCTCTTTCCATTTCTTCAATGGAATCAGCAAGATAACATCTGAGCAAACCCCAGCCGCGCAAAGGTCTCCTAGTCGCGGTCGGGGCTGGGAAGAGGTCGCGGGCTGCAGTCTGGAGGAGCTCGGTGAATTTTGGGTCGTCGGGACCGGTTGCCTTGGGCGCGCGGCCTTTGATCGAGGAGAGGGCGCGCTCACCCTGGCAGAAGGCGAAGGCGGCGCGGGTTTCGTCATCGCGGTTGGAGCCGGCGCCCTCGCCGCGGCAGATGTCGGGGCCGGTCATCGCCTTCGGGCCGTTCAGCACGATGCGCACGGTCGAGACGTCCTGCCCGGCGGCATCGGCAGTGAGCGTGTAGCTGGGGTTCAGAGCACCCGGCCGGCCCTGGATGGCGTCGCGCACGGCATTCCTGACCGGTTCAGGCGAGCCGATGCTGTCGGCGCCGTCGACCACCAGCAGAATGTCGCCGGCACCCCGCGCCTGGGTGACGATCGCGCGCACGTCGGTGTGGAAGCTGTTGGCCTTCTCCACCTGCACCTGATCGTCGCAGGCTGCCAAGGCCAAAAGCAGGGCAAGGCCGAGCTTCGGCCCCCTAGACATCGAGATCCTTCACCAGGGCGGCGTTGTTCTGGATGAAGGCCAGCCTGGATTCCGGCTTTCGCCCCATCAGCCCTTCGACCAGCTCGCTGACGAGCTGACCGGTCTCGGGGTCGATGCGGACCTGCTCCAGGACCCTGGTCTTCGGGTCCATGGTGGTCTCCTTGAGCTGCTTGGCCGACATCTCACCCAGGCCCTTGAAGCGGCCGATCTCGACCTTCCGGTTCTTGAAATGCTTGGCGATGATGCGGTCGCGGTCGGCCTCGTCCTTGGCGTAGTGGACGTCGGCACCGGCGCTCACCCGGAACAGCGGCGGCTGGGCGAGATAGAGGTGGCCGTTGTCGATCAGCTTCGGCATCTCGCGGTAGAAGAAGGTCATCAGGAGGGCGGCGATATGGGCGCCGTCGACGTCGGCGTCGGTCATGATCACCACCTTGTCGTAGCGGAGATCGTCTTCCTTGTAGTGCCGCCCGGTGCCGCAGCCGAGTGCGGTCAAAAGGTCGGAAAGCTCCTTGTTGCCTCGGAGCTTGTCGGCGGTGGCGCTGGCGACGTTCAGGATTTTTCCGCGGAGCGGCAGGATCGCCTGGGTGTTCCTGGAGCGCGCCTGCTTGGCCGAACCGCCGGCGCTGTCGCCCTCGACCAGGAAGATTTCCGTACCTTCGCGGTCGGCGGCCGAGCAGTCCGCGAGCTTGCCGGGAAGGCGCAGCTTCCGGGTCGCAGTTTTTCTGGCGACGTCCTTCGCCTTACGCCGAGCGAGACGCTCGTCCGCCCGGTTGATGACGTAGTCCAGCAACGCGCGTCCCGCGTCGGGATGGCCCGACAGCCAGTGGTCGAAGCGGTCCTTCAGCACCTGCTCGACGAGCTTGCCGGCCTCGGGGGCGAGCAGCTTGTCCTTGGTCTGGCCCTGGAACTGCGGGTCGGGGATGAACAGGGAAAGCAGAACGCAGGCGCTGGACAGGAGATCGTCCGCGGTCATCTGCGCCATCTTCTTGGCATTCTGGCCGGTAAGCTCGCCGAAGCCGCGAAGGGCCCGGATCATCGCGGCGCGAAGCGCCTGCTCGTGCGAGCCGCCCTGGGGCGTGGGCACGGTGTTGCAGTAGAAACCGCTATAGGGCTCCTCGTCCTCCGGCCAGGCGATCGCCCACTCAACCCGGCTCCTGCCGTTCTCCAGCGGCGCCTGACCGGCGAACGCGACTTCGGTGACGCAGACGCGGTCCGAAAGGGTGGCGTGCAGAAAATCCTCAAGGCCCTTCGGGAAGTGGAACACCTCCTTCTCGGGCACGCCGCTCTCGTTCTCGAGCAGGGCCGGGTCGCAGAACCAGCGGATCTCGACCCCGCGGAACAGATAGGCCTTGCTCCTGGCCATGCGGTGCAGGAGCGCCGGCTTGAACCTCGCCGACTTGCCGAAGATCTCGGGGTCGGGCTTCAAGGTCACCAGCGTGCCCCGGCGGTTGCTGGCGGGGCCAACCTCGGTGAGCTCGGTTTCCGGCTTGCCGCGCACATAGAGCTGGCGCCAGAGCGTCTTGTTGCGCGCGACCTCGACCACCAGCTCCTCGGACAGCGCGTTCACCACCGACACGCCGACGCCATGCAGGCCGCCCGCGGTCTGATAGGCCTTGTTCGAGAACTTGCCGCCGGAATGCAGCGTGGTCAGAATGACCTCGAGCGCCGACTTGCCCGGGAATTTCGGATGCGGGTCGGTCGGGATGCCGCGGCCGTTGTCCCTGACCGTGACCCCGCCCTCGGCGTCCAGGCGAAGCTCGATCCAGTCGGCATGGCCGGCGACCGCCTCGTCCATGGAATTGTCGAGCAGCTCCGCCACGAGATGATGGAGCGCGCGCTCGTCGGTGCCGCCGATGAACATGCCGGGACGCCGGCGCACCGGCTCCAGGCCCTCCAGGACCTCGATATCCTTGGCCGAATAGTCGATACTGGACGATGTCGGCTCGTCGCCAGCTTGAAAGAGATCGTGCATGCCGCTCATATGCCTTGGCTTTCGGCTCGACACAAGAGGATCAGCCGGGAAAAAAGGACGCAATATACAGTAGGGTTTTTGTAAGATGACGCAAGATGTAGGTGACGATGGCAATGACGAACGCGGCGAGCTCACCATCCGCACCCTCGCCATGCCCGCCGACACCAACCCCAGCGGCGACATTTTCGGCGGCTGGGTGCTCTCGCAGATGGACCTCGCCGCCGGGATCATGGCGGCCAAGCGCGCCAAGGGCCGGGTCGCGACCGTCGCGCTCGACGGCATGTCCTTCCATCTGCCGGTCTATGTCGGCGACGTGGTCAGCTGCTACGCCAAGGTCACGCGCATCGGCCGCACCTCGATGACCGTCGAGGTCGAGACCTATGTCAATCGGGGCCGGATCGAAGCGGATCTGAAGGTCACGGAAGGCCGCTTCACCATGGTCGCGATCGACGACGCAGGACGCCCGCGCACGGTCACGGCAGGTGGGGCATGACCGTGTCGAGGCCCTCCGAGATGCGGGCCGGCGGCGAGCGCTGACCCGGCTCAGAGCACCGAGACGGATCCGTCCAGCGGCGGCCGCGGCCGCTGACGCCAGGTCGCGAGCCAGGTCAGCAGCGCGATGCGCCTTGCCGGAATGAAGCGCTGCTCGACCAGAAAGGACGACAGCCCGCGCGGTGCCGCGGCCAGGGCGCAGAGCCAGGCGATACGGACCGCCTTGTGCATCGGCGAATAGGGCGAGCGCAGCGCCGCCCGGATCGCCAGCGCTGCCACGCTCCAGACGCCGCGCCGCCCGGGTCCCTCTTTTCGATCCAGCTTCTCGACCACCAGAGCGTATTCGAGATATTTCAGGTCATGGTCGAGGACATCCTGGCCGATCGTCTGCCCCTTGCTTCGGTAGTGCTCGCGCAGGAAGGCGGTCCTGTGCTCGACGCTGCGCAAATAAGCGCTGAAACGCTCCACCGCCAGCGCTCCCTGGGCATATTTGTTGCTTCCATGGATGCGATAGCGCGCGAGCGGCCGATCAAGCGAGATCACGTCGCCATAGAGCGGGGCGAGACCGTTCAATTCCCCGTCGAAACTGTCGTGATGTGCCACCAGCGGCAGCACGGCCGCGGCAAAATCGCGCGCATAGGCGTTGCCGCTGGTCGGCGAGTCCGGATAGGAGCCCGTCCGGAAGATCTCGGCGCGCGCTGCCTCCGGGCTGAGGCCCTTGCCGAACTTGGGGAAGACGTTGCCGTCCGGCACGCCATGCTCATCGATGACGGCGAGGCAGTACTGGACCTTGGAGACGCCATCCCCCCAGGCCTCGACGATGGTGCGCGCCGCATGCGGCTCCAGAATATCGTCGGCATCGAGGAAGACGACGATCTCATGACGGGCAAGCGACAGGCCGTGCAGGCAGGCGGCGCCCTGGCCCTGATTGTCCTGGCGGCGGGCCTCGATGCACGCGCCGTAGCCTTGGATCAGGGCCCAGGACCCGTCGGTCGAGCCGTCGTCCACGACGATCACCTGCAGCGGTCGATGATCCTGGGCAAGCGCACTGTCGATCGCCGCCTCGATGAAGCGATCATAGTTGTAGCAATTGACGATGATCGAGACACCGGGTTGCGTCGACATGAGCCAGAGCCAGAAAAAAAGGAGATCCTACAAGGCTAACGTTGAAACTTCGTTATGCGTTCCCGGTGACAAGCGTTTATAAAAGCGCATTTTGCGTGGAAATTGAAAACCTTGAATGAATGTCTCCCACGACGTCCAGCCAAGCGTCACGGCCGCTCGTGGACTTAACGCTCCGACCTCGTGCGAGCAGGCTCGCGCCAAAGCCCGGATCCGCTCGCCTTGTCGATCAGGAGATGGCCCAGCATCACGATGAAGCAGGCGAGCACGAACAGCTTGTTGATGAACCAGTTGGTCTGCCAGAGCGTCCAGTCCGGGGCCTGAAGGAAGAGGAAAAATTTACCGAGAATGATCACGATCTCGACCACCGAGACCCCGAGCGCCAGCGGGTAGACATGGCCCGGCCGCCTCAGCAGCGCCCAGGCGAGCCAGAGGTGGATCACCCACCAGAAGTCCCAATAGATATGGGTGCCGGGCGCCTGACCATAGGCGGCGTCATAGGCGATCGGAAAAAGGAACTTGATCACCAGCGTCCAGGCGGCGAGCAGGATCAGCCAGTGGGCGAGAAAGCGGGTCATCAGGTCGGTCCGGCTGCGGCACCGGAGACGCTTCTGCATTTCGGCCTCCAGCCTGCTCCCCGATCATGACAGGAGCGGGCAGTCTAGCAGAACCCGAGACGGACGCGAGGATCAGGCGGACGTCCGCCAGGCGAGCGTGAGCCTTTTTTCCGCTTCCGCACCGATCCCGACTAGGCAGACGAGGTCCGAGCGCGCTTGATAGCGGGAACGCGACCAGGCGTCTGCATCAGGGAGGACGATCGATGGCCTATGCGCCCATCCACCAGAGGCTCGAGCGTGGCGGTGTCATCATCCTCGACGGCGGCACCGGCACGGAACTGGAACGGCGCGGCGTGCCCATGGACACGAAGGCGTGGTGCGGACCTGCCACGCTCGATCACCTGGCGCTGCTCGAAGCGGTGCATCGGGACTATATCGCCGCCGGCGCCGACATCATCACCACCAACACCTTCGCCTCCTCGCCGCTGATGCTCGATCACGCGGGCTTCGGGGATCGGTTCGAGGAGATCAACCGGGCCGCCATCCGCGCCGCAAGGCAGGCCATGCAGGCGAGCGGACGGGCGGACGTCGCCGTCGCCGGCTCGCTCTCGCATATGCTGCCGGTGACCGAGGGGACCGATCGCACCGACCCGGACGCGCGCCGTGACCCCGCCGAGCTGGCGAGCGCCTGCAGCCGGCTGGCGACGCTGCTTGCGGAAGAGGGCTGCGATCTCCTCCTCCTCGAGATGATGCATCATCCCGAGCGCATGCCCCCCGCCTTCGAAGCGGCGCATGCGACCGGGCTTCCGGTCTGGGCCGGCTTTTCCGCACGCCGCGGTGACGATGGCCAGGTTCTGAGCTTCACGCGGGAACGGGAGATCCCGTTCGAGGAGGTGGTGCAGATCCTCGCCGAGCACGACGTCGCGGCCGCCGGACTGATGCACACGGAGGCCGGCGTAATCGCCGACGCTCTCGCCATCCTCGGAAAGGTTTACCGAGGCCCGCTGATGGCCTACCCGGATTCAGGCTATTTCAAGATGCCCAGCTGGCAGTTCGACGCGGTCATGTCGCCCGAGACGCTGCGGGATTTCGCGGAAAATTGGGTGGCGTCCGGGGTTCAGGTCATCGGCGGCTGCTGCGGCTTGTCGCCCGCTCACATCCGTGCGATCGCCGATCTCAAGCATGCCGGAACCTCTTGAGATTAACCTCTTCTTCATGAGATCCGTTTAGTATTTTCGTGGGGTTGGCGATTTCTTTACCGTTCTGCTGGTGGGTGATCATCTGCATGGCTAAAATCATCGTTATCGAAGACGAAGAGGAGCTTCGTCAGCTTATCGTCGAGGAACTCGAAGATGCCGGCCACCAGACGCTCGAAGCCGGTGACGGTCTCGCCGGCTTGAGGGCGATCATCGAGGAAAGCCCTGATGTCATCATTTCGGACATCGGCATGCCCAGGATGAACGGTTTCGAGCTGAAGCAGAAGCTCCAGGCTCTGCCGAAACACAGCCCGATTCCCTTCCTTTTTCTTTCCGCCCTGGCGTTTCAGCAGGCGGTCGAGAAGGGCCTCAACATCGGTGCCGATCACTATCTGACCAAGCCGGTCGACTTCGACGAATTACTCAACCGGGTCAAAGCCTGCGCCACCTGACTCGGGCCACCTCATCCTCGATCGTGCCGGGACAGGCTGGCGGCCACGGCTCTCAGCTGCTGGACCAGACCTCGGGATTGATCATGTGGATCGGCTGGCCATCCGGGTCCGGGAGCGGTCCGGTCTCGAAGACGTCGAGCACGAGGGTGCCGACCTCCTCGACATGGTCGTTCCAGACGGTCACGTCGTGACCCGACGGACGCTCGAAGCGGTCGAGCCCGCGGAGCGTGTCGAACCCGTCGTCGAGACCATGCACCTTCATGGACGCGCCTCCTGCACGGCCGCGGTGGGGTGAGCGCGGCGGATGACAGGGGAGACCACGCGGTCCGATACCGGCACGTCCCAGACCGCCGCCCCGCCCGATTTCGCGAAGGCATCGACCAGCTTGGGCAGGCGGGCGAGGTCGGTCACCCTCTCGCCGCCGATGCCGAACCCGCGCGCGATCGCGGCGAAGTCGGTGCTGCCGAACACAGCCCCCTCGTCCGACAGCCCCTCGGCGCGCAGTTTGTGGATCTCCGAGCCGTAGGCGCCGTCGTTCATCACGATGATCAGCAGGTTCAGGCCATGCCGCCGGATGGTCTCCAGTTCCTGGATGTGCATCAGCAGGCTGCCGTCGCCATCGAACAGCACCACGGTCTCGTCGGGCCGCGCCGCGGCCACGCCCATGGCGAAGGAGATGCCGTTGCCGATCGCCCCGAACTCGCGGATGGTCAGAAACCGCGCCTGCGGGCGCGACGGCATCTGCGCGAAGAAGAAGGAGCAGTGGCCGGAGGAGTTCACGAGCTGCCAGTCGGCCGGCAGGGCCTCCTCGCACGCCGCGACCACCGCGCGCGGGTCGAGCAGGCCGTCCTGAAGCTCGAACATCGCGATGTCCGCCGGCGTGGTTCGGATGCGCTCGGCGAGTTCGGCGCTCCGCCAGTCAGGGTCACGGGGCGTGATGGCCTTCACCAACGCTTCGGCGCCAAGGCGGGCGTCGGCTCGAAGGTGAGCGTCGGCGGCGACCCGGCCCTGGCTGAAGCTGACCGGCTCGACATCGACCTGCAGCACGCGCGCCTTCGGCCAGAGCTTGCCGCCATCGCTGTTGTGGCGCGCAAGCGAGCAGCCGATGGCGATCACCAGATCCGCATCGGCAAAGCATTCCCAGGCGATCGCGGGCGAGAATCCGCCTGCGATGCCGACGCAGAAGTGGTCGTCGTGAAACAGCCCGCGCGCCGGGAGAGTCGTCGCGAGCAGGGCGTCGCAGCGTTCGGCGAGCGCTCTGCAGGCTGGTCCCGCGTCCGCCTCGACTGCGCCCATGCCGGCCATGACCACGATGCGCCTCGCCCCGGCGATCATGCCGGCCGCGCGCAAAACATCGTCCGGATGCGGCGGCATCGGCGACATTTGGGGCATCAGCTCCCTCGACGGCGACGGCAATGTGAGTGCTCCGGGCCAGGCCCGGTCCTGGAGATCGAAGGGGACGCCGAGCACCACCGGGCGGCGTTCGCGCCGCGCCTGCAGGAAGGCGTCGCGTACCGCTGTGGGCATGCGCTCCGGCCAGTGCAGGGCTTGATAGGCGGCCCCGGTCGCCAGGACGAAGGGCGCCTGGTCGATCGCCTGATTGTACCAGCCACTCCTGAGCGGCGCCTCGCCGGCGAGGATGACCAGCGGCAGGCGCGCGCGCACGGCAGCCGGCAGCGCGGTCATCACCTGGGTGAGGCCGGGGCCGCAGGTCACGGTCGCGACACCGACCTCGCCCGCCTTGCGCGCATAGGCCATGGCCGCCGCCACCGCGCAATGCTCGTGACGCACATAGATCATGCGGCAGCTCTGCTCGGCGAGGTGCGTGGCGAAGCTCATATTGGCATCGCCGAGCAGGGCGAAGACGGTGCGCACGTCCTCCTGCAGAAAGCTGCGGGCGAGCACCTCGTGGATCTTCATTGCGGGGTCGCCGGTCATGCCGTCGCCGCCCGGACATCCGGCAGAATGCCCGCAGGCACCATCACCTCGCCGCGCGCGATCAGCCGCGCCGTGCGCACCACGCCTGCCGAGATGAAGTCGAGCCCGTCGTCCGTCCGCGCATAGTCGACCGTCACCTCCATCTCGCCCGAGGGATGCTCGATTCTGACCACCGCCGGCGCGGGATCAATCGGCCGCGCGATGCCGTCCGCGACACTTCCGGGCAGGAGCGCGCAGGCGGCGAGGCACTGCGAGCCGGTGACCGCGAGCGTCGGATGGGTGGTCCAGGGCATGAAATAGCGGGCCGTCAGATGACCGCCGGCACGCGGCTCGGCGATCAGCCCGATCTTGGGCGTCACCTGCTCGGCGACATCGCCGAACCCCATGCGCCGCCCGGCTTCGAGGCGAAGCGCCTCCATGCGCGCGAACAGCGCCTTGTTGTCGTCGAGTTCGGCCTGGCTCTCGAAGCCGGACATGCCGAAGTCGGCGGCGCGTGCGATCATCATCGGCATGGCGACGTCGATCAAGCTGACCTCGATCCCGTCGATCGTTTCCCGCACCTGCCCGGTCGGCAACATGCTGCCGGAGCGGGAGCCGACCACATCCAGGAAGTTCAGCGCCACCGGGGCCGCCGTCCCCGGCACGCCGTCGATCGCCACGTCGCCGTCATAGCGGACGGCGCCGCCCGGCGTCTGCACGATCGCCTCGATCAGAGCGCCGGTGTTGACCGCACGAATGCGCACCCGCGTCTCGTCGCCCGCGATCGGCACCAGCCCCATCTCGATCGCCGCGGGGCCGACACCCACCAGAATGTTGCCGCAGGTCGGCGAATAGTCGACCAGACGCTTCTCGACCGCGACCTGCGCGAAAAAATAGTCGACGTCGGCGGCCGCGTCGTCCGAAGGCGAGAGCATCGCCACCTTGGTGGTGACCGCGATGCCGCCGCCGAGGCCATCGATATTGCGCGGATTGCCGGCACCGACCACCGCGGTCAGCACCGCCGACAGGGTTTCCCGATCGTCGGGCAGGTCCGATCGTCGAAAGTAAGGACCGCGCGACGTGCCGCCGCGAAGAAAGAGGAACGGGACAGGAATTTGGCGCATGGCGATGGTTCTCAGGCGAGGGGTCGAGGCAAAAGGTGGAAATCCTGCACCAGATCGGTGCGGACGTCCCGTCTGAGTTTGCCAGCCAAGCCGAGCCGAGGAAAGAGACCGTCGCGGCGGGCGCTGCGAACGCCCGGGGATCAGCGCTTGGGTGTCAGTTTCAACAGGCGGCCGCCCCCCTTGTCCTCCAGCACCCAAAGCGCACCGTCCGGGCCCTGCTCGACCTCGCGGATGCGCCTGCCCCATTGGAAGCGCTCCGCCTCGCGGGCGTCCTCGCCTTCGAGGTCGACGCGCACCAGAGCTTCCGAGGACAGCCCGCCGATGAACGCATCACCGCGCCAGTCCGGAAACATGTCGCCGTCGTAGATGGCGAGCCCCGCGGGCGAGATCGCCGGCACCCAGTAGGCCTTGGGCGCCTTGAATTCCGGGTGCGTCTCGTGATCGGGGATCGGGATGCCCGAATAATTGTCGCCGTTCGAGACGATCGGCCAGCCATAGTTCTCGCCGGCCACGATGTGGTTGAGCTCGTCGCCATGCGCCGGCCCCATCTCGTGAGTCCACAAACGGCCATCGGCATCGAAGGCGATGCCGAGCAGATTGCGATGGCCCATGGACCAATAGGTCCGGGCAAGCTCGCCCTTGTCCTGCCAGGGATTGTCCGGCGGCACGCTGCCGTCGTCATTCAGGCGGATGACCTTGCCCAGGCCCTGGTCGAAATTCTGCGCCGGGTTCTGCTTCTGACGGTCGCCCGAGGTGATGAACAGCATGCCGTCAGGCCCGAACGCGATGCGGTGGCTGAAGTGACCCTGGCCGGACATCTTCGGTTCCTGTGTCCAGATCTTTTCGATCTCCACGAGCGTCGGCGCCTCGCCTGAACGGTCGAGCCTCGCGCGCGACACGATCGCGCCGAAGGTGGCCCCCTGATCCAGCGTCTCGATGTTCGAGATATAGACGAGGCCGTTGCTCGCGAAATCCGGGTGCAGCACGACGTCCCCGAGGCCGCCCTGACCGCCATAGGCCACCTCCCAGATGCCCTCGACCTCGGTCGACGTGCCGTCCTGGGTGACGTGGAACAGCACACCGGGCTTGGTGGTCACCAGCAGCATGCCGTCGGGAAGGAACGTCATCGCCCAGGGTTCGTCGAACTCGGCGATGCTGGTCGCCTGCAGCTCCGTGCCGCCGCCGCCGACGATCTCGAACACGTCACGGCCGGACTGCGCCCTTGCAACCACCCAGGTCAGGCCGGCAAGGGTCAGGACGCCGACGAGGACCGCAAATTTACGCATGGACATCACACTCCGAATCATGATGGTGACACCGTGGCTCGAGATCGGCGGAGCGCGCGATGGCGGTTCATCCCTTTGATCATCGGTGACAGTCACTCATCCAGCGACTGCTCCGCTTTCTCGTCGACCAGGTCACGCTCCGCAAGCTTGCGCTCATCGAAGCGCTCGCCGATCCTCGCGGCTTCGTTCTCGTCGAAGACGTCCCGCCCCTTGGCGAAGATCTCGTTTTCCTCTTCTTCGATATGATGCTCGTAGTCGTGCTTCAGCGTCTTGAAGCGCGTGAGCCATCCGGGGTTGGAGAAGTCCATGGACTGCAGCTCTTCCATGATGTCGTCCATCTCCTTGTGCTCGGCAACGCTGTGGCGTGCGTCGTCCTGACCGTCCGGATCCTCCATCAGCTTCGAATAGAAGGTCTCCTCCTCGGCCGCGGCATGGGCCTTGACGTCGTAGTAGAATGCCTTCCATAGACGGCGCCGGTCCTCGCTGTCGCCTTCCGTTTCCACGAGCTTGTTCAAAAGCGTTCGGTGATTGGCATGATCCTGCTCGATTTTCTCGTAGATCGACATGTCGGCCCGTCCTCATCTCATTGCCCTGTCTCGAAACGACGCCGTCGCCGACGTCCATCACGTCATCCGGCGCCGCCGTCGTTGGTCTGAACGCCTGAGGCCGCGGCAAGTTCCGGAGGAACGCTCCGAAGGCCGGTCTCCGACACGACCGGAGGCTCCCTCCTCGACCCGGTCGATCGTCTGCGTGGCGACGCGTGGACACGGCGACATCCGAACGACGCCCGCATGCAGCGGGGGTCGGCGCTTCCTCCAGTTCACGCTTGTTGGCTTGCGACGCCTTGCCTGGTCTCAGGCGGTCGCCATGCGGACCGCCTGCTTCAGCAACCCGGATGCCCAGGGCTTGGGCACGATCCTGTCGCCCGAGCGCGCGAGGTCTTTCGCGATCTTGGCAAAGGCCGTGACGTAGATGATGCGGGTCGCGAACCGGTCGCGCAGCCGCTCGGCGACGTCGGCACCGGCGGTGGCGCCTTCCGGCAAAGCGAGATCGATGATCGCGATATCCGGCCGGACCTGGTCGCTGAGGCCGAAGGCTTCGGTCCGGTTCTTCGCGGTGCCGGCGACGCCGAGCTTCTGGTCCGTCAGCTCCGCCTGAAGATGGCGCAGGGTGATCAGATCGTCTTCGACGATCATGCAGAGGCGGTTCTGACAGCTGGCCTGCATCAGCGCACGCGCGCGCATCAAGCGCGCCGGGACGTCGTTGAGAGGCCGGCCGAGAATGCCGGCGACGCGTTCGCAGCCGAAGCCGGCCGAGGTCGTCAAGAGCAGCAGCGCACGATCGTCAGGCGCAAGCTTGTGCAGTGCGGCCAGCAGACGGTGATCGGTTTTCACGAAGTCGTCGAGCCGCAGCTCCGATCCCGGAAACGGATGGCGGTGAAATATCCGGTACAGATCGTCGCCGCCGTCCGTGACCTCCGCGAGCATGCGTTCCAAATGGTCGTCGGCGCGCTGTTTCGAGCCGAGCAGCAGAGCGCCGTAGCGGCGAAGCGCGGGTATCTCCGATTGCAAAGCCATCGTCATGTGAGGTCTCCCTGTGCCTCGACCCGGTTCAGACCGTTTTGCCGCCGTCCGGCGCGAGATCTGCGATCAAACCCTGGATGCGCCAGGTCAGCCCACGATCGCTGGGCAGGCGCTCGAGGCTGCAATTGACTTGCTCGGCGAGCAGCGACACCAGTTCCAGACCGATGCCGGGGTTGCTCAAATCTCCTCCTTCCCCGACTCCGTCGTCAGCAACCATGATATGGAACTGCGGGTCGTCCCGTGCAAGCCGCACGGTCACCATGCCTGCCTTGCCCTCGGCAAAAGCATGGCGATAGGCGTTGGTGACCAGCTCGTTCACGATCAATCCGAACCTGACCGCCTTTTCACCATCGCAAAGAATGGACGAAAACGACGTGTCGATCTGCGCGTTCGGATGCTTCTGCTCGTAGCTCGCCGCAAGGTCGTCGCAAATCGATTCGAGATAGACACCGAGATCGACCTGCCGTCCATCCGTGTCGCCGGACAGCTTGCCGTTGACGGCCAGGATCGCGGCAATGCGGTGCTTCACGGTGTCGAGCGCCTGGCTGACGCGCTCGTTCTGCGCATCGCGCGCCTGCAAGGACACCAGGCTGCTGATCAGCTGCAGCGCGCCGCTGACCCGGTGCTGCGCTTCCCGGTGCAGCACGTCCTTGTGCTCGACCACCTGCTTGAGGAGGTCGCCGACCTGCGCACGATAGGCGTAAGCGTAGGAGAGTGCCGTGACCGCCAGCATCGAGGTCAGATAGGTGAGGAAGAGCAGCAGCAGCTCGCTGCTGACATTGCGGAGGACCTCGCCGTGATTGAAACCGGCCGCAGCGACCAGATCGAACCCGCCGACGCCGCGGCGCACATCGACATCTGCGGGGTGATCATCGTCGAAAGGCCAGGAACCGACGATCGTCGCGCCGGATTTGTCGAGAAGGGCCACATGCTGCACTAGTGATGAGGCCAGGCGGGACTGGAAGTTGTCCAGAAAGCGCACATCGATTTCGGTCATGAGAAGGAATTGGGGGGGCGCCTTCTCATCGTCGTCGGGGACGACGCCGTAGACCAGCGGCGCGAAGGCACCTTCCTTCTCGCCCATGGGCTTGGCGAGCGCGAAGATCTTCTCCTCGAACGCCTGCTCGATGAAGGGCTGGCCGGAAAAATCATGAGCGAGCAGATCGTCGTCCGACGCGACGGCGATCACCTTGCCGGCACGGTCGATCGCGGCCAGGCCGCCAAATCCCGTGCCGTGAATGATCGCCTCGACGTCGCTGAGCGCCGCATCGAGGACCTCGGGTCGAGCCGCGAACTCCTTGACGTCGCCGAATTCCTTCAGCCTGTCTTCGGTGGAGCGCAGGAGCTCCTCTGCGGCGGAAAGAATGGCCGCCAGCTGCCCCTGCGCGACCGTCGTCGCCTGGCCTGCAATTTCGACCATCTGGCCACGCATCTGCTGGTAGATGTCGAGCCCGGTCATCACGGTCAGCACGGTGACGGCAATCGATGCCGGGATCCACATCCGCCAGGGGAAGTAGGGCCGGATTCCGTTCATCGGTCAGTCTTTTTTCGGCTGTTTCTTGCGCAGAATGTCCAGCAGCCGGTCGGGCACCGGTTCGTCCAGTATATCCTCCGCAAGGCGGTGCAGCGCGTCATAGAGGGCGTCAGGCGAGGCGTCGTCCGCATCCTCGTGCCACCTGGCCGGTGCCTGATCCTGATCACGGCGGCGGTTCTGCGGCAGAGGATGAACGGGCGATCGTCTGTCGTCCTTGCTGTCAGCCATGAACCCTGAGCTCCTGTCGCATCGGATGACAATCGATCTCGAGCCGGAAACGGCACGCGGTGCAAAATTGTTCCATGACGGCCGACATTCGATCACGCCGAACCGCGCTTGTCCGAAGACGCCCCATCGCGCTGGAGCAGCTCGGTCAGGACGCCGAGTGCCAGCGCCGTGCCGATGGCACCCACCGGGCGGCGCTTGATGAAGCCCAGCAGGTTCGGACCAAGCACGGCCAGGCCGTTGAGCATGCCGAAGGCCGAACGCCGCCGGCTCAGCATCAGGATGAGCATCAGCAGCAGGCCGACCACCGCCAGGCAGAACGCGGTGAGCAGCGCCGCCACCGGCGGCGATACGATGGTCAGGAACGCCATGAGGACGGAGGCGACCAGCAGGCCGACGACCGTAAGCAGCAAGACAGCCATGAGGGCGATCAACACCGCCCTGATGAGGATGCGCTGCCTGTCCTGCCGGCTCAGCATGGTGTCGAAATGCGCATCATGATCCGTCCCGCTCAGCCGCGTCCCATCAGCCGGGCGAGCACCATGCCCGCGCCGAACGCGGCCAGGAGGCTCATCAGCGGCCGCTCCTGCACGGCTTTCTCGATCTCGGCGACCGACGCTTCGCCCTGGCGGCGGACATGGCCAGTCGCCCGATCGATCTCGGCACGCAGTTCTTCGAGCTTGTCAGCCCCCATGGTCTGGACGTCGGCCATGGCCGAACTGCCCACCGACTTCATGGTTTTGGTCAGTGCCGAAAGATCCGCGCGCAGCGTTTCGATGTCGTCCTTCAGCTTGCCCAGATCGTTCGGAGCGCTGGCCGAGGTTGCCGATTGCGTTGCCATCTCTGAAAACCCTTTCGCTATTCCTACCCAAGTCGACGATCGATGCAGCGCAGCCCCATCGTTGGCGCAACGCACGGTCAATCGATCTCATCCAGGTCATGAAACACCGGTGCGGGTGGGGAGTTCCCGAGGAATCACCGGTGCTGGATGCAAGATCCGCAATCCGCCGGATCGTAGAAAATGCGGGAACTTCGTCGATGACCTGGTGTTGCCGACGAAGAGACAGGGTCAATGACCGTGGATGTCGACATGGACCGCAGCAAATCCGCCAAGGCCGGTATGACCATGGACCCAAGGACGACCATCAGTTGCTTTCGCCTGGTCGCCATTGTACTCGCCGGTGTCATCTTCGCCTCGCTCGTCGACGTCGCGGACTTCGCGATGACGCTCGCCATGTTTCTCGCGATCAGCGGCATCCTGCGCGGCACGGCTGCGGCGATCGCCGCCGATGAAATCTGGGCGCATGAGCTCAATCGCTGGGACGAGGCCACCCTGCTGATCATCGCCAGCATCTTTCTCTACTGCACGAGCGTCTGAGCGACCGTAGCCAGCTCTCCCCGCTGTCGATGAAACGGGGCTGTCGATGAAACGGGTGACGGCGGCAAGAGCAGAAACCCTCGCCACGCGCCTCCCCTCCGGGCTCAGTCCTGCACGTCGTCCGCGGTATCGCTCAGCGTGTCACCGGCCGATTCGACGTCGCGACCGAAACCGGAAACCGTATTGCACGCCGAAAGCATCAGCATCGTGCCCAGCAGCAGGCCGGAGACGATCCAGGTTGCGTAGGGCGAACGCACAGAGGCCATGATTTTTCCTTTCCCTTGATTGTGACAGAGAGGTTCAGGGATGGAACGTTCTACACTGCCTTCGGTTCCTTGAGCCGCCTTCGCGCGGTCACCAGCCTCTCACATCCGACCGCGACGAGATGCGTCGAGCGCGCCGGCGATGCATCGCCAGGGAACCGACCGCGCTTCGCGATGTTGTTCGATGATGTCAGGCGCGACCGCACCGTTGCGCTCCGGCACCCCCCAGCGACCGTCGGCATCCTCCCCCGGGATGCCGACGGTCGCACCGGCGCCTTCTCGGCGTCGCACACCTCAATGAACGGAACCCCCATGAGCCAGTTCACGCTACCGGACCTTCCCTATGCCCATGACGCGCTCGAGCCGCACATGTCCCGGGAGACGCTCGAGTATCATCACGACAAGCACCACAAGGCCTATATCGACAAGGCGAACGATCTGGTGAAAGGCACCGACCTCGAAGGCAAAAGCCTCGAAGAGGTGGTGAAGGGTGCCTTCGATGTCGATCAGGGCCTCTTCAACAACGTCGCCCAGCACTATAACCACACGCATTTCTGGCAGTGGATGCGGCCCGGCGGTGGTGGCAAGCCCGGATCTGATGTCGCCCAGATGCTCGACGAGCAGTTCGGCGGCTTCGACGACTTCAAGAAGACCTTCGTCGACAAGGGCACGGGTCAGTTCGGCTCGGGCTGGGTGTGGCTCGCCTGGAAGGACGGCAAGGCCGAGATCATGGGAACGCCGAACGGCGAGAACCCGCTCGTGCACGGCGCCGTGCCGCTTCTCGGCTGCGATGTCTGGGAACACGCCTACTATATCGACTATCGAAATGGCCGCGGCGACTATCTGAAGGCCTTTCTCGATCATCTTGTCAATTGGGACTATGTCGCCGAGCGCTGCAGCGACGTGATGTGACCCCGTCACCTGTCCGGATGCTGATTCGGCACTATCGACATGCATGACGCCCGCCGGACAGACGTTCGGCGGGCGTCAGGCTTTTGACGATGATGACGCCGATCAGTCGGTCGCGTCCTCGACGGCGTCGACGGCGTCCTCCGCCGAATCGTCGATCGCTTCGCCGAGCTCCTCCGCCGGCCCCTGCTCTTCGCAGGCGGCGAGCGCGCAGGCAAAGGTGCCGATGAGCAACGCGGCAGCGAGCTTTTGTCCGATGGTCGAGGCCATGGATGTCTCCTCTGAAACTGAACGGTACCCCCTCGGAACCATATTGGCGGTAAGAAGTTCCCGACCACGACACCGGCAGTCTCCACAGACTTCATTCACCACCGGGGGGGAACTCCATCAATCATCGGCTGTTTCATCCTCAGTTCCGGACATGATGCCGGCATGCAGCACGGAGCTGTCCTGCCCAGGCATCGTTCAAGCGAGGGGAGCACTCGATTGATGACCTTTGGACGTTCCACCGTGGCACTCGCGGCCACCGTGATCGTCGCCGGCTGCGCGAGTTCGCCGACAGCGCCGCGCGAGGAGATGGCAGCCGCAGAACTCGCCGTTCAGCAGGTGCAGGGCACGGATGCCGATCGATACGCACCCGATGATGTTCGCAAGGCCAGCAACAAGCTGGACGAGGCCGAGACGGCGATGCGCCAGGAAGACTATGTCAAAGCTCGGCGCCTGGCCGAACAGGCGCTGGTCGACGCTCAGGTCGCCGACGTGCGCGCCGATGCCGCGCGGTCGGGTGAGGTTCTCGCACAGTCAGAGGAAAGCGTCGAAGCGCTGGAGCGCGAAGCTTTGGAGTTGTCACGATGAGCAGGCAGGCGGCAAACCGCGATCCCCGGACGATCGGCGGCTGGACCATCGGTCGGCGAACGCGGGCCCTGCCGCTCGTCGCTGCCCTCGGTCTGGTCGCTGCAGGCTGTGCCAGCACCAGCCCGCGGGTGGACGAGGCGCGCAGCACCGTCGAGCAGCTGCGCGCCGACCCCGCAGTCGGCGCCAATGCTCCCGTCGCCTTGCAGCGCACCGAAGAGTCCCTGGATCGGCTGAACGACGCGGCCTCCGACGGGGCCAGCGAGGCGGAACTCGACCATCTCGCCTATCTGGTCGAGCGCCGGGCCGACGCGACCAAGTTGCGCGCCACGACGGTCGGCCATTGGCAGTCGGTCGACGGCCTGGGCGAACGACGGGAAGCCGTCCTCCTTCAGGCCGAGCGGCTGCAAGCGGAGCTCGCCCGCCAGGATGCGGCCAGCGCCATTCGCGACGCGCAGGAAGCACGGTTGAAGGCGGCCTCGCTGCAGGAGGAGCTGGACACACTCGAAGCCAAGCAGACGGATCGCGGCCTCGTGGTCACCCTGGGCGATGTCCTGTTCGACGTCGACGGCTCCAGCCTGAAGCCCGGCGGCGTCGCCGAGGTCCAGCGGGTGGCGACGACGCTCAAGGAACGCCCCGATCTCCGGGTCTCGATCGAAGGGCATACCGACAGCACCGGCTCCGAGAACTATAACCTCCGTCTCTCGGAAGAACGTGCGACGGCGGTGAGGCAGACGCTGATCGATGCCGGCGTGCCGGGCGAGCGCATTTCTGCGCGCGGCTTCGGCGAATCCTATCCGGTCGCAACCAACGACACGCAAAGCGGCCGTCAGGAAAACCGCCGGGTCGAGCTGATCCTTCAGGAGAGCTGACCGACCGCCGTGACCGAACCGACGCCCGCAGCGCCTGCCGCCTGTCCACCTGAGCTGCACTATGTGTCGGATGACGATCCCGGCTTCAGCCGGCGGCGGCGCGGGCGCGGCTTTTCCTATCACGACACATCGGGCCGGCTGATCCGTTCCGACGCGCGCAGACGAAAACTGGACCAGCTGGCGATACCGCCGGCCTGGAAGGATGTCTGGATTTCGCCCTCCGCCAATGGCCACATCCTCGCGACCGGACGCGATCAGCGCGGGCGCAAGCAATATATCTACCATCCCGCCTGGATCGAAGAGCGCGAACGCGCCAAGTTCGATCGCGTTCTCGCGTTCGGTCGCGTGCTGCAGGACATCCGCGAAGCGGTGGACCGGGATCTGCGACGGCGGACATTGGTGAAGCCGCGCGTCGTGGCCACGGTGGTCAACCTTCTCGAGACCACGCTGATCCGCGTCGGCAACGAGGAATACGCCCGCAGCAACAGGAGCTACGGGCTGACCACCCTCAAGAATCGCCATGTCGACATCGATGGCGACAGGCTGCGCTTTCATTTCAAAGGAAAGAGCGGACGGGAGGTGGACCTCGACCTGCGCGACCGGCGTCTGGCGCACACCGTTCGCGACATCCAGGAGCTGCCGGGCCAGCAGATCTTCCAGTATCTCGATGACGACGGTTCGCGCCAGACGGTGACGTCGAACGATGTCAACGACTATCTGCGCGCGGTCACGGGCGACGATTTCACGGCCAAGGATTTTCGCACCTGGGCGGCGACCGTGCTCGCCGCCTGGGCGCTGAACGAATTCGCCGAGTTCGACAGCGACGTCGCCGCCAAGCGCAACATCACCCGAGCGATCAAGACGGTCGCGCGCAAGCTCGGCAACACGCCGACGGTCTGCCGCGAGAGCTATGTCCATCCCGAAGTGCTGAACGCCTATCTCGACGGCACGCTGGTCCAGGTCCTACGGGACAGGATCGAGCAGGAGCTGATCACCGAACTACCGCGTTTGCAGCCCGAGGAAGCCGCCGTGCTCGCCTTCCTGCGAAAGCGCCTCTCCGGGATCGACACCGGCTGAGCGCGTCGGCGCGACGAAGCGGCGAACGGCGTCATGATGTCATCATCAACTTTCGCTTTTCTCCGACCTCTGCTTGTCTTGATTCACGCCCCGGAACTCGCCCGACGCCAGCGCGTTCCAAGTCTGAGAGCGTGGGGAGGAAGGCCGTGCTCAATACCACCACCCTGATCGTGGATGCGCTGAGCGAACATCTGATCCGGCAATATCACCGCGTTTACGGACGGCGCGAGCCGGATTTCAGCATCGAGATCGACGCCACCGTGCGCCTCGCCCTCGAACGCATCGCGCAGAGCGACGCCCTTTATCACAATGTCGAACACACGGTCATGGTCACACTGGTGGGCACGGAGATCCTGCGCGGCCGCGATCTGATCGAGCCGGTGAGTGCCGACGACTGGCTGCACTTCACCGTCGCCCTCCTGCTCCACGACATCGGCTATGTGCGCGGCGCCCTTCGCGCCGACACGGTCGACAGTTTCGTCATCAACGCCGAGGGGGATCGCGTCACCCCGCCGCGCGGCGCGTCGGATGCCTTTCTCACGCCGCATCACGTCGACCGCGGCAAGCTGTTCGTGCAGGAACGCGCCAAGGCGATCGGCAAGATCGACGCCGACAGGATCGCCTGCGCAATCGAGCTCACCCGCTTTCCGATCCCCGACGACGACGACCACCAGGGCACGGCGGACGAGCCCGGCCTGGTGCGCGCCGCCGATCTCATCGGCCAGCTTGCAGATCCGAATTATCTGCGAAAGCAAAATGCGCTTTACTACGAATTTCTCGAGACCGGCACCAACGACCGGCTCTGCATCGGCAGTCCCGCCGATATCGAGGAGCGTTATCCCACCTTCTTCTGGCAGGTGGTCGAGCCCTATATCAGGGACGCCCTCGCCTATCTCCGCCTGACCCAGGAAGGCAAGCAGTGGATCGCCAACCTCTACAGCCACATCTTTGCGGTCGAGCACAACAAACCCCATGACGGGCCTGTGATCGAGCCAACGTAGAGCGCCGCCGGTCCCGAGATCGGAACCAAAGGTTTCGACAAGCATTGCTTCAGCAGATCGGCCGTTTCGGCCGAAACGATACTCCCTTTCGTCCTGACAGGAGCTTATGGTGACGATATCGACACCGCTCGAACCCGATCCTCCGGTCGTCCCGCCCGAGGAAGTGCCGCCCGAGCCACCGATCGACGATCCCCATGAGCCGGTTCCGGAGCAGCCGCCGGAGCCTCCGCCCGCCTGGCCGCCCGATCAGGTTCCGGAGGAGGTGCCGGCGGATCAGCCGGTCGAGCTTCCGTCCGATCCCGAGCGTCGTCCATAGCCCGGTGACGCGTTTTCGAAGCGCATGGGCCCCACCGGGCAATGCAACCTCGCCATTGCCCGGTGCGTTCGATCTTGTCATCGTCGACCGACGGACAGTGATCGCCCCTCGCCTCATCCCGGAGACCGTCATGCGCCCGACCACGACCGCCCTCTCCCGATGTCTGATCGCGGCCTCGCTGCTGGCCGGCAGTCCGCTCGCCGCCGAGGAAATCGGCTCGGTGTCGACCGTGTTCAAATTCCTGGCACCGGATCACAAGATCGTGGTCGAGGCCTTCGACGACCCCGATATCGACGGCATCACCTGCTACCTGTCGCGCGCTGATGCCGGCGGGTTCAAAAGCCTGGTCGGCCTGGACGAAGATCCCTCCGATGCCGCGGTCAACTGCAAGCAGGTCGGTCCGGTGAAGGTGCATGGCGACATCGAGGACGGCGAGCAGGTGTTCAGAAAGCGTACCTCGCTGATCTTCAAAGCGGTGCAGGTGGTGCGCTTCTATGACGAGAAGCGGAAGGTGTTCGTCTATCTTTCCTATTCCGACCGGCTGATCGAAGGCAGCCCGAAAAATACGGTCTCCGCCGTGCCCGTGACCGCATGGCTCGGCGAGGAGCCGGATCTCTCGGCCATCGACGAGTGAACGCGGCATCGCCCATGAAGCGAGGGCTGGAAGAAGGTCTGCAGGAATGAAGCTGTTCGAATGTCAGAAATGCGGCCAGCAGCTCTATTTTCAGAACACGGTCTGCGAGTCCTGCGGCTCGGCGCTCGGCTATCTGCCGGAGCGGACCGTCCTGTCGGCACTGGAGGGCGGAGACGGCGGCGGCTGGCATCCGCTGGCGGCACCGGGCGAACGCTGGCGCTTTTGCGCCAATGCGCAGCACCAGGCCTGCAACTGGATGATCCCTGCCGATGCCGCCGATCAGCTTTGCCGCGCCTGCCGCTTCAACCGCACCATCCCCGACCTCGACGACCAGGAGCACCTGATCCTCTGGCAGCGCATCGAGGCGGCGAAGCACCGACTGATCTACTCCTTGATGCGCCTCGGCCTGCCGCTGATCGACAAGAACCAGGACGCGGACGCTGGCCTCGCCTTCGACGTCCTCGCCGACGACGCCCCGTCCTTTCGCGACCGGCCGGGCGTCATGACCGGCCATGCCGAGGGGCTGATCACGCTCAATCTCAAGGAGGCGGACGATGCCCTGCGCGAGCAGGCGCGCAGCGACATGGACGAGCCCTACCGCACGCTGCTGGGCCATTTCCGCCACGAGATCGGCCACTATTACTGGGAACGCCTGGTCAGGAACGCGCCGTCCCTGGAGCTTTTCCGCATCCTCTTCGGCGACGAGCGTGCCGACTATGGCGCGAGCCTGGAGCGGCATCATACGGCCGGTGCTCCCGCCGACTGGCCGGCCGGCTTCGTCTCCGCCTATGCCAGCGCTCATCCCTGGGAGGACTTCGCCGAGAGCTTCGCGCATTACCTGCACATCGTCGACACGCTGGAGACCGCATCCGCGCTTCGCTTCCGCGTCGCCCCGAGGGCGGGCCGCGACCCGGCGCTGAGCGCCGATGTCGACACCGACCCGTATCAGGAGAGCGATTTCGACGCCTTGCTCGCCGCCTGGCTGCCGGTGACCTATGCGGTCAACAGCCTGAACCAGAGCATGGGCCAGCCCGACCTTTACCCCTTCGTCCTCGCCGCCCCCGCCATCGACAAGCTGCGGTTCATTCACGACCTGCTGCGCAAGGCCGCCGCTCGGGCGTGAGGAGAGCGCCCGCGGCGCATGCCTCCCGATCACTCGTCCATCTCAAAGACAGCGGTGCGGGAGCCCTTCCCCGACGGCTCGACAGACGCTCCCAGCGGCTAACCTGGATTTCACACGGCACCGGCATTTCGGCGCGTTTGATCGTCTGATTTGGCGTTGAGACGACGGGAGTAGTCTGAGTGCATCGTCAAGTTTCGTCTTTTTGCCGTTTTCGACAGGAGGGTCGAACCTTTTCGGTTTGCGATGACGATCAGCCCGTCCTTTGCCGTGACCTCGGCGAGGCCCTGTGTCTGATCGGGTTTTTCAGCAGATCAGGCGGCCCGATGGCCGAGCCTGAGGCAGGCGAGCGCGAACTCGCTCTGATAGGGGCAGGTTTGAGCCATGCGCACCAGGCAGCGGCGCACGCTGACAGTTACCAGGGCGCCGATCTTGAGCAGCCGGTTGCGAATGGTGCCGGCGGTCGCGGTGGCGAACTGGGTGTGGCGAAGGCCGAGCCGACGGAGCGCTTCGATCAGGACATGGGCAAACGCGGCGAACCGGAGCCGGAGCTGATTGGCCTTCATGGAGGCGGTCGAGGTGCGATCGGCATGCCGAAGCAGCAGTGCGCCGGCATCCGATGTCATGGCGCCGCCTTCGAAATCAGCGACGACGCGGCGACCGCCGACGCCTTCACATGCGCGCTGCCCGGCTCGACAGCCTGTCAGCATCGGCGCTTCCGCCTGGTTCCGCTAAGTGATTGCTGCAACATCACCTTCGCAGATCACGGACGTCGATGCACCATCACCGGGTTGAGTCAGGACTGAGCGCGGTGGCGGTAGGTGGCCGGTGGCCGGATGCAGATCTTTCGATCTGGCGCCGCAATCCGGCATACCGTGGCTCCGTTTCCCAGCCCTGCTCGTCAAACCGGACGTGCCGATTGCCGGCATCCGGCTTCCCGACCGACTTCATGACAGGGCCCACGGCGGCGCGCCGATATGCACGTGTCGCAGACGCAGCACGCCCATGTCATTGTAGACGACTGCATCCGAGAAACGCTTGGTGCCACGCGATGGCACCTTGTGACGCCGGGTCAGGAAATGCCTCGTACGCTGATAGACGTGATTGTCGACCGCCCGGCAGGCCATCAGACGCGTGCCATAGCTGAAGTAGGTCGACCAGCCGCGAACCAGATGGTTCAGCTGGCCGCGCACCTCAGACCAGGGCGCCTGATTGCCTGGTGCGAGCAACGCGCTCACTTTCCGCTTCAGCCGGGCGACGCTCTTCTTGGATGGGCTCGCCCCCAAATACCAATGTCCATCTTTCCGATAGCGGTGCGGGCCAAAGCTGTAACCGAGAAAGTCGAACTGTTCGGCACGAGCGTCACGAACTGCGGTCTTCGCGTCGTTCAGGGTCAGCCCGAGCCGGGTCATCGCCTGCTGCGTCCATATCCTTGCTCTCGGCCGCGCATCCGCGGCTGAGAATCACCAGGTCGTCCGCATAGGTCACCACCTCGGCTTGAAACCTCTCCTGACCGGTCTGGCGCCAATATTTCAAGAAGCGGTTCATGTACAAAAAGGCGAGCGTCGGCGAAATCACCTTGCGGGGTGCCAGATCGCCTCTTCTTGCCGCCCGTCATGCGCCGGCGTCCTCGCCATCCGTTTCTCAGATCGGCGTCTTCAGCCACATCTTGATCAGACGTAGCATCTGTCGATCGGCGATCCGGCGAGCGACCGATTGCATCAGCTCTGGATGCGGGATCGTCTCGAAATAGGATTCCAGATCCGCGTCAACGACATCCGTGTAGCCGCGAGCCAAAGCAGCTTGTGGACCTTCTCCGATCGCGTCCTGCCCCGCGCTTCGGCCGATAGCCATAGGCCTGAGGTTCGAGATCAGCCTCGAAAATCGGCTCGATCACAAGCTTGGCCGCGGTTTGAACCACCCGATCCCGAATCGTCGGAATGCCGAGTGGCCTGGTTCCGCCCCCAGGCTTGTCGATCAAAACCCGCCGCACCGGCTGCGGCCGGTACGTCTTAGCACGGAGGTTTTCCTGGATGCCGGCCAACCACTCATCCAGCCCCGCCGCTTCGATCATCGCGAACGTCTCGCCATCCACGCCCGGTGCTCCTCGTTTGGCTCTCGCCAAGCGATAGGCATAACGTAGGATGTCGTCCCGATAGACCTTGTCGTAGAGCTGGTAAAAGCAGAAGGCCGGTTCCGCCTTCGCCTTGCCATAGAGCTTTCGCTGAAGCGTCCGGATCTTTATCGGTGTTGCCAGGCTCAAAGCCAATCACCTTCCCTCGTCTTCGTTGAAAGCGTGTCGGAAGCAAGGGCCCTTTCCTCGACCGGCATTACCCGGCGTCAACAGTCGTATGACCCTCTCCGACTTCCAAGCAGACCGCCAGCCCAGCTGACGTTGAGGCCGCTACCCTCGACCGACTTGGATCTCCCCCGATTACCCGAACAACCTTCCCTGCGTGCCGCGCCCACCACCCCGACGAACCAGGATCGATGCTCATGTCGGCTTCCTTCTCGATCCCACACGGCCTTCCCCGAATCTCAGGCGGGTCGGCATTCGTAACATCACTTTCGAGGCCTGCTCAGGCTTCACACGCGTTGCGGCCCGCAGGGTTGCTCAACCGTCCCAAGGACAGCCTTTGTCACAGGGCTTCGATGCCGCTCGTCACCCAACGACATCGCCTGCTAGCTACCAGATCAAACCGACTACTATCTGGGTGGATCCTTCCTCCACTGGTTGTCCGCGCCGTCGGGGCGCTCTGAAAAATGCAGGCTAGGGTCAAAACCCGATCAAGTTCGGCTTGCGCGTCGATCAGGGACGGTCTTTTCGTCGCGAGCTTCACGATATCTTAACCGAGTTCGGCCACCATGATGCTCTGGTCCATGCGATCCTGGGAATCCATCCCACGCCCCACACTCTTTGCGGACGGGCAGAGTCCCAGGGTCGCATGGACCGAAATGCGATGGTGACGGCTTGGGGTTAAGAAAAGGTGAAGAACGGGCGACGACGGGCGGGAAGGCGTTTGACGCGTCGAGCCGAAGTGCTCGATCGGACGATCTTCGATCGCGACCGGAACCGGAGACGCTCAGGCGCTGTCGCCCTCGACCCGGCCGGATTGCTGCAGATACCAGGTGACCAGCCAGAAGAGCAGCGCCCAGGCGGCGCCGATGGTCCAGCCGGCGAGCACGTCGGTCGGCCAGTGCACGCCGAGATAGACGCGGCTGATGCCGACCAGCAGCGTGAGCAGAACCGCGAGGGACAGGATGTAGGCCTTGAGACGGCGCCTTGGCTGCACCCGCGCCAGGAGGGCGCCGATGGTGAGATAGACCACCGCCGACATCAGCGAGTGACCGCTCGGAAAGCTTGCCGTGTAGACGATCGAGCCGTGGGGCACGAGGTTCGGGCGCGGCCGGTCGAAGCTCATCTTCAAGACCGTGCTCAGCGCCATGCCGCTGCCGGTCGCGAGCATCAGCCAGAGGGCTGCGTGCGCCTTTTGCGCCAGGACGAGATAGCCGGACGTGGCGAGCACGATCATCACCAGCACGGCGATGCCGCCGAGCGCCGTAACGTCGCGGCCGATCTCCTCGACCCATCCGGGCCCGATCGGATCGGCGGGGTCGGCCGGATTGCGCATCAGGAGCAGGACCGTCTCGTCGAAACGATGGGTTTCGCCCTCCACCACCTCGTCGGCGAGCCCGACGAAGGCCCAGACGGACGCGACCAGCAGAAGCACGAGGACCAGAACGGACCATTCGCGCGATGCGCGCCGCGAAAGCGGGTGCGAGGCCAAGTCAGCCCTCCGGTTCGACGTTGCGATAGACCGATTCGATCAGACTGTAGAGGCCGAACGCGACCAGGCCAATCGCCATGACGCCGAGCAGCGCAAAGCCATAGGATTGCTGCTGCAGGGCCTGGAGCGTGCCGCTCAGCCCGCGCGCTTCGTCGGGATCAGCCTGCCAGGCGGCGATGATGAAGAAGCCGCCGATGATGATGAACGCGATGCCACGCATGACCAGGGCGAACCGGCAGATCGGACGCCCGAGCCTGCGCTCGTCATCACTCCAGCGGAGATGCTTGTCGAACGTCGCGTGCCAGCCTTTCCAGACATGGGCGACGCCGGCACCACCTCCCCCACAGAGACCGAAGGCGAGACTGACGGCGACGATCGCGAGCAGGATCTTGCCGAAGGGCTGGCCGAGCATGCTTTGGGGAGCGCCTCTGCTGCCCGTCGTCCTGCCGCCGCCGAACGCCGCCACCAGCGCAAGCCAGCCGATGATGACATGGACGACGCCCCTGGCCGCATAGCCGCCGCGTGCCAGCCACTCGAGCGGGGGCTTGTCTGTGGCCGTCCTCATGACGCGCTGCCCCGATGTCTTCGCTCAAGGGCCGCTGAAACGCTCACGGCACCTCGCCGACATGGTCAGCGACGAAGGCGCCACGCTGTCCCATCGGCTTGGGCCGCCCCTCCGTCGTGTCGATCCTGGTCTGATGCTCCATCTCGGCATTGAGCTCGGCGCCGAGCAGCACGATATAGGCGCTGATCCAGAACCACATGAGCAGGATCACGACGGCACCTAACGAGCCGTAGGTCTGGTTGTAGCTCGCGAAATTGGCGACGTAGAACGAGAACAGGATCGAGCTGAACAGCCAGAGCACGGTGGCGAGCACGGCGCCTGCACTCACCCAGCGGGTCTTCGGCGCGCGCCGGCTGGCGCCGTGGCGATAGAGCGCGCCGAGCGCGATCGTGATGACGGCCGCGAGCACCAGCCAGGGCAGCACCTTGATCAGCGCAGCGCTGAGTGCGCCGAGCTTGATCAGGTTGAGCACCACGGGCACCACCACGATCACGCCGAGCGAAAAGATGCCGATCACCACGATGCCGAGGGTGAACACAAACGCCGTCCCGTAAAACCGCATGAAGCTCCTTTTCTCCACCTCGCGATAGGCGATATTGAGCGCGGTCATCAGCGCCCGGATACCGGCACCGCCGGACCAGAGCGCGATGATCAGGCCGACTGCGGCACCGATGCCGAGGCGTTGCTCGCTGGAGGACGCCACGGCCTGCAGCTGCTGGTTCATCAGGTCCCAGGCCTGATCGGGAATGACACCCCTGAAGGCCGCGAACTGGGCATGCACATCCGCGGGATCGGCGAGCAGGCCGTAGATCGACACGAAGGACGTGATCGCCGGAAAGACCGCGAGCATGCCGTAGAACGCGACGCCGGCTGCGACGATCGACACATTGTCCTGACCGAGCGCCGCCCAGACCCGCCAGAGGATGTCGCGCCATCCGAGGGCTGGAAAATCGGACGGCGTGTTCGCCAGCCGGCCACGCGCCCTGTCGTCGTCGTTCATGTCGTCGTGGTTCTTGTTGCTTGTCACATTGATCGTCCGTTCCACCCCACCACGAACGGTGCCGCAAACGTCGCGCTTGCCGCCCCATTTCATTCCTTTTTAACGCAGAGGTGTCCGTCAGGTTCCCTGCGGCAACGGCTTCGACGGAACCGAACGGCGCCGTCGCCGTTTACCAGGTGAGGACGCCGGCCCGTTCAATCAAGCGGCACCGGGCTGCAGGTCCGCCTCGATGCGAATGCTCCGGAACCGATCGGGCGAAGGGGTGTTTTCATAGTCACCGGCATCCAGACCGCGCATGGCCGGCATGGTTCAACAGCAACCTGCGGAGGGGGGCTCTCATGCACAACGTTTTCTACATCATTGGCGTCGTGGTCGTCGTTCTGGCCATTCTTTCATTTCTAGGCTTCAGATAAGACGGCCGGCCGCAGGAATGACCGGGGTCATGCGCGCGCCGCGGCGGGCGGAGCGGTGATCAGGCGCGCATTCAGACCGCTGGTATACGACCTGGTGCAGCGCCAGGGTCTGATCAGCGGTGCTTTGCTCCTCCTCGCGGTCGTCTACACGCTTTACTTCGCCAAAGCGCTGCTGATGCCGGTGTGCCTGGCGGTCCTGGCAGCCATGGTGCTCCGCCCCGTCGTTCGCGCGCTCGGACGCATCTACATCCCGGAAATCGTCGGTGCCGCCATCGTCATCCTCACCTTGCTGGCGGTGGGCGGCTGGCTGATCCTGGCGCTGTCGGGACCGGCAGGCGAATGGATCGAGCGGGCTCCCCTCTTCAAGATCCAGCTCGAGTACAAGCTCGAGGCGCTGCGCGGACCGCTCGAGAAGGTGCAGGAAGTCACGAAGAACCTGCAGGAAGCGGCAAATCTGGGCAGAGACAGCCAGCCCTCGGTGACCGTCGAGGGGCCGAGCCTGCTGCAGCGCATCTTTGTCGAAGCGCAGAATACCCTCATCAGCATCATGGTCATGCTGGCGCTGGTCTTCTTCCTGCTCGCGCGCGGCGGCTGGACCCTTCGACGGGTCACGGCCGCGATCGAGGATGAAGATCAGCAGGCGCTCTGGACCGACATCCTGAGCCGCATCCAGAGCCATCTTGCCAAATATCTGCTGACTGTCGGCACGATCAATACGGTCCTGGGCATCGCCACGGCCATCACCATGTATCTTTTGAGCATGCCCAACCCGCTGCTTTGGGGCGTCCTCGCCGGCGTGCTCAACTTCATCCCCTATGCCGGTGCCCTGGCCACGCTGACCATCATCGGCCTGGTGTCGATCCTGACCTTCGATCAATGGCTGACCATCATGCTGCCGCCCCTCGCCTTCATGCTGCTGACCGCGCTCGAGGGGCAGTTCTTCAGCCCGTTCATCGTCGGCCGACAGCTCACCCTCGATCCGATCGCGGTCTTCATGTCGGTGTTGTTCTGGGGCTGGCTCTGGGGTTTCCCCGGCATGCTGCTCGCCGTGCCCATTCTCGCGGCGATCAAGATCGCGTTCAACGCGATCGGCACCGACGGCCCGATCTCGGCGATCATCGACAGCGAAGGCGATGAGGAGATACGCGAGGAGATGGAAGAAGAGAGGCTGAAACGGGAACTTGAGAAGGACATGACCGAGGAGCGGGAGGCGGTCTGAGGCTGAACCCTGATGTCCTGGTCTCCTCTGTGGTTTGGGAACTTTGCGGTTTTAGCGGTGTTCAACCCTCGGGAACCGATGAACTAGGAAGGACAATGATCATGGCTCTTGCCAAAAGCTGGACCACCGCTGTACTCGCCTCGTCGCTTTTCGCCCTTACTGCCTGCGGCGGCACAACTGAAGAGCGGGCTGCGACCGGCGGTCTGAGCGGCGCCGCAGCCGGTGCGGTCGTCGGCGGACCGGTGGGTGCGGTCGTCGGCGGCGCGGCTGGCGCGACCGGCGGCGCCGTCCTCGACGAGGGCGTCGACGAGAAGGTCGAGGAGGCCACGGACTAGCCGCGCTCGATCGCTTCCAGGATCTTCGGAACGATCCAGGCTGATGTCGAAACCGTTGTCCGATATCGTGTCGCCGGCGTCGACAGATCTGCCGCACAAGCGCCGGGCGCGGAAAGCCATCTGCACCTTGCCGCCATGGTGGCGATCATCGGCCTGATCCTGATGGCCCTGATCCCGAGGTTGATTTTCTGACGCTGGATCCCAAGTCGACAGGTTGAAGCACCGGTAGCGTATCTTTGATGAAGGACGGACACGCGATCCGAAATCGCGGAACGGCGCAGCTTGATCCTGATCAACGCGCGGCCGGATCGCTTTGTCGGATATCCATTGGGGTGAACCGCCGAGCCAGGCGAGGCACGCCCCCGTCGCTAGCGATGGAGCGCACCATGACCCGATCGAGAGGACAAGGTCCGCCCGAAGACGATGCTGATCGCGAGCCGCCCGCAGCCGACCGGAAGCGCGGCGTGATGCGGCTGCGCACCGAAGACGTCACGTCCTGGTGGGAACAGGAGCTGCGCCGCTTGGGAGCGGACATTCTGGCGGAGCCCGTTCCCGATCGCCTGCGGGCGATCTGCACGAACGCACGCAGCGAGACCGACGCCCGCGATGGCCGCCAGGCGGCATCCGATCGGCCGGAGGACGACACCGGCTAGACGGGGCGAGGCTGTAAGCCTCTTTTCCAGCTTATCTTCGTCAGGCCGTTTTCGGAGCTCAGGCCGCTCCCCGCCCGAGATGGTCTCGTGCGTCCTGCAACAGACCCTTGACGATCGCGGGGGTGACGCCGAGCACGTAGCCGGCCTGTTCGTAGCTCAGGCCTTCGACCACCACCAGGAGCAGCGCGCTTCGCTGCTCGATGGACATGGTCGCCATGGAGCCGAGCACGTCTTCGGCCGGCTCCGTCGTGGCGGTGGTCGCCGCGCAGGCGCCGTTGCCGATGATGATCGCGCTTTGCAGGCGAAGCTGCAGCATGCGCAGCAATGCGGGGCGAAAGTTGACCTTCCCTTTCAGGATCGCAGGATTGGCGACGAGGTCTTCCAGGGCCTGTTCGACCAGCCGATCGCCCTGTTCTCTGTCGTTCAGGACCATCAGCGCCGCATAGCGGCGCATGCGCGGCACGTCGGACAGGATCTTATCCGCATCGAGCGCCATCATCAGCCAGGCTCCTTCGCGCGGACGCTGGATCGTGGAGCCTGCGCCGCATGATCAATCGATGTGGTGACGTTGTCGATTGCCAGGAAAGTTAAGGGCTCGATCGCCGGCCCAAAATTGGGATCGACTACGTACGTAGAAAACCGATAGTCAGCGCCGATCCGCGAGCAGGGTCTGGACGGCGGCATGGAGTTCGCCGACCTGATAGGGCTTCAACAGACTTGCGATGTTGCGCTGATCGATCGTCGCCAGGTCACGTTGCAGGCGCTGTTCCGAGCCATGGAGAATCAGCACCGGCCGTGCAGGATCGCCCCTCCTCAGATCGTCGAGAAACGACGCCAGATTTCGGTCGAGACCATGGGTATCGACGATCATGCAGGCCGGAGGCTCCTCGCCCCGTCGACGGCGTCGGAGAAAGCCCCTGCCCTTCTTGAACGCGACCGGTGCAGTCCCCCACGCCTTCAGCAGCGCGATCAGCGAGCGGCGCAGCGAGTCGTGGTCGGCGACCACATGGATCGCCGCCGGCTGCTCGATGGAGCGCGCAAGGTCGGGCGCGCCGTTTCCGTTCCTGGAAGACATCTCGCTCAGGGTGTCGTGGAAAGGATCGGCATCAGACCAGGCAGCCTCTGCCGCTGGCAGATGGCATCGTCCTGGAAAGCTGGCGTGCGGTACGGCGCCCGGCTATTGGGGAAGACTACGTAGGCGGCACCGTCATCCGCGCCGACCGGCGCGGGTCAGTCGTCGGCGAGCCTGCGCTTCATTCTGATCAGATCCGACAATGTCTGCGCGCCGAGCTTGCTTTTCACATTGCCGCGATGCACTTCGACCGTGCGCTGGCTGATATCGAGAATGCGCGCGATCGCCTTGCTGGTCTCGCCCATCGCGAGATGCTCGAACACCTCGCGCTCACGCGCGGTCAATGCTGCCAGCCGCTCCGATGCCTCGACGCGCTCGCGCGTTCGCTCCTCCCGGCTGGGATCCGGCGCCAGAGCGAGCTCGATCGCCTGCAGCAGGCGTTCGTCGGAAAACGGCTTTTCGATAAACTCGACGGCTCCCTGGCGCATTGCCTGCACCGCCATCGGGATGTCGCCGTGGGCGGTGATGAACACGATCGGAAGATTGCGGCCCGTCGCCTTGAGCGTCGCCTGCAACTCGAGGCCGCTGATGCCGGGCATGCGCAGATCCAGCAGCAGGCAATCGGCGTGCCGATGCCCCTCCTGCAGATTGAACTCTTCGCCGGAACGGAAGGTCTCGGTGGCGTAGCCATGGGCTTGCAGCAGCGCCGACAGCGATTTCAGGACGGCGGCATCGTCATCGACGATCGCGATATGCGGGGCTTCCTGCTTCATGCGTCCTTCATGGTCGTTGTCGCGGGCAGCGTAAATGAAAATCGCGCGCCATCGCCCGTGTTCGCGAACGCCATGCGCCCGCCATGGGCTTCGACGATCGAACGGCAAAGGGAGAGACCGATCCCCATGCCCTGCAGCTTCGACGACTCGAAGGGCTTGAAGAGCGTCGGCAGGATGTCATCCGCAATCCCGGGCCCGGTGTCTTCGACCGAGACCTCGACCATGCTAGCCTCTTTCCCGTCGATCCCAAGGGTCAACTGCCGTGTTTCCGTCGAGGCCATGGCGTCGATCGCGTTGCGCACGAGGTTGAAGACGACCTGCTCGATCTGCACCGAGTCGACCTCGACCGGCGGCAGGTCGGCGGGAAATGCCGTCTTCAGATCGATCGCGCCGGAGCTGCTGGTGGACAGCGCCAGCTTCGCAGCATCCAGAACCAGCGCCGCAAGATCGACCGGCGCCCGCTCGAGGTCGCCGCGCTGCACGAAATTGCGCAGACGATGCACCAGCTCGCCCGCACGCTGGGTCTCGCTCACCGCGTCGTCCATCAGCTCGAGCATCTCGTCGTCATAGTCCGCATCGCTCGCCTGCATCCGATGGCGCACGGCGTTGACGAAGTTGGTGATCGCGGTCAGCGGCTGGTTGAGCTCATGGGCAAGAGCCGCTGCGAGCTCGCCCATGGACGCGAGCCTTGCCGTATGCAGGAGCTGCAGGCGGAGCCGTCCCTGCAGAGCTTCCGCCTCGACCTGCGCCGCACGCAGCCGCCGCTCGCGATGGGCACCGAAGGAGGCGCGCAGGGCCTGCAGCACGATGGCGAGCGCTTCGCGCTCATGCTCGAGATAGGGGCGGCTGCGGCCGCGGATCTCCTCTCGCCAGGGGGCGAAGGAACCCCGGGGCGTCGACGCGCCGCCGGCCACATCCGTGTCGAGCGCGCCCTCGGTCGGCTCACCCGCCCAGGTCACGCTGTAGGGATATTCACGCCGGCCGAAAAACAGATAATCCTCGTCACCGTCGGCCATCGAGAGATAGGTGCCGCCCGCCAGCTCCGAGCGCTGTGCCGGCTCGATCGACAGGAAATCGCTCAAGCGATCGGCGAGGAACGCCCCATCCTGGAGATGCGGCACCAGCGGTTTGAAATCGATCTCGTCGCCGCTCCAGCCATGCAGGGCACGCCAGGTGCCGTCGATCCGGCTGACGATCGAATCGGCACCGAACAGTTCGGCCATGTGACCGACGAACGGCCGCAGGCGCTCGACGAAGTCCTGGCCATCGATCGCGCGGCGGCCGATCGCGAAGGCCAGCTCCTGCGCCTTGATCAGCCGCTGCAGGCGCTCGGCGTTCTGCTGGCCCTCGATGAAGATGGCGATCATCTGGCCCACGAGCTCGCAGGCCTGAAGCTGCGGGGCGGTAAGGGCTCGCGGCACGTCGTGATGGCAGGCGATCAGCCCCCAGAGCCTGCCATTGACCATCAGCGAAAGCGAGACGCTGGCGCGCACGCCCATCCTGCGCAGATACGCGACATGGACCGGCGCCACGCCGCGAAGCTTGACGAAGGTAAGATCCAGATCCGTCCCGGCATCCTCGGCCCCCATGATCGGGACCGGCTCCGCGTCGATGTCCGGGATGAGGCGCACCAGATTGAGCTCGAAATGCCGGCGGGCGGGGGCGGGAATGTCCGAGGCCGGATAGTGCAGCCCGAGATAGCTGTCCTCCCGGTCGGTCTGCTCGGCCACCACCTCGCCGTGCAGGTCCGTGTGGAAGCGATAGCACATCACGCGGTCGAAGCCGGTCACAAGGCGCACCACGCGCACGGCGGCGGCGCAGCAGCCGTCGAGCGTGTCCGGCTTCCTGAGATCGTCGATCATGCGCTGGCGAAGCGGCACCAGATCCTTGTCGTCGATGTCGACGCGCTGATCGGGAAAGAATTCGAGATAGAGCCCACCCTGCGCGCGGTGCGCGAGGCAGCTCACATCGTCCTCGCCGCCGTCCTGACGCCTCAGCCGACAGGTAAAGGACTTCAGCAGGTCCGGGCTGGGCAGGACGTGCGCGTGGGCGTCGAGGTCATCGCGCTGCTTCTGGTCCAGCAGCACGCTCAGCGGCGCCCCCAGAAGATCCTCCGGCTTCCAGCCGATCGCGATCTCGGTATTGGCGCTGACATGGGTGATGATGCGGCTGCCCTCAGCGGCGACCACCAGGGCGCCATGGGGCTGGATGCTGCCGATCAGATGGATCGGGTCCTCGTCGCAGCCACCCGGCTCTCGCTCGTCATCGCTCATGCATATTGGCACCCAAAACGGATCGGCCCTTTCGTCTCTGTCGGTCGCTGACAGGTGCCCGATCGCCGCAGGGCATCATGCCCGCCCCCTGTCCCGGCGTCGACTGCAACGTCGTTCCCCGCGTTCGGTTCCCCTTCCCCTCCCGGCGTTCCCGACGGGAGGGGAAGCTTCGAGGCCGGAGGCCGACGTCGCGGAACGGACTCGGGAACTCCCACGGGCCAGCGCTGTTGTTTTCGACATGGCCGATCTGCCACGTCGTTCAACTTTGGAAAGTCCTGGTCCCATGACGCAATCTTCGCCGTTGCCGACCCGTCGTTTCTGTCTCGGTCTCGCCTGTCTTGGATGGCTGCTCGCCGCCCTCCCCCAGCCCGCAGCAGCAGCCGAGGGATCGGAGGCGGCGGAAGACGTCGTTCTGCAGCTCGTCGGCAATATGTGGCGCGTGCTGAGTGCGGACGAGATGGCCGAAGCGGAGCGGGTCAGCGCGATCGCCGAAACCATCGAGGCCGGCACCGACACCAGGCTCCTCGGCCGCCTGACCCTCGGTCGCAGCTGGCGCGAGCTCGACGACGATCAGCAAAAGCGTTACCTCAAGTCCTTCCCGAAGTTCATCACGTCGACCCTCGCAGGCCAGATCGTCGCCGCATCGGAGGGTGTGGGTTCGTCTCTCGACGACCATTTCGCGTTGATCGGCAGCGAGCATTCGGGCGAGCGCGACACCGTCGTCCAGACTGAAATCACCACCCCCAAGGCCGAGGCGCTCCGCGTCGACTGGCGCTTTCGCGAGCGGCATGGCGGCCTGACGCTGATCGACGTCCTGATCGACGGAGTCAGCCTGCTGATCACCAAGCGCAACGAGTTCTCGGCGATCATCGAGCAGCAGTCGGTCGACCAGCTTCTGATCGACATCGAGCGCGCGGGCGCCTGACCGCAGCATCGGCTCGATCTCGCCGCAGCGCCTTCCCGCCCATAGCCATGTCCAACCTGTCATGGCACCAATAGGGAACCGGTGACGCATTCCTGCGTTCGGACGATTGGATCATGACAGGGCGGCGTGGATGAGCGGTCTTCTTTCCCTACTCGACGATGTCAGCGCGATTGCGAAGCTGGCGAGCAGCCAGCTCGACGACATCAGCGCGCAGGCGGCGCGGGCCGGCACGAAGGCCGTGGGCGTGGTCATCGACGACGCCGCGGTCACACCGAAATATGTGACCGGCCTGCCCGCGGCGCGCGAGCTGCCGATCGTCTGGAAGATCGCGCGCGGGTCGCTGTTCAACAAGCTCGTGATCCTGCTGCCGGCAGCCCTCCTGCTCGACGCCTTTCTGCCCTGGCTGATCACGCCGCTGTTGATGATCGGCGGCCTCTATCTCTGCTTCGAAGGGGCGGAGAAGATCTGGCATACCCTCCATCACGAAAAGGAGCATGGCCCGCAGGAGGCGGCAACGCTCGACGCCGCCCATCTCGAAGAGCAGCGGGTGAAGGGCGCGATCAAGACCGACTTCATCCTGTCGGCCGAAATCATGACCATTGCGCTGAACGCGATCGAAGCGGACGGTTTCTGGATCAAGGCGGTCAGCCTGGCCGCGGTGGGCATCGGCATCACCGTGCTGGTCTATGGCGCGGTCGCCCTGCTGGTCAAAGCCGACGATCTCGGCGTGACCCTGCGCCAGGGCGGCAGGCTGGCCTTCACCCGCTCGCTCGGCAAGGGCATCGTCGCCGCCATGCCGAAGCTGCTCGGTTTGATCGCGATCGTCGGCACCGCGGCCATGCTCTGGGTCGGCGGCAATATCGTGGTGCACGGCCTGCACGATCTCGGCTGGCACTGGCCCTACGAAACGATCCACCACATCGCCGCGGGCGCCGCAGCGGCGCCCGGCATCGCCGAGGGGTTCGTCGCATGGCTGGTGACCGCAGCGATCGACGGGGTCATCGGCCTCGCTCTCGGCATTCTGCTCATCCCCGTCGTCACCAGACTGCTGCTGCCGATCCTGCCTGCCCTGCTTCCGGAAAAGGCAGGCGGCGAGGCCAAGACCAGCGCCGCCTGACGGGGTGGGTCGCGCCGCTGATGGTGCTTACGCGGAGGCCGGCTCGGAAGGGCGGAAAGCGCCCGGCCAGTTGCGCACAGCCATGACCAGCGCGCGCACGATGCGCTCGCTGCTCTTGGCATCGTCAGGACAGACCCGCCTGTAGGCGCGGAGGGCGGCACGGCAGGGGAGGCCGCGATCACCCTTCATCCTGCCGGCGCGGCGATAGGCCTTGAGGGCGGCGTAGAGGGCTCGATTGAGACTGTCTGGAGACGTGGTCGGCTGCTCCTCCTGCTGTCTTTTGACACGAACGACCCATCCGTCATTGCGGAGCTGCCTCAACAGATCATGCTGCATGTCAGCGTTGGACAAAGCGATACCTTGATCCCGGTTCAAGCCATCGGCGTTGCCGTTCATGTTCGTCCCTCTCGTTGTTTCTCGACGAAGGCCAGCGAACCTTCATGCCCAAACAACAGCGACGATCCGATAAAGTTCCGTCAAACGCATCGCCCTGACCGAACCCGGCCGTCTTGCTGATCGTCAGCATGTGGATGCCGTTCCCGGTACGGGCGCCCGGAGGAGCCTGAAGCGCGCCTGTTTCCGCCGTTCGAGCCTTGTGTTTCTCCTGACGGAGGCGCAGGTTCGGCCTGCCGAGGGGAGTGAACAGACTCCCGCATTGCCGGAGGCTCACCTTGTCCGATCGCGCATTCAGCTCGCCGCCCGGGACAGTCGATGCCGAGGTCGCCGTTAGCCGCGAGGAGCTGGAACGCACCGTCCAGGACCTGCAGGCCTCCAACGTCGCGCTCGCCGGCACCAACAACGATCTGCGCAATCTTCTGATCAGCATGCGGATCGCAACCATCTTCCTCGATGCCGAAGGGCGGATCCGCAGCTTCACGCCGGCCGCGACCGAGCTCTTCCACGTCGCGTCCGAGGATATGGGCCGCAGTCTCGCCGAGATCAGCCATAGCTTCGTCCATCTCGCCGCCATGCCGACCAGCGAGCAGCTCGAGGCGGGTGACCCGGTCGAGGACGAGGTGCGCCACCAGGACGGCCGCTGGTTCCTTCGGCGCATCGTCGCCTATGACGGCGCCTTGGAGGCGTTCGAGGGCAGCATCGTCTCGTTCATCGACATCACCGCGCAGAAGGAGGCGCAGCTCGCGCTCCTGGTGAGCGAGGCCAAATATCGCGGCCTGCTCGGCTCGATCGACGAAGGCTTCTGCCTGATCGAGATGGTGTTCGATCAGGCGGGCAAGCCGGTCGACTACATCTTTCTCGAGATCAATGCCGCCTTCGAGAAGCAGACGGGCCTCGAGAACGCGCTCGGCAGGTCGATGCGCGCGATGGTCCCGAATCACGAGGATCACTGGTTCGAGATCTATGGCGAGATCGCCCGAACCGGCGAGCCCAAGCGCTTCGTCGAGCATTCGGCGCCGCTGAAGAAATGGTTCGATGTCTATGCCTTTCGCTACGGCCACGAGGCCGAGCGCGTGGTCGCGATCGTGTTCAAGGACATCAGCCAGCAAAAGCGCGTCGAGCACGAGCTGGCGGTGCGCGAGGCGCGTTATCGGACCCTGTTCGAGCAGGCCTCGGTCGGAATTGCCAAGGTTGCGTTCGATGGAAGCTGGATCAGGGTGAACAGCCGGCTTTGCGAGATCCTCGGCTATGACAGCGAGGAGCTTTTGCAGACCAATCTGCTGACGCTCACCTATCCGGAAGACCGCGATCTTAGCGTCGACTCGCTCACCCGCCTGAAGGCGGGGGAGGTCGATCGGCTGCAGCTCGAGAAGCGCTATGTGCGCAAGGACGGCTCGGTCGTCTGGTGTCACGTCTCGACGGTGCACCATGTCGACGACGACAATATGACGGAATTTCTGGTCTCGGTGGTCGAGGACATCGATGCGCGCAAGAAAGCCGAGGCGACGCGCGAGCTGCTGATCGACGAGCTCAATCATCGCGTCCGCAACATGCTTACCGTCGTGAAGTCGATCGCCTCCCAGACCCTGCGGCACAGCGACTCGCTCGACGGTTTCTCGCGGGCGTTCGAGGGGCGCATTCAGGCGCTAGCGACCACCCACACGCTTCTCTCGGACAATAAATGGCAGGGATCACCCTTGAAGGTGCTGCTGGAAACGCAGCTCCTGCACGCCTCCGAAAGAAGTGCCTTCACCCTCGACGGCCCGCCCCTTGCCCTGACGCCGAAGCGCTCGCTCGCCCTGAGCCTGGTGTTTCACGAGCTCGCGACCAATGCGGTGAAATATGGCGCGCTGACCACCGACAAAGGCCATATCGACGTGCGCTGGCAGCTCGTCGAGCGCGAGGGCGAGCCGGCCAGGGAGCTGCATCTGGTCTGGCGCGAAAGCGGCGGTCCGCCTGCCGTGCGCCCGGCGCGCAACGGCTTCGGTTCGAAGCTGATCGACGTGAATATCGCACATGAGTTCGGCGGGCGCATCGAGCGCACCTATGAGCGAACCGGCCTCGCCATCTCGATCCACATTCCCTGGACGGACGAGGTCACGCCGAAGCGGTGACGCTCGCTCCTAAGCCGAACGATCGGCGCGCGCCTGCAATTCGCGGGCCGTGATATGACGCAGCTTGGCGAGCAGCTTCGCCCGGTGGTCGACCGCGTTCGACGGGGCAGCGTAGGTGGAGAGCGCCTGCGCGATCGTGATCTTGAGCCCGTCCTCCTTGAAAGGCTTGGCGACCACGAAGGCGGGCTCCAGCCCCTCGCCGGTCAGCAGGCGCTCGGGAAAGCCGGTGACGAACACGATCGGCACCTGATATTGCTGCAGGATGTCCCTCGCCGCTTCGATGCCGCTGCCGTCGTCCTGGAGCTGAATGTCCGAAAGCACCAAGCCCGGCTGTTCGGTCGCCGCGGCCGCGATCGCCTCCTCCTGCCTGGCGGCCACATGGGTGACGCGCAGCCCCATCGACTCCACCAGGTCCTTCAGCTCCATGGCGATCATCGGCTCGTCCTCGATGATCAGCACCGGCACCATGACGCGCTGCTGCAGGTTCTCGCGAGCCTCGCTCAGCTTCTCGCGGACCTCCGACTCCTCCATCGTCAGAATGTGCCCGATCTGCGCCGGCGAAAACTCCTCGACCACGGACAGCAGAAGGACCCGCCGCTCCAGCGGCGCCAGCGCGGCAAGACCGTCTTCCAGCCGTTCCTGACCGTCGATCGCCTCGGGCGACATCGCGGTGACCTGGCTGATCACGTTCCAGCATCGATGAAAGGCGATGAACAGCTGCAGCCTGAGATCGTCGCCCTCCAGCCTTTCCGGCTCGGCCGTCACCAGCTCCAGGCAGAGCCGCACATATTCATCGCCGATTTCCTTGGTTCCGGACAGCAGCCGCGCGTGCCGACGGAGATAGGGAATGAGCGGGACGACGTCATCAAGTTTGGCGGACACGGGCGAACTCCGACGGGCAAATCTTCGAGATTTGCATTCTCATAGTACCAATGCACAGCTATGTTAACGGGAACTTGATGCGGCGACGGGCATTGATCACATTCTCTCCATACAACGGTATCACATTTTTGTTCCCTCAACAGGCTAAGAGGACTCTTGTCGCACGATTCCGATAAGACGGCCGGAACATCCGGCGTAGACGAAACCGAGGATGAGCCGGGCGACGACATCGACGCCAAGCTCAAGCTTCTCGGCGACGCCTTTCTGGACGACGACACCCCTGCCGCCCTGCTCGACGTTCTGCGCCGCGCCGCCTCCGCCCGACGCGCGGCGCCGGACAATGACGCCGGCGATAACGAGCCTGCACCGACTGCCGGCGAAGGCGGGGAGGACAGGGAGCTGGAGGACTAGCGTCCGCGACCGGGCCGCGGGGGCTTGCCGACGGCGTCGCTGTCCGGCGTGCCGGGCGGCCGGGCGAACCACGAATCTGCAGCTGACAGGACGCTCGGGAACTCGAAACGCCCGCCTGTGTTGAATTTCCCATGGACAGCGCGAGCATTTGCCTTATGCCGGATCATGACGGTCCAATGGCGTTGCGGGCGGTTTGAGGGCAAGCGGTTTGAGGATAGCCATGGTCGAGAAGGTCTGTGATGTCGGTCGATCTTAGCGCCTGCGATCGCGAGCCGATTCACACACCCGGTGCGATCCAGCCGCGCGGCGGGCTGCTCGCGGTCGGTTCGGACTGGATGGTCCGTTATGTCTCCGAGACCATCGGCGACTATCTCCCGTTTGATGGCGATGCGGCCGGCCTGATCGGCCGCTCGCTGCTGGAGCTGCTGTCCGAAGAGAGCGTGCACACCATCCGCGGCCGCCTGCAGAGCCTGCAGCGCGGCGCTCGGACCGAACGCCTGTTCGGCATCGCCCTTCTCGGTGACGAACGCCGGTTCGACGTCGCGCTGCACCGCTCGGGCGATCTGATCGTGATCGAGCTGGAGCCGAGCGCGCCGGACAGCAGGCTGGACGCCGGCACGACCATGAACGCCATGATCGCGCGGCTGAACACCGTCGGCGCCGGGGCCGAGTTCCTGAACGAGGCCGTCCGCCAGGTGCGCGCCGTCACCGGTTTCGACCGGGTGATGATCTATCGCTTCAACCCGGGCGGCGACGGCGAGGTGATCGCCGAAGCCGCGAGGTCCGATCTCGAGCCCTATCTCGGCCTGCACTACCCCGCATCCGACATCCCGAAGCAGGCGCGCGAACTCTATCGGAAAAACCTGCTGCGCATCATCAGCAATGTCGGCGCCGAACCCTCGCCCATCCTGAGTATGCCAGGAAGCGCACCGCTCGACCTCTCGCTGAGCGTGCTGCGCGCCGTGTCGCCGGTGCATATCGAGTATCTGCGCAATATGGGCGTCGCCGCCTCGCTTTCGATCTCGATCCTGCAGGGCGACGAACTTTGGGGCCTGATCGCCTGTCACCACATGGCGCCCCGCCATATCAGCTTCGAGCGACGCACCACGGTCGAGCTGTTCGTGCAGATGTTCGCTCTCTTGATGGAGCGCCAGGAGCGGGAGGCGCTGGCCGAAAGGGAGCGCGCGGCGCGCCGCATCCACGATCGCCTGGTCGGCATGATGACCGGCAACGGCGACCACAACACCCATCTGAAGCAGTTTCTCGGCGATATCCGATCGACCATCGACTGCGACGGCGCCGCCCTTGCGGTCGACGACGAGCTCGTGATGGAGGGCCGGGCTCCCGACCGGCAGCAGCTGCTCGCGCTGATCGCCCGCCTGAACCGGCAGACGGATCAGGAGCTGATCGTGGTCAAGCGCCTGAGCAGCCTGCATCCCCCCGCCGAAGACTATGTCGACAGCGCGGCGGGCATGCTCGCGATCCCGGTGTCGCGCACGCCGCGCGACTATCTCATGCTGTTCCGCCAGGAGCAGGTGAACACCGTCACCTGGGCGGGCAGGCCGGACAAGGCGGTGGTCCGGAGCGAGTCCGGCGAACGCCTGTCGCCGCGCGCCAGCTTCGCTGCCTGGGAGGACGAGGTGCGCGGTGAATGCATCGACTGGACCGAGGCCGAGCGCCGGATCGCCGAGGGCTATCGCAGCACCATTCTCGAGGTGATCTTGCGCCTCACGGATGCCGCCGAGATCGAGCGCCGGCGCGTGCATGAGCGCCAGGAACTGCTGATCGCCGAGCTCAATCACCGCGTGCGCAACATCCTCAGCCTGATCCGCGGGCTGGTCAAGCAGAGCCAGGGCAGCGTCTCCAGCCTTCGCCAATACACCCTGATGCTCGGCGGCCGGATCGAAGCGCTCGCCCGCGCCCATGACCAGATCACCACCGACCACTGGGACGCCGCCCCGCTGCGCACCATGATCGAAGCCGAGGCCAAGGCCTTCCTCACCGACAAGGCGGAGCATGTCGCCCTGGACGGCCCCGGCGTTCTCCTGGAGCCGCAGGCCTTTTCGACCCTCGCCCTGGTCATGCACGAGCTGATGACCAATGCGGCCAAATATGGGGCCCTCTGCGACTCGTCCGGCCGCGTGCAGGTCACCTGGGATGTGGACGCGGAAGGTGATCTCAGGCTGCGCTGGGTCGAGCAGGGCGGGCCGCCGGTGCAGGCGCCGAAGCGCCGCGGCTTCGGCAGCACGATCATCGAGCATTCCGTCGCCTTCGATCTCAAGGGTGAGAGCAGGGTTGACTACGCGCTTTCCGGCGTGCGCGTCGAGCTCAAGGTGCCGGCCGCCCATGTGCGCCAGATCGACGAGGAGATGGTGCGCGCCCTGAAGGCCAAGGACGCCGAGGAGACGTCCTCCGACGGCGGCGTCAGCGGCCGGGTCCTCCTGGTCGAGGACACCATGATCATCGCGCTCGACGCCGAGGACGTGCTCCTGACCCTCGGCGCGTCCTCGGTCGACATCACCTCGACGATCGACGAAGCCCTTCGCCTGATCCGCTCCTCGCCGCCCGACTTCGCGCTGCTCGACATCAATCTCGGCGACGAGAACAGCTTTCCGATCGCGCTGAAGCTGAAGGCCCTCGACATCCCCTTCGCCTTCGCCACCGGCTATGGCGAGCAGATCGAGATGCCGGAGGAGCTGGCAGGCGTTCCGATCATCCAGAAACCCTACAGCTCCGACATCGTGCAGCGCCAGTACCGCGCCGCCCTGAACGGCACGTCGCCGCCATGATCCGGCGGTCCTGATCTCGCCCATCGGCGGCGCGCTGACCTTTTTCCATCGCCAGGGAGCAAAATGTCAGCTTCGGTGTTTCATGGTCATCCACATCCCGCCGGAGGATGACCATGAAAACCGACGATCTGCTGCCGCACATGCCCTATCTCCGCCGCCATGCGCGGATGCTCGCCGGCTCCAGCCAGGCGGGCGACGATTATGTGCGCATGTGCCTGGAACTGCTGATTGCCGAGCCTTCCCGTCTGGAAGGCGGCGATGCGCGTGTCCTCCTCTACAAGGCCTTTCACAAGATCTGGGATGCCGTGGTGAAGCGGCTGCAGCAGGTGGTCGACGCGGCCTCGCCGGGCGAGGCTGCCGAGGTCGGCCCGCTGCTGCGCGATCTCGCCACCTTCGAGCGCCGGGTGGCGCTGCTCGCCAATGTCGAGGCCTTTTCGCGCGACGAGATCGCGCAGATCCTCCGCGCCAGCAAGGTCAGGATCGACACGGCGCTTGCCGAGGCGGGCGAGACGCCGAGCGACGTCGCCGGAAGGGAGGTGCTGATCATCGAGGACGATCCGATGGTCGCCGAGGACGTCGCCGCGGTCGCGGAGGGCATGGGCTTCACCATCGTCGGCCCCGCCGCCAACGAGGACGCCGCCGCCGCCCTGTTCGAGCACCATGCGCCCGCGCTGATTCTGACCGACGTGCATCTCGAGCATGACGACAGCGGCATCGCCGCCACCTGGCGCATCCTGAAGGAAAGCAACCTGCCCGTGATCTTCGTCACCGGCTATCCGGAAGCGCTCCTGACCGGCAACGGCGCCGAGCCCGCCTTCGTGCTCGCCAAGCCGTTCACGCCGGAGGGTCTGCGCAGCACCATCGAACAGGTGCTGGACATCTACGCGCGGCCGGAGCTGGCCAAGCAGCATGGCCACCACCTCCTGGCCCATCTCGACAAGATCATGAACATGGAAGTGCTCGCCAGCCTGATCGACGACGACCGGACGATCGCCGACGTCGCCGACTGACGGGGCACGCCCAGCGTCGGCGGACGGGACCGAATGAGGTCGTCATGCCACACTGAGGTGGTCATACCACCTAGCGGTCGCGCAGGGCCTGGATCAGCTCGTCCTTGTCCATGGCCGAGCGGCCGTCGATGTCGAGACTCTTCGCGCGCTCATAGAGTTCCTTCTTGGTCCACTGCTCGTAGGGCGGCTGCTCACCGCCCTTCTTCGACGGCTTGCGCCGGCCGTCCGCCTGCGCATTGGCGATGCGCGCGGCCTTCTCCTTGCTGGCGCCTCGATCGCGAAGCGCCTCGTAGACGTCGGGCTTCCTGATGCTCGGACCATGCTGCCTGGCCATGGACGTTTCCCCTGCCCCGCTGTGTGATCGATCTGTCCCTTCCGGCTCAGCCGCCGCTTGGCTCGTAGCGAAAGCCGAGGCGCACGCCGACCTGATAATGCCCGATCGAACCATCCTCCTTGATATGCCCGCGAATCTCCTTGACCTCGAACCAGTCGAGATTGCGCACATGACCGGCTGCCGTCTTGACCGCCTTTTGGATGGCATCCTCGATGCTGTCGGACGACGACCCATAGACATCGCTTGTGGCGTAGACATGATCCATCGGAGCTTCTCCTCCTCCCTGCTGAAACCTTTTGTTGGCTGACGCCTTGCGCAATTTGCGCGGCCTGAACGCCAAGCTCAGCGCCCGCCGCTCAGTGCTTCCAACCATGATCGCTCATCGAGGTTCCCGAGGCACGCACGAATTGCGGGCGTCAGACGGCGAATGCGTGCACCCAGGCGTCCGTATTGTTTGCCTCGGATGGCTACTCGCGATGCCAGGCGATCGTCATTGGGTCCGCAGCCGCTCGGCCGCCATCGAGAAGAGGGACGCCGTGAGGGCCGGCCTGAGCAGGGTGAAGGCGGCGAGCGCCACCGGGAGCGTGCCGAGCGTGCTCGCGATCAGCTGATAGAGGACGCCGTGATGCGCACCGACCTGATGGTGCAGCCACCAGATCGCGCCCGTTATCACCACCACGAACAGCAGATCGCGGACCACGTCCAGCAGCTCGGTGTCGACGCGGCGCTCGGTCAGGCGGATCGACTGCGCGATGATGATGACATCGCCGGCGATCGGCTGCAGGGCGCGGATCAGGGCGATCGCCACCAGTGTCACCGGGCCGAAGGCCACGAGGGCGAGGAGAGCCAGAGCCGCCTCGGCGCCGTAGGCGAGCAGGGCCACGTCCGATCGGCCGAGCGCGTTCAGCGCGACATGGTCCATCAGCCTTCTGAGCTGAACCATGACGCCGAGCGCAAGGACCTGCACCGCCGGCCCCGCCGGCCCCCAGCCGTCGCCCACCAGGAAGCGGATGATTTCAGGCCCGGCGACGCAGATCAGGGCGAGACCGGGGAAGACGATGCCGGCAAACCAGATGTTCGCCTGGCGGACGAGCTCGCCCAGGCGCCGGTGATCGTCCTGAACCTTGGAAAAATGCGAGAGCGAGACGTGATAGAGCGCGTTGGTGACGGTGCGCTGCACGGCATCGATCAGGCGATCGGCGAGGCCCCAATAGCCGGCGAGGGTCAGGTCGCCGATGCGCGCGATGTAGATGAGCAGCAGGCGCTGCGCGAACTGGATCACGAACTGGGTCGCGATGATCGAGCTGGTGAAGCGCAGCATGGGCAGGAGGTCGGCGAAGGCGCCGGCGAAACGCGGGCGATAGGGGCTCTTCGCCAGAAGGATGATCAGGCCGACGACCGCGGTGATCCACTGCTGGCAGACCATGCTCCAGACGCCGAGCCCGAAGGCCGCGCAGACCAGGCCGGCGAGCGCACCGACCGCGCGTGCGATCAGGAACTGCACCGTCACCAGCCGGAAATCCAGCTCGCGGCGGCGCTCGGCGATCAGCGGGGCGATCAGCGATTCCGGGACGAGGACCAGAGCCAGCGTCAGGAAGACGGGCACGAAGCGTGTTTCTCGGAAATAGTGGGCGAGCGGCTCGGCGATGATCAGGCAGATGACGCAGGCGACGATGCTCAGGAGGAGCGTCGCGGTCCAGGCCAGGTCGAAATGGCGCCTGGTCAGATCGGGATGGCGCACCAGCGCGTCGTGAAACAGGCTGCCGAGGACGACGCCGAGGATCTGGGTAATGCCGAGGGCCAGGACGCCGAGGCCGAATTCGGTGGCACCGATCAGGCGTGCAATGCCGAGAAGGGCGAGGAGCGACACCAGGACGGACGACACGACCTCGATGCCCGCCCAGCCGACATGGCGCATCGCGGTCAGGAAAGCCGGCTTGGCCATCAGGGTCGACGCTCCGCGTTCGGACGGACGAGCAGCCGACGGCGTAGGGTGCGGAGCGACAGCGCCGTCATCGCTGAGGCCGACGGCGTGACGGTCGGCTCAGATCTCGGTGGCATAGGCGTGATAGCGATCCTGATAGTGGAGACTGTCGGCGTTGCCGTAGCGCATATGCTCCGCGAGATCGACCTGGGTCATCACCAATCCGGCGATCGGCGTTTCCTGACGTTCCAGCCCGCGGACCGCGGTCGCGACGGCGCTCCGCTCGGTGGTCTGCCAGCGCACCACGAGCACCACCTCGTCGGCCATGCCGACCAGGGACCGGGTATCGCTGATGCCGAGCAGCGGTCCGCAATCCAGAACGATCAGCTCGTAGTGCTGGCGCAGCACATCGAAGAGCTGGCGCAGCGCCGCCGACCGGGTCAGCGAAAAGGCCTCCTTGCTGGGGCCAAGGCCGAGGATGACATCGACGCCGCTGGACGGCTCGTTCTGGATGATCTCCTCGATTGACGCTTCGCCCTTCAGCAGGTGGATCAGGCCTTTGTCCGCGTCGAGCGTCTTCAGCTTGGTCTGCATCCCGTCCTTGCGCAGGTCGCCTTCGATCAGGATGGCCTTGACGCCGCCGACACTCGCCTGCCGGGCAAGGCTCAGCGCCAGGGTGGTCTTGCCCTCGTTCGGGAAGCAGGAGGTAAGCGCCACCACCTTGCCGACGGTCTGGCTGCCATCGGAGGGCCGCTTGCTCATTAGGACCTGGATGACGCTCCTGATCGCCTCGATGAAGCCGAAAGCTTCGAGCGACCGCTTGCGCTTGACCGCATCCTCCTTGGACGACCGGCGGACCCACGGCACGATGCTGAGCACGGGATAGCCGACATCCGCTTCGAGCTCGTCCGCATCCGTGTAGCCGGGGCGTCCGATCTCCCGAAGGAGCGCCAGGCCCACGCCGGCGGAGCCGGCGCAGAAGCCGGCGATGCCGATGAGCAGCATGCCGCTCAGCTGGCTCTTCGCATCCGGCACGATCGCCGGGCCGATGACGCGCGCCGTGTCGGTGACGAGCTTTTCCTGCTCGGTCGAGCGCTGATAGCGGTCCAGCATCATTTCGTAGACCCGTCTCGGGCCGGCGATATCGCGTTCCATCTCGCGCAGATGGATGCGGCTGCTCTGGGTGGTGGACAGTTCCTGCTCGGCCTCGTCGAGCTGGGCCTGGATCGTGCCGACCCGGTTCTTGGCCACCTCGACCTCGAGCTGCAGCTGATCGACGATGCGCTTGATCTCGGCGGTGATCGAGGAACGAACCCCGTCGAGCTCGGCGCGGGCATTGCGCATCACCGGATGCTGACGGCCATATTGGCTGCTGAGGTCGCCGATGCGGCGGCGGATCTCCGATTCCTGACGCCTGAGATCACTGATCACCGGCGACGACTGCACCTCCTTGATGCTCTCGAGATCGATGCCGTGCCAATCCTCGCGGCCGGCGATCGGGCCCTTGGCCTGGGACAGGCGAGCCTGGGCGTCGGTCAGCCCGAGCTTGGCCTCGGTCAGCTGGTTGGTCAGCGTGGCGTAGCGCTGCTCGATCGGCGAGGAGCCGCTGACGTCGTAGAGATCCGCCTCGGCCCGGTATTCCTCGATCTTGGCTTCTTCCTTGCGCAGCCATTCGGCCATGTCATTGACCCGCGCCTCCAGATGGCTGGCGGTCTGGTTGAACAGCTTGCGCTTGGCGTCGAGACGATCGGCCAGATAGACGTCGGCGATGGTATCGGCGACCTTCGCCGCTTCCTTCGGATCGGTCGAGCGGTAGCCGATGGTGATGGTCGAGGCCAGCGGATCGCGCTCGACGGTCATCCTGTCGCGGAAACTGCGGAACTTCTGCGCCTCGTCGGCGACCTCGAGCGGCTTGGCCTCGGCGCTGATCCAGCTCCACATGTCGGTCTTGACGCGCCCGAGACCGCTCGGCTCGAAGGTCAGGCCGAGTTTTTCGATGACCTTGAACAGCACCCGGCTCGACGTCAGAAGCCGAAGCTCGGTTTCCATCTCGTTGGGGCTGATCGTCGCCGGCAGAAAGTTGTTCTCCTCGGCCAGATCGCCGAATTCATTGTTGTCCGGCTCGACCAGGATCTCGGCATAGGCGGTGTATTCGTCCTCGCGCAGGACCGCGTAGGCGGCAGCCAGCGCCGACGCCAGGAGCACGAGCAGGGTGATCGACGCCAGATGTCTGCGGACGGCGACCACCATCCAGCGATAGTCGTTTTGCTTGATTGTTTTCATCTTGGTGAGGCTCCTGACCTCCACAGGCCCGGATCACGGACCCAGGTCACCCATTCGGAGGCTGGCATTCAGCGGCATCGCCGCCTTCCGGCGTTCATCCGGAACCGCCACGACGTCGTCATGGGCGCCGTTATCATAGTTCTAAGGTTCACATAGTCGAGTACGTAGCTTTGCTAGCCGGCACGCGCGAGCAACGGGCTGGTGCCGCAACAGACCATATCCAGATAACCGTCACTCTGATAGAGGCCGTTGACGTTGATGCGCGGCAATGACGACATCTGAGTGCTATGATGCGCTTTGAGCACGCCGTCGATCGTCGTGGTTGCGCTGGCTATGGGCATTTCATCCAGAATCTCGTAGTCGCGCGGGCCGGCGGCGCCCTGATCGCCGAACGGATAGGCGAAATGCCGCGGTCTGACGCCGGTCTGGGCATCGATGCGCTCGATGCCGGCTTCGATGTCCGCGATCGCGGCGGCGCGGGTCTGAAGGCTCATCACGAGATGCGCCGTCGTATGCGCCTCGATATGGCCGAGGTCGGAGCGGGCGATGCGACCGACAGCGTCCCAGCTCAGACCCTCCCTGGCGCACAGCTCTGCGGGATCGACCTCGAGATCGTCGCAGAGCCGTTTCGACGCCTCCATGCAGTCGTGCGCCGGCAGCAGGCGAAAGTGCTTGTAGATGTGGTCGTAGACCTGCGTCTTTTGCTCATGGGTGGCGGTCTCGAACGTCTCCCTTTCACCCTTGACCTGGATGTCGAGCCGGTCGCGCCGTCCGATCTGCTCCTCCAGAACCAGCCACCAGAAGATGGCGGTCCGGTCGGGCAGGCCGGTCGTCAGATAGATCGTGTAGGGGACGTTCAGACGCTCGAAAATCGGGCGCGCATGGACGTCGTTGTCGACATAGCCGTCGTCGAGGGTGAAGCAGGCAAACCGTCGTCCGCCGCCGCCCGAACGCAGGCGCTCGACGGCGTCGTCCAGGCTGACGATATCGATGTCGTTCTTCCGCAGACGCGCGATCAGCCGCTCGAGGAACACCGGCGTGATCTCCAGGCAGGCGTTCGGCGCAAAGTCGCGGCGCTGGCTCGGCCGGACACGATGGAGCATCAGGATCGAGCCGATCCCGGACGTGAGCGGCACCATCAATGACGGCAAACGCGAGGCGCAGAGCGCACCGATGGCGGCACGTTTCATGCGTGTCTTCAACGACTCGGCCATCTCAACCCTTGGCGCATTTATCGTATCGTTCTTGTCGCCTTAGAACCGACAGGCTTGTTGGCGAATCTGCTATCAAGATACTGTCACAGATGCAAGCCGGAAGTCGGTGAGTGCGTACTCTCCTTCGCGATCACGCAATGTTCAGCCAAGCTATCAAAAAGACCTTCAACGACGGATGAAATACTCATGAATTATAGCCAACCATCGATCGCTTCTATTTTGACATCGTCAAATACGGTTTCGAACCATTCGGACCGCCGCTTGCCGTCGCGCCCGTACACATCTTCACCATAAGCCGTGAGCGAGAAGGAATCGCTGCCGCCTTCATAGGTCGTCACCACATGGTCGAACGCGAAGATCTCCTCGCCGTCCTGGCGGACGCGGATCGCGCCGTCGAAGGTCTCGGACGGCAGGCGATCGATCTCGATACGGGTCCAGCGCCTGGCTTCGACCACGGCGTCGGGCCGCTTGAAGACCTGCAGATTGTAGCCCTGGGCATCCCTTTCATAGACGCCCTTGCCCGGCCCTTCGCACTGGCATTTGAAGGTGGTGACGAACACCATCTTGCCGTCGGCACGGTTCTGCAGCTGCAGCGACCAGATCGAATCGTTCCTGCCGTCGGGCGTGCGTGACTTGAACTGCGCCACCATCGCCCAATAGCCGATCTCGTAGTCATGGGGCAGATAGAGCCAGAAGCTGTAACGCCGCGGCTCATGGCGCCTGTTGGCCTCGGGAAACCTGAACTGGCGACAGCCCGACTCGGTGCCGCGCGGCGTGAGCGCGCGCAGCAGCAGGGCGTGGTCGCCCTGGTAGGCCAGCCCTTCGGTCACCCCACGGGGCGGGCGGTCGCAGGTGCCGCTGTCGAACGACGTCTCCTCGCCGGGAAAGCTCGACCAATCCACAAGGTCGCCCTGCTCCATGCCGGTCTGCCAGAGGACTCCCTCGCCGGCGTCGAAGGACGCCTGCTCAGCGCAGCCAAGCAGGCTCACCAGCACGAAGACAGCGAAAGCTGCCCGGTGCAGCCGGCAGGAGGCACTCATCGCTCCTGTCCGTGGGACGAGGCGAGCTGGCGCGCTGTCGATCCCGGTTCGCCGAAACCGGTGGCATTCATGCCGAAGGGATCGCTGCCACCCGACAGCCGAAGCGTGCCGAGATAGAGTGCCCGCTCGTCCACGCCCGCCTCCGGGCCGTCGCTCAGCCACTCCGGCACGTAGACGCCCGCCTTCATATAGGGACCGATCAGATCGCGGTGGGTGTTCGGTCCCCGATCGTCGACGACGAGATGGCCATCCAGCCAGGCGCGCACGCGGCCGCTGCCGTCGGTCGCCCAGCTGACATGGAAGACCCAGTCCAGCCAGCGCCCCGTCACCAGGGGTGCCGTGCCGATCACCGCGCGGCCGGCTTTCTCGCTACCGCCGTCATCGGAGGCCGGCGACAGCAACCGCTGATCCCAGGATTTGGTGATCTCCCAGCGGTCATCGATGATGCTGAGCTGAAGGGGCGCGGGCCGGCCCGGCTCGAACAGGAACACGTCCCGCGTGCCGTGCCACTGCATGGCGATGACGTGGTGCTGCGACTCCTTCCAGCCGTTCGGGACGAAGATCCGGCCGCGATACCAGACACTCTGACCGATCGCATTCGGCCGAAGGCGAAGTTCGGCGCGGTAGTTGCCCTTGACCAGGGGATCGGTCGGCCTGACGCGGAAGAGGACGGCGGGCCGCCCGTCGATGTCCTCGGGCCCTTCCATCGAGTCCGCGCAGCAGGTGTGCAGCATATGGGTCGCGGTGGCATCGGTCAGGAGATCGACGGCCGAAGCCCCCTCCGCCATGTCGGCCGGCTTGATGGTGATGTCGGCGTCAGGACCGAGCATCCAGAGCTTTGCACCCGCGATCATGACCGTGACCGCCAGGAGCGGGACGAGCAGGAGCAACGCGACGGACCATCTCAGCTTTCCGCCGAAGGGCCGAGGACGAACGCCGAGGGCTTTTTCCATGATCTCACCTTTTCCCTGCGACCCGATGGCAGCGAACTCCGGTCACGCCGCGAACCGCCGCCGGCAGCTCGCCAGCATGAACAGCGCGTAGATCTGCCGGCTGAAATCGCCGCTGCCGTCGAGATGGCGCCTCCAGATCTTCTCGATCGTCGGCCGGTGCATCAGGCCGTCGCGCGCCAGCTCCTCCAGCAGCATGCCCGCCACCTGCTCCTTCAGGCGGCCGCGGGACCAGCTCGCGAACGGCGTTGGAAAGCCCATCTTCTTGCGGTTGACGATCGCCGGCGGCAGATAGCGCCTGGCCATCAGCTTGTGCACGATCTTGGTGCGGCCGAGCTTCACGCGGTAATCGAGCGGCAGGGACTCGACGAAGCGCACCACGTCGAGATCCAGGATCGGCACGCGGGTCTCGAGCGAGAACGCCATGGAGATCTTGTCGCCGTAGAGCAGCCAGTCGTCCGCTAGGCAGGTGCGGGTGTCCAGGCGCATCATGTTCTCGGCCGGCGTGCAGTTCGCCGGCGCGTGCCATTCGAGCCAGTAGTTGAGCGCCGCGAGCGCGCGCCCTTCGTCCTCCCTGCCCGTGAGATGGGCGCGCTGCTCGGCGGTGAAGAGCGCATAGGCCTCCTGGAAGCGCTTCGCCCGATCCTTGATCGGCAGGCTGCGCACCGCGCGCCCGATCCATTCCGGCAGGCGCTGCCAGAGAGCACCGCCCGCCTTGAGCGCGCCGAGCGCTGCGGGAAACGGCAGGAGATTGCGCACGATCTCGTTCTGATAGCGTGCATAGCCGCCCCAGGGCTCGTCGCTGCCCTGGCCGGTGAGCGCCACGGTGACGTCCTCGCGCGCGCGCTTGACCAGGTTCCACATGACCAGCGGCGCGGTCGAGACGATCGGCTCCTCCAGGGTCGACACGATCTGGTCGAACACCGGCAGCACGTCGTCCGGCCGCACCGTCACCGGATGGAACGGCAGGCCGAGCACGCGGCAGGTCTCCTCGGCCCCCGGGATCTCGCTCTCGTCATGCCCGCTGTCGAAGCCGACGGTGTAGCAGGGCAGCTCCGCCCCCTTTTCCTTGGCCAGCGCCGCGACGATCGCCGAATCGATGCCGCTGGAAAGGAGGATGCCCACGGGCACGTCCGACATCAGCTGGCGCTCGATCCCCTGCCCCAGCAGATCGTGATAGGCGGCGACGGCGTCGTCGATCGAGCCCCGGAAGCGCTCGGTGACCGGCTCGATGTAGCAGATCAGCCGATGCGCCATGCTGCGCAGATCGACCTCGAGCAGATGCCCCGGCGGCAGGCGGTGAATGCCCTGCCAGAGCGTGTCCGGCGAGGGCACGAAGCGCAGGGTCAAAAACGACTGAAGGGCATCCGGGTCGATCTGCAGGCTCGGCTCGTTCGCCGCCTGCAGCGCGCGGATTTCCGAGGCGAAGGCGAAGCCGCCCGCGGGCGGAAAGCGATAATAGACCGGCTTGATGCCGAACGGGTCGCGGGCGAGATAGAGCTTCGCCTCCTGCTGATCGAGGGCGGCGAAGGCGAACATGCCGTTGAGCCTGGCGACCGTCTCGCCGATGCCGAACGCGGCCAGATGCTCGACCAGGGTCTCCGTGTCGGAATGGCCGCGAAAGGCGATGTCGAGATCCTGGCGCAGGGTGCGGTGGTTGTAGATCTCGCCATTGTAGGTCAGGAGCCAGCGGCCGCTCCGGTCGGTCATCGGCTGATGGCCCGCTTCGGAAAGGTCGACGATGGCGAGCCGGGTATGGCCGAAGATCACCGTGCGCTCGGCGATCCGCCTGGTCTCCGAACCGCGGCTGTCCGGTCCCCGGTGGTGCAGCCTCGCGAGCGCCAGGTCGATGTCGTGAGGGTGATCGATACTGCCAACAATGCCGCACATGGCCGGTTCCAGATCAGAAGTGATGCACGCAGCGGGCGCGTGACGCGCTCGTCGGTCGTTCAGGCTGTGGACGTCTGCGACAGGCGTTTCTTCAGGCCCTGCGGCAGACGGTAGTAGGTTTGTTTCAGAGCCTCGCGCAGACCGCTATGCCAGAGCGTCCGATAGAGCCGTCCTGCCTGGGTCAGCGGCAGCATGACGTCGTCGATCCTGGTCAGCGACTTGGTCCATTGCAGCTTGTACTCGCTCGGCGGCGACATCATTTCGATGCGCTCGATCCCGCGTTTCGCACAGGCCTCGATGATCATGCCGAGGTGAATCCTGCCGGCGCTGTACTGATCGAAGCCGCGATCGCGCGCGGACAGATAGGCGTAGTAGCAGTTGCGGTGCAGGAAACCCCATTGCACCGCGATCACGCGTTCCTCGGCCTTCAGGCGAAACCCGATCAGCCCCAACGAAGGCTCGGTGCTGGGCAAGGCGGCGAGCAGTGCTGCGAACAGGTCGTCGCGAAATGCGGGCGAGGTCTTGCCTTCGGCCTGCATCCAGGCGGCACGGCCGTCCGTCGCCTCCTTGATGATCGCCGCCAGCCGGTCGCGGTCCGTCGTGACCTCATGCTCGATCGTATGGTCCCTGGTCAGGCGATTGCGTGCGTTCCTGAGGTTCTTGCGCGTCTTGACGTTGACGGTCTTCTGGTAGGTCTCGAAGTCCCCATAGGCGGACAGATCGAGAAACACCGCCTGGTCGCTCAGGGTCAGGTTGGCGCCTTCGGCAGTGAGCGCCGGGCGCAGCGGCGAGCGGTCGGCGATCTTGGTGATCAGCAGCCCGTCGGCGGGCGAACGGCGCCGGATGTCGCCGACCATCGCCGCGATCGCCGCATGCGCGTCCAGAGCGGGATCGACCAGCGGCTGGGCGAATTGGCCGAAGGGATCGTCGAGGGCGCGCAGGAAACGGCAGGGTCCCTGGCGAAACAGCGCAAGCGGCCAAAGGGCCTGGATGCCCCCGTCCCGTCTCAAGGTCACGATGAACGGGCGCCCCGAGGACGATGCCGAACGGTGCCTGAGGTCGACGACCGCCCGGCACCATGCATAGGACTGAAAAAACGTCGAGCGTTCTGCCGTCCGCGCCTCCAGCGCGCGCCAGGGTGCGGCGACGGCATCGATACCGGGCAGATCCTCGACGATCTCGATCTGCCCGATAGCGTCGTCTCTGGCGAGCACGCCGGTGATCACTTCCCGAACTCATAGGGCGTGATATCCCGAAAGCCCTTGGGCTGGGACGGATCGACCCGAAAATCGACCTTGTAGGTGAGGCTGCGCTTCTTGTTCATGCCGAGCATCTTATAGGCGCCGGCGACGCCGTATTTGGCCCAGTAGAGCGGCCCGCCGGTCGCCTGGCTGAGCTCGCTGACGCCCAGGCTGCGCCGAAGCACGCCATTGGCGTAGTTGACGATGAAGGCGCGCCTGGTGTCCCTGGTCGAGTGCTCGGTGGTGAACGAGACGTTGACGCAGTCGTGATTGCTGATGCGGTGCGGCGCGTTCAGGGGCCAGTGCAGCATCTGGCCGGGCTCAAGATCGAAGACCACGGCATCCTGGTCGAAGGCGGGATCGTAGTCGAGCGAGATCTCGTGGGCCTCGCCCATCACGACCCGCTCCAGATTGGGCTGGGGAAGATAGGGGAAGCGCGGCGGGTAGACGTAGACGCGCTTGACGCCGCGCACCTGCCAGAGCGTCTGCCCCGGCACGTCGGTGTGGTAGAAGACCTGAATGTTCGGTGACGACACCAGGATCGACAGCTTGCGGCTGGTGGCGTCGAAGCCGGGAACGTGGCTCGCGATCTCATCATAGATCTCGTCCACCAGCTCACGATAGCGCGGATCCACCTGCTCCGGGCGCATCAGCAGATACCAGATGCTGCCATCCTTGACCGCCTGGAGGGCGTCCTTGCCGCTGATGTCGCCGGTCTCGCCTTCGCGCCGGGTGCGCCGGTCCTGCGAGGTGATGTCCATGGTGTTGACATAGTAGTTCTCGCGCGCCGATTGCTCGATCAGCGTCGCCAGCATGTCATCGGAAAAGAGCGGGCTTTCATGAAGCCGGTGCTTGATGCGCAAAGGCTCGACACCGAAGGCATCGATGTCGACATCATCCCAGGTCAAGATAGGCTTGGTCATCGAGGTCGTCCGTTTCCTGCAGTCTTGGTGTTGTTCTTGGGCCGGCATCGCGTGCGCTGTCGTCTTTCCGCCCGATCGCGTCGGGGAGCGGGTTCGGTGATCATTTCCATCAGCGCGCGACCTCGGCGTAGAGCTGACGCAGCCTGCTCGCATAGCGATCGATCGCATAAGGCAGCATGTCGTTGCGCGCGGCACGGCCAAGGGCCAGGCGGCCGGCGGGCTCATGGATCAGGCGGTCAATCGCCCTGGCGAGCGCCGCATGATCCCCGGCGGGCACCAGGATGCCGTTGACGCCGTCGCGCAGGATGTCCGGGATGCCGCCGACCGGTGTCGCAATGCAGGCCAATCCCCAGCTCATCGCCTCCAGCAGCGCCATGGGCATACCTTCGAAATAGGACGGCAGTAAGAAGATATCGGCCGCCTCCAGCAGCGCGTCGCGCTCGGCCGGTCCGACCCAGTCGCGAACCGTGATGCTGGCCTCGAGGTCGAGGGAGCGGACCAACGCGCGGATCGTCTCCGTCTCGCCGTCGCCGGCAAGGGTCAGCTGCGTCGCCTTAAGCGACGCCTCGGGCAGAAGGCCGATCGCGCGCACCAGGTCGAAGGCCCCCTTGGGCTCGCTCATCCGCCCGAGATAGAGCAGGCGCTTGACCGGACGCTCGGCGCGGGCCGGCAAGGCTTCGGGAATCGCCACCGGATTGGTCAGCACGGCGAGGCGTTCGGGAGCGAGCCCGAGCAGATCGCGGTAGACGGTCCGCCAATGCTCGGACAGGACGACGACCCGCGCGGCTCGGCGGAAGACCAGCGTGGTCAGGCGCTGCATGACGCCGGGCAGGCGCGCGAAGAATTCCGGGAACTCGCCGGCGTGGGCGTGCATGACCAGCGGCTTGCCGGCGAGCAGCGTGATGCCGCCGGTCACCACCTGGCGATAGACGCTGCCGCCGAGGGAGACGTGGATATGCACGATATCGACTGGCCGGGTCAGGAGGCTGACGATCAGCTGCACGACGGCCTGCAGAAAGACGCGGGTTTTCCGGAGCACCGAGCCATCGCGCAGGGTGGCGACATGGCGAAACGCCAGCTCGCCATCGGCCATGCCCAGGATCAGCTTCTGCACGGTGACGATGCCGCCCTGGCGATCCAGGCCTTCACCGATCATCAGCACCCGAAGCGGCCTGTCGCCCGACAGCATTCGAGCGCCGATCGGTGCCTGCCGATCGAGCTTGGAGGTCGACAGGCCGCTCATGACCGTTCCCTCAGGGAGTCGGCGCCCGGCGTCATGGCGACGGTGAAGATGACGGTCAGAACCCAGATGATGCTGTTCTGGCCGAGCAGATTGGTCTCGAGGGACGCGCGCACGAGGGAGCCCATGATCAGGGCCAGGGTTATGCTGGCGGCGATGTCGTCGGCATCGGTCACCCGTCTCAGGCCGCGCAGGACGGCACTGCCGAAAAAGACGAACATCAGCACGAGGCCGATGACGCCGATGCTGAGAAGCGTATCGAGATAGCCGTTATGCGCATTCGGCACGATCCAGCCGAAGGTGTCGACGGCGTATTGGGCGAATTCGGGCCGTTCCCAAAAGGCGTTGTAGCCGTAGCCCAGGAGCGGCTTCTGCTCGATCATGGTCCTCGCGAACTGCCAGATGCCGACCCGGCCGGTGAGCGTGGTATCCCGGCCCAGCGCATCGAAGATGACGTCGATATTGGCGAGCAGGATCGCAGCCCCCAGGGTGACCGCGCTGATCGCCAGGGCTGTGATCGCCATGGCCAGACGGGACGGCAGACGCCAGACGGCGAGGACGACGTGGGTCAGGATGATCAGGAGAACCACGACCGTCGCCGTCGCCGAGTTCACGGGCAGCAGCAGGGCGGCGGCGAGGCCGAGGCCCAGCCAGCCGACCGGCGCCGGCACGAGGCGGCGCCGGATCGCCGGCGGCAGGATGATCGCCGCGATCACCAGAAGCTCGCCCATGCCGTTCTTGTGCGTGAAGACGCCGCGCAGACCGCGCTCGTCGGGCATCCGGCTGAGCTCCGGCAGGCCGAGGATGAACAGGACGCTCAGCACCAGGATGACCACGATCATCCAGCTCAGGACACGGAGCAGCCAGTCGGTGTCGTGGCGAATGACGGTATAGCAGGCGAGCAGCGTGAACATGGTCAGGCCGAGCGCCCGGCGCGCCGACAGGGCGGGATCGATCGACCAGGCGACGGAACACCAGACCCAGAGGAGGAGGACGACCAGCGGCAGGTTGTGCAGGAGCAGGTCGATGGCGGCCCGATAGCGCGTCGCCAGCAGAAACGGCGTGACGATGATGAACGGCACGATCAGCAGACGCAGAAAAGCGAGATCGTCGGCGTTCAGATTCTCCGAATTGCCCAGCATCAGCAGGGGGATGACGGCGTTGCTCGCCACGATCAGCCAGACGACGAGGAAGGCGTCGATCGCGACATCCAGCAGACCGTTCCGATCGCCCGGCGCCGCGTTCGATCCGGCGCCGTCGGCGCGAGGGCCGTCCTCGCCCGCAGCGTATGACAGGCCGGACGATCTCATGCGCTGGCTCTGACGACGCCGCGGCCGGCATGGGCGCCGATCGCGGTCTCGTAGGCGGCGTGCGCAGCGCGCGCGACCGTGTCATGGGCGAGGAGCCCGGTCGCGGCGGCCGCGGCGCTGTTCGCCGACAGTCGCTCTCGAAGGTCGGGCTCGTTCAGGAAATGCCGGATCGCGTCCGCCAGCGCCCGGCCGTCGGCCGGCGGCACGATCAACCCCATGCCGGTCGCGCGCGCGGTTTCGCCAAGTTCGCCGATGTCGGTGACCAAGACCGGACGCCCGAACGCCGCCGCCATCGCCAGGATGCCGCTTTGCGACGCCTCGATATAGGGAAGCACCACCAGATCCGCGTCCAGGAAGAGCTGGGCCGCGTCCTCGTCGGGCACGAAACGGCGATGCAGGCGGACATGGGGCGCCTGCAGCCGCGCCTCGATCTCGCGATAGCCGGGGCCCTGGCCGGCGATCACCAGCTCGATCTCCGGATGGTCCGGCGAAAGCATGTCCAGCGCATCCAGGAGATGACCGAGCCCCTTGTAGGCCATGACCCGGCCGAAGAACAGCAGCCTGACCCTGCCGTCGGGCGAACGGCGGGCGAGCCCATGGCGGCGCGCGATCGCCGGATAGCGTTTGAGCGCGGCGTGCGGCACGATGTCGATGTCGTCGAGCGGTCTCCTGGCGCGCTCCGCGAGGAGCATGCGCACGCTTTCGCCATGGACGATCAGCCGGGTGGCGTGACGGTGAAACAGGTCGACCAGACCGGCAGGCACCAGGAGGCTCAGCGTGTCGCCGGGATGGCTTCTGGCGTCATGCACGGTGATCGTCACGGGCCGGTTGCCGACGAGGCGCGGCATCACGCTGAGCCAGGTCACGCCGTCGCCGAGGAAATGGACGATATCCGCCTTTCGGGACCTGATCTCACGGCACATCCGATGGATCAGCCCGAGATTGCCGAGGCTTCGATGGCGCGGCCAGGGCAGCAGGACGGTGTCGACGCGCGCATCGACATACCCCTCATAGCCCGCCATCTGCCGCTCGGCGGCGAGGAAGGTGACATCCCCCAGAGCGGCGATCGCATTGACGTAGTCGATGCAGTAGTCGACCGGGAAAGTCTGCACGCAGACGATCTTCATCGGCCCTCTCAGCTCTTGAGCTTGGCCGATTCCATCGCACCCAGCGCGCCCGGCGCGAAGACATCGTCATAAGCCCTGAGAAGCACCGGCTCCGAATAGGACCAGGCCAGCTGCTCCTCGACCCGCCTCATGCCGACCTCGCCCATGCGCCGGCGCAGATCCGCATCGTCCAGGAGGACCGCCATCTTGTCGGCCAGCGCCGTCTCCAGATTGGGCTCGGCATAGAGCGCCGCGTCGGCGGCGCTGACCCGATGCTCCGCCAGATCGAAGCAGGCGATCGGCAGACCGAAATACATATATTCGATGATCTTGTTCATCGTGCTTTTGTCGGACCAGGGGGTCTTCGGGTCGGGATCGACCGCGAGGTCGGCGGACGACAGGATGCGGCAGAGATCCTCGTCCGAGACGCGTCCGGTGAAATGCACGTCGTCCTCGAGACCGAGCTCGGCGGCATAGTCCCGGATCGCCTGCTGATGGGGGCCGCCGCCGACAAAGACCGTGAAAAGATCGTCCCGGGCGACCTTCCGCTTCAGGATATCGATCGCGCGCAGCATGTAGTCGACGCCGTCCTGCTTGCACATCTCGCCGAGATAGACCGCGAGATGACGACGGCCGCGCTTCCAGGACGGATCCGGCGGATAGCGCTTCAGTCTGTTCAGATCGGGGCCGGACCGGACGATGTGCACCAGCTCCGGCGCCATGCCGCCGCGCTCGACGGCGATGCGCTTGTGGCTCTGATTGGTGGTGATCACCACATCCGCGGCCTTGAAGGTCCGCCGCTCGAGCCAGTGCAGACAGGAGAGGAGGACGCCGGACGGCTGCTCGAACTTCGCCGCATACATCTCCGGCGAGAGGTCGTGATGGTCGAACAGAAAGCGCTTGCCGAAGGGCCGCCAGAGCCAGGCCAGCAGCCAGTAGGTCTCGGGCGGGTTGCAGGCGTGCAGGACGTCGAAGCCGGTGGTCGCCGCGACCTTGACGCTCTTCAGGGCCGTGAACAGGAAGCACCAGATGAACTCGGCGGCGAAGCCGAGGGCGCCGCCCGCATCGAACGGCAGGGCATAGCGGTGGATGTGCACGCCCTCCAGCTGTTCATAGCCGGCGTTGAAGCCCTTGGCCTTGGGACAGATGACCGAAACCTCGTAGCCGGCCTTCTGCAGGCTGGTCGCCTCCAGCCAGACCCGACGGTCGAACGGTACGGGCAGGTTCTGAACGACGATCAGGACCCGTCGCTGCTCTTGTCGATTGCTCATGGCGATGAACCCTACCAGCCGATGCCGCGATAATGCCGATCGTCGGTCTGCCGATCCCAGACGATCCCGGCGAGATCGACGATCGTGTGTGTCCGGCCGACCCCGTTGCGCAGCCGGTCGGCCACGTCGGCGCCGTGGCCGATGACGATGGTCCTGGCATGGGCGAGAAGATCGTCATAGGTGGGGACCAGAAGCTCGGCGATATGCGGAATGGCCTGCTCGATATAGCTTCGATTGGCGCCCACCAGCTTGGCGAGATTGACCGACGGGTCGTAGATGCGCAGATGATAGCCCTTGCCGATCAGGCGCTCGGCCAGCGTGACCATCGGACTTTCCCTGAGATCGTCGGTCTCGGGCTTGAAGCTCAGGCCGACCATGCCGACCTCGCGATGCCCGGCCTCCGCCACCAGATCGTAGCCGGTCTCGGTATGCACCGCATTGCTCGGCATGATCGCCTCCAGGATCGGCAGCGACAGGTCGAGGCGATTGCGTCCGAGATAGGTGACCGCGCGGAGATCCTTGGGCAGGCAGGAACCGCCGAAGGCATAGCCGGGGCGCAGATATTTCGGCGAGATGTTGAGCTTGGTATCCTGAGCGAACATCGACATGATCCGCCGCCCGTCGATGCCGAGCTCATGGCAGATGCGCCCGAATTCGTTGCCGAACGCGACCTTGAGGGCATGCCAGCAATTGTCGACATATTTGAGAAGCTCGGCCTCTTCGATGCTGGTCGCCAGCCGCTGCGCCTCCTGGCCCTGGTAGACACGCTCCAGCGCGTCCCGGCTCGCCTCGTCATCGGCGCCGATCACGATCTTGGGCGGCTGATCGTAGTCTTCGATGGCGCTGCCTTCGCGCAGAAACTCCGGATGGTAGCAGACGCCGAAGTCGACGCCCGCGCGTCCCCCTGCCCGCTCCTCCAGGCGCGGGATCACCCGTTCGCGCATGGTGCCGGGAAGGGCCGTGCTGCGCACCACGACGGTGTAGCGGCGGTTCAGACCACGGATCGCCTCGCCGATTTCCTCGGACACGCGCACCAGATAGCTATCGTCGAGATCGCCGTTCGGGCGCGATGGCGTGCTGACGCAGACGATGGCGAGGTCCGTCGCCTCGACCGCCTCCTGCGCGCTCTTTGTCGCTTTGAGGGTGCCATGGCGCACGCCCGTCTTGATGAGCTCGGCCAGGCCGGGCTCGATGATCGGCGTCTGCCCCCGATTGACCATGTCGGTCTTTTGCGGGTTGACATCGACACCGACGACGGCATGACCATCGCGCGCAAGACAAGCCGATGACACTGTGCCTACATAGCCCAGGCCGAAGACTGCGATTTTCATTAAGAAGCGTTCCCACTCATCTAGTTTGACGAAAAGCTATCCCGGACGCTGACCAATATCAACGGCAGTCAATCGTCTGGTCAGATCAAAGATTAGGCTTTGCAATCAATATGTTGACGCAGATGAGTGCTATTTGTCGCAAAAAATTCATGTTGATCACATCGAGATACGGGCCGGTTTTCAACGATGCCGGCAGATCGATCTCCGCCCACGCTATGCACGACGAGACACTGCCATATCAAGGGGTTGCTCGACAACGGCGACGGCATCCCGGGCGTACCCGTCTGCACACCGGCCGGAGCGCGCCGAATCTCCGATGCGAATTCGCCGAAGGCTCGATTGCATTTTAGCAAAAGTCTCTGTAGAGATTCCACGAGTTCGGTTCTGCCTCTCTGCCTCTTTGTCGCCTAAAGCTCGATAAGAATGAACAAGGTCTGACGCTTCATGCACGCTGCTTCCAGTGGACCGCGCAGCCATCCGATCGCGCCTCTCGATCACGGTTTCAAGAACAGGCTGCGCCGCACGCTTCGGCCGGTGTCGAAGACCATGTTCGACGTCCTGCGGGTCTCTTTCAGCGTCGCAGCCACCTCCTGCAGCGCGTTCCTGGCCTTCATCTTCTACTATTACGACAGCTTTCTCGAGCATCCGTCGCGCGTCGTCCTGTTCTTCCAGCCGGCTGACAACCGCTACCTCTATCTCGCGCTGATCGCCGGCCTGGTGTTCGCCGGCATCACCCTGATCTTCCAGCGCCAGACCGTCAGGAGCGACGGCTTCGACCTGCTGCGCGACGTCTGCACCTGCTGGACGCTGACGATGTTCGCGCTCCTTACCCTGCTCTTCGTGCTCAAGATCGGTGACAACTATTCGCGCGGCCTGATGAGCTGCTGGTTCGTCATCGGCGTGGTGGCGCTGTTGCTCGCCCGAACGCTGGAGCAGCGGATCAGCGCCAACCTGACGGATGCCGGGATCGCGCAGCGATGGGTCGCGATCGTCGGCGCCACGCCGCAGGCCGATCAGCTGGCCGAACGGTTGGCCATGGCCGATCTGCGCAGCCAATTTCGCGTGGTCGGCATTTTCGACGATCGCGCCGAGGCCGCCGATGGCGACGGCGGCACGGTGCCCATCGCCGGGACGATCGACGACCTGATCGCGCTGCACGCCCGCGAGCCGCTGGATACCATCGTCATCGCCCTGCCGGGCGACGACGTCGAGCCGATCAGCTTGATTGCGGCGCGTTTTCGCGCCTTGACGACGGACATCGTGCTCGGCCCCGATCTCGCTCAGCTCAAGCTGCATGCCAAGCCGGTGAAGGATCTTCTCGGCCCGCTTCCGGTGGCGAGCCTGTCGAACGCGCCGATGCGCGATTGGCCGAGCGTCGCGAAATGGCTCGAAGACAGGCTTATCGCCCTTGCAGCCCTGATCGTCACGGCGCCGCTGTTCGCGTTGATCGCCCTGCTGATCAAGCTCGACAGCGACGGCCCCGTATTCTTCCGGCAGCGCAGGCTGGGCTTCGACAACAATGAGTTCCTGATCTTCAAATTTCGCACCATGTACCAGCATAGCGGCGATCCGAGCGGCGCGCTGGCGACCCAGCGCTTCGATCGTCGCGTGACTCGCATAGGCCGCTTCCTTCGACGAACCAGCATCGATGAGCTGCCGCAGCTGATCAATGTCCTGCTGGGCGACATGTCGATCGTCGGCCCCCGTCCGCATCCGGTTGCCATGCGCCTGGACAATCAGCTCATCGCCGAGCGTCTTCACGACTATGCGGCGCGCCATCGGGTCAAGCCGGGCATAACCGGGCTCGCGCAGGTCAACGGCAATCGCGGCGAGATCGATTCGCGGGAAAAGGCCGAGCAGCGGATCTATTTCGACCTGCTCTACATCGAAAACTGGAGTCTGTGGCTGGACTTCGAAATCGTGGTGCGCACCATTTTCCAGCTGCCGTTTGATCGATCGGCTTACTAAAGATTAATCTTTTTCGTTAATTGTTGTCCCGGTTTCCCTGTCTTGAAGTGGATAGGCGCGCGTGTCAGCCAACCCGGGGTTCGGTCTACCCTTGTCGCAAGATGAACAGCACGCCGATTGGCCTGACCTGGCGACAAGCGTTTCGGCGCATGCCGACGCCGCACGGCGAGATCCGGCCGGCAGGTCCGCAGCCCTTGCGCGCTTCAAGCGCAGGCCATGGCTGACAGCCGGCCTGATCGCAGTGATGACCGCCATTCTCTGGGGCGCCCTGGCAGCTATGGCGCCGGTCCTGCACTCGAGCGCGACCATCACGATCGACAGCGATGAGTTGACGGCCTTGTTGGCGGAGACCGCACCGGCCTTCCCCCAGGCGCCGCCGACGGCTGCCGACGTGGCGGCGTGGCTCGACCAGACCGTGAGGCTGTCGCTGGCAATGAGAGAAGGCGGTGATGCGATTTCGGTCATCGACGTCGGCAATCGCGTGATCATAACCGGGCAGAGCCGGGATCCCGATCAGGCGATGCAGCACGCCAGCGACGCGGCCGAGCGTGCGCTCGCCTTCGTCGAAGACGGGAAGGCCGCCCTGCGACAGGAGTTCGTCGCCTTTGTCGACCGGCAGACCGGCAATCCGGAGGACGAGCGCGGGAAGGCGCATGAGGAGACGACGGCAAAGCAGGCGGCGGCAATCGAGGACACGGCCGACACCGATGCTGCCGGGCGGCGGCTGCTCACGCTTTTCGTCAATGCTCTGGATGACGCACGAACGGAGCTGCGGGAGCGGATGACGGCCATCAGCCAGCGCTCTGTCAGCCGGGACGATGCTGCCGCCGGGGGGAGTCCCGATGCCACGGCCCTGCGTGAGCGGGAGCTTGAGGCCTTGCGGCGTCGCTATCTCGGCGTCGCCATCGAGATGGGCAGGCTGCGCGACGTGCAGCGCCGGGAGCGTCCCCCTGCAGCGCACGCCTCCCCGCCCTCCCCGTCGCCGCCCCCGTCCGCATCGGACGACGTCGCGAGCGCCCTCGGCAGCGCGACATGGGACTTGCCCCTGGCGCGCATGACGAATGCAGCCAAGCCTCCGGCTGTCCCGTTTCTTTGGCGTCTGCCGGTCCAGCTACCTGTGGTTCTTGCCCTCGGCCTGCTGCTCGGCCTTGCCGCCGCCCTGCTGGTGACGCGGCTGCTCGATCGCCAGGACGACGAGGGCCTCAGCCAGTCCGAGGAGGTCTTCGAGCATCCCCGCTGGCCGATCATCTGACGCCCTGACCGTCGCCGCGACCGGTCAGCGCGGACGGCTCAAGTCCCCACGCCAGCTCTCGCATGCCGCGACCGGCACGCAGGAGCGACCCACTGACGACGTCGTTCGGGCCCACATCGTCACCAATCACGGATGACGGACCGCCGAGCCGCGGCGGAGCGCCGCCTGACGACAAGACGAATGCCGTCATCTGTCACCTCGTGCAGCGGCGCATTCGGATGATTCACAAGCCGCAGCACTAGGTTATTGGTTTTGCATCGATGTTTCCAAACACCGCTGATCGCTCTGTCTGGATCGATGCACTAGGTCGAATGACCAGGAACGTGCTTCGAGAAAATTGCCGACAATCGTCGAGAAGGATGGCGTCCTATCACGCGTATCACCGTGGCCGGACCAGTGGAAGAAGCGATCGTTTTCGGTGATCAGGTCCGGGAAAATGTCGTCCATGAGCTCTCGAATGCGCTCGGCTGTCGCCTTCTCATTGGTCAGGACGTGGACATAGTCGAACCCCGCTTCGTCCAGAAGAAAGTCCTGCATGCGGAGAGCATCGTCCGCGGTAGGTAGAGGCTGATAGCAGCCCTCCTTCATCGTCTCGAGCTTCGCCGATTGAGGATCCGTGATGCGGCGTCTCAGCACATCGCGGGCCAGCGGACGACGACCATGGTAGCTCATGCCGGCCGAGATTCAGCCCACGTTCCTGGCGTCGACCGGTCCATAAATCATTTTAATACTGTCCATATGCATAATCAATTTAGCCATATCGCTAATACTTGATAGACATAAACGAAGCTTTCGAAATCAATCGCCTGAAATGTGGCCAGTCCTGGTGTTGGCCTGTACAATGGAGGTGCGCCATGAAGAAGCGTGACACACGTGCCGACAACCGCTCGACTGTGAACGCCGCGGAAACGACTAGCGGTACGACTGCCGGCGCCGCGCATGGCGGCAAGGCGACGCGGCGTGACGTGCTCATCGGTGCGGCCGCGACCGGCGCCGCGGTCGGCTCGGGCGCCGTCTCCGGCTTTCCGACGATCTGGGCGCAGGAGATCAAGGACATCGAGCTCAACCATGTCGGCGTCTCCTATTCCGTGGTGAAGGCGATCGGCGATCAGGCCTCGAAGGATCTCGGCTTCAAGGTCACCATGCAGAACCTCGACACCTCGGCGGCGATCAACCGCTTCATCACCCAGCCCAATTCGGTCGATATCGCCGACGTCGAGGGCTGGCAGGCGAAGCTCGCCACCCAGCGCGGCGTCATTCAGGGCATCGAGCGCAGCCGGATCGAGCAGTTTGACAACATTCTGCCGATCTTCACCAAGGGCGAGCTCGACGGCCACACCATCCCGCGCCAGGGCATCTCGCCCTATGAGGCGATGTATATCGAGACCCCGGATGCGCGCGAGCTGCATGACGGCGTCGCCGACTACATGACCTTCCTTCCCCAGGTCTACAACGCCGACTCGATCGGCTACCGGCCGGATCTGCTCGACGAGCCCGTGACCGAATGGAAGACGCTGATCGATCCGAAGTTCAAGGGCCAGGCCGCGATCCTCGACGTGCCGGCGATCGGCATCATGGACGCGGCGCTGTGCTTCGAGAGCGCCGGCATGATCGAGTATGGCAACAAGGGCGACATGACCAAGGAGGAGATCGACAAGACCATCGACGCCCTGATCGCGCTCAAGCGCGACGGCCATTTCCGTGCCACCTGGACCACCTTCGACCAGTCGGTGCAGCTGATGGCGGCGGGCGAGGTCATCATCCAGTCCATGTGGTCGCCGGCGGTCGCCGCCGTGCGCGTCAAGGGCATCCCCTGCATCTACGCGCCGGTCAATTTCAAGGACGGCAAGGAAGGCTATCGCGGCTGGTGCAACGGCATGGCGCTGATGGGCCATCTCGAAGGCAAGAAGCTCGATGCCGCCTACGAGTATCTGAACTGGTATCTCTCCGGCTGGCAGGGTGCGTTCGTCGCCCGCTACGGCTATTACAGCCCGGTGCCGAGCACGGCGAAGACCCAGCTCACCGAGAACGAATGGACCTACTGGTACGAGGGCAAGCCGGCCGTCGACACCATCCTCGATCCCTATGGCGTGCCCATGGAGGAGGCGGGCGCGATGCGCGACGGCGGCTCCTTCATCGAGCGGGTCACCAACATCTCCTGCTGGAACACCCTGATGACCGAGGCCGGCTACATGAACAAGCGCTGGAACGACTTCAAGGTCGCCTGACGACCGGGCGCCGAACCCCGTGTTCGGCGCCTCCACCGTCCTTCCCTTCGGCTTCAGGGCCCTCCCAGGGTCACGAGGAGGAGAGCGCCATCGTGTGGCATCGGCTGAAACCCCATCTCAGTGCCTGGCTCCTGATCTCGCCGCTGCTGTTGGTGCTGCTGCCGTTCTTCGTGGCGCCGATCATCGGCGTGGTGGTGGTCAGCCTGTTCGAGGGCGACGGCTTCGGCGGCTTCATGCCCGGTGTCACCGCGGCCAACTATGTCGACCTGCTCACCTCGGATCTGACCTATCGCCTCTATTTCGAGACCTTGAAGTTTACGTTTCTGACTTGGCTGTTCAGCCTGATTATCGGCTTTCTGGTGGCCTATTTTCTGGTGTTTCATGTGCAGAGCCAGCTCCTGGCGATCGGCCTCTTCCTGCTTTGCACCGTGCCGTTCTGGACCTCGAACATCATCCGCATGATCTCCTGGATCCCGCTGCTCGGCAAGGAAGGGCTGATCAACAGCACGCTGCTCGGCATGGCGCTGATCGACCGGCCGCTCGAGGTGCTGCTGTTCTCGGACGTCGCCGTGGTCATCGCCTATGTCCACCAGCTCACCATCTTCATGATCGTGCCGATCTTCAATTCGCTCGCGCGCATCGACAAGCGCATCGTCGAGGCGGCGTTCGATGCCGGCGCCAGCCGCTTTCAGGTGATGCAGCTCGTCATCCTGCCGATGGCGAAAAGCGGCATCGCGCTCGGCTCGATCTTCGTGGTCGCGATCGTCATGGGCGACTTCTTCGTGGTCAAGGTCATGAGCGGCGGCGGCACCGCGTCCGTGGTCGGCGCCTTCTACGAGGACATCGCCGTGCTGCAATACCCGACCGCCGCGGCCAGCGCCGTGGTCCTGACCGTGGTCGTCTCGATGATGGTCGGCGCGATCGTCAAGACTATCGACATCCGCAAGGAAATCGCGGGATGACCATCGCCGCCTCGGTCCGCGATCCCGCCCTGACGACGGCGCGCACCCGGCGCCGGGCAAGACGGCGCCCGGGTGCCCGGCCCTGGACCTTCTACGCGCTTGCCGCCTTCTTCATCTTCTACGTCCTCGCCCTCTACGGCCCGATGTTCTGCATCTACATCCTGTCGTTCCAGGACGTGCGCGGCGGCCTGGTGTTCCCGGTCAAGGGCCTGTCGCTGCACTGGTTCAACGACCTCTTCACCCAGGTCCGCACCGGCGACGTCAAGGGTGCCTTCAGCCGCTCCCTTCGCCTGGCGCTGCTGGTCACCGTGATCACGGTCGTCGTCTCCTTCATGGCGGGCCTCGCCTTCAGGCGCCGTTTTTGGGGCGACACCGTCGTCTTCTATCTGATGATCGGCAGCCTGGTGGCGCCGGGCCTGGTGCTCGGCCTCGGCGTCGGCCTGATCTTCCAGTATCTCGGCCTGCAGCCGAGCTGGTATACCTCGGCGCTCGGCGCGCAGCTCTCCTGGACCCTGCCGTTCGGCGTGCTGGTGATGTTCGCCGTGATGTCGCGCTTCGACGGCGTCTGGGAGGAGGCGGCGCGCGATCTCGGCGCCACGCGCCTGCAGATCATCCGCCTGGTGGTCGTGCCGATCCTGATGCCGGGGCTGATCGCCGTCGCCCTGTTCGGCTTCACGCTCTCCTATGACGAGTTCGCGCGCACACTGCAGACCACGGGCGGCCTCAACACCCTGCCGCTCGAGATCTGGAGCATGATGCTGAACGTGACCTCGCCCGCCCTCTACGCCCTCGGCACGGTGACCACCCTGGTCTCGTTCATCGCGATTGCCGCCGCACTCGGCGGCATCACCCTGCTCCAGCGACGCCTCGCGCGCCGGGCGGGCGCAACGGAAGGATGACCGCCATCATGACATCGCAAGCAGCGTCCGGTGCGGTCGAGATCGCCGGCCTCGCCAAGTCCTATGACGGCGAGACCATGGCGGTCGACGGGGTCAGCCTCAAGATCGAGGGCGGCGCCTATTGCTGCCTGCTCGGACCGTCCGGCTGCGGCAAGACCACGATCCTGCGCATGATCGCCGGCCACGAGGAGCCGACCGCGGGCGATATCCTGATCGACGACGAGGACGTGGCCGGTCTCCCCCCGCTCGCCCGGCGCACCGCGATGATGTTCCAGTCCTACGCCCTCTTTCCTCACCTCTCGGTGCGTGACAATATCGCCTTCTCGCTTCGGGTGCGCGGCCTCGATCGGGCCGAGCGCCACCGTCGCGCGGAGGCGATGATGGAGAAGGTGAGAATCGCCGATCTCGCCGACCGGCGGCCGGCCCAGCTCTCCGGCGGCCAGCAGCAGCGCGTCGCCCTGGCGCGCGCCGCGATCACCGAGCCCAAGGTGCTGCTTCTGGACGAGCCGCTGTCCGCCCTGGACGAGAAGCTGCGCATCGAGATGCGCGAGGAGCTGCGCTCCATGCAGCGCGATCTCGGCATCACCTTCATCCATGTGACCCACACCCAGCTCGAAGCGATCGCGCTCGCCGATCTCGTGGTCGTCATGGATCACGGCAAGATCAAGCAGGCGGGCCCGGCGCGCGAGGTCTACGACACGCCCCATGACCGCTATGTCGCCGAGTTCCTCGGCGGTCAGAACGTGCTCAGCGGCAGGATCGACAAGGTGGAAGGCGCTTCGGTGCGGATCACCGCTCCGGCCTTGGAGTCGGTGAGCCTGCCGATCGGTCGACGCCGGAACGTCAATCCGGGCGACCAGGTCGACTTCGCGATCCGGCGTGATCAGATCCGCCTGCTGCGGCCGGATGCGTCGCCCGAGGCGGGCGGCTTCGCCATCACCTCGCGCATTCAGGCGCTCGAATATCAGGGCAGCTTCGTCAAGGTCCGGCTCGATTGCGACGGCGCCGACGACTTCCTGGCGCTGGTGCCCGAACGCAGCTTCTTTCGCGATCCGTTCACCGTCGGCGAGGTCGTGGTCGCCGCCTGGGATGACGACCAGGCGCAGCTTCTCGCCTGAGCGAAAAAAAAACAGGAGCCGGCCGGCTCCCGATCCCCGTCACCGCCGGCCCATGGGAGACAGAGATGAAGATATCGCTTTCGGTCAATGGCGAGCCCGTCAGTATCGACGTCGAGCCGTCGATGCTGCTGGCCGATCTGCTGCGCGAGGAGCTGGAGCTCACCGGCACCCACATCGCCTGCGACACCAGCCAGTGCGGCGCCTGCGTCGTCCATGTGAACGGCAAGTCGGTGAAGAGCTGCACGCTGCTCGCGGTCTCCGCCGACGGCGCCGAGGTGACCACGATCGAAGGCCTGGCCGATCCCGTCTCCAGCAAGCTGCATCCCATGCAGCAGGCGTTCCACGACCATCACGGCCTGCAATGCGGCTTCTGCACACCCGGCATGGTGATGAGCGCGATCGATTTCGCCAACACGGTCGAGGAGCCGACGCCGGCCGCGGTGCGTCACTGGCTGGAAGGCAATATCTGCCGCTGCACCGGCTATCAGAACATCGTGAAGGCGGTGCTCGCCGGCACCGCCGCCATGCAGGCGGCCGACGGCGCGGAGCAAGGCTCATGACGGAGACCCCGATGGAGACCGGTATCGGCGTGCGTCTGCCGCGCAAGGAGGACAGCCGCTTTCTCACCGGCCGCGGCACCTATGTCGCCGACATCAAGCGGCCGAAGATGCTGCATGGCGTGTTCCTGCGCTCGCCCCACGCCCATGCGGTGCTCGGCGCGATCGACAAGGTGCCGGCCATGGCGGTGCCCGGGGTCAAGGCGGTGTTCACCGGCGCCGACATGGCGGCCGACGGCGTCGGCGGCCTGCCCTGCGCCTGGCCGGTCACCGGCAAGGGCGGCGCCGCCACCCTGGAGCCGCCGCACCCGCCGCTCGCCCAGGGCAAGGTGCGTTATGTCGGCGATGCCGTCGCCTTCGTGGTCGCGACCAGCGTCGAGGCGGCGCGCCGCGGCGCCGAGGCGCTGGCCGTCGACTACGAGGTGCTGCCGGCCGCGGTCGGCGTGCTCGACGCCCTGGCACCGGACGCGCCGCAGCTCTTCGACGACGTCCCCGGCAATCTCTGCGTCGACTGGGAGATCGGCGACGCCAAGGCGACCGACGATGCGATCGCCGGTGCTGCCCATGTCGCGCGCATCAGCCTGGTCAACAACCGCCTGGTCGGCAATCCGATGGAGACCCGCGCCGTGGTCAGCGAGTACGACCCGGCGACCGGTCAATACACCATGTGGACCAGCAGCCAGTTCCCGCACATCGTCAAGCTGCTCATGGGCAATTTCGTGCTCGGCCTGCCGCAGCACAAGCTGCGCGTGATCTCGCCCGATGTCGGCGGCGGCTTCGGCGTCAAGCAATATCACTACGCGGAGGAGGCGGTCTGCACCTTCGCCGCGAGCAAGCTCGGCCGCGCGGTCAAATGGGTGTGCGAGCGCAGCGAGGCCTTCCTGTCGGACGCCCATGGCCGCGACCATGTCACCGAGGCCGAACTGGCGCTGGACGAGACCGGCCGCTTTCTCGGTCTCAAGGTATCGACCATCGCCAATATGGGCGGCTATCTCTCGACCTTCGGCCCGAACATCCCGACCAATCTCTACGGCCCGCTGCTCGCCGGCGTCTACACCACGCCGGCGATCTATTGCGAGGTGAAGTGCGTCTTCACCAACACCCTGCCGGTGGACGCCTATCGCGGTGCCGGGCGGCCGGAGGCGACCTTCGTGCTCGAGCGGCTGATCGATGTCGCCGCGCGCGAGCTGGGCATGGATCGGGTCGAGATCCGCAGGCGCAACATGATCCCCAAGGACGCCTTCCCCTATCAGACGCCGGTCATGATGAACTACGACGTCGGCGATCACGAGGCCTGCCTGGAAAAAGCGCTCGATCTCGCCGACTGGGACGGTTTCGCCGCGCGCAAGGCAGCGTCCGCCGCGGCGGGCAAATATCGCGGCATCGGCCTGATCACCTATATCGAGGCCTGCGGTCTGGCGCCGTCCCGTCTCGCCGGCAGCCTCGGCGTGCGCGGCGGCCTGTTCGAGAGCGCCACGGTGCGCGTCCATCCGACGGGAGACGTCACCGTGCTGATCGGCACCCACAATCACGGCCAGGGCCACGAGACCACCTTCGCCCAGATCGCCTCGCAGAAGCTGGGCCTGCCGGCGAGCAGGATCGAGATCGTGTTCGGCGACACCGACAAGGTGCAGTTCGGCCTCGGCACCTACGGCTCGCGCTCGCTCGCGGTCGGTGGCGCCGCCCTGGCCAAGGCCGCCGAAAAAGTGATCGACAAGGGCAAGAAGATCGCGGCGCATCTGCTCGAATCCAGCCATGCCGACATCGAGTTCGAGGACGGCATGTTCCGCATCTCCGGCACCGATCGAGCCCTGCCCTTCGGCGACATCGCGCTCACCGCCTATGTGCCGCACAACTACCCGCTGGAAACCCTGGAGCCCGGCCTCGAGGAGCAGGCGTTCTACGATCCCGTCAACTTCACCTTCCCGGGCGGCACCCATATCGCCGAGGTCGAGATCGATCCCGACACCGGCGAGGTGTCGCTGGAGAATTACACCGCGGTCGACGATATCGGCACGGTGATCAACCCGATGATCGTCGAGGGCCAGCTCCATGGCGGCATCGTCCAGGGCATCGGCCAGGCGCTGCTCGAGACCTGCGTCTACGACCAGGACAGCGGCCAGCTCCTCTCCGGCTCGTTCATGGACTACGCCATGCCGCGCGCCGAGGGCATGCCGGAGATCACCCTGGATCACAACATCACCGCCTGCACCCATAACGGCATCGGCTCCAAGGGCTGCGGCGAGTGCGGCACCATCGCCTCGCCCGCGACCGTGATGAACGCCGTGGTCGACGCGCTCGCCGATCTCGGCGTCAGCCATGTCGACATGCCGGCGAGCCCGAACCGGATCTGGCGGATCATCGGCGAGGCCAAGCGTCAGATGGCGGCCGAGTAGAGCGGAAGGATTCAATCGATGCATGATTTCGACTACGCCCGGCCGGCGACGATCGACGAGGCCGCGGCCCTCCTGGGCGCTAGTCCCGAGGCGCGCCTGCTGGCAGGCGGCATGACCCTGCTGCCGACCATGAAGCAGCGCCTGGCGACGCCCGAGCGGCTGATCGATCTCGGCGCCATTCCTGATATCACCGGCATCGCCGCGCTGGACGGCACGGTGACGATCGGCGCCATGACCACCCATGCCGCGGTCGCGGCGTCCGACGTCGTGCGCTCACGGATTCCGGCGCTCGCCGAGCTTGCCGGCGGCATCGGCGATCCGCAGGTGCGCAATCGCGGCACGCTCGGCGGCTCGATCGCCAATGCCGATCCGGCGGCGGACTATCCGGCGGCGCTGGTGGCGCTCGATGCCACGGTCGCGACCAGCAAGCGGACGGTGCCGGCCGATGCCTTCTTCACCGGCCTGTTCGAGACCGCGCTCGCCCCGGACGAGCTGATCCGCAACGTCACCTTCAGGACGCCGGAAGCCGCGGCCTATGCCAAGTTCGCCAACTCGGCGTCCGGCTATGCGATCGTCGGCGTGTTCGTCGCCCGCTTCGAGGCGGCCGTGCGGGTCGCGGTCACCGGCGCCGGTCCTGCCGTCTTTCGTCTGCCGGCGGCGGAGGCGGCCCTCGTCCAGTCCTTCGCCGTGGACGCACTGCCCGATCTCGGCCTCGATCCGGGCGAGCTCAACGGCGACATCCACGCCGAGGCCGGATACCGCGCCCATCTGGTCGGCGTGATGCTGCGGCGCGCCGTGGCGGCCGCCGGGACCGCGCGATGACGCCGCTCGGATTGGACGCGATCGAGGCCGAGCTCGATCAGATGACGTCACTCTCCTCGCTCTCGGCGCTGGCCATGCTCGAAGGCTACCGCCAGCGCCGGTTCACGCCGGTGGACGTGGTCGAGGCGGTGATCGACGCACTGGAAGCGGCCGATGAGCGCCTGAACATTCTGGTCACGCCGATGTTCGCCGAAGCTCGTGAGGCCGCTGCCCAGGCGGCCGCGGCCTGGGCGTCGGGGACGCCCGAGGGTGCGCTTTGCGGTGTGCCGGTGACCGTCAAAGATCTGATCTATCTGGCGGGCGTGCCCGCCCATGCCGGTGCGCCGACGCTCCGCGACTTCGTGCCCGACGTCGACGCCGCCGTGGTCACGCGGCTGCGGGCGGCCGGCGCCGTGATCACCGGCAAGACCACCACCTGCGAATCCGGCTACAAGCTCACCGCCGACAGCCCGCTCACCGGCATCACGCGCAATCCCTGGGACCCGACGCGCACCAGCGGCGGCTCGAGCGGCGGGGCGGCCGCAGGCGTCGCCTCAGGCGCCGGGCCGCTGGCGCTCGGCACCGATGCCGTCGGCTCGATCCGCGTGCCGTCCTCCTTTTGCGGCGTGTTCGGCATCAAGCCGACCTTCGGCCTGGTGCCGCGCGCACCCGGCTTCTTCCCGCCGTCCTGGGGCTCGCTCGCCCATACCGGGCCGATCGGCCGCCGCGTCGCCGATGTCGCCCTGCTGCTCGAAGTGATCGCGGGCTTCGACATGCGCGATGCCGTGAGCCTGCCCCAGCCGCCGCGCCGCTTCGATCTCGGCAGCGGCCGCCTCGACGGCGTGACCATCGCCGTCTCACCCGATTTCGGCTACGCCGCCGTTGATCCGGCGGTGCGCGCGGCCTTCGCCGCCGCGGTCGACAGCCTGGCCGATCTCGGCGCGGACATCCGCCCGGCCGGCCTGACCTTCGCACCGGACGTGCTGGAAGCCGTGCTCAAGCCCATCGGCTTCACCGAGCAGGCGGCCGCCGTCGGCGATCGCTCCGAGCAAGATCTCGCCCTGTCCGAGCCCGAGTTCCGCGCCACGGTCGATCAGGGGCTGACCTATGCCGGCACCGACTATGTCAAGGCGCTGCACGAGCGGGCGAAGCTGCGCGGCCTCTTTCTGGGCGTCTTCGAGCAGGCCGACATCCTGGTGACGCCGACCGTCGCGGTGACCGCCTTCGAGGCCGGCACCATCGGCACGGATGTGGTCGATGGCCAGAGCGTGGATCGCCATCTCGGCTGGTCGCCCTTCTCCTGGCCGATCAATCTCGCCGGCCTGCCCGCGGCGAGCATCGCCTGCGGCTTCGATCCGGCGGGTCTGCCGATCGGCCTGCAGATCGTCGGGCCGGCCCTGGGCGAGGATGTCGTTTTGAAGGTCGCGGCCGCGTTCGAGGCGGCGCGGGCCACGGGCCGGCCGTGGCCTGAGACGGCGCCGGTCAGGGCGCCATGACCAGCTTCTTGGGGGGCGTGGCGTCGGCCGGGGGTTCGCCCTGATCGCTCTGCTGCGCATCGAGTGTTTCGTTGGCGAGATAGCGCACGAGATAGTCGTGCAGCGCGTTGGCCGCGGGCGACAGGCTGCCGGGCGCTCGATAGAGCAGGAGATCGATCATCGGCAGGCGCGGGAAATAGTCGACATGGCCGACCTGGCGCATGCCAGGCACCATTGCACATTTGCAGAGCACCGTGACTGCCATGCCGGCAAATACCGCCGCCTGCAGGCCGGCCATGCTCTCGGTGACGCAGGCGACGCGCCATTTGCGCCCGGCGCGCTCCATCGCCTCGATCGCGTGATCGCGATAGATGTTGCCGGGCGGCAGCAGGGCCAGGGGCAAGGGATTCTGATCGAGGATGTCGCTCGCATGATCGCCGACCAGCCAGACCAGCTCTTCCTGGCGGACGACGATGCCGCCGGTGAAGTCGTTCATGCGGGTGACGAGCGCGATATCGACCTCCGCCTTCCGCACCCTTTTCACCAGCGGCGTCGACAGGCTACAATGCAGCTCGACCTGGATGCCGGGAAATTCGGTGCGGAAAACCCTGAGAATCGACGGCAGGATCGAGGCGGCGTACAGATCGGGCGTGCCGAGCACCACATGGCCCTCGATGTCGGGCGAGGACAGGCGGGCGCAGAGCTCGTCATGCTGGCGCAGCATCGAGCGGGCGTAGGACAGCACGAGCTGGCCGTGCTCCGTCGGCCAGATCTGACGGTTGCGATGCAGCAGCAGCTGCCGGCCGACGGTTTCCTCCAGACGCTGGATCTGCAGCGTGATTGCCGGCTGCGTCCGTCCCAGCCGACGCGCCGTTTCCGTGATGCTGCCCGTCTCGACCACACTGACGAAAGAGCGCAGCACCCGCAGGTCGAGTCCATGAATCACAACGCCCAGCCTCCACAAGGTGCGGAATTCTTGTTCTCCAGCGCATGCAAGTTTTCTGCCGTCCATGAGCAAAAAAGTGCGGCAAAAACTCAAGCCAAAGCTTAGGTTTTATAGGGCCCACATTGAATTTTTCTGAAAACGATTGTTCGTCCTACCGGTTTCTTCAGTCGGTGCAGTGGGTGATAAACGCTGTTGGGGTAACATCCGTAGGGGTTCCGAAGCGGTCCGAATCATCAGGCCGACGAATGGTCAAAAAAAGCTATGTTGATTCTCTCGGCAGCCATGCGAACAACCCGAGCAGACATCGTTGGCATCGCGCTTCCTGATCCCGCCCTTGTGACCTTTGCCCCGCTTGGGCGGAGGCTCCGGTAAGTTTGGGTTGTTCGAACCAATGGTGAAGAGAGATGTCGGCGAGGAAGGGTCGCCGTTTCGCGTCGGAGGACAAGGCGGAGCCGGTCGAATTCCAGGGCATCGAGCCAAACGGAGCGATCAGCGGTGTTTGGAAAAATCGGTGCAAAGCCAATAACCTGGCGCTGCGGCTTGTGCATCATCCGAATGCGCCGCTGCACGAGGAGGCGAGCGGTCGCTCTCTGCGTTCATCGCCGCTGAGCGGGCGACCTTTCCCGTGCGGCGACCCGTGATCCCTCTTTGGGCCGGCTGATCGGTGTCGCGGCGGGTGCGTTCCACGCCTGGCTCCGCCGCGGGCCCCTGCGGCGCGCGCAGGGTCTGATCGTGCCGCGAAAGAAACGCCGGCTGCCGGTGACGACGGACAGCCGTCACGACCATCCGATCGCGCCCAATCTTCCGGGACGACGTTTCGAAGCCGTCAGGCCGGATGAAGCCTGGCTCGCCGACATCACCGCCGGCATCACCCATGTGCCCACCGGCGAAGGCTGGCTGCATGCCGCCGCGATCCCCCGGCGCGAATACGCGCCGTCGCCTTGCGAGCGGATGACCGGCTCTGCCGATCATCATGGCGACCCGCGAGATCGTCGGCGGGGCGATGGCCGACCGCCTGCGCGCCGAACTCTGCGCGCGAGCCTTGCTGATGGCGATCCAGCGCCGCCAGCCGCCACGGGCCCCGACCCACCATGGCGACCGCGGGGGCAGGACGCCGGCTCCTCCTGCCGGCAGATCCTGCAACGCCATGGCCTGGCGCCGTCGCCGCAGGGGCAACGGCCTCGACGAGGCGCCGATGGAAAGCGTCTTCGGCCCGATGAAGAGCAGCCTCGTCCACCGCACCCGCTGCGCAACCCGCGAGGACGCCAAGCGGGCCTTGGTCCGATGGATCGCGTGCTACGACAATCGTCGACGGGGTCATTCAGCGCCTGGCTGCAGGACGCCTGACCAGGCGTTCGAGCCGATGACCAGGCCCGCCCGATGCACCTTGCCGGGTCGTCCGCTCAAGCGGGGCAGGGTCAACGAACCGGACCGAACTTCGTGCGGTTCGGACGCCTGATCCGCTATTCGCGCGAGGATCTCGACGCGTATCTCTCCAAGTTCAAAGTCGAAACTGAATCCTGAAAACGCGAAAAATTGAGTTGTCGATAGCAACGCTTCTCTAACCATACCGTTTGTCTAGCACCGGTATGTTCTCGATTCGTACGTTGCTCCTATCACTGACGATGCTTGCCGCACCCGTTGTCGCCAAACAACAAGACGAGGCGTGGCATCGCGAACGTCTATGCCATGGAATGCGCCAGGAGGTAACGCTGGCTAACGGTGCTCGCGCCGATTGCTTGAGCGACACGCATGCGATCGAGGTGGATTTCACTGAACATTGGGCGGAAGCTCTTGGTCAGTCGCTGCTTTATGCGGCGGCAACGGATCTGCAGCCTGGCTTTTTTCTTGTCTGTCGTGACAGCCAGCGAAACTGCCTTCGGCACCGCCTGCGCTTGGAGGAGGCGATAGCCGTTTGGGGGCTACCCGTGTCGGTATGGCCGATAGATCAACGGGATACCCCGAAGTCGTAATAGACGGTGCGGAAAATTGAGCTGCCGAATCTATTCCCTTCCAACCCATTGAAAAGATTGGTGACCCCGAGAGGATTCGAACCTCTGACCTACAGATTAGGAATCTGCCGCTCTATCCTGCTGAGCTACGGGGCCTTCCTCGGTTTTCACGTGTCCTGCCGGCGCCCAGACCGTGATCAGGACCGTTCTCGCTCGACCCTGACGAACCCACTTGTACAGCGAGCCCCCTGCCTCGGCAAGACGCCCTCCGGTGCAGCTCGAAGCTGCTTTCCCACCGCGCCTCGCAGCGAAAGACTTTGTCAGACAGCATCCCGCTCTGATAGGATGGGCGCACGGGTAGCTCTCGCCACCCCTCAGAAACGGAGAGAGCGTGGTCACTGGGACCATGCGAGCATCGCTGGCCAAGACCTGTCGAGGCAAGACCCATGGCCAGGGTCGACGCTCGGCTTCTGAGGATGATGATCGGACCGTCGACCGCGCGACGGAGATCGTCCGATGACTGCAGAGCAGCAGCGCTTCGTCGACACCCGGCAGGTCGCAGAGATGCTCGACCTGCACCCCGAGCAGATAAAGAAGCTTCGCTATCGCGGAGAGGGGCCACGCTGGTTCCGCGTGGGCGCGGCCGTCCGCTACGACGTTCTCGAGATCGGAAGGTGGATCGAGGAGCAGACCGCCATCGCGCAGAGGGAGGCGGGCAATGCTGGAGGAAGATAGAGAGGGCGGGGCCAGCCGCGCAGCTGGCTCCACCAAGGATGCATCCCAATCATCGCCCAGCGCCAGCAGCGTTGACAATGCGGCAGTCGATTTCCTTCGTCGCTGGCCACCGTCGCATCGGCTCGGGGCAATTCATCCCACCAAGGCGTTCATCGGGCGGGATGGCAGAGAGCGCTCGGAAACCGAGTGGAGTGCGCAGAACCTGGTCCATCCGGCAGAGGCCGCTCAATGGCTGGAGCAGCATCAGGACTGGAACCTGTATTGGACGCCCAACGAGTGCGGTGAGGACAGGGACGAGAAGCCCAGCGAGAAGGACATCAGCCTGGTCCACATGCTGGCGGTCGACCTGGATCGATGCAAGGAGACCGGCGAGACGCGAGAGGATGCCCTTCGCGAGACAAGAGCCCTCCTGACAGAGCGTCTTCCGGAGGGCGTGCCACCACCAACGGTCATCATCTGCACGGGCAATGGCCACCAGGGCCTCTGGCTTCTCCGCGAGCCTGTCAAGGTGTTGACCTTTGCCCCGCTTGGGCGGAGGCTCCGGTGAGTTTGGGTTGTTTGCACCGATGGGGAAGAGAGATGTCGGCGAGGAAGGGTCGCCGTTTCGCGTCGGAGGACAAGGCGGAGCCGGTCGAATTCCAGGGCATCGAGCCAAACGGAGCGATCAGCGGCGTTTGGAAAAATCGGTGCAAAACCGATAACCTGGCGCTGCGGCTTGTGCATCATCCGGATGCGCCGCTGCACGAGGAGGCGAGCGGTCGCTCTCTGCGGTCGGCTGCCGAGGATCTGGGCGTTCACGCCGGCCAGCGTCGTAGCCGGCGCAACGGGTTTCCGGCGGCAGGCACGGCCGGGGCGCTGGCCAGGCAGAAGGCGGAGGCTGCCGAGCTCGCCCGTTTGCGGCGCGCGAACCGCCGGCTCGGGCAGGAGAACGAACTCCTGAAGCGCGCCGCAGCTTTTTTCGCAGGCGAGGTCGGGACATGAGGTCTGCGTTCATCGCCGCTGAGCGGGCGACCTTTCCCGTGCGGCGACCCGTGATCCCTCTTTGGGCCGGCTGATCGGTGTCGCGGCGGGTGCGTTCCACGCCTGGCTCCGCCGCGGGCCCCTGCGGCGCGCGCAGGGTCTGATCGTACCGCGAAAGAAACCCCGGCTGCCGGTGACGACGGACAGCCGTCACGACCATCCGGTCGCGCCCAATCTTCCGGGACGACGTTTCGAAGCCGTCAGGCCGGATGAAGCCTGGTTCGCCGACATCACCGCCGACATCACCGCTGACATCACCCATGTGCCCACCGGCGAAGGCCGGCTGCCTGTCGCCGCGATCCCCCGGCGCGAATAGGCGCCGTCGCCTTGCGAGCGGATGACCGGCTCTGCCGATCATCATGGCGACCCGCGAGATCGCCGGCGGGGCGATGGCCGACCACCTGCGCGCCGAACTCTGCGCGCGAGCCTTGCTGACGGCGATCCAGCGCCGCCAGCCGCCACGGGGCCCGACCCACCATGGTGACCGCAGGGTGCAGCACGCCGGCACCTCCTGCCGGCAGATCCTGCAACGCCATGGCCTGGCGCCGTCGCCGCAGGGGCAACGGCCTCGACGAGGCGCCGATGGAAAGCGTCTTCGGCCCGATGAAGAGCAGACTCGTCCACCGCACCCGCTGCGCAACCCGCGAGGACGCCAAGCGGGCCTTGGTCCGATGGATCGCGTGCTCCCGCAATCGTCGACGTCGTCATTCAGCGCTTGGCTGCAGGACGCCTGACCAGGCTTTCGAGCCGATGACCAGGCCCGCCCGATGCACCTTGCCGGGTCGTCCGCTCAAGCGGGGCAGGGTCAAGCTGCCGCTCTATCCTGCTGAGCTACGGGGCCGTGGTTACGTCCGTCGTGGTCGGACGACGGTCCGGTAACTTTGCCGCGGAGCTTCCGACGGGGCAAGATGCGGGCTCAGCTCGGATCGTGCAGATCGGTGTCAATCGGCGGGCCGAGATGGAAGTGATCGAAGGCGATCTCAAGGCCGGCGCGCTTCGGCGAGCAGAGCATGGGGCCGATCTGGAGGGGGCGATCGGTCGGGAATGCGGCGAGGCGAAGGAGAGGCCAGGTTTTGGCATCCTGGGAATATTGGATGCGCACGGCCCCAGCCTGCGCGGTCAGGCGGAGCCAGAAATCGGTGATCGGCTCCGGCGGCAGGGTGACCGACCAGTCGGAGCTGCCGCGGGTGACCACGGCGCTCAGATGACGCATGCCGTCGGTGAATTCAACGCCTGTCTTGATCCAGGTCTCGGCATCAGCCCTGAGCATCAGCCCCGCCTGGTCATAGAGTTTTTCGAACGCGCCGGCGACATGCACCGAGGCGGTGAACGCCGCCGGTGCGTCGATGGCGAGGAAATGGCCGTCATCGCGCTCGAAGCCGTAAAAGGTCTTTTGCCAGAAGTCAGTCGCGTCGCCGCTGGTTGCGGTCAGGCAGCCGTTGTCGATCGACCAGGAGGCCGGCGGGTTGAGCCAAAGCCCGTCCTCCATACCCGGCCCGCCACCCCTCATGACTGGTTCCCGTCAACGAGGTCGACGTTCGACCGCTCGCCCGATTGGGCATCGAACAGGAAGCCTTTCGCGGCCGGAAAGGTGACGGCGATGCGGCTGTCGAAATCGACGTCGTAGTCCTTCGGCATTTTCACTGAGAGGCTGGCCTCGCCGACGGTGATGGTTACCAGAGTGACGTCGCCGGTGAGCTCGGCAGCGAACACCGTCGCATCGAACAGACCGCTTCCCGGATCAGTGAGGACAGCGTCCTCCGGGCGAAAGCCGAGCACGGCATCCCGGTTTTGCGGACTGCCGGCGAGCGGCAGCGACACACCCTCGCTGACGAAGCGGCCGTTCTCGATGCGTCCGTGCAGAAAATTCATCGGCGGCGAGCCCATGAAGCCGGCAACGAACAGGTTGGCGGGGTCGTCATAGACCTCGCGCGGCGTGCCGATCTGCTGCAGCACGCCGTGATCCATGACCGCAACCCGGTGCGCGAGGGTCATGGCCTCGACCTGATCATGAGTGACGTAGATCGTAGTGACGCCGAGATCGTGCTGCATGTGCTTGAGCTCGGCGCGCATATGGCCGCGCAGCTTGGCGTCGAGATTGGAGAGCGGCTCATCCATCAGGAAGACCGCGGGCCGGCGGATGATCGCGCGCGCGAGCGCTACGCGCTGGCGCTGGCCGCCCGAGAGCTGGCGCGGATAGCGGTCCAGCAGGGTCTCCATGTGCACCTGGGAGGCGGCCTCGCGCACGGCCTGATCGCGTTCGGCTTGCGGCAGCCCACGCACTTTCAGGGGAAAGCCGATGTTTTCGGCGACGGTCTTGTGCGGATAGAGCGCGTAAGACTGGAAGACCATGGCGACGTCCCGGTATTTCGGGAGCACATGGGTGACATCCGTATCACCGATCATGATCTGGCCGTCATCCACCGCCTCCAGGCCGGCGACCATGCGCAGGCCCGTGGTCTTGCCGCAGCCCGACGGGCCGAGCAGGACAAGGAACTCGCCGGGCGCGACGTCGATCTCGAGGTTCTTGACCACATGGTTGTCGCCGAACCATTTGTTCAGGCCCTTGATCTGCAGGCGCTGGGCGCGCGATCCGCTGTCGGTCTGCTGATCCATGATCTCCTATCCCTTGACCGCGCCGAGCAACACGCCCTTGGCGATGAAACGCTGCAGCACCAGCGCCATCAGAATGACCGGCAGGATCATGATGATGATCACCACGGACATGGTCCACCAGAGGATGCCCTTCTCGCCGGCGTTCATCGCGGCTACCAGGATCGGCATGGTCTGCGCCTTGGTGGTGGAGAGGAAAAGGGCGAGCACATATTCGTTCCAGGAGAGGATCAGGACCAGAAGCGTGGTCGCGGCGAGACCGGCGCGCGCGAGCGGCAGGACGATGTCGAAGAAGATGTAGAAGCGCGACGCGCCATCCAGCTCGGCGCTCTCCTCGAGGTCGATCGGGATGCTGTCGAAGAAGTCGTACATCAGCCAGACGACGATCGGCAGATTGACCACGGTGTAGCAGAGGATGATGCCGATATGGGTGTCGAGCAGGCGGAGATTCTGGAACATCATGTAGATCGGGATGACGGTCACGACAGGCGGCAGGATGCGCTGCGAGATGATCCAGAACAGGATGTCGCCATTGCCGACCGCACGTTTGAAACGGCTCGACAGCGCGCGTGCCAGCAGCACGAACAGCGCGATAGCGACCGCCGCGGCGATCCGCCAGTCGACACCGGCAATGCCGACCGCAACCGCCATCCCGACCATCAGGACGACGAACAGCAGGATGGTGCCGAACTTCGGCTTGTAGGCGATCCGCGCGAGCGCATAGGCGGCCATGCTGCCGATCAGCATGCAGAAGACAGTCGAGGCGAGCGCGATGATGATCGAGTTGATGTAGGGTGTGGCCGTATCCCCGAGGCCGGTGACCAGGAGATCGCGCCAGGCATGCAGGTTTGGCTGAAAGTCGACGAATGGCAGATAAAAGGGCCCGCTGTTGACGTCGATCGGCAGCTTGAAGGAGGTGATCAGCACCCAGTAGAGAGGAAAGAGCACGAAGGCGGTCCAGAGCAGCAGCAGGCCGTAGACGATCACCTTGCCGCCCGTCGACATCTCCCCGATTCTTTTTGGTTCGAAGAAGCCAGCGCGGGGGCGGACGCGCCCCAGCGTCGACTTGGCGTCAGTGTTCATGCCATCGCCGCCCGGCGCTTCAGCACCACCAAGTTAAAAAAGGAAACGCAGAGCACGACGGCGACGAACAGGAGGAGATAGGAGATCGCGGCGGATTGCGCGAGGTCCGGCGCGCGCCAGGCGAAGAAGGCGTGCAGTGTCATCGACTCGGTGGCGATGCCGGGGCCGCCTGCGGTCATGATGTTGGGCAGGTCCACCAGCTTGAACGCTTCGATCACCCGGATCAGCATGACCGTCGCCGCGACCGGCGCGATCTGCGGCCAGGTGATCTCGCGAAAGATCTGAAGGCCGCCGGCGCCGTCGACATGGGCCGCCTCGACCTGGTCTCTGGAGACGTTTTCGAGGGCGGCGAGCAGCACCACGAAGATGAAGGGAATCCACTGCCAGCTATCGCCGATCACGATGAAGATGCGCGCGGCCCAGGGATCAGACGCCCAGGCGAAATCGCCGAGGCCGAACCATTGCCAGACCGGCGCGAACGGACCCTTGGTGGTGTCGGCGAGCATGCGGAAGGCGTAGCCGATGCCGATCGGCGTGATCATCAGGGGGAGAAAGAAGACAACGCGGAAGAAGGTGCGTCCCTTGATCGGCTGGGCGCAGAGAAAGGCAAGCCCGAGGCCGATCACGAACTGCACGCTGCAGCCGACGAAGACATAGAAGAGGGAGACACCCAGCGTCCCGAACTGGCTGCCGCTGAACAGCGTGGCAGCGAACAGCACAGTTATGCCGAACAGGACGGACGCGGTGAGCAGCCGGCCGATCAGCCCCGGCACCCAGACCTTGCCCCTGACATAGGTGATCAGCCACCAGACCAGCAGAGCACCGACGATCACCGTGACGGCCCAGCCGAGGACGCTCATGCCCTTGAAGGTGCCGAGGAAATGGAACTGCTCGGAGCCGAAGATCTGCTTTTCGAAATTGGCGAGGCCGACGAAGCGGATATTGTAACCGCCGCCGCGCAGGCGCACGCGCGACAGGGCCAGGATCAGCGAGGCGATCAGGGGAAAAATCGAAAAAATCAGGATCATGATCACCGCCGGCATGATGAACAGATGCCGGGACTGGCGATCGAACCACTCGCCGAAGCCGGCAGCGGCCGGCTGCGTGGAGAAGGCGGCCGAGGCACCCTGCCCCGGCCGCTCCCCCGTTCTGGCGTCGCTTGCCGCCACTGTTGCTAGTTGGTGATACCGAGGGACGCCCTGTACATGCCGAGCTGCTCCTCGCGCCCGAAGTCCTCGGTGATCTCCTCCCAGCCCGCCTCGATATTGGCGAGCGCCTCGTCGGCGCTGATCTCGTCGGCAAGGAAGCGCGCGACCTCACGGTCGAGCACCAGGCCCTGATACTGCTGGGTGCCGGGAATACGCAGATCGGAGGCCATGTTCGGGTTGTTCAGGCTGTCGCCGATCGCACCCAGATAATTCTCGGCGGCCTCGCGGCTGAAGCCCGCCTCGACCCAGGGATCGACATTCTCGAACTGGGAAATGCGATAGGGGTTGTAGCCGGTCCAGCCCATGGTGACGTCGACGTTCGACTGCTCGGGCTGGTTCATGTAGGAGAGAAAGCCGTAGGCGGCTTCGATCACCTGCGGATCGGCATTGGCGTTGATCGCCCCGGACCATCCGCCGAACGCCGCGAACGGCGCATGGTTGACGCCGTCGACCGCATAGGGGCAGGTCTCGGCCGAGCAGTCGACCAGCTCGCCACTGTCCCAATCGAGCACGCGGGTCGAGCCCGGCAGCGGCACCGCGCCGACCTTGTCCTTGATCTTCGACGTCGCCTCGTCGATGGAGAGCGGGCCGATGTCACCCCAGTCGATCATCACCGCGCAGCGGCCCGAGGTCACAAGGGCGCGGGTGTCGCCGATATCGTGGTTGAGCTCGTCCGGCGGGCCGTATTTGCCGCTCGCCTTGTAGAACTCCAGCGCCGCCTTCCAGGCTGCGTTGTTGACCATCGGGGTCATGTCGTCGGTGTTGAAGAAGATCCCCTGGCCGGTGCCCTGGGTCTGCACATATTGCGCGGCGATCGACATGATCGCGTAGTAGCCCTGGGCGTTGCGCTTCTTGAACATGCAGGAGCCGAAGTCGGGCTCGCCGTCGCCGTTCATGTCCTTGCCGTTGGCGGCGGCCGCGACCTCGAGATACTCGTCCCAGGTCTTCGGCGGCTCGAGGCCGAGCTCTGCCAGCACGTCGGTGCGGTAGTAGACCATCTGAAAATCGCCATCGATGGTGATCAGATAGGTCTTGCCGTCGATCTTCTGATTGAAGTCGCGGAAGTAAGGCGCGATGTCGTCGATCTTGAGCGCATCGTCGGCGGCGACGAAGTCGGAGAGATCGGCGAGCAGGCCGGCGTCCTGCATCTCGACCGCCCAGCCCGACGCGAACACGCCGACATCGATCGAGTTGGTGCCGGTCGCCCAGTCGGTCAGCAGCTTCTGGAACAGGTCGGCAAAGGGCACGCTGGAGACGTTGACCTTGGCGCCGGTCATCGCCTCGTATTCCTTGCCGCGCTCTTCCAGGCGCCCGGCGATCACCGGGCCGGGGCGTGTCAAAAGATTGATCTCGACACCCTCATACGCCTTTTGCGCCTGAGCGGTTGGCGCAGCCGTGCCGATCAGCGCCGTAGCGCCAAGCAAAATCGCAGCGAGCGGGAATGCTCTCATGACGTCAGCCTCCAATTTTTTTATCAAGAACAAGCCGGGCTGCATTCGCTGCAACAGCCTGGCCTCCTCATTTCATTTCACATCAGACGGTACGCGAAGGCTGACGCTGCGACAAGCGCGGGATTATCGGTGCGCGCTCACCCTTCCCTGCCCGGTCAGTCAACGCTGCTACGATACTCGGCCGCCGGCCGCTGCGCCCAGGTCACCGCCATGTTGGCCTCGGCCGCTTTCGTGAGGTTCATCACCGGGCAGCGGAACTCGACGTTCTTGCAGAGCTGGCGGAAACGTCCGTCGCTTTCGTCGCTGTAGACGGTGATGTCGAGCTTGCCGCCCTCGAATTAAGGACGGATGCCGGGCACGCACTTGGAGCCGCGCACGTCGATCTGGCTTTCGCAGGCGAAGTCGACGCCGCTGTACGAAAAACCCATGGCTGATGCGACGCCGTTGATGATCACGCCGTCGCAGCCGACGAGCGCGACCAGCACGGTTTCGAGCGGGCTGGGCGCCGAGTTGCTGCCGCCGAGGGAGGCGGGCTCGTCGGTGTAGACCGGATCGAAGTCGCGCACCTGGATTTTCGTGCGCGTGCCGCCGGCATTGGTCGCCTTCACATGGCGCACCCCGATTTTTTTCGTGTTCGGGTCGATGCTCGGTTCGAGGATGTCGGGATCGATCATGTCGGCTTTCCTTTGACTCGGCTTATCGCCAGCAATGCACCGACCGGTGCGTCACCGCGAAGGGCGTTGAAAAGAAGATGGGCGACGGCGAACACGACGGCGCCGTAGATCGCGGCGGTCCAGACCCGCATCTTCGCGCGCATGAGAAGCATCCAGGCCATGAGCGCGAGGGTCGGCAGGCTGAAGCCGAACGCCCAGACCAGCACGGCGTAGAGGATGAGGACGGCGAGGATGCGGAGTTCGTCAGCATCGTCGCCGAAGTCGCTCCGGTATTCTCGAGCGCCGCGGATCACCAGCCAGGCGGCGAGCGGCAGGCCGGGGACGATGGCGAGCGCCGGCATCAGGCGGGAAGCGGGATTGAAGCTCCAGAGCTCGATGAAGGCGTAAGCGAAGACGACTGCGGCGACGATCGCCAGAATCAGCGCGACGGTGCGGTTGGAGGGATCGGGTTCTTCTTCGGTGGCGTTTGCCTCCGTCTCACCTTGGTCATGTTGTCGTTCGCGCCGTGCTCGCAGCAGGTTCCAGACAAGTGGAAGAAAAATGATCGAGGCGATGATCAGCACGCCGGGCCGGGCCAGTCAGGACCATCCGTGGATTTGATTGCTGAGCCAGAAATACTGCTCCATCGGCCCGGAGAGGACGAAGCCGACGAGAGCCGGTGCGCGCGGCCAGCCGCCATGTTTCATCAGCCAGCCGAGCGTGCCGAGGGCGAACAGCAGAAAAATATCGCCGAGGGTCGAGGTGTTCTGATAGGCACCGATCACCTTCACCAGGACCAGCGGGGCGGCGATGATCGCAAACGTGATGCGCGTGAGCCGCGCGAGCCAGGGCGTGATCAGGATGCAGGCGAGTGTGCCGACCAAGGATGTCAGGGCGACCGACCAGACGATCAGAAACATCAGATCGGGATTCTGGTTGATCATGCGCGGGCCGGGGTAGTAGCCGAACGAAAACAGCGCCCCCAAGAAAGATGGCGGCGGCAGGGCCGCCTGGCACGCTGAACAGGCCGAGGGCCACGATCGTCAAAGAAAAACCGTCGAGCAGGTAGACCTGGCCGAAGGTGTAGCGGAAATCGGCGGCGGCCTGAGCCGGGCCGACCACGCCGAGAAACAGGCCAAGGCAGGCGGCGGCGAGCCCTTTCGCCAGGTCCTTGCCGATCATCGAGGAGGCGAAGAACAGGCCAACCAGGGCGAACATGAACAGTTCCGACGTCGCCATCCCGACTGAAGGTGATCGGCTTGATTTGCCGACACCCTATTTTTTTATCGATAAAAATTTAAAACATATATAAATCTCTTGTCAAAGGATCTGTCTTCCTGCAAAGCGGAACCATGAGGGGAATGACGGAACATTTGCTCGCCGAGGACAGCGGGACGCTTGCCGACACCGCGTTTCGCAGCCTGCGCAAGGACATCATCCGTGGCGTGCGCCAGCCCGACGAGAGGCTTCGGATCGAGCGGCTGCGCCAGATCTACGGGATCGGACCGACGCCGCTGCGCGAGGCTTTGCAGCGCTTGAACCAGGACGGTCTGGTTCGAGCGGAGGGCAATCGCGGCTTCACCGTCGCCCCCCTCAACCCCGCGGAATTCGCCGACCTCAACATCGCGCGCACCTCCGTCGAGAAGGAGACGCTTCGCCTGTCGCTCACGCAAGGCGGCGACGAGTGGGAAGCTGGCGTCGTGGCTGCGAGCTATCTCATGCGGAAAGAGGACGAAGCTCTCGCCCGCGCCGGAGGGACGGCGCCGGACAGCTGGGAGATGGCCAATGGCAAGTTCCACCTGTCTCTGGTCTCGGCCTGCGGGTCGGCCTGGCTGCTGCGCGTCCGCGCCTTGCTGCACGACCTCTGCGAGCGCTACCGGCGCGTGTCGGTCAGCAAGCGCCCGACCTCGCGCGATCTCGCCTCCGAACATGCGGCCATCGCCGAGGCCGCCCTCGCCCGAGACATCGAGCGGACCTGCGATCTCACGGCGCAGCATTTCGCGCTGACGGCCGCCATTCTCGCCGAGACCGACGATGGCTAGACGAAGCGGCGGCGCTCGCTCAGCGATCTTGATCGGCAGGGGATTGGTGACATGATACCGTGGGGTGACGAGATCGAGACGTCCTGAAGGACGCAGGCTTGCCACCACTCAGGGAACGGCAACGAGAGACGGGAGGGCCGAAGGTGGGCATCATCGCCAGCGAGCACTGGACCAAGAAAGGCGACGACGTCGATCTCTTCCTGTTTGAGAAGACCGGGGCCGACACCTCCAAGGGCACGGTGCTGTTCGTGCACGGCTCCTCCATGGCCTCGACGCCGACGTTCGATCTGCAGGTGCCGGGGCGGCCCTGGTCTTCGGCCATGGACTGGTTTTGCGACAAGGGTTTTTCGACCTGGTGCGTCGACATGGAGGGCTATGGGCGCTCCTCCAAGCACCGCGACATCAATTGCGACATCGCCAATGGCGCCGATGACCTGATCGCCGCGACCGACTACATCCTGGAGACACGCGACATCCAGCGCTTCATGGTCTACGGCATCAGCTCGGGTGCGTTACGTGCGGCAGCGTTCGCGGAGAGAACGCCCGAACGTGTCGAGAGGCTCGCCCTCGACGCCATGGTCTGGACCGGCAAGGGCAGCCCGACGCTGGAGCAGCGCAGGAAAAAACTGCCGGAGTTCATCGCATCCAACCGCCGGCCGATCGACCCCGCCTTCGTGCGCACCATCTTTTCGCGCGACCATCCCGGCTGCGCCGAGGAGCGCGTGGTCGAGGCGTTCGCCGAGGCGATCTGCGCGCTCGACGACAGCATTCCGAACGGCACCTATGTCGACATGTGCTCGAAGCTGCCGCTGACCGATCCGCAAAAGCTGACCATGCCGACCATCGTTATGCGCGGCCAGTGGGACGGCATCGCGTCCATGGAGGATCTGCTGGATTTCTTCGCAGCCCTTCCCCATCCCGACAAGCAGTTCACCGTGATGCCGGGCATCAGCCACGCCAGCTTCCAGCAGAAGAATTACCTCATGGTCTACGACATCCTGCACAACTTCTTCAGCAGGGAGAAACCTGTCTACACAGGCTGAAACGATAAGCACCAAGTCCGAACAGGAATCAGGGAGACTAACGATGACCACGCGCAGAGAGTTCTTGCAGGCGACGTCGCTTACACTCGGCAGCCTGGCATTGGGCAGCCGCGCCATGGCAGCGGATTTTCCATCTCGGAGTTTCGACGTGGTGATACCAACCCGCGAAGGCGGCGGTGCCGACCGGTTGCTGCGGGCATTTGCCGGCGTCTGGAAGACCTATCTCGATGTCGACCTCGATATTGGCTTTTTCCCCGGCGCCTCGGGGGCGGTCGGCTACCAAGTCTATATGGGCAAGCGCGATCACGACCCGCACAATCTTCTGTTCGGCAATATGGGGCCGGAGCTCGCCGTGATGGTCGTGCAGGAACCCGGTTATTCCTACCCCGAGGATTTTCAATACTTCGCGCGTCTCGACGTCGATCCCTCGGTGATGTTCGTCAATGCGGACAGCCCGTTCCAGACCGTCGACGACATCATCGCGGCGGCGAAGGAACGGCCGCTCAACGTCTCCACGAGCCGCCTGCCCCACCCCGCCTCGATCGGGGCGCTGCTGCTCGGTGAGCATACCGGCGCGCAGTTCAACCTGGTGCCGCTTTCCGGCGGGCGCAACACCATCGCGGGCGTGGTCACCGGCGAGGTCGATCTCGGCGTGCTGCCCTCCGGCTCGGTCGGCGCTGCCGGCGATGCATTGCGCACGCTGCTGGTCTGGGATGACACCAACCCCAATCCCGAGGTCTTCTCCAACGCGCCGACCATGAACGAGCATTTCGGCACCAGCGCGCCGGCGCTCGTCTCCTCGCGCGCCTTCGCGATCCACTCCGCGACCATCGAGCAGTTCCCGGAGGAGTTTGCCCTGCTCGAGAGCACGGCGAAGCAGGCAGCCGAGGATCCTGCCTGGATCGAGGCGGCAAAGGAGGCGAACCAGCCGGTCGAGATCCTGAAATTCGGGGACCGCGCCGCCTGCGAGACCTTCGCCGTCGGCATGATCGAGCAGGCCACCAAATATAAGGGGCTCCTGACCGGCAAGGGCTGAGCGCTGCATGTCGGACAAGCGCCTGCATGAGAGGAAGGCGGCCGGCGGTCAGCTCGTGATCCCGGTCGCCGGCATCCTGTTCACGCTCTACTACTTCTCCACCATCTGGACCTCGCCCTTCGAGGCGCAGATCGCGGCGTTTTTCGTCGGCACCATTCTCCTGGCGCTGTCCGCCATCTTCATCGTGAAGATGCTCTGGCAATGGAAGGGCGGCGAGATCAGCCTCGCCTTCGACGACCTCCTGGGCGGACGGGCGATGCGTCTGCGCCGCCTGGTTCTGTTCGGCCTGACCGTCGGTTTCATGCTGCTGATCGACGTTCTCGGCTTCACCATCACAACCTTCCTGTTCCTCGCTTCCGCCATGCTCCTGCTCGGCGAAGGCCGCCGTCCCGGCCGCGCGATCGGCATAGCGGCGGGGGCGGCCATCGGCGGCTATCTCCTGTTCATCCTCGCCTTCGAGACCCGCTTTCCGGCCGGGCCGTTCGAGACGCTGATGAAATCGGTGCTCGGCGGATGATCGTCGACTGGGCCGTTCTCGCCGAGCAGTTTCTGCACGCGCTCGCCATGTGGTGGGTGATCATCCCGGCGATCTTTTTGGGCCTGATCGTCGGCGCGATCCCGGGGTTCTCCGCCGCCAACACCATCATCATCCTTCTCCCCCTGACGCTTGCGGTCGACGTCGAGATCGGCCTGATCTTCATGGTGGCGCTCTATTGCAGCTCGCGCATGGGTGCTGGCGTGCCCGCGATCCTGGTCAACATTCCGGGCACCGCCGGCGCCGCGGCGACGCCGCTCGACGGCTATCCCATGGCCAAGGCGGGCAAGGGGCCGCAGGCCCTCGCCATCTCCTTCGTCGCCTCGACCGCAGGCGGCATCATCACCACCGTCATTGCTCTGCTCACCCTCCCCTGGCTCGCCAAGGTCGGCTACGTCATGCATTCGGTCGAGATGATCGTGGTCATGCTGTTCGGCATTTCGCTGATCGCGACCATCGCCGCGAGGGACACACTCCGAGGCCTGATCGCCGGCTTTTTCGGCCTGATGATCGGCGCGATCGGCGCCGACCACGTCTATTCCACCCCGCGCGGCACCATGGGTTTTTTGGAACTTTACGACGGCATTCCCCTCATTCCGGCGCTGGTAGGGCTGTTCGCGATCTCCGAAGCCTTCATGTTCATCGAGGGCCGCTCGATCCTTTCGGAAGAGGGCCGCGCGAGAATGATGGTCTCGAGCTGGTCAGCGACCATGGAAGGCGTGAAGATCACCGCCGAGCGCTGGTGGCATGTGGTCTGGACCTCGATCATCGGCCTCGTGATCGGCGTGGTGCCGGGTGCGGGCGCCGCCATCGCCTCCTTCGTCGCCTACCAACAGTCAAAAACCTTCTCGAAGACGCCGGAGCTCTACGGCACCGGCCACCCCGAAGGGCTGATCGCCCCGGAGAGCGCCAATAACGGCGTCACCGCCGGCACCCTCATTCCGCTCCTGGTGCTCGGCATTCCGGGCGGCGCCACCGCCGCGATCATGCTTGTCGTCATGCAGTATCACGGCATCCAGATGGGTCCGCGCCTGTTCATGAGCACGCCCGACATCGCCTACGGCATGATCATGGCCATGCTCGTCACCTACCTCTTCATGGCCTTCACCATCCTGCCGCTCAGCCGCTATCTCTCGCGCGTCACCCTGGTCTCGACTACCTACATGGCGCCGCTGGTGATCGCCTTCACCCTGGTCGGCGCCTTCGTGCCGCGCGAATATATGTTCGACATGGGGCTCGCGCTGATCTTCGGCGTGATCGGCTATGTCGCGAGGCGCACCGGCTACCACGTGTCCGCCATCCTGATCGGCGTCATTCTCGGCCCGCTGCTGGAGCAATATTTCCTGCGCGCCATGCGCATCGCCCAGGGCGATCCCTGGTTCCTTTTTTCGTCGACGCTCGGCAATGTGCTCTGGGTTTGCCTCGCGCTCAGCCTGCTGATCCCCTGGCTGATGAACCGCAGGCGCGAGGCCCAGGCCGTGAAGGACACAGCATGACCGACCTCGCCCGCAATATGACGCGTATCGGCCATCTGGACATGCCGGGCGGCGGCCAGGTGGTGGTCGAGAACGGCTACGCCTTCATCGGTCACATGAAGCCGCCCTACGGCACATCGATCGTCGATGTGCGTGACCCCAAGCATCCGAAAGTCGTCAGTACGATCAACCTCGACGACGACGCCAGCCATACTCACAAAGTACGCGTCGCCGGTGATCTGATGATCACCAATGTCGAGATGAACGAGCGGCATTTCCTGCGCAAGAGCGAGAAGCTGCCAGAGGCCTACGCGAAGCTTGGAGACGACGCTTCGGATGCCGACATCGCCGCCGAGATCAGTGTCGATGCCGCAGACATTCCGCGCCTCAAGCGCCATCTCGAGACCGGCTATCACGACGGCGGCTTCAAGCTCTGGGACATCGCCGACAGGGCGAACCCCAAGCTGCTGCACCACGAGCGCACCCACGGCTTCGGCGTGCACCGCTTCGACATGGACGAGCGCTACGCCTACATCTCGACCGAGATGGCAGGATTTCTCGGAAATATTCTGGTCATTTACGACATCGCCGATCCGGCGCACCCGACCGAGGTCTCACGCTGGTGGATGGACGGCCAGCACATCGCCGCCGGCGAGAAACCGTTCTGGCAGGGCTACAAGAATCGCCTCCACCACGCCATGCGCGAGGGGAACGAGCTCTGGGCCGCGGTCTGGAACGCCGGCATCCGCGTACTCGATGTGAGCGACATCACCAACCCGAACGTCATCGGCGAGCACGACTACCACCCGCCGGCGCCGGAACCGACTCACACGGTGCTACCTGTTCGCCGACCGATCGGCGATCGACGGATCGCAGTGGCAGTGGACGAAGAGCACGAGCATGTCAGGGGGCAGCCCCATGGAGGTCTCTGGATCTTCGACGTCACCGATATCTCTGACTTCAAGCCGCTCTCGACCTTCCATGTCGGCGATCTCGACAGCCCCTGGTCACGCACCGGCATCAAGGGCATGCGCTTCGGCGCGCACCAGTTTCAGGAACATCTGGACACGACGCTGGTCTACTGCGCCTGGTTCGCAGGCGGCGTGCGCATCGTCGATCTGAAGAACCCATCACTGCCCGAAGAGGTCGGTTTCTTCATACCTGAACCGGTCGCGGGCCAGCCGGCACCACAGACCAACGACATCGACGTCGATCCCGATGGCCTGATCTACACGATCGATCGGCTGAACGGCTTCGATATTTTAGCATTTGAAGGAGCCTAGAATGAGGACTGTCAAACTCGGAAAAAACGGGCCTGAAGTTTCAGCGATCGGACTCGGCTGCATGGGCATGACCAAGCTCTACGGCGCACCCGATCCCGAGGAAGTCGAAAAGACCCTCGCGCGTGCGGTCGAGCTCGGCGTGACCATGATCGACACGGCCGATGCCTATGGCGGCGGCAAGAACGAGGAGGTGGTCGGCGCCGGCATCAGGCCGTTCCGCGACAAGGTCTTTCTCGCGACCAAGTTCGGCAATCTGCGCACGCCCGACGGCAAGCCTGATGTCTGCGGCCGCCCGGATTACGTGATCGAGGCCTGCGACAAGAGCCTCGCCCGCCTCGGCCTTGATCACATCGATCTCTACTACCAGCACCGGGTCGATACCGACGTGCCGATCGAGGACACGGTCGGCGCCATGGCAAGGCTGGTCGAGCAGGGCAAGGTCCGCCATATCGGCCTTTCCGAAGCCGCGCCCGAAACCATCAGACGCGCGGCCGCGACCCATGAGATCGCCGCCCTGCAGACCGAATATTCGCTTTGGACCCGCGATGTCGAAAAGGAAATCCTGCCGCTCTGCCGCGAGCTCGGCATCGCGTTTGTCGCCTACAGCCCGCTCGGCCGCGGTTTTCTTTCAGGCACGATCCGGGATCTTTCCGTCCTCGCCGAGGACGACCGCCGGCGCGAGCATCCGCGCTACGATGAAGAGAACGTGCAAAAAAACCTGGCGCTGCTCGGTGTGCTCGACCGCATCGCCGAGGCCAAAGGTGTGACGCCGGCGCAGATCGCGCTCGCCTGGCTGTTCACGCGCGGCGGCGACATCATTCCGATTCCCGGCACCAAGCGGCGGACATGGCTGGAGCAGAACGTTGCCGCCCTCGACGTCGATCTCGGCGCCGAGGAATGCGCAGCGCTCGAAGCCGTGTTCACGCCCGGTGTCACCGCAGGCGATCGCTACCCACCGGGACAGCTGAAGCGCGTCGGACTTTGAAAAGGCAGGCGACGCCGCTCGATTTGCCGCGTTGCTGAACGTCAGGAAATCAGGCCCAGCCGCCGGCGATCGGCACCACGTGGCCGGTGATGAAGCCGCATCGCCCGGAGGCGAGGAACGCGATGGTCTCGGCGACCTCGTCGGGCTTGCCCAGTCGCTTCATCGGGATATTGGCGAGCATCTTCGCCATCGCCTTGTCGTTGGCCAGGAGCTCTGGCGGAAAGTAGGTCGGGTTCTCGATGTAGTTGGGCGCGATCGCGTTGATCTGAATGTTGAACGGCGCCAGCTCCAGCGACAGGGACTTGACCAGCGCGTTGCCGGCGCCGCGCGCCGTCGCGTAGATTGAATAGTTCGCGAGCCCGCGCAGGGGTGCGGCCGAGGTCACCATGACGATCCTGCCGGACCCCGCCGTCTTCATCGCCGGCACTGCGCGGCCGATCAGCCTGTAGGGCCACTCGACCAGCGCCTCCAGCGCCGCTCGCATCTCCCGAGGGTCGGCCTCGTCGACCGGTGCGCGCAGGGCGGGATGGGCGTCATTGCAGATCAGGGCGTCGATGCGGCCATGGCCGGCGATCACCTCGTCGATCAGCGCCTCGGGCTCGCTCGCTTCGGCAGTAACGATGCCAGGGTCGGGATTTCCATCATGGCAAATGACGCGAGCTCCATAGCCCGTGAGCACACGCGCCGTCGACGGTCCGACGAAATGCCGTGCATGGGTGATGACGACGATGCGGCCTTCGAGCATGGCTTGCCTCCGACTTTCGTACATCCAGGCGAGGTGCTGGAGCGGCGCGCACGCCGCCCCTTCGCTTTTGCCAAACGCAAGGTGCTCGATGCAAGCGCGATCCTTCAGCCGGGATCACCACCGTCCGCGATCACCGACCGGAAACCTGCTTGCCGACGGCGGCGACTTCGAAGGCTTCGGTGGTCACCGGCGGCCCGGTCTCGGCCGATGTCACCTGCACGGTCTCGGTGGTCGCCGGCGGTGTGCCGGGTTTCAGGATCTTGCTGATGTTCTGCGAGATCCCCTGGGCCTGGATGATCTGGCCGATGGCCTTCGCCCAGAAGGGCGCACCGAGTCCGACGAGCAGCCCTCCCATCAGCAGCCAGAAGAAATCAGACACGTCCTTGGGATAATAGAGCCAGCATGTCCGATCGTTCTTGGCATCCTCGCAAAAGAGGCCGTTGCGCTTATCTTCAGGCCAGCCGATCGGCACGCCCGCGGCTTTGAGCGGCTCCAGCTCTTTCTCGATCTCGCCGAGCGCCGCTCGGATGTCCTCACCCTTCTCATCCGAGCCCGCCCCTCCTGCCTGCAATTCCTGCTCGACTTCTCCGACCCGTTTCAAGAGATCGTCCTTCAGATCGGCAACGCCCGCGGCGACTTCGGGGCGCTGCAGGAAGGTCTGCATGAGCGTGGACGGGTGCACATAGAAAGCCCAGGCGACGCCCATCGCCACGAGCACGGAGATCGTGCGCGCCTTGCGCTCGAAATAGATCTTCGCTTCCTGGCCATAGAGCTCGAACTTCTGCGCGATGTCTTTGAGGACCTCCTGTCTCGTCGCGGGGTCCGAGGCGTATTTCCTATCCAGAACGTCGGAGAAACTCGACGAACCCAGCCGCTCCATGAAGGTTTCGATCGGCAGGTCGGACAGGAGATGCCATTGATTGACCCCCAGCTTCCGGGCCGTGCGGCTGGCGCGATTGATCCAGGACCACAGCGACATCAGCGGCAGCAGCAGTCTGGACATCCACCCGTCTTTCGCGATGGGTGTCGAAGCGTCGCTTGACGAAGCGGGCGCACGGACCCTGACCATGCGGGCGATGAACGCCTCTCTTTGCGTCTCCTTCTGGCCGTCGTCCAGATAGGCCCTGATCACGCCGTCATAGAAATGTTCGAGCATCATGATGAGGCCGAACGAACGGCTGCCGAGAAAGCGATGAATTGTTTCCACCAGGGTCGACACGATGATCGAGAAGACGAGCATCGTGATCGCAAAAGCGAGCAGTGCAGTAAGCCATTCCATGGTCATCAATCCTCATAAGTAATCGTCTGTCCGTTAATCGAGTGTCCGCGCGACCTGCGCCAGGAGGCCGATCGGTCAAGACTAAGGGTTAGAGCACCCTCTCCTGCTTCGAACCACCCAAATCGGCGGTATAGTCGCCTGTCGCCGGCATTCCCGGCGCACCCCCAGGACGGCGAGGGCACAGCTCTCCTCAGTCTGACGACGGATCATCTGGGTATCGGAGCGGATCTCGACCATGCGCAATCTCTATCGACACTCCAGCCGGACGGCCATCGCCACCGAGCGTCTCGAGGGTGCGGTCACCGCCGATGTCGCCGTGGTCGGCGGCGGCTTCACCGGGCTTTCGACCGCTTTGCACCTCGCCGGGCACGGGCTGAAAGCGGTCGTCCTCGAAGCGGAGGAGATCGGCCATGGCTGCTCGGGACGCAATGGCGGCCAGGTCAATCCCGGCCTCAAGCATCTCCCCGACGAGGTCGAAGCCCGTTTTGGTGGCGATCTCGGCCGGCGTTTCTCCGAGCTTTCGTTCAGTGCGCCAGGGCTGGTGTTCGAGCTGATCGCCGAGCACGGCATCGACTGCGCGCCGAGGCGCAGCGGCACCATTCGCGCGGCGATCGATCAGGCCGGCGTCAGCCAGGTGACCGCACTTGCCGAGCAATGCTCCCGGCGAGGCGGCGCCGTCCGCCTTCTCTCGGCGGACGACATGAAAGCGATGACCGGCACGCCCCGCTATCGCGCCGGCGCTCTCGATCCGCGCGGCGGCCACATCAACCCGCTCGCCTTCACGCGTGGTCTCGCCCAGGCAGCGGAACGCGCCGGTGCCAGGCTCCACGGCCAAAGCCGGGCGCGATCCGTGCGCCGCAGCAGCACGGCCTGGCAGGTCACGACCGACAACGGCTCGGTCGCCGCGCCGACGCTCGTCATCTGCACCAATGGCTACACGGACGGCCTCTGGCCGGGCCTGCAAAAGACCATCGCCCCCATCTACAGCTACATCGCCGCCACCGATCCCCTGCCGGAGTCCGTCATGCGGACGATCATGCCGAGCGGTTCCGCCCTCTACGAGGCCTCCTGGGACGTGATCTACTACCGCCTCGACGACGAGGGCCGCCTCCTCATGGGCGGTCGCGGCCCCCAGCGGGAGGCACGCGGCGACCGGGACTACCGCCACCTCATCGACTACGCGCTCAAGCTCTGGCCACAGCTTGACGGCATCGCCTGGCCCTGGAGCTGGCACGGCCAGGTCGCGATCACCCGCGATCACTTCCCGCATCTGACCACACCCGAAGACGGCGTCCATCTCATGCTCGGCTATAACGGCCGCGGCATCGCCATGGCAACCGCGAGCGGCCGGGAGGTCGCCAAGCTGATCGCCTCCGACGGCAAGGCCGAAATCGCCCTCCCCGTGCGAACGGCGCTCGATCAATTCCCGTTCCACGGCTTCTGGCGTATGGGCGCCACCCTCACGGTCGCAGCCCATCGCCTTCAGGACAGGCTGCGCCGCCGGTAGCAAGGCTGCGCCACGGCGGGTCGTCACAGTCAGCATATCCTGCAAAATTTTCCATGATCTTGCGAATTTCTCAAAGAGCGCGGTATACCATACATAGGAGGAGATTTTGCAGCATTCCGGCGATGCAGGCCTGCGCAGCGCGCACCTGTCCGCTGGACCTGGGGGACGATCGTTGGAGGTCATCGGACCGTCGCTTTCGCCCATTCCGGGCGCGGCTGCTCGTCTCCCGGTCCTCCACGCGCGCCCTTAGGAGAAGGACAGCATGACAGGTCAGCGTTTCGGTTTCGGCGCCATCGTCCTCGCGACCGCGCTCGCGGTCTCCGGCAGCACGCTCGCCCAGGACAGGTCGATCATCGTGCAGTCGACCACGTCGACCGCCAATTCCGGCCTCTATGACGATCTCCTGCCGGCCTTCCAGGAGAAGAGCGGCATTCAGGTCAATGTCGTCGCGGTCGGCACCGGCCAGGCGATCAAGAATGCGGAAAACTGCGACGGCGACGTGCTCCTGGTGCACGCCAAGCCGGCGGAAGAAAAATTCGTCGCCGACGGCTACGGGCTCGAGCGCTCGGATCTGATGTATAACGACTTCATCATCGTCGGCCCGCCGTCCGACCCGGCCGGGATCAAGGGCAGCACCAATGCCGCAGCCGCACTGCAAAAAATAGCCGGCACGGGCTCCGTGTTCGCCTCACGCGGCGACGATTCCGGCACCCACAAGAAAGAGCTGGCACTCTGGAAGGCGGCTGATGTCGATCCGACGGCGGCCTCGGGCAAATGGTATCGCGAGACCGGCTCCGGCATGGGGGCGACGCTCAACACCGGGGTCGGCATGAACGCCTATGTCATGACCGACCGTGCCACCTGGATCAGCTTCGAGAACAAGGGCGATTTCGAGATCGTCGTCGAGGGCGACGAGACGCTGTTCAACCAGTATGGCGTGATCCTGGTCAACCCGGAGAAATGCCCGAACGTCAAAGCCGAGGCCGGTCAAACCTTTATCGACTGGCTGCTTTCGGAGGAAGGCCAGGACGCGATCGCCTCCTATCGGATCGACGGCCAGCAGCTGTTCTTCCCGAATGCCGAGACCGGTGACAAGACCGGCTGACCGGCTTCTCTCGCGGCAGCACTGGGAGGCCGTTCGTCACGCGCCGTTGAAATGCACCCGGCCGAACTGGGCGAGATCGTAACCCCCCAGGTCCTGCGCGCGCGCGCTCAGGCGATCCGAACGGCAGAACGCCAAAAACATCTGCATCGGCGGCTCGAAATAGGCGCGCCGGTCGATCAGAAGGTCGAAGCGTTCCTCGACGATCGGCAGGAACGGCAGGCGATACTGCGCGGCGAGCGCTTTCAGACCGAACGCGACGCTCGCCCTGCCCTCCAGGACCAGGAGGGCGGCGTCGGTTTCGGAGCGAGCCGGCGGCGTCACCTCGATCATGGTCTGATCGATCCCGGCCTGGGCAAGGAGGTGGGTGAAAAGCGCCTGGGCTCCCGACTCGTCCTGGCGCGCTGCAACGCGTTTTCCCTTGAGATCGGCGATTCCGGTCACGTCCTCGGCGACATCGTGGCTGAGGATCAGGCCGCGCTGGCGCTTCGCCCACTCCATCAGCACCACCGGCATCGCCGAGAAGCGGCGTTCGACCGCCGGCAGGTTCCACGCGTCCCTGGCGGCATCATAGAGATGCAGCCCCGCAGCCAGCCCTTCCCGCCGCCCGAAGCGGGCCAGGCCGTCGCTGCTGCCGTCGACATAGCTGGCGATCCCCGCCCTGCTCTCCCTGAGCGCCCATTCCAGGAGCGGATCGTGACTCCCGAGGAGCACGTTGGGCAAGGGCTCGCCGGCCGTTTGGTCAAGACCGAAACTTTCGCGCGCCAGCCAGGCTTCGACGGCGCGTTTCGGGAAGAGCAGCTTGCCCATGGCCTTCGAGCAGGGAACCGAACCGGAGGCCGCCAGATCGTAGACCTTCCGCTCCTTGATGCGCAGAAGAGCCGCGAGTTCCTTGGTGGTGAGATAGTCGGTCATGGGATTGAGCCACGTCAGACATGCACAATGTCACGTTTTCTTGCATATTTTACAGAGAGGCACAACCCGACGACGGCATGGTCCTCGATCGAGATCGAGCGCAAGCCCGGCCTACCCTATCGAAATGCCGTCCAGTGCGACCGATCAGCGCTGACCGGAGAGTGCCTGGTTCAGCTCCTGCTCGATCGCCGCTCGCGGCCGGACGAAGCGGGCGAGGAGGTCGTAAAGCACCGGGGTGACGATCAGGGTGAGCAGCGAGGCGATGCCGAGGCCGCCGATGATCACGAGACCGATCGCGGCCCGGCTCTCCGCCCCTGCCCCCGTCGCCATCGCCAGCGGCAGGGCGCCGAGCATGGTGGACAGAACGGTCATCACGATCGGACGAAGACGGACGGCGGAAGCTTCGAGCACGGCGTCTCTGATCGCGCGCCCCTCGTCCCGAAGCTGGTTTGCGAACTCGACGATCAGAATGCCGTTCTTGGCCATCAGCCCGACCAGAAGGATCAGGCCCACCTGGCTGTAGATGTTCAGCGACGCGCCAGCGAGCCAGAGCGTGGCGAGTGCGCCCGAGGCGGCCAGCGGTAGGGTCAGCATGATGATCAGCGGGTGGATGAAGCTCTCGAACTGCGCGGCGAGCACCAGATAGACGATCAGGAGCGCGAGCGCGAAGGTGACGAAGACCCCGCCCGTCGTTTCCAGATACTGCTCGGTCTGGCCGGCATAGCCGAGCTTGGCGCCGGGCGGCAGGATCACCTCGGCCTGCTCCTGCATGAAGGTGATGGCGCTGGCGAGATCGTAGCCGTCGTTGAGCGCGCCCGAGATGGTGACGGACGGAAGCCGGTCGAAGCGCCGAAGCGTCGGCGCCGATGCCCGCTCCTCGATCCTGACCAAGGCGCCGAGCGGCACCAGCTCGTCCGTCTGGTCCGCCCGCAGGAAGATGTTGGCGAGGTCCGAAGGCGTGCGCCGGTCGTCGTCCTCCGCCTGCAGGATGACCGCATATTCCCGGCCGCGGTCGACATAGGACGTGACTTCGCGCGAGGCCAGCATGGTCTGCAGCGTCGCCGCAATCGTCTCCACGCTGATGCCGAGATCGTCCGCCCGCTCGCGATCGATGCGCACGTCGAGCTGCGGCTGGTTCTGCTCGAAATCGATCTCGATGTCGCGCAGGCCTGGATTGGCCTCGGCCGCCTCGACCATCTGCTCCGCCCAGGTCTCGACCGAGGCGTAGTCCGGTCCGCCGATCACGATGCTGAGCGGCGTGCGGCTGCCGCGCAGCCCGAGGCCGGACGGCGTGATCGCGGTCGCGCGGACGCCACTGAGCTGGCCGAGGTCCGGGATGAGGCTGCGGCTGATGGTGCGGGCATCGCGCGCGCGCGCGTCCCACTCGGCGAGGCGAACCACCACGAAAGCGCTGTTCGGCGCGTTGCGCCGGCCGACGACGGCAAAGCTCCGCGTGGCCTCGCCAGCGTCCAGGAGTGGCTGGACGAGCGCTTCGATCTTCCTGACCTCGCCGTCGGTATAGCCGATGGTCGCACCCTGAGGTGCGGTTATCGAGATGAAGAAGACGCCCCGGTCTTCGGTCGGCGCCAGCTCCTTGGGCAGCGCCAGATAGAGCCAGTAGGACGCAGCGCCCGCCATCACCGCCAGGGCGAGAACGACGATCGGGGCCTCGAGCGACGCGCCGAGCAGACGGCGATAGGCGGCCGTCATGCGGTTCAGCGCACCATGGATCGCCCGACTGACCGCCGAGCCCTCTTCGTCCGACTTCAGCCATTTCGAGCAGAGCATCGGGCAGAGCGTGAGGGCCACCAGCGTGGAGATCGCGACCGCGATCGCCAGGACAAAGCCGAACTCGCGAAACAGCCGGCCGACCTGGCCCTGCATGAAGGAGAGCGGCAGAAAGACCGCGATCAGCGTCGCCGAGGTCGCGAGCACGGCGAAGGTGACCTGGCGCGTGCCGAGGGCAGCAGCGACCAGCGGGCTCTCACCGAGATCCACCCGGCGCTGCGCGTTCTCGAGCACGACGATAGCATCGTCGACCACCAGGCCGATCGCCAGGATCATGGCCAGCAGGGTCAGGACATTGATCGAGAAGCCGAGCGCGTAGATGCCGATAAACGCGCCGATGATCGAGACCGGGATGGTCACCGCCGGCACCAGGGTCGCGCGGAGCGAGGCGAGAAACAGGAAGATCACCAGCACCACCAGGACGAGCGCGATGCCGAGAGCGGTCAGCACTTCGCGGATCGACTGCTCGATGAACAGCGCGTCGTTGGAGCCGACCTCGATGGTCATGCCGGCAGGCAAGGTGGGGCGAAGGGCGTCGAGCTCCGTCTGAATCGCGCTGGCGATCTCGATGGTGTTGGCGCTGGACTGACGCAGCACGCCGAGGCCGATCGCCGACTCGCCGTTGGAGCGGACGATGGTCTGGTCGTCCTCGGCGCCGCGCTCGACGCGCGCGACGTCGGCAAGGCGCACGGGAAAGCCGTCGATCCTGGCGATCACCAGCGTGCGGAAGCTCTCGATATCGTCGAGACGGCTGACCGTGCGGATCTGGAACTGGCGGCTCTCGCTTTCGAGCTCGCCCGCCGGCAGCTCGATATTGTTGCGCCGAAGCGCCGCCTCGACATCGCCGACCGTCAGGTTGCGCGCAGCCATCGCCTGGCGGTCCAGCCAGACGCGCACGGCATAGCGCCGGTCGCCGAAGATATCGACGCTGGCCACGCCATCCAAGGTGGCGAGCCGGTCGACGATGAAGCGTTCTGCATAGTCGGTGAGCTCGGAGGGGTTCATGCGGTCGCTGACCACGCCGATGCGCATCACCGGGTCGTCGTCGTCGTCGCTCTTGGCGATGAGCGGCTCGTCCGCATCCTCCGGCAGGCTCGCGCGCACCCGCCCGACGGCATCGCGCACATCGTTCGCCGCCTCGTCGATATTGCGGCCGCTGGTGAAGGTGATCACCGTGCGCCCGTTGCCGCGCCGGCTCTGGGACTCGATCGACTTCACGCCGGCGATCCCGGCGATTGCCCCCTCCACCGGCTCGACGATTTCGGTGTCGATCACACCGGGCGCCGCCCCCGCATAGCCGACGCTCACCGTGACCGTGGGGTAGTCGATATCCGGCAGCTCACGGATCGGCAGGTCGAGCAGCGAGGCGACACCGAACACAATGATCAGAAGGCTGGTGACCACGGCCAGCACCGGGCGCTTGATCGCGAGATCGGAGAGCATCAGGCCGACCCCGCCCCGGCGTCGGTGCCGCCGGAGCCGTCAGCGGGCGCCGCCGGAGCATGCGGCTCCTGGACCTCGACCGCCGCTCCCGAGCGCAGCCGCTGCAGGCCGGTGACCGCGACCAGCTCCCCCTCCTTCAGTCCCGCCTTCACCTCGACCCGGCCGATCTCGCGCTGGCCGAGCTCGACCTGGCGGAGAATCGCCTTACCGTCCTCGATCACGAACAGGCTCGCCTGTTGATCGGCGAGGAGCACCGCCTGCTCCGGCACGGTCAGCGCCTCGCGCTCGGCCAGGGTCAGCTCCACCAGCATGAACATGCCGGCAGGCAGAGCGAGATCCGGATTGGGCAAGGTGGCGCGCACCTGGAACGCCCGCGAGACCGGGTCGACTCGGCTGCCTATCGTTTCGATATTGCCTGAAAACACGCGATCGTCGAATGCGGCACCGGTGGCCTCGACCTTCTGGCCGCGGGAGACCGCGCCGAAATAAATCTCCGGCGCCTTGAAGTCGATCTCGATCTGGGCGAGGTCGTCCAGCGTGGTGAGCACGGTATCGTCGTCGACCCGTGCGCCGACATCCACCTGCTTCAGGCCGACCTTGCCGGCGAACGGGGCCCTGATCGTGCGCTCGTCCAGGCTCTTTTCGGCGCGCTGCAGCCTCGCATCGGCCGCATCGAACGCCGCCCGAAGCTGCTCGACCGTGGCCTTGGCGACATTGTTGCGTTCGGCCAGGGCCTGGGCGCGCTCGAGCGCGAGCTCGGCCTCCCGCCGTTCGGCGCGGGCCTCGGCGACATCGGCCTCCTCGGTGGTGGCATCGAGGCGGGCGAGCACGTCGCCCTCGTCCACCAGCCGGCCGGGCGCAAACGCGATCTCGACCACGCGGCCGGAAGCGGCAGGACGGATGTCGATCGACTGCCGCGCGCGGGACGTGCCCACCGCCTCGACCTTGCGGGCGAGCGTGGTGCGTTCGGCAGCTGCCGTCTCCACCAGGATAGGACGCGGCCCACCGCCGGTCGCCGCATCGGCACCGTCCGTTCCGGTCTCGTCCCAGAACCAGTGGACGCCGGCGGCGGCGGCCACCAGCAACAAGAGGACGATCCCGATCTGCCGGACCAGCGACATCTATTCATCCTGCCTGAACATCGACAATGCGAGGCGAGCAAAGGCAGCCGGCCCCACGGGCATCCATCTTCCCGGATCTTCAGCAAACGGAAAAGAAGTTTCGTCGCGAGCGCATCGGCGACAGCCCAGAAATTGCGATCGGACTGCGCTTATCCGCTTTTTTTTCGGCAATTTCCAGAGACTTTTCGGGTTTGAGGCTGCTGATCTGCGGAGCGGCGGAGCCGCCCGATCGGCGATGCTCCCCTTTTCGGACGGCAGGCCTGTCCGGTTAACAGCATCTTAAGGTCTTTCCCTTAGGGTCGTCTCAAATGCCACCTAGCTTTGGGAAAGCCTGTCATGCGCATGATTATCGCCGTTTTCGCCCTTCTCATCGCCGCATCATCGGGTGCCAGCGCCCAGGGCACCGTGGACAAGGCCCGCCTGCAGGCGGCCATGCAGCAGCATATCCAGCGCCAGATGGTCAATGGTGCGATCCTGCATTTCGATCCGGAGTCCGGGGAGGTCAAGCCGCTCTACCCCACCCAGGCGCACCCCATGGTGATCGCCATGGGCGACCATTTCGTCCTGTGCACCGATCTGCGTGACCAGGCAGGCAAAGCCCTGCCGCTGGATCTCTACATGGCGAGCAGCGGACGCTCCTATGTCGTGTTTCATTCCGAGATCGACAATCGGGCACCGCTGCAGAAGCTGCTCAAGAAAGGCGTGGCCAGGCCGCTTCGCTGATCCAAGGCGCTCCTTTGGCCGGTACCAGCCAGACGTCGGTTCGCGGCACGCGACTTTTCGCCAAGCTCGTTTTGGTGATCGTTCCCTGCTTTCTCGCCGCGTCGTCGCTCGGCCTGTTCAGCCTCGCGGAATTCGATCTGCAGCAAAACCGCGACGCGCTCGCGACCCGCATCGGCAATGGCACGGCGCGGGTCGCGAGCGCGCTCGAGCGCTTCGGTATGGACCATGCCGGCGAGGACATCTGGCAGGACGAGCTGCCGCAGGAGATGCTGTCCGTCCTGCTCGCCGACCAGGCGATCCGCTGCGCGGAACTGAGGAGCGAGGACAGCGGCGACATCCGGCTGTCTGCGCCTCTCGGCCTCGGCTGCACCGGCCAGTCCTTCGACGAAAGCCTAGACATTCCCGTCTTCATCGCGGGCGATCACACGCTGATCGTCCGGTTCAGCATCGAGGAGATCGAGGCAGAGCGCCGCTCCAGGCGTGAATTTTCGATCTTGACGCTCACCGCCGGTCTGCTGATCACGGTGGCGTCGAGCTGGGTCGGCTTCGCCCTGATCGTCGGCCGGCCGCTCGGCCAGCTTCTCGCCGTCATTCGGCAGAGCGAGGAGACAGGCGAGCCCGCGCGCATCGACAGGACCCGCAAGGACGAGCTCGGCGTGGTCTTCGCGGCGTTCGACAGCATGCAGACCCATCTCAGCCGGGAAGCCGCCGCTGTGCGCCGGGCGCTCGCACAGCTCGAGCGCATCTACAGCACCACGCCCGCCATGCTCTGCTCCTGCGATGCGCGCGGCAACCTCACCAGCGTCAGCGACCATTGGCTGGCGACCATCGGCGCCGCGCGCGACGCCGTGCTCGGCCAATCGATCGAGCGCTTCATGGACACCGCCTCCGTTCCCCTCTTTCGCGAGCGCGTGCTCTCGGTCGTGGCCGCGCGACAGCATGCGCAGGACGTGCCGGTGAAGCTGCATTCGCTCGATTGCCGCCCGATCGACGTCCTGCTCTCGGCTATGCCCGATTTCGGCGTGGACGGCAGCATGACCGTTCTCTGCGTCATGAGCGACGTCAGCCTGCTGAAGGCGGCAGAGCGACGGCTGCACAAGCTCGCCCTCACCGATCCGCTGACCAGCCTGCCGAATCGCCGCGGGCTGATCGAGCAGCTTGGGCGGGTGGTGAACCGGGAATCCGGCGGCCAGGGAAGCACGGTCACGGCGGTCCTGTTCATTGATCTCGACAATTTCAAATGGATCAACGACACCTACGGGCACGAGGCCGGCGACGCGCTGCTGGTCGAGGTCGGCGAACGGCTCCGGATCTGCGTCAGGGTCAACGATTTCGTGGCTAGGCTCGGCGGCGATGAATTCGCGGTGATCTGCTATCGGCTGGAAAGCCGGCGCGAGGTCGAGGAGGTGGCGCAGCGCATCATCGACAAGCTGGAAAAGCCGTTCGAGCTGGGCGGCAAGCAGGGATTCATCAGCGCTAGCGTCGGCATCGCCTATGTCGAGCCCAGCATGGTGGGGCCGGACTGCATCTTGCAGCTCGCCGATCTCGCCATGTACGACGCCAAGCAGAGCGGCAAGGGCTGTCACCGAAGCTACAACCGGGAACTCGGCAGCAAGGCCACCAACAAGGCCATTCTGCGCGAGCAAATTCACAAGGGCCTTGAAGCCGACCGTTTCTCCCTGGTCTTCCAGCCGGTCGTCGATCTCGAAAGCGGTGTGCCGATCGGCGCCGAGGCCCTTGTCCGGCTGACATGCCCCGAGACCGGCATGATCACGCCCGACGCCTTCATCCCCGTGGCCGAGGAAACCGGGCAGATCCACGAACTCGGCAGTTGGGTGATCGCGAAGGGCATCGACAGCCTGGGCGAGCTCGACGTCAATCCCGGCAGGTCGTCCTTCTATGTCTGCCTCAATCTCTCGAGCCGCCAGCTCGACGACTCCCTGCCCGACCGTATCGACACCCTGTTCGCCCGCCATCCGGAAGCGCGCGGGCGTGTGGTTCTGGAAATCACCGAAACGGCTCTCTTGCAGCGGGGCGACCATGTCGCCGACCTCCTGGAAGCGCTCCGCAAGATCGGCGTGCGCATCGCGCTCGACGATTTCGGCACCGGCTACTCGTCACTCAGCCACGTCCACGAGTTCCCGGTCGACATTCTCAAGATCGACAAGAGCTTCGTGATCGGCCTCGGCACCCGCGGCCCCGAGGCGACACGCCGCCAGATGGCCATGATCCGCGCCACCAGCAGCCTTGCTCAGGAACTCGGCATCGCCGTGATCGCCGAAGGCATCGAAGCGGAGAAAAGCTCGGAGATCCTTCTGGAGTGCGGCGTTCGGGTGGGCCAGGGCTACCTCTTTTCGCGCCCCATGCAGGCTTCCAGCTTCCGCAATTGGCATGCCAATGTGTTCCCCTGGCCGGAAAGCCGACCCGATACCGCCCAAGGCACGGCAGCCCACCAACGCGTTCCAAGCTGACCCCTTCCAAACCCGTCGAGAGCACAGACGTTTGAACGAACGATCACCGGCATCCCGCCGCAAAACCGCGGCAGCGTCCAGCCCCCGGCGGCTCGCCGGTCAGTGGTCGGTCACGGGCGTGGTGACGACGATGAAGGTAAGATCACCGAGGCCTGTGTTGCTGATCGAATGCCAGGTCCCAGGCGTGATGAAGATGACGTCGTTGGCCCGCACCACCCGCTTTTCGTCACCGATCTCCATCAGCCCCTCGCCCGCGAGGATGTGGTAGACCTGCTCCTGCACCTCATGCTTGTGGCGCTCGACATGGGCCATGGGCTGATAGGTGGAGATACGATAGTCGATCAGCCGCGAGCCGGTGCTGTCCGGATGCACGAGCGCCTTGGAAAGAGCCGAGCCGTGATGCCCCGGAAACTGCTGCCAGGGCTCGTCGGCAACCTGGCGGATCGTGGTCTGGTAGCTCTTGCTCATGATGTCGCCTCACGCCGGCTTGAAGGTCTCGAAAAACTTCCCGGATGGTAGACCTCTGTAGAGACAATGGCTCTTCGGCGGCGTATTGGGCAAGGCTCCCGAAGCGGCATCGATGTTGTCCAGCAGCAAGGCGACACGAGTGCCATGACCCAACATGGCGATGGGCGAGGCTGCTTGATGCAGCGCAAGAGGGCGATCGGCGGCAGCGCGATCACCGCCTTTGCCCACCTGAGCAGCACCGTTCCCGCCCAAGGTCGCCCCCCAAATTACAGTCCCTCCCTGATCGCTCCCCGATCGTTCTGCCGTGATCTCCACGATCTCCTAATCCGGGCATGCGACGATGAGGATCAGGTCCATGCGATCCTGGGAATCCGCCCGCCCGTCGACAACGGCTGGGCGAGGCCCGGCCGGGGCTCAGAGTCGGTTTTGAAACTCATGATCGCGCCAATCGGCGGATGAGGAGGCTTGGCGAAGGGGCGTAGAGGAGAGCGGCTGCGGACTTGATTGTGGCCTCGAAATTCCTTGCAAGGCGCCTGTTGCGGTTGATCCAGGCGAAGGAGCGCTCGCCCCCCAGCGTCTGGGCAGGACGACGAAGCCGGCCCGACTGGCCAAGCTTGACGATTTCAACGAGGATGCTCATGGCCTGTGTCACGCGCTCGTGGTTATCCCGTCATCGCGCCCAAACATGCTGGATGAAGGGGGACAAGGCGCGCGCGACCATGAAGCGGGCCGCCGCCATCACGGTCCTGAATGTTGACGGGATGCGGTTTGACGTTGCTCCCTGAAGCCGGACCAGGGCGGTAGATATGATACCGAGCTGTGAGCTTGACCCGTTTCCTGGACCATTTGGCGTGAGAAAATTCCGCCTGATGAGCTCAAGGTGGGCTGGTCTGCCTTGAGCTCAACATCAACGCCGCCGGCACCTGGTAGCCAAGCGAGCTGTGTGGCCGGTGGTTATTGTAGTCGATCCGCCATGACTCGCACTTTCTCCGCGCATCGGCAAGGTTCATGAACCAGTGCGCGCTCAGACATTCGGCTCTGAACTTGCCGTTCAGGCTCTCGATGAAGGCGTTGTCCGTCGGCTTGCCTGGCCGCGAGAAGTCGAGCTCGACACTCTTGGCATAGGCCCAGAGATCAAGGTCTTCGAGATGAACTCGGCCCCTGGTCGATCCGAACGGACCTGGGATAGCCAAGCTCGGCACAGACCCGCTCGAGCGTCGCCACGACATCCGCGCCGGTGTAGGACCGCCGCATCGATAGCTGGCACATAGCGCGTGAACGCATCGATGATCGTCAGCACGCGATTTTCGTGTCGTCGTAGAGCTGGTCATGGACAAAATCCATCGCCCAGACATCGTTTCGCCGTTTGGGATCGGTCCGGCCTTCGCGCAGCTTGGCTTTGACCTTCCGCTTGGGCGCCTTGTTGCGTAGCTGCAAGCCCAGCTCCCGATACAGCCGATAAACCCGCTTGGTGTTCACAAGCCAGCCTTCCCGGCGCAAAAGCACATGGATCCGCCGGTAGCCGTAGCGTACGCGCGTCTCGGCGATCTCCTTGATCCGTTTCTTTCAGATCAGCCTGCGGCGGACTGATGGACACGTAGTGATAGGTCGAACGCTGAGCCTGCAGAACCTTGCAAGCCTGCCTGATGCTCACCTTCCAGATCACCCGGAGATCGTCCACCAGCTCGATGCCGCGCAGGCTTTAGAGCTTTCGGCGGATAACGTCCTGGAAGACCTCCTTGTCCAAAGAAAGGTCGGCAACGATCCGTTTGAGCCGGCCGTTCTCCTCTTCGAGCTGCTTGAGACGCTTCATCTCTGATGGCATCAGACCGCCATATTTCTTGCGCCACCTATAGTACGTTTGCTGCGAAATGCCGGCCTTCCGGCAGACCTCCTCAACCGCAGTGCCTTCTTCCGCCTGCCGCAGAATGAACGCGATCTGGTGATCCGCTGTGAATGTCGACTTTTTCATGCATCCCCGTCAGCAGCCCCCTTCGCTAAACGAGAATTTTCACACCCGCCATGGTCCAATTCCCAGGATGCAGGTCACCAGCTCGGTATCATATCTACCGCCCTGGTCCGGCTTCAGGGAGCAACGTCAGAAGGGGTCAGGTCATGATCAGGTCCCTCTTTACTTCCAGTGATAAGCACAGTTCTTCGTCCTTTTAACGCCCAGATTGGGCGGGGCTCATGTCGACGATCATCTTCAACGGAATGCACGCTAAGCGTTAATCATTAATTCATTTCTTCCCGCTAGATTAGGGTTAAGGGCTTCAAACTGGACAAAAGCATGCGCGCTGATCTTCTAGCCTTCGACTGGCCAGACCCGAGCGGTTGTCGGGCTGAGGTCGTTCTGATGTGGAACTGTCGGGTCACCCATGCGTAACCTGGAGCGCAATCTGTGATTGAGGCGAAAGTTTTCGAAAGCATCAGGCTGCGACCAGTCGGAAAATGTCAGGCGAGCAGCTCGGGGCCACTGAGATCCCCGTCGGCCGCTGGATTCGATATTTCGTCGTCGCCGATGTGATTTCGATGCCTATCTTTTTTGAGATCATTTGTAGACATGCGCCATGTTCCATCGGAGCGCTGTTCAAGCAGTTGGCACTAGCATCAGCCATTGCGCAGTTCACCATAGCACATGCGGAATCTCTCAGTCTCCCTGATGATTCGTCCGAGTTGGTTCGCGGCGTCGTTCGGGCCTCCGCACAAGCCGCTATCTCGACCAAGCTCGCCGAGCGCGTATCGTCGGTAAACTTCGGGGAAGGCGAGCGGTTTCAAAAGGACATGACCCTGATCAGCTTCGATTGCCAATTATATGAAGGCAAATTGGCTGTCGCCAAAGCGCTGGAACAGGAGATGACGGTATCATTGAAAAGCGCAGAATTTCTTGCCAGTCGTGGATCCGGCAACCTCAATAACTTCAAGATTGCAAAGGCCAGGTATGACCGAGCATCGTCGGAGACGCGGATTATTGAAACACAGCTCGAACAATGCACAATAAAAGCTCCGTTTGATGGAAGTGTCGCTCAGGTCAGTATCCATGAGCATGAAATTACCGTTCCAGGCGAGCCGCTGATGTCTATCGTGGCCCTGCAAGATCCACGAATTGAGATGATCGTCCCATCGAGTTGGCTCACGTGGATCAGCTCAGATTTGCGGTTCCAATTCAGAATTGATGAGACCGGCAATACCTATATCGGCATGATCGACCGGATGAGCGCCTCTGTCGACGCTGTCAGCCAAACAATAAAGGTGTTTGGTGAGTTCGAATCAGCGACATCGGATGTCATACCCGGCATGAGCGGAACGGTTGAGTTTCTTCCTGAGGCGCATCTGCAAACGCTTCGGATTCTCCCCGACATACAGATGCTGAATGCGCCCCGACAGTAAAATCACGGCGCCTCCCGGCAAGAGCCGACCTTGGCTGAATCACGGCTCCTCAAGCGCAGCTATCAGTCGCCGCAAAAAGAAATCGAGCAATGATGCGGTAATAGGACTTCAAGCGCTGCTCGACATCGAGCAGGAGGCGCGGGAAGTGGCCTCTAAATCCGATCTGCTATATCTGCTCGCGAATGGAACACGAAGAATGACCAAAGCGCGGCAGGTCTTCATTCTTGAGACTGCTGATCAAACCCGCGTGGTCAATATTTCCGGATTCCCTTCTGTTGATCGCTCTGCACCATTAGTTCGAGCCGCAGAGCATGTTGCGGGTAATTTTATCAAAGAAGATCATTTCAAAAATGGTGACATTTTTATATTATCAAGACAATACAACAATAATAAAGAAAAATTAGCATCACATCCATATTTAGACATGATGTTACTTCCTCTTTCAACATCGGAAAAATCAGAATCTTCATATGGGATCTTGCTTTGCAGTGAGCAGAAATTTTCTGAAGATGATCTTGTCATTGCTAAGCGACTCGCCGGAACATTCGCGCATGCGCTGCGAATTCTGGATAAGTCGCCTAACCTGATACTAAGATCTATCTATGACAAGATGAGAGATCGTCGGATTGCTGTTCTAGGCATAGTTTTGATGCTGTCGACCCTCGGGATTCCAGTGTCGATGACCGCCCTCGCTCCTGTCGAGGTCATGCCTGCCGATGCCTTCATCGTGGCTGCGCCCATGGACGGCGTGATCGAGGACGTTCTTATCGCTCCGAATGAGCATGTCGAGAGGGGCCAACCGATCGTCCGTCTTGAGGCGACGGAGAAGCGCAACCGGCTGGAGATAGCTGAAGAGGAGATGTTGATCGCACAGGCTCGTTTGAGACAGGCGCGGCAACGAGCATTCGACGATAGGGAGGCTCGCCATGAACTCAGTATCGCTTTGGCGAATTACGACCTGAAGGTCGCGGAACTTGCCTTTAGCCAAGAAGAATTTGGTCGAACAACGATCAAAGCCGCACGCTCTGGAACAGCCATTTTTGCGGACAGGCAGGAACTGCTCGGCAAGCCGATCGTGATCGGTGAAAGGGTCATGAAGATTGCTGATCCAAATCAAATAACATTGGCTCTCAGCTTGGATGTGAGTGACATGATCGCGCTGTCGTCTGAAGGGAAAGTCAAAGCCTATTTCGACTCGGACCCGTTGACCGCGCGCGGTGCCACCATCACCTCCGCCGACTATCAGGCGCGAACGATGCCTGACGGCACCATGGCCTTTCGTGTGCTTGCCGAGCTGTCGGGATCAGCTCAAGCACCGCCACGCCTCGGCGCACGCGGCACGGCACAAGTCTATGGAGAAACGGTTCCGTTGGGGCTCTATCTGTTTCGGCGCCCATTGTCCACGTTGCGACAGTGGATGGGAGTATGAGCCCGTCAAGGGTGCGTCACGACGCTGGCCTTCGAGGGCTTCCTGCACTGCGCATGGATTTGGAAATCCAGCCGGCTGCAGATACCGAAACAGGTGAGCCAGCCTGGGTGATCTATGATCCGCTGCAAAGACGATATTTTCAGATCGATCAGCGGACCAAGGAACTCATTCACCTCTGGAACACGGTGTGCTCGGTCGACATGCTTGCGAACCGAGCTGAGGAACGACTGGGTATCTCCATAGGCAACGATCAAATAGCGGACCTGGTCGCGTTTCTCCAATCAGCAAACCTTCTGGAGTCCGATACATCGGGAAACAAGTATGCCACGAGAGCACGTCGCAAGGCCGATGGCGTCTTTCTACCATCAAAGCTGATCAAGAACTCTCTTTTCTTTAAGGTGCCCCTTATCAGTTCAGACAGATTTCTGAGAGTATTGGCACCTTATGTCGAGCCGCTCTACAGTTGGAAGTCGGTTGCATTCGTCGCCACCATCGGCTTGCTCGGCCTCTATCTCGTATCACGGCAGTGGGCGGTTTTTTGGGCCACGTTCAGCGAGACCTTCTCGTTTGAAGCTGTCGCCGGTATCGCTGCCTCGCTGCTGCTTTTGAAAATAGTCCATGAGTTCGGGCACGCACTGACAGCCGTTCGGTTCGGTTGCCATGTACCGTCCATGGGGGTGGCGGTCATGTTGTTCGCGCCCGTCCTTTATACCGACGTCAGCGACACCTGGCGTCTTTCCTCGCGTCGCAAAAGGATGCTGGTCTCGGGGGCGGGCGTCGCCGTCGAGATTGCGATCGCCTGCGTCGCCACATGTCTGTGGGCCTTTCTGCCGGACGGCACCGCCCGGGGTATCGTCTTCATTCTGGCCACGAGTGCTTGGATTACAAGTTTAGCGTTCAATCTCAACCCTTTCATGAAGTTTGACGGCTATTACCTCCTTTCCGACTTTCTCAAGGTCGACAACCTACAGCAGCGCGCCTTTGCCCTGGGGCGCTGGCGGATGCGTGAAATCCTGTTCGCTCCAGGTCTGGAGCCGCCTGAATTCTTCGCGCCGCGTCTCAGGAGGGGGTTGATTGCCTTTGCATGGGCGACTTGGGTCTACCGTCTCATTCTAGGCATGACGATCGCGCTTATCGTCTACAGCTTCGCATTCAAGCTGCTGGGCATGGCGATGTCCGCGTTTGTCCTTTGGTTCTTGTTGGTGAAGCCTGCCATCAAAGAGGTCGGGTCCTGGAAAGCTTTGCTTGGACCGAAACTACCCCGGCTTCGATTATCGGTGATGACGGGGTTGGCGTTGGCGCTGCTCTCGTTTCTGTGCGTGCCATGGTTCTCGCGTATCGAGATTCCCGCCCTATTGCAGGTAGCCGATCTCACGCACGTCTATCCGCCGGAGTCCGCAGAAATCATCAGTGTCGATGCGCGGCGCGGTGAATTCGTTCAAAAATCGACCGCAATTCTCCATCTTCATTCGCCGGAGCTGGATATGGAGCTGGCGGCAACGAAAATTCAGGCCGACATCGTCAAACTTCGCCTGGCGCGCATAACGGTCGACAGCGTCGATCGCAGCGAGGCGCGTGTTCTCGCACGCGAGCTCGACTCCCTGTTGGTGAAGCACGAAGGCCTTCTGGAGCGGCGCGAGGCCCTCGTCGTTCGTGCGCCGATCACGGGCACGCTCGTGGAGCTCGATCCCGAACTCCATGAGGGGCGCTGGATCACCAGGGACCATCGGCTAGCTTCGATGTCGGCGCTGGAGACATCTGTCGTCAAAGGCTATGTCTCTGCCTCGGGTCTCGATCGTCTTCCACCGGACGCCGAAGGCGCCTTTATTCCCGACGATCTGACCCGCAGGCCGATCCCCGTGAAGCTGATCGAGGTGGTCGATGTCGGTTCGCTCACGATCGACATTCCGGAGCTAGCGTCAATTTACGGAGGTAAAGTTCTGGCGCGCGTGGATCAAGGACAGAGGCCCGCGCCAGTCAACGCTCAATATCTCGTCACTCTTGAGCCCCATGGCCAACACAGGGAGCCCTGGCAAGCTGTTCGAGGCGTGGTGAACCTGGAAGGCGCGTCAGTCAGTTTGATCGGCCTCGCGTGGAACCGGATTGCCGCGATCTTGGTTCGAGAGTCCGGATTTTAACATGAGTCGACATGAGCGTTCCGAACGGTCGCCAAAAGAACCTGAACCGGACAGTTGATGGCGACCACAATACGAAAACCCAGGTCTCTTGAGGCGATACGTTCATTTCCGGGCAAGTTAACGCATTGTTAGCTTCGACATGCTAAAACCTCGTGAAATCTGTTCCTTCTGTTCGCGGCTTTCACGCAACTCCACAAGCGTGTCGATTGTCGTGGCGGCTGGTATCGTCTCAATCAACCGCTCGGGATCATCCCTATGGTCGTCGACGTTGTTCCCGAAAGATGTCTGAGTTCTGGTGAACGAACGATCCACGCCGCCTCTCAGCTGTCGTCCGCCCAAGTTCGAGGGAAAGCTCGCTGTGGCGATGAAGAGCGAGCTGCGCGTCGAGGCCGGGTGGGAAACTTAACGATTTCCAGCTCCGATCCTTCAGCCAGGACAGTCGAAGATATCGATCGAAACATGCCGAAATCAGGACATGCCTCAACAGCAGCTTCTGTTAGATAGGGGCATCCGTCAGCTATGGCCGGAGTTTCTGGGGGCTGCGAGGATCAGTGCGCCGGAGGGGGGACGAGCCATTCTTCGCCTGCGAGGCTGGTCTATCGGGAGCTTGAACCAAGAATAGCGTTCGACACCGCGCTGGTTGAGACAGCGTTGGATGCCGTCACGCATGACCTCCAGACCAACATCTTCGACAGCGATGAAATGCCGAAGGCGTCCGGTGAGAGCGATTCATCTACCCTGTCATCCGACCTTGTTGATGCCCTCGGAAACTTTGCAACTGATCCAAATGGCCCTGCAGAAGTCGTGTTTGTCGATCGATCGATCGATGATCTTGCCACGTTCGTCGCGTCGATTGAATCAAGCTATGAAGTCATTCTATTGGACACCGATCGCGATGGTGTCGAACAAATTGCCGAAGTCCTTTCGACAAGATCCGATGTGGACGCAATCCACATCGTCAGCCATGGCAATCAGGCGGAACTCTTTCTTGGAACCGCCAGCCTTACATCGGAGTCGATGAACGAGCGGTACAAGGAAGAACTTGCCGTCATCAATCAGGCGCTTTCCGAAGAAGCGGACATTCTCATCTATGGATGTGACTTCGGCGAAGGTAAGGCCGGGCTGGAAGCGGCGGCGCTGCTGGCCGAGCTGACGGGTGCGGATGTGGCGGCGAGCACTGACGATACAGGACATGCCGACCTGGGAGGCGATTGGGACCTGGAGCTCACCGTCGGTGAAATTGAAACCTCGATGGCCGTCTCAGAGGAAGCGCAAGGCACATGGATGGCAACGCTCGCCGTGAACAACATCTCGGTCGCGGTCACCGATAACGTCAACACCGATGACGATACACCGCTGATCCTCGATCCCACAACGAACGACACCGACACGGAAGGCGATCCCGTCAATGTTGTCGAGTTCACCCAACCCAGCAATGGCACGGTAATCGACAATGGAGATGGCACCCTGACCTATACGCCGACTGGCGGCTATTCCGGGCCGGACGGTTTTGACTATGTCGCCATCGATGACGGCGCTGGCCTCGAGCATTATTGGGCCTTTGATGGCGATGCCGCTGATTATGTCGGTTCGGCGGACGGAACGATAACCGGCACGACAAATGTTGCCGGTGATTTTGGGGATGCATTGAGCTTTGACGGAGTTGACGACAAGATCGTCGTGTCGGATTTCGCGTATAATAGCGATTTTACGATCTCATTCGAGTTCAAAATCGACGACAATACAGGATCTCTGTTTCAATACATCTATAGTCATGGATCAATTAACGGTACAAATAGTCTGAATATTTTTATCAACGAATCGACTCATGGTACCGACCCCAATAAATTACGTACGATTGTTAGGGATTTTGACGACACATTAGACAATACTGCTCTGGAATTCGATGCCAGCGGTCTTATCGGCGACGGGCTTTGGCATACCTACACGCTCACCGTCTCGTCGACCGACGGCGCGAAAGTCTTTCTCGATGGAGCACTCCAGAACAGTGATGCCACGCGAGGGACGGATTCATTCGATCCTGGGACGGATCTGTTTTTAGGCGCACGAGAAGACTTAAGCTCCGACCGCTTTTTTGGCAGTTCACTCGACAGTGTCCAGATTTACAATACTGCCCTAAGCTCCGGCGAAGTCTCCGATCTTGATGCGAGGACGAATCGGGCGACGGTGAATATCACCGTGAATGACGTCAACGACGATCCCTTCGATGCCGGGTCTTTGCCGTCGGACGTTGCGGTCACCGAGGATGTCGCCAGCCCGGTCGATCTGTCGACGATCGACCTTGCGGACGCCGATGCCGGCGGCGGGTCCCTGACCGTCACCCTCACGACCGCGACCGGCGGCGAGATCAGCGCAGCGGCAGGCGCCGGCATCACGGTGGGCGGCACCAGCACCGCGCGCACCCTGAGCGGCACGCTCGCCGATCTCAACACCTATCTCGACAATGCCGCCAACCTCACCTATCTGCACGCCACGCCGGGCACCAGCGGCAACGACGCCGACAGCATCCAGGTCGCGGTCAGCGACAACGGCAATACAGGCTCGGGCGGCGGCGGCCAGGTCAATCTGGGCACCGTCAATGTCGACATCTCGGCGGTCAACAATGCGCCGGTCAACACCGTGCCGGGGCCCCAGAGCGTGCCCGAGGAGACCGCCACCGCGATCACCGGCATCAGCATCGCCGACAGCGATGCCGGCGGCGCGGATCTCACCACCCGGCTGCAGGTCGCGAGCGGTGTCCTGACCGTGACCCTGTCCGGCAGCGCCGTGATCAGCGCCGGCGCCAGCGGCAGCGGCGACCTCACCATCCGCGGCTCGGCCACGGACATCAACGCCACCCTCGCCTCGCTCACCTATCAGGGCGACACCGACGTCACCGGCATCGCCGCCGACAGCCTGACCGTGACCACCGACGATCTCGGCAACAGCGGATCGGGCGGCGCCCAGCAGGACGTCGACGTCGTCCAGATCGACATCACCCCGCTCAACGATGCGCCGGTCAAAACCGTGCCGGACGACGAAGATGAAGATGAGGAATCGTCCATCCCGACATTTGACTTACCGGTCGACAGCAATCCGGACGGGATGCCGATCGACCATCCTATAGTGCCGCCTGGCCCGCCTGTCGTGGCGGAGGCTGATACGGATTATACCGAAATTGCCATTGATGAAGTTTCGACGACTGAGATCGACCTGGAAAATTTCCCAGCAATCGAATTGGCTGGAGAGCCCCGTCTCGAAAACGAGATTCAAATCGTAGCCTCTAAATTTTCCCAAGTTACCAATAACAAGCCGGGATATGAAGCGTCGAGGTCAGTTATCGATTTAGGCCTGGGAGATCCAAATATAGCTGAGTTTTACAGTTCTCTGGATCAATTCGATCAAGATATGTCTGACGGTGAATCAATCGGAGGCATATCACTTTCGCAAATTTCACTAGGCGCATCGGCAGCAATGACAGCCGGCTATGCGATGTGGGCTACCCGAGGCAGCGTGCTCCTGAGCACGTTTCTTTCAACGATGCCAGCTTGGAGAAGATTTGATCCCTTGATAATAATCACAAAGAGAAAGAAAGAAAAGATAAACGAAAACAAAAAAATATCAGATCTTTTTTCAAATGCGAGAAGAGCAAAGTGATTTACAGAAACAAGCAGATCAGCAGAATATGCTTGGCCCTCGTGGGTATCACGATCGCCATCGTGCTTGCCTCTCTTCTTTTTGGATTATTGCCGGACGAATCCCGAAAGGAGCTTAATATAAGGAAAAAGATCGCCGAATCATTGGCAATTCAGCTGGTAACAGCGTTGCATCAAAATGATCTTCGAACGATCCGAAATACCATTTCGCTGATTGAAGGCCGGAAAAGCGATGTACTTTCCATAGCTCTTAGAAAGGCTGACGGCAGTATCATGGCAGCATCCGATGGCCATGCGATATTTTGGGCCGGCGCGGACCCGAACCGATCCATCCCAACACATGTTCATGTCCCGATTCATAACGAGGATTCGATTTGGGGCAACATCGAAATAGCTTTCCGGCCACTATCTTCCGACAAAACGATTATGGGTCTTCCAAAGACGGTTTTCCTATTTTTGGGTTTCTTGGGGGCCGTTGGATTCATTAGTTTCTATGCTTTGCTACGCCGAGCACTTCGGGAGCTCGATCCAGGTGGCATCATCCCTAAGCGCGTCCAGACCGCATTCGATACACTAGCGGAAGGTGTCGTGATTATCGATGAGCATGAATCTATTCTTCTCGTCAATCAATCGTTCTCGAATGTGTTCGGCCAGATGGATGAGACATTCTTCGGAAAAAAAATGAATGACTTCGCTTGGCGAGAGCGGAACTCGACTGAACGAGTGCGTGACTTTCCTTGGAGCGACGCGCTACGCGAAAAATGCACATTGACAGCCGTCAGATTGGACGTTTTGGACGTGAGTGGCAAAGTTCGCAGTTTCAAGGTGAATGCGTCGTGCATTCTAAATGAAAAGGATAAAGTTTCCGGCGCGATTGTAACCTTTGATGACAACACTGAGCTGGAGCAAAGAAATGAAGACCTGATCCAATCGATTGAACAGCTTAAATTATCAGAATTGGAAATATGCCGACAGAATGAGGAACTATATTATCTTGCAAATCATGATCCACTATCGAAGTGCCTGAACCGGCGAGCTTTTTTCGTAAATGTCGACGAGTACGTTGAGAGCTGTCCCCATGAAGAGTTTTCGATCTGTTGTATGATGGTGGATTTGGACCACTTTAAGAGCATAAACGACCGATTTGGACACGCTGTTGGTGACGACGTCATTGTCGGTGTGGCGGCTATTTTGAGGTCGCATGTAAAAGATCTGGGGTTTGTGGGGCGATACGGCGGCGAAGAGTATTGCATTGCGATGTTTGGTCTAGAAAAAGAAGCCTGCAAGAACCTGGCAGAAACAATCAGGAATGAGATCTACGAATTGTCCAGCTCTTGGCTTCCTGTAGATGAACGAGTGACCGCAAGCCTCGGATTGGCGATATCCAAAAAACGAAACTGTCCTGTGCAGGATGTTATCAACCAGGCCGATCGGGCACTTTACCTCGCCAAGGAGTCAGGGCGGAACCAGTCGATATTTTGGGATGAAATACCACGAAACTGCAGCACGGGTAGCGAGCGGTCTCTCGCTGTAACCGCATAGCCACGGCCACAGGGCTGTTCAATGCTGATTACAGTCCCTTGAGTTGGAGTGTCTTGTCGAGGCAGAGGGCGTTTTTCCAAAGAGCATCTTTGACGTTCTGAACGCCGTTGGCGCGGAGGATATTGAGGGCGGTACTGCGCAGTCTGGCAAAGACGCCGGGTTTGGAGCGAAGGCGGCTTTGATCCTCGTCGAGGGCGGTGTCGCGAACATAATGATTGCGGTTCTCGATGCCCCAATGACCTCGGATGGCGTCCGCGGCTTGCCTGGCGGATAGGTTGACCGAGCTGACATGGAAGGCGATTTCGGCGCGGCGTCGCCACAGGCCGGTTTCGGCGTTCTTGATGAACGTGCTGCGGGTGACGCGGATCGCGCTTTTGAGGTGGGGCGCCCATTCTGCGCCGACGGCGGTCGTATCGATGTCGAAGACCTCGGTGCGGCGCTCTTCCCAGCGGGACCGGATGCGGTTTGAAGGGGGCAGGTCATCGGTCGCCCTGGTCGACAGGTACACGCGATAACTGGCGGGCACCGGAATCATCGGCAGCGCAGAACCTCGAGAACCCGGGCCAGGGCGCCGGCATCGACATCCGCGCCGACGATCACCCGACCGCCGCACCTGGTGACGATCTCCATCCGGCCGCCGGACCTCGGCCTGATCGCCGGCTCGTCATCCGCCACCTGAACAAAAGCGATCGCAAAATGTCGTGCCGCCGCGCCGTCGCCGAGACCCCGCGATAACCGCGGCAGCTCTCCTCGACAATCCGAACCTTCTCCGCAAAGCTCCAGCGACGACGCCCACCGGTGTCCACGACCTCCAGCCGGCAAATCTGGGCACTGTGACTATCCATAGGCATAGCCACAATCAGCAACAGATCGCGCGAAATCGTCAGGCGGTTCTCACCGGATGGCTACAGTGCAGCGATGCCTTCAAATGATTCAGATGCAGCTGGACGGCTCCATCAACGCTGTTTTGGGCACTCATGGGGCATGCAGTAGCGATGCGAGGGTCATGAGTATCAGCTGAACGTCTTGCTTCGACGCCGTGACGCCACATTTGTCGCCTTTGCCTGACGCTCACGCGATTTCCATCCTCTGCAGCCAGATCAGCCGCTTCATATTGCAGGTCAGATTGGCGAGGCCGATCTTGGTGGCCGCCCGCGCCAGGCCGATGGTGCGAATGAACAGACCCATGCGTTCCTTCTGCTCGGCGAAGACATGTTCGACATGGACGCGCAGCTTCGATCGCCGGCCATTGGCGCGTAGCGTCGTCTCCGGCATCGGCCTGCCATGGGGCTTGTTGCGGTGGACATGGCTGACGAAGCCGTGCTGCGCCATGAACGACTCGTTCGCCTTGGAGCGATAGGCGGTGTCCAGCCCAGACGCCGGATGCCGTGTTGCTCTTGTCGAGCAGGCCGCGGCGCAGCATGCGCTCTTCACAGGCGGCGGCATCGGTGGCCTGCCGGCGTCGGATCAGGTGATAGCGGCGATCAATCGAGATGGGGTTCTGATCGCCGAAGGTCGGCACGGCGATGTCGCGCTGGGGCCTCCCGTCCGCGCCGGGCTTGGCCTTGGAGACCTTGACCGTCCAGCGCGCATCACGGTCTTTCTGGCGCAGCTTGGCGGGCCTCCTCTTCCACGACTTTGGGCACGCGGCCGGCCTTGATCTCGCGCTTCTCCTCGTCGGTGTTGCGCTGCCTGGGGGCTGCCACCAGGCTGGCGTCCACGATCTGACCGGACATCGGAATATAACCGGCCTCGCGCACCGCCGCATCGAACCGCGCGAACAGCGTCTCGATGGCGCCAGCCTTGGCCAGCTTCTCGCGAAAAAGCCAGATCGTGTGCGCATCCGGCACCCGGTCGTCGAGGCCGAGCCCGAGAAAGCGCATGAACGACAGCCGGTCGTTGATCAGAAACTCCGCGCGCTCGTCGGAGAGATTGTTCTGCGCCCGGATGATCAGGATCTTGAGCATCATCACGGGATCGTAAGGTGGCCGGCCGCCCTTCGCCCCATCCGAGTCGTTCAGCGTGGTTTCGAACTCCGGACGGAACATCTCGACGTCGACCGCCGCCGCATAGGCTTCGAGCTGATCGCCGAGATCGCTCAGACGGTCATCGACATCGAAAAAGCCAGGCTGATCCGACAGGCTTCTATCTGGGCATAGTGGGTGGGATTGAAGCAAATCACACCGAAATTGACGAGGTTGTTAGAAGTGTCCGACTGCCCTTTCTGTGTCCAGGTAACAAACAACACAAGGCTGAAAGATGGTGGCGCTGTCCGGTTGTCGCGGAGCGGCTCTCTTGGCGAGAGCTCTGAAAGGTTTGCCGTCAGCGCCATGCGTCCCGTGGTCGCGCCGGCATGAAAAGTGACCGACGGCAGCGGATCGCGCTATGTTGACCGTTGATGTCGTTTTGTGAGCATCGATCGGTCGAGCCAACACGCATGAGGTCGATAGGCAGAGGAAGGTCCTGGGTAAGGCTGCTGCCTTTGCTGCCTTTCCTCCTGACGTCGCTCCTGCCGGTCGGGCTGATGCCGGCGGCGACGGGGGACGGGACGCTCACCCTCGTCATCTGCACGCTGGATGGGCCGGAGCAGCGATCCATTCCGGCGTCGGAGAAAGCGCCGGAGAAGACCTCCGAGCGCTGCCTCTTCTCCCTTCATGCCGCCGCCGTCGTCCTGCCGGCGACGGTGCGGATCGCCGAGCCGACCGCCTTCGCGGCCGTATCCTCCCCCCTCCTGCCGCAGCCATCGCGGCAAGGCGCCTTCTTCGCCACGCCCAAGCCGCGCGGACCGCCCGTCACCCTCTGAGATCACGCTTTACAAGCGCCGCGCGCAAACGCGGCTTCCCATCTCAGAGGATGTCACCATGGCTACTGCAAACCCCGCGGTCCGGCCGGCGGCAGCGCCGACACTGGCCAACCATCTCTACCGCGCCGTCTGGCGCTGGCACTTCTACGCCGGTCTGTTCGTCATTCCCTTCATGATGCTGCTGGCGATCACCGGCGGCCTCTATCTGTTCGACGACGAGATCAATGGCCTCGTCTACGGCGAGCGGCTCCATGTCGAGGTGCCGGCGTCCGATCGCCTGCCCCCCTCCACACAGCTCGAGGCCGCGCTCGACGCGCATCCCGGCGCCCTGCTCGAGGACTATGTGGCGCCCGCCGGTGCAGACCGGTCGAGCGTCTTTCATCTGGCGACCGCGAACGGCGGGTCCGTTCAGGCCTATGTCGATCCCTACACCGGCCGCTATCTCGGCTCGGCCGCCGGCGGCGACAACGGCCGCAAGACCTGGCTGATGCAGTTCATCGAGGACGTTCACAGCCTCGACATCCTTGGCGTCAGGGCGGAGCATGTCATCGAGATCGTCGCCGGCTGGGTGATCATCCTGGTCTTCTCCGGCATCTATCTCTGGTGGCCGCGGGGCCGGCGCGGCGGCGTGGTCACGCTGCGCGGCACGCCCAAAAAGCGGATCTTCTGGCGCGATCTGCATGCAGTCGGCGGCATCTTCGCCGGTCTGTTCGTCGTCTTCCTGGCATTCACCGGCCTGCCCTGGTCCGGCAGCTGGGGAAGCTGGCTCGGCCAGATCGCCAACCGCTACCAGGGAGGCTATCCGCTCGGTGTCTGGGACGGCGTGCCGACCTCGACGGTGCCGACCAAGGAGCAGATCGGCGACACCGGCTGGACGGTGAAGGACGCGCCGATGCCGCTCTCCCAGCCGATCGGCGCCAAGCCGATCGGCCTCGACCGGGCGGCCGAAATCGTCGAGGGCCTGGGCATGGCGGCCGGCTACCAGCTGATCCCGCCCTCGGACGAGGCCGGCGTCTACTCCGCACAGATCTTTCCGGACGATCTCGCCGACCAGCGGATCATCCATCTCGATCAGTACACGGGCGAACCGCTGGTCGACGCCGGCTTCGAGGACTACGGCCCGGTCGCCAAGGCGGTGGAGTGGGGCATCAACGTGCATATGGGCCGGGAGTTCGGCCGTGCGAACCAGCTCATCCTGGCGCTCGCCTGCCTGACCATCCTGGTCACCTCGATCGCGGCGCTGGTGATGTGGTGGAAGCGCCGCCCGCGCGGCAGCCTGGGCGCGCCACCGGCGCCGGACGACCGCAGGACCCGCTATGGCATGCTCGCGATCATGCTCGGTGTGGGCGTTCTCTTCCCGCTGACCGGCTTCTCGCTGCTGATCGTTCTGGCGCTCGATATGGTGCTGCTCTCGCGTCTGCCAGCGCTCAGGCAGGCTCTTTCCTGATCGGCTCACCGACCGACGCCACGCCTGTTGAAACCGGGCCAGCGACGCTTTCGACGCGTCGCCGGCTCCCGGGTGGCCAGCGCGCGTCGAGCCGCTTGCTGCGCGTTGATCCCGCCTGTATGCCCGACGCAACAGCGGATAGAATTGAACCCATGAAGGCCTTCGCCAGAACCGATCGCTATCTCATCGCAGCGGCCACGCTGGTCGCCGTTCTGGCGCTCGGCGCGACGGGCTGGATTCTCGCTCTCAAGCTCGGCGAGAACGAGACCATGGCCGGTCCCGGCCTGGTGGTCATGACGTCAGGTGTGGGCGGTCCGTTCGCGCTCGTCGACCATCGGGGCCGGGCGGTGACCGAGGCCGACTTCGCCGCCAGCCCGGCTCTCATCTATTTCGGCTACAGCTTCTGTCCCGACATCTGCCCGACCACGCTCCAGACCATGGCCGCCGCGCTCGACAGCGATGCGGCCAGGGCGAAGGGCGCAACGGGCCTGTTCATCACCGTCGATCCCGAGCGGGACACGGTGGCGCAGCTTGCCGACTACGTGCCGCTGTTTCACCCGGATCTGGTCGGGCTTACCGGAAGCGAGGACACGATCGAGCGGGCGGCGAGAGGCTTTCGCGTCTACTACAAGCTCCGGAAGGACATCGATCCCGAGAGCTACCCGGTCGATCACTCGTCCTACGTCTACCTCATGGATCGCGGCTGGCGCCTGGTCGGGGTGTTCCGCCACGACGCCACGGCCGAAGACATGGCAGCGGCGATCAAGCGGCTGTCATAGGCGGCAGATCTCCGCCATGGCCGCCATCGCCCCGTACATCGCCTGCTGCGCCGAGGCGAAGTCGCCCGAGAACAGCAAGAGCGCCACCCCGGCCAGGATCATGGCGCCGACGGCAGCGATCGATCCGATCAGCATCCGGTCCAGGGGCCGTGGTGACGCAGGCTTCGGCGAGGTGATGTCGTTCATCCATCCGATCCCTTTCACGCCTTGAAAAAGCTACGTGGCCGGCTGCGGCTACGCCAGCATTTTTGCTTGCCGCCAACATGATCGGCGACCCGACGGCGATGACCGGCGGCATGGCGCACTTTGTCGCTTTGCGTTCGCCGGCGCCGGTCGTAGTCTCTGCGCAACCGAACGCTGGTGGCATGATGGCACGCAAAGGACAGGATCGGGTAATCACCTGGCTCGTCATGGTCGCGCTGATCGCGCAGACCTGGCTGGCGCCGCTCGCGCTTGCCACGGCCGGCGACGAGCTCGGCGGCCTCGTGATCTGCACGGGCACCGGCTACAAGGTCATCCCCCTTCCGACGGACGACGATGCCCCCTCGTCCGACGCCCCCGCAAGGCGATCTGCCGGCTTCGACTGCATCGCCTGTCTGCATGGTGTCCTCGGGCAGGCCGGCGTGGCGAGCGCCGCACTCCTGCCGCTGCCGGTCAAGCATGACGTCGTCAGCATTCGCCCCATCAACCAGCGCTCGCCGAGCGCACCGGGCTTCGGCGCCGCAAAATCGCGATCGCCGCCGATCGTCTGACCTTTTTCCCAGCTGAGCAGAGCGTGCCGGCTGTCGTCCGGCGCGCAGCATGCTTTGGGTTGACGAGTCCTTCCTCGATTTTCATCGCAACGCGTATCAGCGGGTGCCAGGGCGATCACCGTCCTCGCCTGCCCGCCTATCGCCCCCAAGGGAGCTAACAAACCATGCGAACCTTTCTGACATCGGCGGCGCTTGCTCTGTCGCTCGCCATTCCAGCCCTCGCCGATCAGCCCGGCATGGCGCAGGCCGGCAATATCATGATCCATGACGGCTGGGCGCGCGCCTCGCTCGGCAGCAATCCGAACAGTGCCGCCTACATGGTCCTCGAAAATCACGGCGACGCCGTGGACAAGCTGATCAAGGCGGCAAGCCCGGCCGCGGAGAAGGCCGAACTGCACACCCACATCATGGAGAACGACATCGCCAGGATGCGCCCGGTGGAGGCGGTCGAGGTGGCACCGGGCGAGCCGACCGTGCTGCAGCCGGGCGGCCTGCACGTCATGCTCATGGGCCTGACCGGCAAGCTGGAAGAGGGTGGCAGCCTGCCGGTCACGCTCACCTTCGAGAACGCCGGCGAGGTGACCCTCGACCTGCCGATCCGATCGGCGACCGGCGCCAAGATGAACCATGGGGACGGCATGAAGCCTGGCGAGGGCATGAAGCACGGTCACAGCAGCTGATTTCGGAGGTCGACGCCATGGAGAGGAGCTTATCTCCATGGCGTCGCAGGAGGAGGCAACCTGCCATGCAACTCATGGCTTCAAGGCGCGACCTCAAGCTGACCCTGGCGGGCTTGCTGGTCCTGGTCGCGATCCTCGGCATCGTGACTTACCGGCTGCTGCCGGCGAGCCAGCCAGCCGGCACGGGCCAGGCCCTGATCGGCGGCCCGTTCGCGCTGACCGACAATCATGGGCAGAAGGTCACCGAGGCGAGCTATGCCGGCCGCTACATGCTGATCTATTTCGGCTACACCTACTGCCCCGACATCTGCCCGCTCGGCCTGCAGAACATGATGGCGGCCTACGACGCCCTGCCGGCGGACATGCGCGAGCAGGTCGTGCCGATCTTCATCACCGTCGATCCCGAGCGGGACACGGTCGAGGCCATGGCGGACTATGTCGGCCTGTTCTCGCCCTCTCTGGTCGGCCTGACCGGCACCACCAAGGAGACCGACGCCGCCGCCAAGGCTTACCGCGTCTACCACGCCACGGTGAAGGACGAGGCGACCTCGGCCAATTATCTCGTCGACCACTCCGCCTTCTTCTACCTGATGGGGCCTGATGGCCGCTATGTCAGCCATTTCAGCCCCAGCGCCACGCCCGAGGAGATGACCGCCGGCATCGAAGACGCGCTGGGGTGACTTTTCCGTCTGGCATGCCGGCGCGCCGGAAAGCGTGATCGGCGCGCCGCCGGAAGGGGCAGCATCGACGGACCGAAGATCGAAGCCGCAGCACAGATCGGCGGCGAACACCGAACCTCCCTTGACACCGTTGATGTCACTCAATGCGGTAACCGGCTGCGATTCCAGCGACAACGGTCACCCCACCGTCTGCAGATGGGTGTTGATCCGCTCCTCATTGTTTCTTGATCTTTTTTCAGCGAGGCGGGGCGGCCTCAGTAGTCGTAGGGCTCGGTCTCCTTCAGCGTCATCATGTAACCGACATCGGCAAGCTCGCTGGAAAGAGACGCCGTCTTCAGCGTTCCCGTCGCCCAGACCGGCTCGAACATGCCGGTGACCTCGATGCCGTCCTCGCTGGTGACGTAGATGATCTGGTTGGGCGGCGGCGGCGGCACGTGGATGCAGGCGCCGACATAGGGGACCAGGAGGAATTCCTTGACCGTGGTGTCCTCGAAATCGAGGGGCAGGACATAGCCGGCGATCTTGACCTGCACGTCGTTATAGTCGGTGACGACGTCGGTCGTGTCGATGACCCCGGGAGACGCCGGCGTCATGCCGTGCTGGACCACACCTCCCAGCGTCGGATTGCCCAGATCCGGATCGGTCGATTGATCCGCCTCCAGCGTGTCGTCGCCGAAGACCAGATCGTTCGGCATGACGGGCTTTGCCTGCTGCGGCATGAGGTCGGGCCAGTCGATCACCAAAGGCTCCTCGGCGGCCAATGCCGATGACATCGAGACGAGCACGACCGCCAAACCTGTCCAACGCACCATCATCCCATGATCCCTTGCTTCAAGTCCTCACCATCATGCCGTCCGCCAGCGACAGGCGATAGGCGCGAAGTGCCGGCAACAGGCCCGCCAGCAGACCGGCGACCACGATCGCCACGAGCGAAAGCTGCTCGCGCGACGTCAGCCAGCCGATCTCCAGATAGAGCCCGAATTCGGTATCGACCAGTGGTCTGACGACCAGAAGCACGAGATAGAGCAGAACGACGCCGAGCACAGCGCCCAGCAGTCCCAAAAGCCCCGCCTCCGCCACCAGCAGGCCGAGCACGGTGCGCGGGCGTGCGCCGACCGAACGCAGGATCGCCATCTCGCGGCGCCGCTCGTTCAAGGTTGCGAGCACCATGGTCACCATGCCGAGCAGCGCCGTCACCACCACCATGACCGACACGGCTCCCAGCGCCGTTTCCGCCGTGCCGATCAGCCCCCAGAGCTCCTGCAGCGCCGCCCCCGGCAGGATCGCGGACAGGGGCTCCTGCGCATACTCGTTGATCGCGCGCTGCAGCTTGAAGGTCGAAAGCTTCGATTTCAGCCCGACGAAGGCCGCGGTGACCGCCCCTGGCGTCAGGTCCATTTTTCGGACGTCATCCGCCGAGACGGCCTGGCCGGGGATCTGCGCACCGCTTTGCCAGTCCACATGGATCGCCTCGATCGCCTCCAGGCTGACATGCACGGTGCGGTCGACGGGCGTTCCCGTCTTCTCCAGGATGCCGGCGACCACGAAGGGCTTGTCGTCATGCTCGGCGAAGGAAATGTCGCCGAGGCCATGGGCGACCACGATCGGATCGCCGATCCGGTAGCCGAGGGTGGCGGCGACATCCGCACCCAGGACCGCATCGAACAGGTCGTCGAACGGTTTTCCCTCGGCGAAGGTCAGCCGCCGATCACGGCGATAGCGGTAGTGCTCGAAATAGGCGGAGCTCGTGCCCATGACCCGAAAGCCGCGATGGCTGTCGCCCAGGGATACCGGCACAATCCAGTCGACCGCCGGATCGGCGGCGATCTCCTCGAAGCTCTCATAGGTCATGTTGTTGGTGGCGTTGCCGATCCGAAAGACCGAATAGAGCAGGAGCTGCAGATCGCCGCTGCGCGCGCCCACGATCAGATCCGTGCCGGAAATCGTGTTGGCAAAGCTGCTCCTCGCCCCGGTCCGCACCTTCTCGACGCCGAGCAGCAGCATCACGCTGACGGCGATCGCGAGGATGGTGAGCAGCGCCGTCACCCAGCGGTTCAGCAAGCTCTGCCAGGCCAGCCTTAGAATAATCATCGTGATGCCGCCGGCACGTGGTTCACTAGGATGTCGCCGAGGTCGACCACGCGATCGAACTCAGGCGCGAGGGTTTCGTCGTGGCTGACCATGACGACGGTGCTGCCCGCGTCCTCGGCCTCGCCGAACAGCAATTCCAAGAAATGCCGCTGATGCTTGCGATCCAGCGCCGAGGTGGGCTCGTCCGCCACCACGATCTCCGGCCGTCCGATCAGCGCCCGCGCCGCGGCGACACGCTGCTGCTGACCGACGCTCAGGCGCGCCGCCGAGCGGGAGGCGAGCGCCTGCGGATCGAGGCCGAGGTGGTCCAGGAGGCGGCGCGCCTCGGCGTCGACCGTGCGAGCTTCTGCCGCTCTCTGCCGACGCGTCTTGGAGAAGGACAGCGGCAGCAGCACATTGTCGATCACCGAGAGATAGGGCAGCAGGTTGAACATCTGAAAAATGATACCGAAATGCTCGACCCGGGCACGGTCGCGCGCCGCCGCATCCATGCTCGAGAGCTCCTTGTCAAGCACCCGGATCTCGCCCGCGTCCGGCGTCACGATCCCGCAAAGCAGGCTCAGCAGGGTCGACTTGCCGCTGCCGCTCGGCCCGATCAGCAGCAGCCTTTCCGAACGGGCGACGTGAAAGCCGTCGATACCGAGTGCAAAGCCGTCGCGACCGGGCCAGCGGAAATGGACGGCGTCCATCCGGATGACAGGAGCTGCGGCGTCTGACCGAGGCTCGCTCAGAGTCCGCGCTGTGCCCACGTCACTCACATGACGCCCTGAAGATCCACCACGGGCGCATCCCGTTCGACCTCATAGCTGGACTGGCCCTTCTCGCTGATCACCGCCACCTCGACCTCTCTGGCGCCGGCGAAGGCCTCGAAGAATGCGGCGAAATCGATGGCATCCAGCGCATCGGGCGCACTGCAGGTCAAGGCATAGGCCGCATGAAACTCGTTGTGCGACGCCTCGCCTTCATGGGCCTCATGATCGGCCTCGGCATGCTCGCCTTCTTCATGATGCTCCTCGTCGGCGTGGTGCTCATCGCCATGCTCATCGTGGTGCTCCTCGCTTTCGATCTCGACCGCGGCGGTCTCGACGACACAGCCGGCGGCCTCGGCAAAACCGAACAGCGAAAGCGGCTCGCCGAGCGTGGCTTCCGCCTGCTCCACCGCGGCCTTGTCCTCCGCCGTGCTCGCCGCGTGCTCGAAGCCGACGATATCGGCGCCGGGCGCCGTCAGCTCCATCTCGACCCGCCCCCCCTCGATCGCGATGTTCAGCGCGCTATGTCCATGCTCATGCGCCCCAAGCTCACGTTTTTCGCCTTCAGCCAGAGCAAACGATGCCGCACCACACAACATCAGCCCGGCAATCAAGACTTCCTTCTTCATCGATTCCTCCGCATGCTGTCCTGACGAAAAAATGATATAATATTACATTACATTTGTTGGCAAGCCTGTAGCGCGAATGCGGCCCGGGCCAACGGAGCGCCTGTATGGGTCTGCGGGTAGCGGATCAGGTGAAAGCGCGCGTCAAAGCGGGACGATGCGAGAGCAGCAGGTCGAGACCGATCGCGACGATCAGCGCGGCTGCGGCGAGGAAATGACGATTGGCTTTGACGACGGCTCCGGCGTCGGCGTGACGCGCAGATGGTTGTCGAAGCTGGCCTGATCGAGACGTTGCGGCCGGAGCGCGATCGTCTCGCCGCTCCGCGCGTCGGCCTCGACGACGTCACCGCCGCCGCTGGTCAGCAGGAAGCGGTCGGCCTGCCCGCCGGGAGCGACGCCGCAGCCGTCTTCGAGGTCGGCGGCACCGACATAGCGTCGCTCCACCCCATCCCAGAAGGTCACCAGACCGCCGCGCGGCGCCGAGACCGCGATCATGCGCCCGCTCGGATCGACGGCGACGCTGCCGCCATAGTGGCGCATCCGGCGCTGCACCGGCTCGGGCGCGGACAGCGTTGCGATTCCGCGTCCATCGGCGATCGCCACCAGGGGCACGCGGTCCCGTTTGCCGCCCTCATATTGCATGGCGATCGCGATCCGGCCGTCGGCCAGCAGGGCGAGGTGCCGGATGCTGAGCTGATGCAGGGGCTCGGGCAGGCGAAGCTCCCCTTGCAGCCCGCCATCGGCGAGATCGGTGAAGACAAGCGACGGCGTCATCGTGTCGAGATTGAGCTTGGCGCGATCGTGGTCGGGATGGGTGCGGATGCCGCCATTGGCGACGGCGAGCGTCCTGCCGTCCGGCATCAGGACGAGTTCGTGCGGGCCGATGCCGTGGGAGCGGTGCTCGCCGATGCGGCGATAGCCGTCGGTGGCGTCGTAGATGCCGACCATGCCGTCGCCGCTCGCATAATCGTTCTCGGTCGCGAACAGCGTCCTGCCGTCCGGCGAGAAGGCGCCGTGGCCATAGAAATGGCGACCTTCCGGCGCATCGATCCGGCGAAGCGCCACGCCCTCCTCGTAGTCGATGACCACGGCGAAGCGCCCGGGCCGCCGTGCGAACACCACGACCTCCGCTGCGCGCTCGCGAAACGCCATGGCGTGGCCGCGGTCCGGCAGCGCAAGATCGAAGCGCAGTTGGCCGTCGGTCTGGAAACCGGCGACGAAGTGGCGGCCTTCGGGGTCCGCATGGCAGGCGACGTAGAGCGGTCCCGCATCGCCTCGAACCTCCGCCCATCGAAGCGCGAGAGAAGCCAGCAGACCACCGCCTGCGGCGCCGAGAAGAGCGCGTCGGTCGACATGGATCATCGGGGTATCTCCGTAGCTTTGGCGGCATGCCGTCGGGCTCGGCGATGAAGGAAGAAACCCAATGATGTGGTCATGCCCCTAGTCGCCGTCGGTGGCATTGAAGCCGAGGGTGACGCCGGCCGCGTCTGCGAGCGACGTGGCGATCAGGACGCGCAGGCGCTTGATGACCGCAAGCAGCGCCTCGACCCCGGGCCGCGCATCGGCATTGCCGACCGCCTGCTCCAGCGGCATGCCGATACCGTCGGCGGTAGCGAGCGCCTCCGTCAGCAGCTTGCCCATCAGCTCGTTCAGGCTGTCGAGGCCACCACCCTGCAGCCAGAGATTAAGGCCGCCGTCGGCAACGTAGAGGGCCTGTATGGTCTCGAGGTTGGCGGCGATGTTGTCGAGGGACCGTTCGCTTCGCCAGCTCTCCGCCCGCTTCGGCCTCGCGTCTTCGAGCTTGTCGTCGAGCGGCCGCTCCAGCTTCTGAGCTACGATGACGTCGAGATTGGCGAGCATCGCCTTGAACAGCGCCGTGTGTGCCTCGGCCGCGTCATAGAACTGGTCGTTGCCGTCATCGGCTCCGGTAAAACTCTCGTAAAAGCCGCCCTCGCCCCGCCAGGCCGCCAGCACCTCGGCAGCGAGATCGCCCTGAAAGCGGCCGATGGCGACGGCCAGCTCGCAGCCATAGGCGCTCGGACCCTCGGGCTCACCGAACAGCAGCACTTCAAGACTGGCGAGGCTCTGCAATGCTGCACTCTTGCCGGCGACGCCACCGTCGATCAGGGCCGGATCCTCCTCGGCGAGCGCCTGGCGGAGCTGACGGCCGGCGGTGCCGTGCTTGTCCGGCCAGAACTGCACGCGCGATGCGCGGCCGTCCTCGAGAACCGGGCCGAAGGCAACCGGCTGGACCCGCTGCCAGGCCTTCATGGCGTGCGTGAACCCCTGGCGTGCGGACTCGAGCCCCGCTTCGTCCGGCTCGGTGCAATAGGGCTCGATCGCCGGCGCGAGATCGGCCATCGCCGCCGCGTAGTCCGCATAGGCCGGCATGATGACCGCATCGGCCAGCGTCTTGTTGATGCTGCCATAGGACGGCGGCTCGGCCGCAAGCGGGCCGGCGACAAAGAGGAAGGCGATGGTGGCGGCAGCGAGGAGTCGCATGGTGGTCCCTAGAGCGAGTTCAGGAAGGCAATGAGCGCCTCGCGGTCCGGCCTGGCGAGGTCCCGAAAACGCTGCTGCGCGCTCGCAGCCTCGCCGCCGTGCCAGAGGATGGCTTCCTTCAGATTGCGCGCGCGACCGTCGTGGAGGAAATAGGTGTGACCGTTCACGGTTTCGGTCAGGCCGATGCCCCAGAGCGGCGGGGTGCGCCACTCATAGCCGTCGGCGTCGCCCTCCGGGCGGCGATCGGCGAGGCCTTCGCCCATGTCGTGGAGCAGCATGTCGGTGTAAGGCCAGATGAGCTGGTACGCCTGGGCTTCCCCGACCCCGTCCCTCGGCGTGATGTATTTCGGCCGGTGGCAGGCGATGCAGCCGCTCTCATAGAATTTTTCCTTGCCCTGCAGCACGGTCGGATCGTCGAGGTCGCGACGGGCGGGCACAGCTAGGTTCCGGCTGTAAAAAAGGATCTTGTCCATGACCGCGGACGGCGCTTCGAGACCATCGTCGTCGGCGCCGCTCACCTGATCGACGCAGCTCGGCTGCGCGCGGGTGCAGTCGCCGTGCGGGTCCGGGATCAGCGGGTTGGCGATGCCGATATCGCCGGCCATGGCCTCACTGTTCTGCTGGTTCAGGGTCGGGTTGCCGGCCTTCCAGCCGAAGCGGCCGAGCATCACCCGCCCATGCTCCAGGCTCCAGACGCGATTCGGCCGGCCGGAGACGCCGTCGCCATCCGCGTCCTCGGGATCGGCGTAGGCAAGAATGTCATCCTCGGCGATCGCCTCCAGCAGGCCGAGCCCGATCATCGCAGGCGCGACCCGCGGCGACAGCATGGTCCCCGGATGCAGCGGACCGTAGCCGAGATCCTCGATGCCGTAGGTCGGCGCACGCAGCGTCACGACCTCGCCGCCTGCAAGCTCGACCGGCTTTTCCTCGTAGGCGATCGTCATCCGCCCCTCGGCCTTGAAGCCGGCGATGGCGAGGTCCTGAAGCTGACCGCCATAGGTCGGTTCGGGGATCACCTTGGCGCGTCGCTCTTTGCGCGCTTGCCGCTGCTCCTCGGTCCCGGACGGAACGCTGAGACGGAGGAACATGGAGACGGCGCTGTCGTCGGGCCCGCTCGGCGGGTGGCCGCGGCCATCTTTGAGATGGCAGCGCTGGCAGGCGCGGGCGTTGTAGAGCGGCCCGAGACCGTCCGCGGATTGGGTCGAGGAAGGAGCGGTCACCCACAAGCGCTTGAAAAAGCCGTTGCCGACGAAGAAATCGGCACGCTGCTCGAAGCCGATATTGGCGGCTGGATGGGAAAAGGCGTTGCCGTTGATCGGCTTCTTCGACGTGCCGGCGCCGCCCTGATTCCGCTCATATTTCTCGGGCTTCGAGAAATCCTCGGTCGGCGCGATGATCCTTGCCGGATCGCGCGCCTCGCCGACCGGCGAGGTGATCAGCGCGCCGATGGCGGCGAGCATCAGGAGCAGCGACGTGACAAGCCGATATTTTCTCATGGTCCGTCTTCGATGTCGGCGGACCTCGCAGCGCAGCCCGGCGATACGAGGTCCGTTCGGCGACCGCCGGCCTGGCGGCTATTGGAACACGGCGTCGGGATCGTCCAGGCTGTCCGAGCCTTCGAGGTCGATGGTGCCGAGATCGAGAGCGGCGATCGCAGTCTCGATGCTCTTGGTCTGGGCGAGCAGGCCGTCGATCACCGCCTGCACCATGGCATTGCCCTCGTCATTGCCTTCACCGATCATCTGGTCGTAGGCCATCTCGCCGCTGTCCGCCACCTTCTTCATGGCGGCGGCGGACGAGACCGTCGCGGCGAGATCCCTCTCCAGGTTCGAAGCCGCGTCCTCCGGGAGAAGGTCGAGCAGACTTGGCCCTGCCACGGTGCTGCCGTCGATGCGCTGATAGCGCCCGGTGACGACGTTCTGCATGCCCAGGATGTCGTAATAGTGCGAATTATGGGTGTTGTCGGAAAAGCAGTCATGCTCCTCCTCGGGATCGTGAAGAAGGAGCCCGAGCTTCATGCGCTCGCCGGCAAGCTCACCATAGGAGAGCGAGCCCAGGCCCGTGAGCATGGCGGTCAGCCCCCGCTTGGGATCGCCTTCGGTGACCGCGGTGCGCGCCGCACCCGCCGTGCGCGCCGCACCGGCCGCACCGCCTGCCGCCCAGTTCGCGACCATCTCTTCGAGATCCGCGATGATCAGATCGGTCGCCGTCCGGAGATAGTCGGCGCGGCGCTCGCAGTTCCCGCCGGTGCAGTTCGCCGGGTCGAAATCGGTCGAGGACCGCTCGCCGGCGCCTGGGCCCGTGCCGTGCAGGTCCTGGCCCCAGAGCAGGAACTCGACCACGTGATAGCCCGTCGCCACATTGGCCTCGACTTCGTCGATCTCGTGCAGGCGCTGGATGAGCTCGGCGTCGATCACTTTGGCATCGATGGTCTCGCCGCCGACCTCGAGCACCGGATTGGCGATCAGATTGGCCGTGTAGAAATCGTTCTCGTCGGACTCCTCGCCATAGGCCGGGTCGACATAGTCGATGAGCCCCTCGTCCAGCGGCCAGGCGTTCACCCTGCCCTCCCACTCGTCGACGATCGGGTTGCCGAAGCGGTAGACTTCGGTCTGCTGATAAGGCTCCCGAGCGGCGATCCAGGCGGCCTTCGCCGCGGCCAGCGTCGCCTCGCTCGGCGCGGCGACCAGTGCCTCGACCGCCGTCTTCAGCTCCCTGGCCGTGATCAGCGAATCCTCGTACGCGGCGTAGGCGATGTCGGCGTAGGTCTCGGCAACCGCCGCCGGATCGGCGGGCTCATCCGCCGCATGCGCACACCCGCCCACGGCGAGGCTGAAGGCAACGGCGCTGGCGCCGGCAAGCATCTGTCGATGCATGAGATCTCTCCTGCTGTTGTCCATGTCGCTTGACGTTCAGCGCGTTGCATCCGGCAGGGCTTCTCCCTTTGAATGCCAAGCATGTCTGAGTTGGTTAATTCAAGTTTCGGCAATATTCAAGTAAATTCACAGTTTAGAATCATTTCAATTCAAGTGCATACTTTTGAATTATGATAAATAAAGAAGTTACAATTGATTGCCTTGCAGTAATATGATGCCGCTTTCGGACTCTGATCAAATTTCGATTGGGATTGATTGGATGTGCCGGAGCATCGAGGGATGCTCCTCCATTCGCTCAACGGCGCTGATCTGAAGCCGGTAGCTATGAAGTCTGGCGGTGCTCGCGCCGACGTCGAGCAGATCGATGAGACGTTCGATAGCGAGGAGGACTTCGCCGGGAAGGCCGAAAGGGCGGTTCAGCGTTTGGCGGCGTTCCTGGAACGGCAATCCCGACATGCTGTGCCGCCGCAGACCCGCCATTCGACCGGCGACTGGCGTCCGAAAGATGATCGAGGAGCTGAAGGCCGAACGCGCGAAGCGCGGACGGCAAATCTAGCGCCGGTTTGTCAGACGCTCGAACTCGGTCTGTAGAACGGCACATGCGCTGCCGGATCCATGTAGCTCTCATAGAATTTTCTGACATGCGGCAGCAGTTTTTTCGACAGGTCGCGGCGTTCGACTTCCTCGTCGGTCAGCGCGCGGGTGAGGTCGTCCTGGAGCTTGGCAAGCGCCGCGCGCTGATCGACCTTCATGAATTCGCCCTGCACGTAGATGACGTCGCCGGCGCACATCACCATGTCGACGCCTTCGGTCTTGGCGCGCTGGATCACGGCGTCGAGGACCGGGGTTTCGCGATCGAGATAGGGATAGGCGATCTTTTCCCAGTCGATCAGCACCATGTCCGCGGCCTTGCCGACTTCGAGCGCGCCGATGCGGGTGCCGAAGGCCGTGGTTTTCGCCCCGCCCGAGGTGGCCATGCGCAGGACCTGCGCGGAGGTCGGCACGCTGTCGTCCATGCCGGGCGTCCTGTGGGCGTTCAGGACCATGCGCATTTCCTGGAGCATGTCGCGGTCGTCGTTGATGCCCGCCTCGTCCATACCCATGGCGCAGTTCACGCCGTGCTTCTCCCAGACATTGAGCGCGCCGACGCCGGAGCGAAGGCGGAAGTTGGAGCTGCAATTGTGGCAGATATGGGTGCCGGTCTCAGCGACGCGCTCGATGTCCTTCTGGTTCAGCCAGACGCCGTGGCCAAGCGTCAGGCGCGGGCCGAGCATGTCGAAGCGGTCGATATAGTCCAGCGCGGTGCCGCCGCCGCGGCGCTTGGCGTATTCTTTTTGGTACGCCGTTTCCACGAGATGCATGTGCATCGGCGCGTCGTATTTTTTCGACGTTTCGGAGAGGCGTTCCAGGGCTGTGTCCGAGCACCAGTGGAGATTCGCGGGGGCGAGCTGGATGCCGATGCGGTCCTTATTGTGGTGCTGATCATGCAGGCTCTCGAACATCGTGATGAAGTCGTCGAGGCCCATGCCGAAGCGGGAAAAATGACGCTGCATGGGCGGGTGCAGGTCTTCGGGCAGGAGCTTCACGAACTCCTGGTCGTCCATGTAGACGAGACGGTTCTGATCGCGCAGCGCGAAGCTGTAGGACACGCGCATGCCGATGTCTTCATAGGCCTTGATCACCTCGTTGGCGCCCGCGGTCACCTGATCGAGCTTGCCGGGGATCCAGCCGTGGATGTGCTGCACGGTGGTGACGCCCGAAGCGATCATCTCGAAGGCGGAATAGAGCGTGTCCAGATAGAGGTCGACCGCGCGGCAGACCATGCGCGTGACGAACCAGAGCTCCAGCGGCATGTCCGGCGAGCCGAGCTGCACGGGGGTCAGGCCGACATGGTGATGGCCGTTGACGAAGCCCGGCAGCAGCACCTGGCGGCCATTGCCGATCACCTGCGCGTCGGGGTTCGCGTCCTTCAGTTCAGCATAGGACCCGATCGCCTGGACGACGCCGTCGCTGACCAGGATCGCACCGTCGTCGATCTGCTCAATGTGGTGGCGATCTAAAGTCTTCGTGATGACATAACGGCCACGAACGATCGACGCTGACACTTCATTAGACTCCATCAAGTAAATGAGCTGGTCACACCAGCTCTTGTTCGGCGAAGGCGCGCTCGACTTCGGCGCTCAGGATTTCGGTGAGCTGCTGGCGAAGTTTCTGGCAGGCGGGGTCGAAGGGGTCGCGCGGGCGCGGCAGGTCGATGGGCACGATCTCCTTGATGCGGCCGGGGCGTGCGGTGAAGACGGCGACGCGGTCAGCGAGCGCCACGGCCTCGTCGATGTGGTGGGTGACGAACAGGACAGAGGCCTTGCTGGTTCGCCATACGTCGAGGAGAAAATCCTGCATCTTGGCGCGGGTCTGGACGTCGAGGGCGGCGAACGGCTCGTCCATGAGCAGCACCTTCGGCTCCATGGCGAGCGCGCGGGCGACGGCGACGCGCTGGCGCATGCCGCCGGAGAGCTCGTCCGGGCGTTTGTGGGTCGCCTCGGTGAGCCCGACTTTCTTCAGGACGTCGGCGGCGATGCGGTCCATTTCCTCGGTGCTCGCGCCGCGCAGGCTGAGGCCGAAGGTGACGTTCTGGCCGACGGTGAGCCAGGGGAAGAGGGAGGTCTCCTGGAAGATCAGGCTGCGTTCCGGAGACGGCGTCTCGACCATCTCGCCGAAGGAGCGGAGCTCGCCCGAAGTCGCCTCTTCGAGCCCGGCGATCAGGTAGAGCAGCGTGCTCTTGCCGCAGCCCGACGGGCCGAGGAGCACGACAAATTCACCGTCCTCGACCTTGAGGTCGATGTCGGTGAGCGCTTCGTGGGCACGCGGCGTGTCGATCGCCCAGATCTTGCCGACGCCCTGGCAGTCGACGGCCATGCTGTCGTCGGTCATCCCCAACTCCCGCTCATCCAAGGCTCCCCTGGCCCTTGGGCACCCAGTAAAGGACCTTCCGCTGCAGCATTCTGAGGCCGTAGTCGAAGGCGAAGCCGGTGAGGCCGATCAGGACGATGGTGAAGAACACCAGGCCCGGATTGAAGGTGTTTCTCGCGAGCATGATCACCTGGCCGAGGCCGTAGCCGACGCCGGTGGCCTCGGCGATCAGCACCACCATCCAGGCGCCGAACAGGTTGAGGCGGAGCACCACGAGCAGGCCGGGGAGGATCGCGGGCAGGATGACGCGCTTGTAGGTCTGGAACTTGGTGGCGCCCATGGTGCGCGCGACGTTGATGTAGTTCTTGTTGACGCTGTCGATCTGGGTGATGGTCGCAAGCGTCATGGTGAAGAACAGCGCGATGAACACCATGAAGATCGCGGGCGCGTTGCCGATGCCGAACAGGAAGATCGCGACCGGCAGCCAGGCGACCGGGGAGACCGGGGCGAGCAGCGTCACGGTCGGCAGGGTCAGGTTTTCCATCAGCTGCCAGTAGCGGATCGCGATGCCGAGCGCGATGCTGAAGATGGCGGCGAGCGCCAGGCCCGAAAGGACGCGCATGGTGGTCGACAGGATGGTGATGACCACGGCCATGCCCGGCGACGGGCCGGCATTCGCATCGGCCCCGATCTGCCAGCGCTGGGCGGTATTGAAATATTGCGCCTGGCCGGTGATGTCGCCCATGAAGATGTGGGGCGGCGGCAGCAGCTTCGGGTCGGCGAGGCCGATCGCCCAGAAAAACTCCCAGATCAGCGCGAACAGGCCGACCGAGACGATGGTCCAGCCGAGACGTGGCGCCGTCTGCCGCCACCACGCCTGGAAACCGCCGGGCGCGGACGAGGCTGCCGCCCCGCCCTTCCCGGCCGTTTCGATGAGGGACGACGCCATCGCCGCTACGCCGCCTTGTATTTGAGCTGGCTGTAGACGTCCTGATTCTCGGCGATGACTTCTTCGAGCATGCTCCAGTCGATCGCGTCAGGGCCGGGCTTCTTCTTGATGTAGCCCATCTCCATCAGGCTGTCGGTGCGCCCGAGGATGAAGTCGGTGTTGTCGCGCTGGTCGACCATCGGCGGCTGCTTGGTCGAGCCGATGATCGCGTTCTCCATCGAGGTCTTGTAGTAGGTGCCGACCACCTCGTTGAGCACAGTCTGGGTGTCCTGCTCGAAGGCGAGCTGGGATTTCATCATCGCCTTGATCAGCGCCTTGATCGCGCCCGGATCCTCGGCGATCAGCTCATCCCGCGCGCACAGCACGCAGTCGGTGTAGTTGGCCCCGTAGATGTCCTTGCCGTCGGAGAGCAGATGGCTGCCCTCGACGTCTTCGAGCAGCGCCGAGGCGTAGGGCTCGATGGTGCAGATCCAGTCGAGCGCGCCCGCCTTGAACGCCTCCACCGCTTCCGGCGTGTTGCCCATATAGCGGACATTGACGTCGGCGAAATCGACGCCGTTCGCCTTCAGCCAATCGAACGGCAATACCTCCAAGGTATCGAGCTGGAAGGTGCCGATGGTCTTGCCCTTCAGCTTGTCCGCGGTGTCGAGGCCGGGCTGGCTGACGATGGCGCAGCCTTCGATGCCGGAGCCTGCCACGATCCTGACCGGTGCGCCGGCATCGTAGAGGGCGACGAAGCTGGTGTAAGGCAGCACGCCGACATCAACCTGACCGGTGCCGAGGAAGGTGACGTGCTCGGCGAAGGTCGGGGTGTTGACGAACTCCAAGGTGAGGCCGTCCTCCTTCGCGGTCTGGCGCGCATGGCTCAGGAACAGCGGCAGGTTGCAAAAGCCGGTGCCATGGGTCGAGGTGATGGTGCTGTCGGCGTAGGCAGGTCTGCTCAGACTGCCGGCAACGCCGATGGTCAGCGCGCCGGCGGCCGCTGATTTCATGAAGCTTCGGCGGCCGAACTGAATGTTGGTGAGATCGGGCATCTTGCGATCGCCGTGACGGTCACACATGATTGCGCCTCCTTGAGGTTGGTCCCTTGAGGAGGCCCGGGCTTTCGGTTGGTCCTGGGAGCCCGGGCCACTCGCTACTGAGAAGCAAGAATTGTGCCGCTTTTTAGATAATTGCCGCGCTACTTTCTCTCCTTGATTGGGTTCAACAGGTTTCCTTCTGCCGCGCGATCACCGCGACCGGTCCGCCGCCTGGCGGGCCCTGGTGCTCGGCGCCGCCGGAGATGAAGAGCTCGGTGTGACCGACGACGCCGGCGAGCGCGCCGCCGACCAGGGCGCGGGCGTGGCGGGTCGAGGCGATGTCGCTGTCGTCGAGCATGATGTGGCGCGCGCCGCGGATGTTTCCCGCAGGATCAGCCTCGGCCTTGGCGAGTAGCGCGATGAGATGTCCGCGCTGCTCAGTGCTCAGTTGGCCACTTGCCTCGATGCCGATCGAGGCGAGGGCGCGATAGAGGGCCGGGGTATCGATCGCATCGGCCATGACGTCGTGGCCGATGACGAGGTCACCACACCATGCCCCGCTATTGCCGAGCACCACGATTTCGTTGTGCATGAGCTCGATGCCGGCGGAGCAGCTTGCGCGTGCGGAATGGAGCGCCATGTCCACGCCGATCGCCGCGTCGGTGACGAGGTCGGCCGAAACCTCGCCCAGCGCCATGGCGACGCCGAGGGCCGACGCGCCGCGGGACAGGCCCATGGATTTGAGCGAGTCGGCGGTGGCGACGGACTCGTGTCGGGCGGCGGCCTCGCTGATCCGGGCTGCGGTCAGCAGCGGGCATTTCACCTGGACGTAGTGCACGTCCTCAGGGCGATCGATCGCGGCCTCGGCCATGGCGACGTCGACCGCCTCGGCGACCGCGTCCGCCTGGGCGCGCCGGCCGATTTCCTCCGGCAGCATGGCACGGGTGTGAGCGACGGCGATCGCGAGCGCGGACGAGGCATCGGCCCCAGCCTCGATCGGAGTCTCGACCTCGCGTTTTTCGAACACCAGGAGATGCGGCGCGAGACCGCCTTCGGTGCCGCCGGACATGACCATGGAGATGCGGTCGAGCGCCGCCTGGTCCAGGAAGGGAGCCAGAGCGGTGCGCAGGGCCTGCACGGCGAAGCCACGGGTGAAGTCGTTGACGCAGCCATTGCCTTCAGTCTTGCCGAGGATCGCCTCGATGCCGGCGGGCTCGATCTCGCCCGTCTCGATTTTTTCCATCAGGCCGCTGACGTCGTCGGGGGACGCGGTCGGAATGCGATGGACGCGAGCGCTGCGCATCAGTCACCGCCGTCCAGGTCGATGAAGCGCACCGGCTTTTCCCAGATGAGGAGGGCGACGCAGCCTTCCGGACTCCGGACGCTGTGGCGGGTGCCCGGCGCGTTGACCACAAGTGCGCCTTCCTCATAACGGCCGAACTCGTCCTCCTGGCTGCCCTCCAGCACCAGGATGTGCTCGTAGCCGGTGTGCTCGTGCAGGGGGGCAGCCCCACCTGGCGCGTAGCGAAGAATGGCGGCAGCGGGACCTTCCCGCCCGTCGCCGTAGAGGCGGTGGATCTCGATGCCGTCTCGGAACGGCTCGAAGGGCATGTCGCTCCAGCCCGAACGGCAGAGATCGAGGACGAGCTGGTGGAGGCCGGTTTCAGTCATGCAGGGCTGCCAGAAGCTGATCGGTGGTCGCGGTCCATCCGACGATAGCACCCTGGGCGCGGATCATGTCGAGGGTCGCCTGCTTGAAGGTGGGAAAATAGCTCTCGGTGGCATCTTCGATCAGCAGGCTGTCGAAGCCGCGATCGTTCGCCTCGCGCATGGTGGTCTGGACGCAGACCTCGGTGGTGACGCCGGCGAAAGCGAGGTGGGTAACGCCGAGCTCTGCGAGAATCCGGTTCAGGCCTGTGGCGTAGAAGGCGCCCTTGCCGGGCTTATCGATCACGATTTCCTCGTCGATGGGCAGAAGCTCCGGCACGATGTCGGCGCCGGGTTCGCCGCTGATCAGCAGCCGCCCCATCGGACCAGGGTCACCGATGCGCAAGGCCGGATCACCTCGCCCACGTTTTGCCGGCGGGCAGTCGGACAGATCGGGCTTGTGGCATTCGCGGGTGTGGATGATCGGTATTTTCGCAGCTCGGCACCCGGCAAGTAGCGTGGCCACGGTCGGCACGATCGCCTGCAGGCGTGAGACGTCATTGCCGAGGCTTTCACCGAAGCCGCCGGGCTCGATGAAGTCGCGCTGCATGTCGATCACGATGAGCGCCAGCTTCCCAGGCGGAAACTCGAAGGTGAAAGGTCGAGCGTCGACGCCAATCATGCGCTCAGGCCTTCTGAAGTCGACCCCAGCGGCGGTGCCGCTCCGGCCATGTGGGTGCCGATGGTTTGGATGTCGGCAGTGGCGATGGGGGTTTCGTAGACGATGCGGCCTTCACTCATCACCAGGATGCGATCGGAGAGCTCAAGGAGTTCGTCCAGGTCCTCGCTGACCAGGAGGACGGCTGCGCCGTTGTTGCGGGCGCGCATGATCTGCGAGCGGATTTCGGCGACCGCGGCGAAGTCGAGGCCGAAGCAGGGATTGGCGACGATCAGGAGGTTGACCGCTTCGGAGAGTTCTCGCGCGAGCACGGTGCGCTGGACGTTGCCGCCGGAGAGGGTGGCGATGGGTGCATCCTTGGAGGCGGTCTTGATGCCGTAGCCCTTGATCAGCTCGCGCGCACGCCGGGCGATGGCGCCGAGATCGAGCCATATGGCGGCGCCGTCGTGGTCGGCACCGTTGCCGTTTGCTTTCTTCCGATCGAAGGCGCGGAAGGCGAGGTTGTCGGCGACCGACATGCGTGCGACCGAGGCGTTGCGCAAGGGCTCTTCCGGGAGGCAGTGGACGCGCTTGGCCTTGGCATCGGTGCGGGTCGCGGCGTAGGTTTCGCCATCGACGATCAGCTCGCCGCCGGTTGGCGTCCGCTGGCCGCCGAGCACTTCGACCAGCTCCTTCTGGCCATTGCCGGAAATGCCGGCGATGCCGACGATCTCGCGGGCGTGCACGTCCAAACGATCGATGGCGATGCCTTTCATGCCGGTGTCGTCGCGCGCTTCGAGATCGTGCAGGACCAGGACGGGCGACATGCCGCGCTCGCCGCACCTGGCATCGCTTGCCGGCATGTCGACGGCGCCGATCATCATCGACGCCATGTCCTCGCGCGAAAGATCCTTGACCAGCCCGCCGCCTGCATGACGCCCGCGGCGAAGCACGGTCACCGCCTCGGCATAGCCGAAGACTTCGCGGAATTTGTGGCTGATCATCAGGATGGTGAGCTGGCCCGCCTCGGTCATGCCGCGCAGCAGGCCAAGCATCTCGTCCGCCTCGCCAGGGGTGAGAACGGAAGTCGGCTCGTCCAGGATCAGGAAGTGCCGCTCCAGATAGAGCTGCTTCAGGATTTCCGTTTTTTGGCGCTCGCCGGCCGAGAGATCCTGCACGCGGCTTCTGAACGGCACGCGGAATGGCATGCGCTCGATGAAGCTGTCGAGCTGCTTGGTCTCGGCCTTCCAGTCGATCACCTCGGGCACGTCGGCACGCGCCATCACCAGGTTCTCGGCGACGGTCATGGAGGGGACCAGGGTGAAATGCTGGTAGACCATGCCGATGCCCTGGGCGTGGGCGTCGCGCGGGTTCTGCATCACGGCGGGCGTGCCGTCGATCAGCACGCGGCCGGCATCCGCCTGGTAGTAGCCCATGACGCATTTCACCAGTGTCGACTTACCGGCGCCGTTCTCGCCGAGCAGCACATGGAAGCTGCCGGCGGACACCGCCATCGACACGTCGTCGAGCGCGGTGAAGCTGCCGAAGCGCTTCGTGAGACCAGCGGTCTCCAGCCCAAATGCGCTCATGACTTCGGAAGGCCTTCGAGGAACGTCCGGGAATCCGAGACAGACCCGAACACGCCGCCCTGCATCTTCACCATCTTGATCGCGGCCTGGTGATTGCCGAGGTCGGTGGCGCCGCAGCAGTCTTCAAGCAGCAGGCATTCATAGCCGCGGTCATTCGCCTCGCGCATGGTGGTGTGCACGCAGACGTCTGTCGTGATGCCTGACAGCACGATGTTGGCGATGCCGCGCTGGCGCAGCATCAGGTCGAGGTCGGTCGCGCAGAAGCTGCCCTTGCCGGGCTTGTCGATGATCGGCTCGCCGAGCTCGGGGTAGAGTTCCGGGATGATGTCCCAGCCCTTCTCGCCACGCACCAGAATCTTGCCGCACGGCCCCGGATCGCCGATGCCGGCTCCTATCTGCTGCGAGCGCCAGCGCTTGTTGGCGGGCAGATCGGCGAGATCAGGCCGGTGGCCTTCGCGGGTGTGGAAGACGTGGTAGCCGCCCGCCCGCATCGCCGCGAGCACCGATTTGATCGGCGCGATCGGCGCCTGGGTCAGCGACAGATCGTAGCCCATGGCATCGACATAGCCGCCCTTGCCGCAGAAATCGGTCTGCATGTCGATGATGATCAGCGCGGTGTTGTCCGGCCGGAGATCGCCGTCATAGGGCCAGGGATAGGGATCGGCGGCGATGTATTTTTTTGTACTTGCCATGGCTCGACTTAGCTCCGTTCGAACGATCAGCTGGCTGTCTGCTTGTAAACGCGGTTGGGCGTGGCGAAGCCGCAGGAGGTGCCGTCGGTCACCTTGACCTCGTCCTCCCAGGGCAGCTTGTAAGTCTCGGCGACGAGGTCCTGCATGAAGGTGTAAGGACAGTCCTTCGCGCCGCCGAGCACGGCGGTGAAGCCGCGATGGCCGAGCTGATAAATGTTGTTCTCGACGCCCCACTCGGTGCGTGCCTCGCGGATGAGATCAGGTCTGACTTCCGCAGTGATGATCTCGTCGGGTACGCCGCCGCCCTCGGCGAGGATGGTGCCGTCGAACTGGCAGATCATGCCTTCGCCCATCGAGTTGAAGGTGCCGTCCGTGCCGCACATGCAGACATTGGCGGTCGCCATGAGATTGCAGAAGGCGTTCGCCTGGTTGGTGATCTTCCAGGCGTGGCGGATGGGTGCGGTGTATCCCGCCGTGCGGATCATGATCTCCGCCCCCCTGTAGGCGCATTCGCGCGCCATCTCCGGGAACATGCCGTCATGGCAGATGATCAGCGCGAGATTGGAGCCGTTCGGCCCGTCGCACACCGGAATGCCGAGATCGCCCGGCTCCCAGGGCTCGACCGGAACCCAGGGGTGCAGCTTTCGATAGTAGAGCCGCAGCTCGCCCTGGTCGTCGATGATGATGCCGGAATTGTAGGGATTGCCCGCCGGGTTGAACTCCATGAGCGAGAAGCAGCCCCAGATCTTCTGCTCGGCGCAGGCCGCCCTAAACGCCGCGACCTCCGGCCCGTCCATGCTGCACATGATCTCGGGATTGGTGTCCATGGACAGACCGTGCAGCGCATATTCCGGGAACACGACCAGATCCATGGTCGGCATGCCCTCGCGCGCCTTCTTCACCAGCCGGCAGATTTTCTCGCATTGGGCGGCGAGATCGTCCTTGGTCACGACGGTCGGCAGCTGCAGCTGCACCATGCCGATGACCACGCCGTTCGGAGATTTGTTCAGCCCGCCAAGCCCGCTCATGTGGAGCCTCCACTCGGTTTACTTGGTGATTGACAATTCACCCGGTGCGCCGATCAGGCTGCGCTTGGGCGAGGTGGTGATGATCATGATGACGAGAGTCAGGACGTAGGGGGCGGCGTAGAAGAGGTAGTAACCCTGGGTCACGCCGACCGACTGCAGGGCTGGGCCGAGCGCGCCCGCACCACCGAACAGCAAGGCTGCGAGGAAGCAGTAGAGCGGATTCCAGCGTGCAAAAATGACCAGCGCGACGGCCATCAGGCCCTGGCCGGAGGACAACCCCTCATTCCAGCTTCCGGGGTAGTAAAGTGACAGGAACGAACCGCCGATGCCCGCCAGAAAACCGCCGGCCATGGTGGCGAGCAGGCGGACGATATCGACCGAGTAGCCCATGGCGCGTGCGGCGTCGGCGCTGTCGCCGGTCATGCGCACGATCAGGCCGAGGCGGGTGTTGGCGAACGCCCACCACATGGCTGCCGCGATGGCGATTCCGATGATGAACAGCGCGTTGATGCGAAGGGCGGCCTGCACCTGCGGGCTGTCGGACCAGAAGCCGAGCGGGATCGCGGGGAGGATCGGGGCGGTCGGCTGGATGTAGGGCTTGCCGAAGAAGAAGGCGAGGCCGGTGCCGAACAGCATCAGCGCGATGCCGACGGCGATGTCGTTGACTTTCGGAAACTTGCAGATGTAGCCGTGTAGCGCGCCGAACAGCGAGCCGACCACACCCGCGAACAGCACGCCCAGCCAGGGCGAGCCGGTGTGGTAGGAGATGGCGTAGCCGGACATCGCACCCATCACCAGCGTACCTTCCAGCCCGAGATTGATGCGCCCGCTCTTTTCGGTCAGGCATTCGCCTAGGCTGACGAACAGGAACGGCGTGCTCACGCGGATGGCACCCGCGAGGATCGCCAGCGGCACGCCCCAGAGGCCGATATCCGACTCATTCATGATGACGTGTCTTTCGGCTGAAAGATCTTGAAGCGGCCGTACAGCGTCTCCGACAGAAGGATGACGATGAAAATCATGCCCTGGAGCACGAGGACGGTGGCGTCGGGCAGGTCCATGCGCCGCTGGATCAGGCCGCCGCTTGCGGTGATGCCGCCGAGCAGGATGGCGACCGGGATGATCGCGAGCGGGTTCTGGCGGGCGAGAAACGCGATCAGAATGCCGGCATAGCCGTAGCCGACGATCAGCGAGCCGTTGGCGCGGCCGTGCACCGCGGCCACCTCGACCATGCCGGCGAGCCCCGCGCAGGCGCCGGCGATGGCGCAGCAGATCAAGATCAGGCGGCCGACCGGCAGGCCCTGGAGCTTGGCGGCGCGGACATTGCCTCCGGTCATGCGCGCGGCGAAGCCGAAGGTGGTGCGGCTCATCAGCACCCAGAGGAGCACGCAGGCGATGACGCCGAAGGCGAGGCCCCAGTGGACGTCCATGCCGGGCAGCGCGCCGATCATGTTGGCCTCGCCGATATGCGCGGTCGCCGGCTTGTTCAGGCTCGCGGGATCGCGCAGCGGCCCTTCGACGATGTGGTTGAAGAGCGCGATCGCGATATAGGCGAGCAGCAGCGAGGAGATGGTCTCGTTGACTCCGCGATAGTGGCGAAGCGCGCCGGCGAGCCCGATCCAAAGGCCGCCGACAATCATGGCGGCGATCGCCATGCCGATCTGCACCACCAGGGGAGCGACACCCTGCATGGGTAGGGCGACGGCAGCCGCCGCGAGACCGCCCAGCACCAGAGCACCCTCGCCGCCGATCACCACCAGACCGAGCTGCGCCGGGATGGCGACACATAGCGCGGTGAGCAGGAGAGGGGCGGCCCGCGAAAGCGTGTTCTGCCAGGAGAACCAGGTACCGAAGCCGCCCTTGTACATCAGCGCGTAAAGCTCGACGGGCGACTTGCCGAGCGCTGCGATGAACAGCCCGAACAGCACGCCCGAGACCAGCAGCGCCCCCAGCGGGATGACCAGCGCTTCCGCAGCCTGCTTGAGACGAACCGCAAGATCCGCCCCGAAGCCCTGCTCCGCACCCCGTTCCTCTTGTGGCAACGCAACGGCCATCTGGTTTACTCCCGTAGGCCGACCTCACTCCCCATCGCCGGCGTGCCGGCGAAACAAGTCAACGAAGACCAACGCTTGGTCAGGAGGTGGAGCCGATGACGCCTTCGACCAGGTAGTCCATGCTTTCCAGCTCGATGGCGGTTTCCTCATAGGCTGTGCCGGCGGGGACGATCTCCTTGCCAGTGTTGTCCGCAAGCGGGCCTTTGATCACGCTGTAGCCGCCCTTCATCATCTCGGCCTTGACCTCGTCGGCGTGCTTCGCGGCCTGCTCGCTGACGGCCGGGCCGTAGGCGCTGGTCTTGACGAAGCCTTCGGCGAGGCCGCCGCGGGTGAAGTTGGGGATCGCCTCGCCGGCCATCGCCTTTTCGATGAAGTCCTTGTAGACGGTCGCCCAGTTCCACTCGGCGCCGGTGAGATATCCTTTGGGCGCCAGCGTCGACTGGTCGGCGTGATAGCCGCAGGTGTACATGCCGCGGCGCTCGGCGGTCTCGATCACCACCTTCGGACCGTCGACATGGCAGGTGACCACGTCGATGCCCTGATCGGCGAGCGCATTGGTGGCTTCGGCTTCCTTGACCGCGAGGGACCATTCGCCGGTGAAGATCACCTGGGTCGTGATTTCAGGATCGACGCTCCTGGCGCCGAGGGTGAAGCTGTTGATGTTGAGCAGCACCTGCGGGATGGGCTTCGCGGCGACGAAGCCCAGCTTCTTCGATTTGCTGGTGTGGCCGGCGATGATGCCGTTCAGATATTGCGCCATGCCGATATACCCGAAATAGGAGCCGGCATTGGCAGGGTGCACGCCCTCCTGCCAGAGCCCGCCGCAATGGCGGAACTGCAGGTCCGGGTATTTTTCGCACATGCGCAGCATGTGGGGATCGAAATAGCCGAAGGAGGTGGGGAACAGCAGCGTAGCGCCGTCGAAATTGATCATGCTCTCCATCGACTTCTCGACGTCGACGGTCTCCGGCACGTTCTCCTCTTCGATCAGCGTGACGCCATCCATGTCCTTGAGCACGGCCGCCGCCTCGGCATGGGCCTGGTTGTAGCCGTAATCGTCCTTAGGGCCGACATAGATGAAGCCGACGGTGAGATCGGCGGCGTGGGCCGACCGCGATCCGAAGGGGCTGAGCGCGGTGCCGGCGAGGGCCGCGGCGCCCATGCCCTGCAAGACGCGGCGGCGGTTCGGATTATCAATTGAGGCCATGGTGGTTCTCCCGTTTGGCGTTTCGATGTCGTCAGCAGGCCTGGTGGTCGAGATAGCGCCGCCATCCCCCGTAGGCCGAAATGTCGGTGGCGCCTGTAAGACCGGCGCTTTCGCAAAGGAAGCCTTTGGCCGAACTGCCGTCGGCGAGGGCGATCGTGCCGAGACCGAGCGGCGGCGGGATGTTGTCGACGAAGGCGCCGAGCGCCGTTTTCGGCATGGCCCAGAGCTCGAGCTGGACGCGGCTCCCCTCGCCTGCCGCCACGCGGATCATGCCCGGCCGTGCGGGCGGGCCGCCGGGGAGCGCGAACAGGCAGTAGCTCGGCGCCGTCTCGGCCGCCAGCAGGAAGCGCGCGCCGCGATCGGTCAGCTCGCGGTTCAGCGGCAATCCCGCCATATGCGCCCCGCAAACGGCGATCGCGATTTCGTCGGCGGTGACGGCCGGCATCGGCGGATCGAGCGGCGGCAGGTGCCAGCCGGTGGCACCCAACCCCGGGCTCGCCGCGTGATGCAGGCTTTTCGCGAGCGTCGCCAGGAGACCGTCCCGCCCGGCACGCGCGAGCAGTGTAACGCTGCCGGGGCGGCCGTCCCGACGCGGACCCGTGGGTACGGCGATGCCGCAGAGATCGAGCAGGTTCACGAAATTGGTGTAGGTGCCGAGGCGGCTGTTCGGCGTGACCGGATCCGCTTCGAGATCGGCGACGGTGTAGAAGGTCGGCATGCTCGGCACCGCCAGGAGGTCGACGCTCCCGAGCGCCGGCAGGATGCGCCGCTTGAGCGCCTGGAGGCGATAGGCGTCGCGAAAGGCGTCCGCCGCGGACATCGCCGACCCGCGAACGATGATGTCTCGCGTCACTGGATGGATCTGTTCGGGGCGCTCGGCGAGCAGGCGTTCGATCACGGTCAGACGTTCCGCCACCCAGGCCCCTTCGTAGAGCAGACCGGCGAGCTCGTAGAGGTCGGAAAAATCGAGCGGCGTCACCTCGGCGCCCAGGTGCTGCAGCGCCTCGATCGCGTGGGTGAAGGACGAGGCCTGATCGTCGTCGCCGCAAAACTCGATGCTGTCAGCCGACGGGATGCCCAGGCGGAACGCGGGCGGCGCTGCCGTCAGCGGCGGCATCTCGAAACGGCGCGCATAGGCATCGCCGTCATCGAACACCGCCGCCTCGCGAAACACGTCATAGGCGTCGTCGACGGTCAGCGCGAACACCGAGATCGTGTCCAGGGTCCGGCAGGCGGGCACCATGCCGGTCGCCGACAGCGCGCCGAGGCTCGGCTTCAGTCCGACGATGTTGTTGAGAGCAGCCGGCACGCGACCGGAGCCTGCGGTGTCCGTGCCGAGCGCGAAGCTGACCATGCCGTGCGCGACCGCGACCGCCGAGCCGGAGGACGAGCCGCCCGGAACGATCGCGGGATCGATCGCATTTTTCGGCACCGGATAGGGTGTGCGCACCCCGACCAGACCAGTCGCGAACTGGTCGAGATTGGTCTTGCCGATCAGAAGGGCGCCGGCGGCTCGCAGCCGCTCGACGACGAAGGCGTCCTTTTCGGCGGTATAGGCGAAGGCGGGACAGGCGGCGGTGGTCGGCAAGCCCGCGGCGTCGATATTGTCCTTGATCGCGAAGGGAATGCCGAACAGCGGTTTCTTCGAGTCATATGCACCGAGCGCACGCGCTTCGGCGATGACCGCGTCGGTCTCGATCAAATGGATGAAGATGCCGGGATCGTCGACCGCCTCGATCCGCCGGTAGACCTCGCGAACGACCTCTTCCGGTTTGATCCCTTCTCGATAGGCAGCGCGCAGCGCCGTCAAGGTGAAGGGCAGATCGATCATGAAGCGGTTTTTCCCGTTCTCCTGTCCGGTGCGATCCGGACGTCACGGGAAAATATTGCGGCGTCTGAGCGTGTACCTCTATTGCTATTTTTTCACAAAAGCGATGCATTTGACGCATCACTCCAGCCGCGGAGACAGGGGCTGCAGCACCTTCGCACCTTCCACCTGATCGAGGCGGTCAGACGGGCCGGGTCGATCCGCAAGGCCGCCGAGGACATCAACCTCACGGCCTCGGCGCTCAACCGGCGCATCCGGCGATTCGAGGACGAATTCGGCGCCGAGATCTTCGAGCGCCTGCCCCGCGGTGTGCGCCTCAACCCTGCGGGCGAGCTGCTGATCCAGCATTTCAGGAGCCAGATCTCCGATCTGGAGCGCGTGCGCTCCCAGGTGGCCGATCTTTCGGGCGTGCGCCGCGGCCATGTCTCGATCGCCTGCTCGCAGGCGCTCCTCCCTTATTTCCTGCCCACCCAGATCTCGCGCTACCGCCGGGATCATCCGGGCGTCACCTTCTCCGTGAGCGTGCGCGACCGCGCGGCGGCCGAGCGCGATCTCAGCACCTTCAGCAGCGATCTGGCGCTGGTGTTCGAGCCGGTGCATCTGGTGGAGTTCGAGGTGCTGCTGGCCGTGCCGCAGCCGATCCAGGCGGTGATGTCGAAGGACCACCCGCTCGCCCGCAAGGACGAGATCCGCCTGCGCGACTGCCTGGACTGGCCGCACGTCCTGCCGGCGCCGCAGCTCGGCGTGCGTCACCTGCTGGAGATGGCCGCCAGCGATCGCTCGCGCCGGCTCAGCCCCATTCTGGAAGCGGAATCCTTCGAATTCATGCGCCACTACGTACGCCACGAGCAGGCGATCGCCTTCCAGATCCCGATCGGCCTCGACCACGGTGCCGACAGCGACGTCGTCTTCAAGGAGCTCTCGCGCCGCGATGTCCCGGTCGGCCACCTCCTCCTCGGTCAGATGAAGGGCCGCACGCTGCCGGTCGCGTCGGCGCGCTTCGCCAATCAGCTCGCGATGCGTCTCGGAGAGCTGCAGGTGACGGGCAAGCTCCCGGACGGCGCGCTCACGCCGCCAGGCGGCTGAACGGGAGCATGCGGCGCTCAGAACTCCGAGAGCTTGAGTGGCGCCCGAAAAAACTCGCTCAGGCGGATCAAGGCTTGCCCGCGACGCCGCAATGCCCGGCGCGGTGCCGGTCCCGGCCAGGAGTGCAGCGACCCCTCGCCCTGCTTCGGGCATGTCTGCCGGGATGCCAGAGCGTCGAGGCCGTCTGCGACCACGCCCGATGCCTGGGCATAAAGCGCAAGCGTCTGATGATAGAGGCTGGCACCGGCAATCGCGGATACCACCCTTTGCGCAAGCAGCGGGCCGTCATCCACGGCTTCCGACATGATCCTGTGGGCGGAAATGCCATGCTCCGCTTCACCTGCCGCCATCGCCTGCAGGATCCCGCCCATCCCCCGGTAGTCCGGCAGACGCGTGCAATGCAGGTTCAAGATGGGCGGCGCTTCGGCGATGAACCCCGACCGGAAAATCTGACCGGGACGCAGACTCAGCAAGGCATCCGCGCCGGTCTCGCGGACGAACCGCAGGATGCTCGGCTCATTGATCGTCGACGCCGGCATGACCGGCAGGTCGTTGCGTGCGGCATATGCCAGAAGAGAGGTCTTGGGGCGCAGCGCGGCGAACCGGCCGGGCAGCAAAGCTTCGGCGATCATGTAGGCGAAGTAATAGGCCGACTGATGGTTCATCGCCTTCCGCGCAAGGGACACGACGCGCGGCACGGGCGCTTTGGCGTGCACGATGCCGACGATGGCGTGGCGCGCATGCGTGCCGGTCAGCTCGCGCGCCGCGATGTCGGCCAAAGCATCCGCCGTCGTCAAGATGACGACACGCATCACGCAGCGCCCCGCTCGCCGATCCCGCCTCGCTCGACGACGCCGACAGCGTTGTGAGCGCCACCGTCGATCGGCGCATCGTCCCCGCGCTGCCAGTAGCCCTGGGTCGCACCGTGAATCGCGACGAAGCCGCGCGCAGCAGGAACGACCTCGAGCGCTGCCTCGCCTTGCTGCGCGTCGCTGACCGTCAATGCGGGGGCGAGCGTGATCGTGCGTCGATTCCATGCGGCTACGGGGCGTGCCTTGGTCATGAGCAGGCGCACCAGCGCCCGCTTGATCCATGCGCGCGTCGGGGCAAAGCGCATGACGGTGAGGCAGGCCGCGCGCAGCAGCAGAAAATCGAACGGGCCGGGGCGGCGGTCGAGCACCTCGGTGAACGGCGCGCGCACCACGACGCGATCGCCGTCGACCGCCGCCTCCAGCACCCCGCCCGGCCCCTGCGTCGAGACCAGCCGGCCTTTGGCCGTCCGCGCCAGGACGCCCGCATCGATGTGGGCTGCCCTGCCGTCGAGACGATAGGACGCGACGGTTCCGCCCTTCTTCCAGTTGATCACGGTGTAGCCCGTAGCGCGCTTGTCGACGATCAGGCCCGCGTGGTCGAACCGTTCCTGAAACGCGCCGGCTCGCTGGCAGGGCAAAGGCGGTGCCGAGCCAAGCGCGGGATTGAGGTCGCGCATCGCGGCCGCTGCCTTGCAGTAGCTGTTGAACATCGGCACCAGGTTCGGCGCATCGATTGCGGAAAGCCCGACGCAGGTGCGCTCGGCAATGCCGGTGAGCATGAAGCGGGTCAGCGCCGCCGCCTCGGGAAACTCGCCCGCCAATTCAGCGATCCCGCCCGGCTGATAGACCCGCGTGTTGCGATGCCCGTAGACGCCGGCGAAGGATCGATCCGGATGCGCGAAGTGGGACAGGAAGCGCAGCGAGCGCTGCAAAGGTGCGCGCAGCTCGAGATCGGGCCGCGTCCGGTGCAGCCATGCCAGATAATCGGTGCACAGCGTCTGATAGCCGGGATCGGCACCGCCATATTCGGAAAACCAGCCCTCGGGGCTCTGATGTGCGAGGATCCGCTCGACGAGCCTCTGCCCCTTGTCCTCGGCAGCCGCGGGACTGGCGGTTCGCTCGGCCTCGACGCTCCCTCGGGCGAGCGCGCACCAGCGAAACAGGGCGGCCGCGGCGGTCGCCAGGTGGTTGGAGATGAGGCCATGGGTCTCATCCGAGCGGATCGTATGGGCGATCAGCGGTGCCGCCGCCGCGAGCCAGCGGGCCCTTTCGGCATCCGGCAGATACGCCTCGAGCCGATCGAGGGCCGCGAGCACGTCATGTGCCACCAGCGACGTTACGCAGAAGGAGGCTTCATGGGGAAAAGCCTCCTCGAGCGATCCGTCGGCGCGCGTCATCCGAGCGAGCCCATCGATCATGTGCGAGCAGCGCTCGACGATGGCCGCCTGGTCGATACCGGCCGGCAGCATGTCGCCTGCTGCCAGGATCGCTAGCCCGTGGACCGCGCCTTGAAAGGTGGCGTTGGGAAAATCGATGAGCTTCCAGGCCCAGTGGAAGCGATCGCCGCAGCCGAGGCTGGAGCTTGCCGGGTTGACATCGAACGCGCCCAGCAGCCGCGGCAGATTGGCGTGGATCTCGTCGAGAAAAACGTCGTGCCCCGTCAACGCTGGCGGCTCCTCTGCAATCGCCTTTCCTTTGAACGACCTTCGTTGCGAGGTCAACTTTTACGTGCAGAGGCGAGCCGGCCTTGCGGGCGTGCGCGTGACCATAGTAGGACGCAGCGTGGTTGCCGCCTTCGCGGCAGCGGCATGCGGAGGGACGGGTGCAGGCCATGGCGGTCGACGAGGAATGGCGGCGCTGGATCAAAGCGTGCGGAGGACGTTACTTCGACGGACTCGACGCAGAGATCGCTGCGCTTCAAGTGCCGCGCTGCGACGGTCAGGTCACCTTCGATATCGTCGACGTGCCCTTGCCGGCATGGATGGCGGAATTCGGGCCCACGGCGCCGCGAACGATCCCGGTCGACCGCTGCTGCCTCATTGACGGCGAAGGGCCACCCGAAGCCCGGTGCGATTGGTGGCGGGCCGCCTTTCTCATGCTTTCGGCCGCCTATGAACGGGACTTCGAAGCGCGCAACGGGCCGGTGCATTCCTATCGTCTGCGCCTGCCGCGAGCCTGGGACGCCATCTTCCGCCGCCCGTGGGTCAACTGGATTTTTCTCCTGCTGGCAAGGAAGGCGACGGCACGCGCCGTCGCCGTTCCAAGGCCCGAATTCTATCTGACCCACGATGTCGACGCGGTCGCCAAGACGGTGCCGACGCGCGCCAAGCAGGCGGCATTCAACAGCCTGAACGCGGCGCGCCAGCTTGCCCGAGGACGTGCCGGCGAGAGCCTCGGCGCCCTCGGCAAGGCCCTGCGCATGGCCCTGCTGCCGGCCGACTACTGGCAATTCGAGCGCATTCTCGCCATGGAGGACGCACGCGGGCTGCGCAGCACCTGGAATTTCTATGGCGGCAAAGGCGGCTGGCTGCGCTCGCCCAGGCATATCCTGATGGACCCGATGTATGATGTGGCGAGCCCGGCGATCACCAGCTTGCTGCGGCGCCTGATTGGCGAAGGCTGGGATGTCGGCTTGCATCAGGCCTTCGATAGCTGGGCGTCATGCGAACCGATGCGCGCGGAAGCTGCGGCACTGGCCTCGGCAAGCGGCCGCATCGTCACGCGGTGCCGCCAGCACTGGCTGCGCTTTTCCTTCGCCAGGACCTGGGCGGCGCAGGCGGAGGCCGGTATCGAGCTCGACACCACGATCGGCTTCAACGATGCGAGCGGCTTCCGCCTTGGCGCGGCGCTGGCGATCGCCCCTTGGGATGGCGACAGCGGCCGTCTCCATGCGCTGACCTCGGTGCCGCTGGTTCTGATGGATTCCCATCTGCACGACTATGGCCTGCTGGATGAGGCCGAAATCCGCGCCGAGATCACCCGCGTCGTCGATGAGGTCAAAGCCGTCGGCGGCGTCGCGAGCCTCCTGTGGCACCAGCGCGTGATGCACCCGGATTATGGCTGGGCCTGGTCCTACGAGACCTTGCTCGATCGGCTGGCGGGTGAAGGCTTCGCCTGCCGCTGAAGCGAAGACGCCGCGGCCCTCTCCTCACGCAGGGCCGCGTGAGAAAGCTTACCGACCGCCGTTCGCGGCAGGGCTGATCGGCAATCCAGCGCGACGGGGCGTTCGAGGGGGCCGAGTCGTTCGTCGAGAAACTGCCTGAGCGCTTCCAGAGAAAGCGGCGCGCTGCCGTCCCGAAGCTTGACGAAAGCTTTCGGCACCTCGCCCAGACGCTCATCGGGGATGCCGATGACAATCGCTTCCTCGACGTCCGGATGCTCGTAGATCGCCTGCTCGATCACCTGCGGATAGACGTTGACGCCGCCGACGATGATCATGTCCTTCTTGCGGTCGACCAGGTAGAAAAAACCGTCCTCGTCCATATAGCCGACGTCGCCCGTCAGAAAGAAGCCGTCGACGAAGGCGGCGGCCGTCGCCTCGGGGTTGTTCCAATAGCCCCTGGTGACGTTCGGGCCCTTGATCCTGATCTCGCCGGTCTCGCCCGGCGGCAGGATTGTTTTCGGGTCGTCGAGGGCGACCACCTGGAGCTCGATGCCGGGGAGCGGCAGGCCGATCGAGCCGGGCTTGTCCGGACCATTCATCGGCAGCGTGGTGCCGCCGGGTGACGTTTCGGTCAATCCCCAGCCGCCGCGCAGGCGATGGCCGGTGAGCGCCCGGAAGCGCCGCGCGACCTCGACCGGCAGCGGCGCGCCGCCGGAGCCGCAATAGAAGAGCGAGGACAGATCGCGCGCGCCGATCGACGGGTGGGCCGCGAGCGCGATCCACATGGTGGGCACGCCCGGAAAGGAGGTGACACGCTTTCGCTCGATGTCGTCGAGCGTCGCCAGGGCGTCGAAGCGCGGGCGCAGCAGGATCTCGTCACCGGCGCCGAGATAGCGCACCAGGATGGTGGTGAGCGCGTAGATGTGGCTGAGCGGGAGCACGCAGAGCACGCGGCGCTCACCCGGCAGGAACGGCTCCTGCGGGCGAAAGCAGTTCTCGTACATCGAGGCGGTGGCGGTGAGATTGACGTGGGTGAGGACAGCCGCCTTCGGCACCCCGGTGGTCCCGCCGGTATATTGCAGCAGCGCGACATCCTCAGCCGCGAGCCGCGGCAGGCTGATGGTTGGATCGGCTTTGCCGATCAGGGTGCTCAGGGCAGAGACGTCCGGCCGTTCGGGGATCGAGCCGCGCGGCAGAGGCGAGGCCTCGTCGTCCTCGACCACGATCAGGCGGCGGACATGGCCCTCGTCCAGCAGCCTGAGCGCGCTGTCGAGCATCGCCGCGATGTCGGTGGTGACCAGCGTTTCGGCGCCGCAATCCTTCAGCTTGTAAGCGAGCGTTTTCAGGCCATCCAGCGGGCTCAAATAGGCGATCCGGGCACCGGCCTCCAGCCCGCCGAACAAAGCGATCGGATTAGCGGGCGCATTCGGCAGGAACAAAGCGAGCGTCCGGCCGGGACCGACACCAGCTGCGTGCAAGGCCAGGGCCGCGTTTCGGACGGCGGCACCGAGCTCGCCATAGGTGATCGTCCGCTCGAAATAGTCGATGGCCGGACTCTCGGCATGCCTGGCAACGCTCCGTCGCAGCAGATCCGGCAGGGTCGTGGTGGTGATCGGCGCATCCCAGACCACACCTGGCGGATAGGACGCCTCCCAGGGAAAAGGACGTCGCGCAGCAGCCGATCGCCCGTCGGTCATTGCGCCGGGCTCCGACCTTTGGCAACGTCGGCTGGCAGGATATGTCTTGGAACGAGAGGGGCTCTCACCGGCTGCCTGTCGTCGACGTGATTGTTTCGCTCGTCAGAATTTGATTGTGCAATTGTTAACCTTGCCTGGAAAGCATGACATAGTCACCGTGATCAACGTCCCCGAGCTATTCAGAAACGGTGGAGGCTGAACGACACCCATGGCTCACGGGCGCGACCGATCCGCCGCCATGCCGGCCAGCCTCGCCGACGAGCGCAGCGCAGCGCACGCCGTGCTTCGGCAGGCATCAGATCCGCTCCTGGAGATTACCGATCTCGCGCTTGCCTTCGGCGGCATCCAGGCGCTCGACGGCGTCGGCTTCAGCGTCGAGCCGGGCTGCATCACCGGGCTGATCGGGCCGAACGGCGCCGGCAAGACCACGCTCTTCAACTGCCTCTCCCGGCTCTACACCCCGGACAGCGGCGATATCCGCTTCGCCGGCCGCTCGATCCTCGGCGACCAGCCGCACCAGATCGCCGCCGCCGGCATCGGCCGCACCTTCCAGAACCTGGCGCTGTTCCACTCGCTCACGGTGCTCGACAACGTCCTGATCGGCGCGCATCCGAGGATGACATCGGGCTTCGTCGGCTCGGCGCTAGCGCTCGCGTCGGTCCGCGCGGAGGAGGGTGCTACCCGCGCCCGGGCTGACGAAGTGCTGGCTTCGCTCCGCCTCGGCGAGGTCGCCTCGCTCCCGGTCACCGCACTCCCCTTCGGCACGCGCAAGCTGGTCGAGCTCGCCCGCACCCTGATGGCGTCGCCGCGCCTCCTCCTTCTCGACGAGCCGGCAAGCGGGCTCAATCACGAGGAGGTTCAGGCGCTCGGTGAGACGCTGCAGCGCCTTCGCCAGGAGCATGACCTCACCCTCCTCCTGGTCGAGCATCACATGGACCTGGTGATGGGCATTTCGGACAAGGTGGTGGTGCTGGACTTCGGCAAGAAAATCGCCGAGGGCACGCCCGACCAGGTCCGCAAAAACCCCGCCGTCATCGACGCTTATCTCGGCGGAGGTGCGGCCGGATGAGCCTGCTCGAGGTCAGCCGGCTCAAGGCGTCCTACGGCGAGATCCAGGCGCTGCACGGGGTCGACCTCGCCCTCGACGAGAGCAGCGTCACCACCGTGCTCGGCGCCAATGGGGCCGGCAAGACCACCCTCCTTCGCGCCATCTGCGGCACGGTTTCTCGCACGGGCGAGATCAGCTTTGCCGGCGAGCGCATCGATGCCGCCCCGACCGCCTCGATCATCCGCCGCGGCATCGGCCATGTGCCCGAAGGGCGCGGCACCTTCGTCAAGCTCTCGGTCGAGGACAATCTGAAGCTCGGCGCCTATGCCAGGCGGGATCGCGGCGCCGCCGCCGAGGACATGGAGCGGGTCTACGGCTATTTTCCCGTGCTCGCCGAGCGCCGCCGGCAGCAGGCCGGCACGCTATCCGGCGGCGAGCAGCAGATGCTGGCGATCGGCCGCGCCCTGATGTCCCGCCCGCGCCTCCTGGTGCTCGACGAGCCGTCCTTCGGCCTCGCCCCCAAGATAGTGTCCATGATCTTCGAGATCATGGCGCGGATCCGCGACGAACGGCAGGCAGCGCTGCTGCTGGTCGAGCAGAACGCAGCGCTCGCCCTCGATTTCGCCGACCACGCCTATCTGCTCGAGACCGGGCGCATGATCCGCGCTGGCCGTGCCGCGGACCTGCGGGAAGACGCGGCGATCCGGCGCGCCTATCTCGGCTATTGAGGAGGGTCGTTTGGATCTTTTCATCCAGCAGATCCTCGCCGGCCTCGCCGTCGGCGGCATCTATGCCAGCCTGGCGCTGGCACTGGTGATGATCTACCAGGCGACCGAGCATGTGAACTTCGCCCAGGGCGAGATGGCGATGTTCAGCACCTACATCGCCTGGAGCCTGATCCAGGCGGGATTCCCCTACTGGGCCGCGTTCTTCGCCACCCTCCTGATCTCCTTCATCGCCGGCGTCGTCATCGAGCGCGTCATCGTCCGCCCCATCCAGGGCTCGATCCTCTCGGTGGTCGTGGTGTTCATCGGCCTCCTGGTGATCCTCCACAGCCTCGCCGGCTGGATCTACACCTACACCCAGAAGTCGTTTCCGAGCCCCATGCCGGACATGGCGGTCATGGGCGTCAACCTGCAGGAACTGGCGGCGATCGGCGTCACCCTCGTCGTGCTGTTCCTGATCTTCGCCTTCTTTCGCTGGACGCCCCTGGGCCTCGCCATGCGCGCGGCTGCCCAGAACCCGGAAAGCGCGGTTCTGGTCGGCATCCATGTCGGCTGGATGCTGGCGCTCGGCTGGGGCCTTGCCGCCGCGGTCGGCGCGGTCGCCGGCATGATGGTGGCCCCCAAGCTCACGCTCGACCCCTCGATGATGGGCTCGGTTCTGATCTACGCTTTCGCCGGCGCGCTCCTCGGCGGCATCAGCAGCCCCGGCGGTGCCGTGATCGGCGGCTTCGCGGTCGGCATTCTGGAGAACCTGATCGGCACCTACGTGCCCGTGGTCGGCAACGAGCTGAAGCTGACCGTCGCCCTCATCCTGATCATCGGCGTCCTGATCGTGAAGCCGAGCGGCATGTTCGGCCAGACCGTGACGGTGCGCGTGTGATGCCGGCGCGCGCCGCAAGGCCGCTGCTGATCGCCGCCGGCATCATGATCGCGCTCGCCCTGCCCTTCCTGGTCAGCGACTACCGCACCTTCCAGCTCACCCAGGTCATTCTCTACGCGATCGCGCTTTGCGGCCTGAACCTGCTGATGGGCTTCAACGGCCAGGTCTCGCTCGGCCACGGCGCCTTCTACGCGCTCGGCGCCTACACCGCCGCCATCCTGATCGACAGCTTCGGTTTCTCTCCGTACCTGACCGTGCCGGTCGCAGGCATCGTCACCTTCGTCGCGGGCTATCTGTTCGGCATCCCCGCCCTTCGCCTGCACGGCCTCTATCTGGCGCTCGCCACCCTGGCGCTCGCCCTCGCCCTCCCCCAGCTCCTTCGCTTCGACGCGTTCGAGCCCTGGACCGGCGGCGTGCAGGGCATCTTCATCGACAAGCCTGATGTGCCCTTCGGCCTGCCGCTCACCCCCGACCAGTGGCTCTATGTCTACTGCCTCGCGATCGCGTCGGTGATGTTCTGGCTCGCCGCCAATCTGGTCAAAGGCCGCATCGGCCGGGCGCTGATCGCGATCCGCGACAACCCGATCGCATCAGATGCCATGGGCATCGACACCGCCCGCTACAAGTCGCTGACCTTCGGCATCTCCGCCCTCTATACCGGCATCGCCGGCGCGCTGTCCGCCGTTGTGGTCAACTTCGTCGCCCCGGACAGCTTCGATCTGTTCCTGTCGATCACGCTCCTGGTCGGCGTCGTGGTCGGCGGCCTCGCCTCGATCAGCGGCGCCATCTATGGTGGCGCCTTCATCGTCTATCTGCCGAACATCGCAGAAAAGATTTCGGATGCGGCCCCCTGGGCGATCTACGGCCTGTTTCTGATCGCCTTGATGTTCGTCATGCCCGATGGCGTCGCCGGCCTGCTGAAGCGGTTGACCCGCCGCCTTCGCGGGCCAGCGCCGACGCCGGGGCGACCCTTGACGGCTCTCGATATCCTGAAGACCAGCCCCGCCGACCGCGGCGATTGACGGAAAAGAAAAGAGGACACCGATGCGCAAACCCATCCTGCTCACCGCCGCCGCGCTGGTCACCAGCCTTGCTTTGGTCACGCCCGTCGGCGCGGCCGACTACGATCCAGGTGCCAGCGACGAGGCGATCAAGATCGGCAACACCAATCCTTATAGCGGCCCTGCCTCGGCCTACGGCATGATCGGCCGGGTGCTCGGCGCTCATTTCGACAAGGTCAATGCCGATGGCGGCACTGCCGGGCCGGCGGATCGAGTTCATCTCCCTCGACGACGGCTACAATCCGGCCAAGGTGGTCGCGAGCAGGACCTTCGCCTGGTGAGCAGGACCAGGTGCTCCCGATGTTCCAGACCCTGGGCACGCCGACCAACAGCGCCGTGCACCGCTATCTCAATCAGAAGAAGGTGCCGCAGCTGTTCATCGCCACCGGCGCCTCGAATGGACGACCCGAAGGCCTACTCCTGGGACCCGCCTGGCAGCCCAACTACCAGACCGAAGCGCAGATCTACGCACGCTACATTCTGGAGAGCGTGGCAGACCCGAAGATCGCCGTCCTCTACCAGAACGACGACTACGGCAAGGACTCTCTCGAAGGCCTGCGCAAGGGCCTCGGCGAGGCGGCGGACGAGCTGATCGTCGGCGCGGTGTCCTACGAGACCTCCGATGCCACCATCGACTCGCAGATCGTGCAGCTCAAGGAAACCGGCGCCAACGTCTTTCTCAACGTCGCCACGCCGAAATGGGCCTCCCAGGCGATCAGCAAGATTGCCGATCTCGGCTGGGAGCCGGTGCATCTCCTGAACAACGTCTCCAACTCGGTCTCGGCGGTGCTCGAGCCCGCCGGCCTGGACAAAGCGAAGGGCATCATCTCCGCCGCCTACTATATGGGCCCGGGCGATCCCGCCTGGGCGGACCATCCCGCAATGCGGGACTTTCAGGCGTTCATGGCGACGTACATCCCGGACGGCGACGCCAAGAGCACGTTCAGCGCCTATGCCTACGGCGTCGCCATGACCCTGGAGGCGGTGCTCGAAGCGGCCGGCGACGATCTCACCCGCGAGAACGTGATGAAGCAGGCGGCCAGCCTCGACCATCTGGAGATCCCGATCCTCCTTCCCGGCATCACGCTGACCACCGGTCCGGATGACTACGCGCCGATCGAGCAGATGCAGCTCGAACGGTTCAACGGCAGCAGCTGGGAGCTGTTCGGCGAGATCGTCGATGGCGGTGCGGGGAACTGAACCATGGCGATGGTAGCCAGCCAGACGATCGATCGGGTCGCGGTTCTGACCATCGACAACCCGCCGGTGAACGGGCTCGGCGCCGCTATCCGCACGGGGCTGGATCGGGCGGTCGGCGCTGCCCTCACCGATCCCGGAGTCGATGCGATCGTCATCAGAGGCGCCGGGCGCCTGTTCTCGGGCGGCGCCGACATCCGCGAGTTCAACACCGAAAAAAGCCGGATCGAGCCGGTCCTGACCGTGCTGATCGACAGCATCGAGGCGGCGGGAAAGCCGGTGATCGCGGCCATTCACGGCTCGGCCATGGGCGGCGGGCTGGAGCTGGCGCTCGGCTGCCACTACCGGATCGCCGCCCCCGGCGCGAAGCTCGGCCTGCCCGAGGTCAAGCTCGGCCTCCTGCCCGGCGCCGGCGGCACCCAGCGCCTGCCGCGTCTGGTCGGCATCGAGCCCGCGATCGAGATCATCACCTCGGGTGATCCGGTCACCGCCGAACGGGCGCTGGAGATCGGCCTGATCGACCGGATCGCCGATGGCAGCCTCGCCGAAGCAGGGCTCGCTTTCGCGAAGGAGATCGTGGCTGCCGGCAAGGGGCCGCGGCCGGTCTCCGCCATGGACCACAAGCTCGAAGCCGCCCGCGCCCGTCGGGAGATTCTCGACGATGCCCGCCGAAAGGCAGCGTCACGTGCGCGCGGCTTCGAGGCCCCGCAGGTCTGCATCGACGCGATCGCGTGGAGCCTCGATCTGCCCTTCGCCGCGGGCAAGGAGAAGGAGCGCGAGGCCTTCTTGCGGCTGGTCGGCTCGGATCAGTCCAGGGCGCAGCAGCACGCCTTCTTTGCCGAGCGCAAAGCCGCCAAGATTCCGGACCTGCCGCCCGACACGGCGCCGAAGGAGGTGCGGCAGGCCGCCGTCATCGGCTGCGGCACCATGGGCGGCGGCATCGCCATGTGCTTCGCCAATGCCGGCATCCCGGTGACGGTGCTGGAGAGCGAGCCGGAGGCCCTCGACCGCGGCCTCGAGCGCATCCGCAGCCTCTACCAAGGCTCGGTCAGCCGCGGTCGCCTGGATCGGAAAACGGCGGACGACCGCATCGCTCTGATCGAGGGAACCACGTCCTGGCAGGACCTGGGCAACGCCGATCTGGTGATCGAGGCCGTGTTCGAAAACATGAAGGTCAAGGAAGAAGTTTTTTCCAAACTCGACCAAGCGACCCGGCCGGACGCCATTCTCGCGACCAACACCTCGACCCTGGACGTCGACCGGATCGCGCGCGCGACCACGCGCCCGGACAAGGTGATCGGCACCCATTTCTTCAGCCCGGCCAACGTCATGCGCCTCCTTGAGAACGTGCGCGGCCAGGCGAGCAGCCCCGAAACCATCGCCACCGTCATGGCGCTCGGCAAGCGCCTGGGCAAAGTGCCGGTGCTCGCCGGCGTCTGCGACGGCTTCATCGGCAACCGCATGCTCTACGCCTACAGCCGCCAGGCCAATTTCCTGCTCGAAGAAGGCGCCCTTCCCCACCAGGTCGACAAGGTGCTGTACGATTTCGGCCTGCCCATGGGGCCGTTTGCCATGGGCGATCTTGCCGGCCTCGACGTCGGCTGGCGCGTCCGCCAGGAGCGCGCGCAGAGCCGGCCGACCAATCTTCGCTACTCGACCATCGCGGACAAGATCTGCGAACGCGGCCGTTTCGGCCAGAAGACCGGCGCCGGCTGGTATCGCTACGAGAAGGGCAGCCGAACACCGATCCCCGACCCCGAGATCGAGACGTTGATCCGCGAGGTGTCGAAGGAGCAGGGCATCCAGCGCCGAAAAATCTCGGATCAGGAGATTCTGGAGCGCTGCCTCTATCCGCTGATCAACGAGGGCGCCAGGATCCTGGAGGAAGGCATCGCGATTCGAAGCTCGGACATCGATGTCGTCTGGATCTACGGCTACGGCTTTCCCCGCTATCGCGGCGGCCCGATGTTCCACGCCGACACCATCGGCCCGACGATCGTCCACGACGCCATGGTCCGCCTGCACGAAACCCATGGCGACTGGCTGGAGCCCGCGCCGCTCCTCGCCGAACTTGCCAGGAGCGGCAAGCGGTTCCGAGATCTCTAAGTCCGGGAAAAAACGAAACCGCCATGGCCGAAGCCGTCATCCTCGTGCCGCATGCACGCCGGTCGGCAAGGCCGGCCGCGTCGCCCGCCATGTCGTCGTCACCATAGGCATCAGCGGCGGCATGGGCACCACCGGCCTCTTCGATGGGGTGGTGTGACCACCTCATTGACTTGCGGCCGTCCTCGAAGAAAGCGCCTGTATGATCGAGGGTATGCGGACTCTTCTTTGGTGCGTCTTCAGGGGTCCGTCGCGACCGTGATGCCGGAAGATCCGCTGACAACGCCGCCACGAGTTGGAACGGCCGGCGTCAACGATTCCTTCACCCGAAGCCGATAGGCTGGTGCCTCGGTCCATGTGATCCTGGAAATCCGACCGACCGCAGAAGAAAGGGCCGCGGCACGGACTCCCAGGATCACATGGACCAGAAAGCCAGGCTAAACGGGAAGGATTAAGAAGAGGTAAACTAGTCATCTGAAACTGAAATTCGTTTCATTATATTTTCCATCCGCATGGAGGGAGAAGGATGGCGAAGCGTTTGGGTCGACCGATAGCCCCACGGGATTTGAGCGCTGAGGAGCGTGCTTATTTGGAGCGACAGGTTCGTCGTTACCGTGTGGCTCGCTCTTTTTCGGATCGTTGCCGCATGATCCTGCGTTGCGCCGACGGGGCGCCCAGCAAAGTTGTTGCGGCTGAACTCAGGGCTCACGAGCACACCGTCGGGAAATGGCGACGGCGTTTTTTGAAGGATCGCATCGATGGTCTTTTTGACGAGGCCGCCCAGGCCGGCCACGGACCATCGAGGACGATCAGGTCGCCGAGGTGATCGAACGGACACTGACGACAACACCCAAAGATGCCACCCATTGGTCAATTCGTTCGATGGCTAAAGAGACGGGTCTTTCTCACACGACGATCCGGCGGATGTGGACGGCATTCGGCTTGCAGCCCCACCGTAGTGAAACCTTCAAGCTCTCCAGCGACCCTTTGTTTGTCGACAAGCTGCAGGACGTCGTCGGCCTCTACATGACGTCGCCCGCCCATGCGGTCGTCTTGTCGATGGACGAAAAATCGCATGTGTGGATGGCCCCCGGCTTGCAAGAGAAAAGTTAGCGTGTGGCATGATATGGTTGCTTTGCAGTCATGTGTCCGGCCTGTTGACGCGGTCGACGCATGACCGCTGGCCCCGATGGGTTGCGCGGTTGCGAAAGGAAATCTTAACCTTCGGCCTATAGCCTCATGCATTTGGTCCATGCGATCCTGGGAGTCCGTGCTCAGCCCCACCTTCTCCTTGGACGGGCGGATTCCCAGGATCGCATGGACCAGATCGTGCAGCCTAGAGCGGATCCCGATCGGACGTGATCGGGATGCACGCTCTATCTCTTTGTTTCAACGCATTTCCTGACCGATCAGGTGTTTCCACCTGATCGGGAATAGCTCTAGTCGGACGGCGTTAAGTATTCGTTACCATTGCGTCGGCGAAACGCCATGAAGGACGCTCCCGCTTGATGCCTCGCCGGGGAACGATCTATCAAAGCTCGAACACATGATCGAGCCACCGGAGCAGCAGCGGACGACACGATCCATGATGAGAAGCCGCCAGACCCCCGAGATGCATCCCCTAGACCGCACCCCCGCAAGAAAACCTGGGCGCATACCGGCAATCCAGACCATGACGGCAACGTCCACGCCGACCCGCGTCGGGTCCGAGGAATGCTGAACCTCCTGGTCATTCAGGCGCTGAACGGGCTGCAGTTCGGCATTCTGCTGTTTCTGGTGGCTGCCGGGCTGACGCTGGTCTTCGGGGTGATGGACTTCATCAATCTCGCCCACGGCGTGCAGTATATGGTCGGCGCCTATATCGCCGTAACCTTCACCCAGCTCACCGGTTTCTTTGTGACGGGCGTGCTGCTCGCCTTGCCGGTGGCTTTTCTATTTGGCCTTTTGCTGGAGTTTCTGATCTTTCGCCATCTCTACCAGCGCGACCATCTGGACCAGGTGCTCGCCACCTTCGGCGTCATCCTGATCCTGCATGAGGGCGTGAAGATCCTGTGGGGAGCCGCCCCCATCAGCATCGCGATCCCGGAAGCCGTGGCCGGCTCCGTGCCGCTGCTCGGCCCGCTGCGCTATCCCGTCTACCGCCTCCTGATCATCGCCGCCGGCCTGGCGGTGGCGCTCGGCCTCTACCTTCTCGTCCGCCATACGCGCACCGGCATGCTGCTGCGCGCCGGCGCCTCCAATGCGCCCATGGTGCAGGCGCTCGGCGTCGATATCAGACGCCTGTTCATGCTGGTCTTCGGCCTCGGCGCCATGCTCGCGGGCTTTGCCGGCGCCATGGTCACGCCGATCCTCTCGGTCGAGCCCAATATGGGCGATGGCATCCTCATTCTCACCTTCGTGGTGATCGTGATCGGCGGCATCGGCTCGATCCGCGGCGCCTTCATCGCCGCCCTGCTGGTCGGCCTGGTGGACACGGTCGGCCGCAGCTTCGGCCCGATCCTCCTGAAGATCTTCCTCGAACCCGCCGCCGCGTCCCAGGTTGGGCGCACGCTGACACCGATGCTGATCTACATCCTGATGGCGGCCATCCTCTCCTTCCGCCCCGCAGGCCTGTTCCCCGCCAGGCAAGGGGCCTGACCCCATGCCGCAAGCACCCAAATCCCCCCCGCCAGCAAAGGCGGCCGAAGCCCCAGCCGATGCGCCCCCCCACAGTCTCAGGCAAGTCAAGGCTGCAGGCCCCGCCTGCCTGTTTGCGGTCTTTGCCGTGCTGCCGCTACTGATCAGCTTGGGCGCCGATCCGTTCTATCTGGTGATCGCGACGCGCATCATGATCTTCGGCATCGCCGCCCTTTCTCTCGACCTGATCCTCGGCTACGGCGCCATGGTGTCCTTCGGTCACGCCGCCTTCATCGGCATCGGCGCCTATGCCGTCGGCATGGCGGCGAGCCACGGGGTGACCGACCTGCTCGCGCAGCTCGTCCTGGCGATGCTCGCCGCCGCGGCCTTCGCCGTTCTCACCGGCGCCATCTCACTGCGCACCCGCGGCGTCTATTTCATCATGATCACGCTTGCCTTCGGGCAGATGGCCTATTTCTTCACGGTGTCCCTTGCCGCCTATGGCGGAGACGACGGCCTGACCCTGCCGCAGCGCTCGACCCTGCTCGGCCAGCCCTGGCTCGAGAACGACTTTTTCTTTTATTACCTGGTCCTCATCCTCCTCCTCTCCTGCTTCTTGTTGGCGCACTGCACGTTGCAGGCGAGGTTCGGGCGGGTGCTGCGCGGGACGCGGGACAATGCCCTGCGCATGCAGGCGATCGGCTTCGAGCCCCTCCCCTACCAGCTCACTGCCTATGTGCTCGCCGCCATGATCGCCGCCCTTGCCGGCGCGCTGCTCGCCAATCAGGCGGAGTTCGTCTCGCCCGCCTACATGACCTGGCAGCGCTCAGGCGAGCTGATCATGATGGTGGTGGTCGGGGGCATGGGCACGCTCACCGGCGGCATCCTCGGCGCCGCAGTTTTTTCGTTGCTTGAAGAGTTTCTCTCGGGTTTCTCGCAGCATTGGAAGCTCGGCTTGGGCATCATCCTGGTCCTCATCGTCCTCCACGGCAAATCCGGCATGCACGGCATGCTCGCCGACCTGGCGAGGAGGTTTGGCCGATCGTGAGCGCTCCTCTCCTGGAGGTCAGAAACCTCCGTAAAAGTTACGGCGCGCTGACCGTGACCGACGACGTCAGCCTCGACCTTCGGCCCGGCGAGCTGCATGCGATCATCGGCCCGAACGGCGCCGGTAAGACCACGCTCATCCACCAGCTCTCCGGCTGCCAGCCATCGGACGCCGGGCACGTCCTGTTCGACGGCCAGGACATCACCACGCTGTCCATGGCGAAACGCGCCCGCCTCGGCATCGCGCGCAGCTTTCAGATCACCTCGCTGCTTTCCGGCTTCTCCGTCCTCGAGAACGCGGCGCTCGCCGCGCAGGCGCGCACGGGCTCCAGCTTTCGTTTTTTCGGCCGTGCCGCCGCCGAGCGGACGCTGAACGATCAGGCCATGGCGGCACTTTCGACCGTCGGCCTCGCCGAGCGCGCGGCACGGCGGGCAAGCGACCTTTCCCATGGCGAACAGCGCCAGCTCGAGCTCGCGGTCGCCCTCGCCACGCGTCCGAAAATCCTCCTGCTCGACGAACCCCTCGCCGGCACCGGCCACGACGAGTCAGCGGCGCTGACAGGCTTGATCGACAAGCTGAAGGACGACGTCAGCATCATCCTGATCGAGCACGACATGGACGCCGTCTTCGCCGTCGCCGACCGCATCAGCGTCCTGGTTTACGGCCGCATCATCGCCTCAGGCTCGGCCGACGCCATCCGCGCCGATCCCGAGGTCAGAGCCGCCTATCTCGGGGACGAGGCGGCCTGATGCTCGCCATCGAAAACCTCGCCGCAGGCTACGGCGACAGCCAGGTGCTGTTCGACGTCGGCTTCGCGGTCGAACCCGGCGAGGTCGTCACCCTGCTCGGGCGCAACGGCATGGGCAAGACCACCACCGTCAAAACCGTCTTCGGTCTGCTGGCGGCCACCGCCGGCCGCGTGACCATCGACGGCCGGGACATGACCAACGCCGCCCCTCACCGCATCGCCCAGGCCGGCCTCGGCCTGGTCCCCGAAGGCCGCCAGATCTTTCCCACGCTCACCGTCGAGGAAAATCTGATCGCGACGTCGCGACGCGCGACAGCGTTCACTTGGGACCTCGCCAAGGTTTACGACCTCTTTCCGCAGCTCAAAGAGCGGCGGCGGCATGGCGGCAGCCAGCTTTCCGGCGGCGAGCAGCAGATGCTGGCGATCGGCCGTGCGCTGATGACCAACCCCAGGCTGCTGGTGCTGGACGAGGCAACCGAAGGGCTGGCACCGCTGGTTCGGGAAACCATCTGGGCCTGCCTTGGCCAGATCAGGCAGACCGGCGTCGCCATCCTGATCATCGACAAGAATGTCGAGGCGCTGGCCCGCTTCGCCGACCGGCATGTGATCATCGAGAAGGGCAAGACCGTGTGGACCGGCGACAGCCAGGCACTTCTCGCCACCGGCGACGTGGTCGACCGCTATCTGCATGTGTGACCGAAGGGCACCCCGGATCAACAAGCTGTTTTCAGACCACGGCATTGGGCTAGAGTGACTGCACGTGCAGCCAAGGGCCCGCTGCCGGAACAGGGAGACGCGCATGACCGTCATGACCGCAGGCATCACCAAGGCCGGGGACGGCATCGAGGGGATCAGCTGGAACATCCTCGGCCAGACCTATGTCCCGAAGCAGCTCTGCGAAAGCTCGTTTTCCTGGCACGCAACCCTGCCGCCGGGCACCATGGTGCCGCCGCACATCCACCCGACCCAGGACGAGTTCATCTACATGTTCGAAGGGAGGTTGGACCTCCTCCTTGACGGCGCGGAGAGCTTCGCCGAGCCCGGCGACCTGATCCGTCTCCCACGCGGCATCCCCCACGGCCTGTTCTCCAAGAGCGACCGCCCGGTCAAATGCCTCTTCTGGGTCACGCCTGCGCGCCGCCTCTACGATCTCTTCTGGCAGCTTCACAACATGGCGGACGCCGACCCCGCCGAGATCGTCGCCGTCTCCGCCAAGCACGAGATCGATTTCCTGCCGCCGCCTGAGGAAGGCGGCGAAGGAGACTGACGGCGGCTCTTGCTGACATGGATGTCGTCGGCAGCCATGCGCTCGCCGATCTGCCTGAGCGTGAGATCCGGCTTCTTTGCCACCAGCCGGAGAAGCCGATGTTCATGCGGCAAAAGCTTGGCCGGCGGATGGCCATCCCCTACCATCTCCAGACCCACGGCAAATCGAGCGCTGGCATCAGACCTGAAGAACAGGATCCTGCTCGAAAACTGCTACCTGCCCGGCGACCTCGAAACTCAGATCGAAGGCTTCGTCGAGCACGATAACCACCATCGTTATCACGAGAGCTTCGAAAATCTCCCGCCTGCCGACGTCTACTTCGGACGTGGCAAGACCATCCTGCCGGAAACGGCTCTCTTCATCCCGGCCGCATTGATGGCGATCATCGTGCTTTTGAACCCGCCTCTCGTCATCGGGAATGCTGTTCGTCCTTTTTCGACATCCCGGCTCTAATTCCTGAGGCTGCACGAATCGATGTGTCAGGCGTCGCCGCGGGAGTTGGGCCGATCATGATCCAGGGTCGCTCCTGGCCGATCCACACCCAAGCGAATTCGTTCTACATCAGGCTCGGGAGGTAGAGCGAGATTGCCGGGAAGGCCACCAGCAGGAGGACCACGACGATCTCGCAGACCAGGAACCAGACGATTCCGTGAAAGACGGTCGTGAGCGCCACGCCGTCGCCTGCGACCTGCTTGACCACGAAGGCGTTCAATCCGACCGGAGGCGTCAGCACGCCGATCTCGAGGAACTTCACCACGAGCACGCCCATCCAGATCAGGTCGAACCGCGCCGCCTCGAAGATCGGCAGGAAGACCGGCAAGGTCAGCAGCATCAGCCCGATCGGGTCGAGAAACATGCCGAGCACGACGTAGACCGCTGCGGTGGCCAGCACCAGCCAGATGCCCTCGATGCCATAGTCGACGACGCTTGCCGACAGAAAGCGGGGCACGCCGGAAAGGGCCAGGAAGTGGGTGAACAGCACCGCCGAGATCGCGATGATGAAGATCGAGCCGGTGGTGCGCACGGCGTCCGTGATGCTGTCCCGCAAGATCGAGAAATTCATCTGCCGCTGGACGAGCGCGATCAGGATGGCGGCGAAGGCGCCGACCGCGCCGGCCTCGGTCGGTGTGGCGATGCCGCCATAGATGCTGCCGATGATCGCCAGGATCAGGATCGGAATCGGCCAGACCCGCGCCAATGCCTTCCACTTTTCCCGACTTGCCGTCGATATCCGGACCCGGGGGGCGAGGGACGGATCGAGATGGCAGCGCAGCACGATCATCGCCGTGTAGAACGCCGCGGTCAGAAGGCCGGGCAGGATGCCGGCGATCAGCAGGGCGCCGATCGGCTCTTCGGCGTACCAGCCATAGAGAATGAACAGGATGCTGGGCGGGATCAGCGCGCCCAGGGTTCCGGCCGCCGCCACCGTGCCGGTGGCGAGGGCCTTGTCATAGCCGTGCTCGAGCATCTCGGGAATGGCGATCCGGCCCATGGCGGCAGCGGTCGCGACGCTCGATCCGCACATCGCGGCAAAGCCGGCAGACGCAAGATTGGTCGCCACGGCAAGCCCGCCCGGCAGCCAGTTGAGCCACAGCCGGGCCGCGACGTAGAGACGGCCCGTGATGCCGGCCCGGTAGCTCACGGCCCCGAGGAGAAGAAACATCGGCACGGCCGAAAGCGACCAGCTCGCGGCGAAGTCGTAGGTCAAGGTTCCAAGCGACCCGAACGCCGCCCTCGGCCCGCGCAGCGCCCACATGCCGACGAGCGACACCAGGCCCAGAGCGACCGCGATCGGCACCCGGATCGCCAGCAGCAGGACGACGGCGGCGATCCCGGCCGAGCCGATTTCGAGCGACGTCACCTGCTCTCCCCCCGAGCGCCGCTGTCGGCCGGCATGGAGGTCATTCGTCGATCTCCACGTCCCGCATGGTGCGTGGCGGTGGCGGCGGTTCGTCGGCGGTCGCCGCGGCCATAAAGCGCAAGGCATGCAGGAGCAGCACGAGCATGAAGACGAGGGCGCCTGCGGGCACCAGCCAGCGCGTCGGCCAGACCAGAATCTGGTAGTAGACCGCGTCGATCATCTCGCCGGATCGGGTGCGCCTGATCGCCTCGATGCCCGCCATCCAAGTGATGACGCCGGCGAAAACGGCCGCGAGCAGGCAGGCGACGGCGTCAAGAAACAGGATCGCACGCGGGCCGAGACGGATCGTGAACAGCTCGACGATGATATGCGCGCGCGCCCGCTCGATCGCCGCGAGCGGCAGGAAGATCGCGGCGACCATGTAGTAGTGCGAGACCATCTCGAGCGTGCCGACGATCGGGCGGTTCAGCAGGTATTTCGAGAGGACATCCGCGCTGACATGGAGCATCATCGCCAGCACCGCGCATCCGCCGATCACGGCGAAGGTGCGCGAGACGGCCGCCAGCGCCGCCTCGAGCCCGCTTGCCAGACGATCCAGCCTCACCCCTACTCCGCTGGCATCTTGGAGAAGATCTCGCGATCCAGCGCCGCGGCATAGGCGGCTTCGTCCGCACCGACCTCGGCGACGATGCCGGTCCACTTGTCGAGGAGCGCGTCGTAGCGGTCGAACAGGCCGTCCGCGTCCTCGACGCCGGCCTCCTTGGCCTTGGCGACGATCCTTCCGACCTCCGCCGCCCGGAAATCGGCGAGTGCCTTGGCCATGTCCTCGCCGAGCGGATAGACGGCCGCCCCGCCCTCGCGCGCGGCGGCCAGGGCATCGGCGCTGCCCTTGGCATAGGCGAAGGTCATCTCGGCGAGGGTCTTGCCGAGACCGTCGATCAGGATGGCGCGCTCCTCAGCCGAGAGCTCGTCCCAGACATATGCGTTGACGGCGAAATGCAGCAGCCCGCCGATCGCGCCAAGCGGATCCTCGATCAGATCGGTGGTCACCTCGGCGAGATTGTTGGTTCGGAGCCAGTCGAACGGCGCTGCGGCGCAGTCGATCTGGCCGCGCTGCAGCCCCTCATAGACCTCGTCGCTGGTCAGGTTCACCGGCACCATGCCGAAGGTGGTCGCGATCAAGGACAGCGATCCGACCGCCCGCACCTTGACCCCTGCCGCATCCGCCATCGACTTGACCGGCCGGTTGCATAGGAGCTGGAAGCTCGGCACGGCGAAGCTCATCATCGGCACGGCGTTCACCTCCCGAAGCTCGGCGGTGCAGCCCGCGCAATCGAGATTGACCATCTCGTTCATCGCGCCGACGAGAACCTTCGGGTCCGCCACCATGAGCTCGGCGAGCAGCGATTCGACCTTGAGTTCGCTCGGATCATAGACCGGGTTGAGCATGCCGGTGTCGGCAAGTCCGTCGCGGAGATTGCTCAACAGCGCCTTGCCGCCGCCGAGCGCGCCCGCGACGAACATCTGGAAGTCCAGCTCGCCGCCGGTCTTGTCGCGGATACCGGCGAAATAGCCCTCCATGGCCTTGTTGACCGGATGAGCCGGCGGCAGGTGGTTGGAGTAAGTCAGTTCGCGTGCGCAGACCTGGCCGATCGCAAGGGCGAATATCGCCCCCGTCAGCAGACCTGATTTCAACATGGACATCGCTTCTGCCTCCCTGTCTTGATGATGTTGGCTTCAAAAGCCGTAGAGGGCCGCCGGATTGACCGTCAGGATGCGGTTTCTCGTCGCTTCGTCCGGCACCCAGTCGGCGAGGAGGTCGACCAGATCGCCGTCATTCGGCATGGTGCGGTCATTCATGTTCACATGCGGCCAGTCCGTGCCCCAGACCATCCGCTCCGGCGCGTGCGCCACCAGCGCATGGGCGAGCGGCGTCACGCTGGGATAGCCGGGCTCCTCCTGGGTGCAGCGCATCGGGCCGGAGAGCTTCACCCAGACCCGTCCCGTATCCAGCATGTCGAGCACGCGCTTGAAGGCGGGCTGATCCGTGCCGCCGGCTGCCGGCACGTTGGCGAAGTGATCGAGGACGATCGCCTCGTTCGGCATCCTCAACAGCGTGTCGGAGGTTTCCAGGATTTCGTCCCCACGGGGGTAGAACTGGACATGCAAGCCGACCTCCGCCGCCTCTGCCGCCATGCGCGGGTTGATCTTCGGCAGCCCGCCGCCATGGGACGGCCCGACGAAGCGAAGCCCGCGCACACCCAGATCGCGAAGCTCGGCCATCTCCTCCTGGGTCGTGGTTTCCTTCAGCAGGGCGACGCCGCGAAACCGGTCGGGATGGGCCGCGAGCACGTCCCGAAGATGGGTCGTGTCGGTGCCGTAGCCGCCTCCGCTGACGAGAACGGCATAGTGCAGGCCGAGCACGTCCTGAAGTGCGAGATAGGTCTCGGGCAGCATGTCGTCCGAGACATATTTGCTGGTCGGACTGAGCGGATATTTCGACGCCGGACCGAACAGATGCATGTGGGTATCGACCGATCCAGGCGGCAGCTTCAGCTTCGGTTTTTTCGGGTTGGGGTCGGGTGGCTGAGTATGTACGGGCATGATCGTTGTCTCCTCCGTTAGTTCGCGGAAGCCCCGCTGCCGAAATAAAGTTCCAGCGCGTTCAGGCCGAGGATACGGCGGCGGTCTTCGGCGTCGGGAACCGCGCCCAGAAACCAGTCCAGCGTGCTCTGATAGGTGGTCGTCTCCTCGCCGACGAAGGGGCAGTCGCTGCCCCAGACCAGGCGGGTGTTGCCGGTCTGGCGGATCAGCTCCTGCAGATAGCCGCTCGAGGCCGGGCCGAGGCGGGCATGGCCGGAGGCCTTCACCCAGGTACGGCCATTCTCCATCGTCTTGAGGAGCGTGCGAAAGCCTTCGCTCTCGATGCCCTTCTCCGGGTCCGGCCGGCCGAGATGGTCGACCACCAGCTTCACCCCCGACGCCTCGAAGATCGGCAGGAGGTCCGGCAGATCCCGCCCCTCGCAATGGAGGTGGATGTGCCAGCCCTGATCGCGGATGCGCCGGAACATCCGGCGATAGGCGAAGCCGGTGATGTCGGGCATCCGCTCCAGCCCGATCATGTGCATGCGCACGCCGACGATGCCGTCCCTCGCCATGAAGTCGAGAACATAGCGCTCGACGCCGGGATCGAGGATCACCGTGCCGCGAAAGCGCAGCTTGCCCCGGATCGAATCGATCAGATAGTCATTATAGTCCGCCCAGGGGCTCGCCGCCGCCAGCACCGCGGCGCCGACCCCGTGCCGGTCGAGGACCGAGATGTAGTCGTCGAGGGTGAAGTCGTAGTCGGGCGCATGGCGCGGCTTGTCGCGAAGCGGCATATCAGCGGTGAAGATGTGGGCATGGCAATCGACGATCAGCTCATCCGCCCCGAGGGGCCCTTCGACGTTCATCTCGATCCTCTCCCCTGCCCGCTCAGCGCTTCTCGATGCCGGCGCTCTCGATCACCCCGGCCCATTGCTCGCGATCCTGCTCGAAGCGTGCGGCCATCTCCTCGGGCGTGAGGGGCTGGGCGCGGATCGCCAGCTCCTTGAATTTTTCCTGGATCTCCGGCATGGCGGCGACCTCGGCGATAGCGTCGTGCAGCGTCGCGATCACCGGCTCGGGCACGCCTGCCAGCGTGTAGAGCGCGTTCCAGCCCGAAACCTCGTAGCCGTCGACCCCTGCCTCCTGCACGGTCGGCACCTCCGCAAGCGCCGGGTTGCGCTCGCTGCCGGTGGTCGCGATCGTCCGCACCTGCTTGCCCTCGAGCGCGCCCGAAAAGGCGGTCGGCGATTCGAAGGCGAGATCGAGCTCGCCGCGGATCAGCGCCGCCAGGATGTCCGGCGAGGTGCGATAGGGGATGATGTTGACGTCGATGCCGGTGACCGAGCGGAAATACTCCGCCGCCAGGTTCTGGGTGCTGCCCGGATTGACCGTGCCGATATTGACCGCACCCGGATTGTCCTTGGCGTAGGCCAGGAAGTCGTCCAGCGTCTGGACAGTCGACTCCGCGCCGACGAACAGGCCGAGATCGAACCAGGCCAGCGTCGAGATCGGCGCGAACTGGGCCTGCGGATCGTAGCCGAGGCTTTCGAACAGCGAGACCGCGATGGTCGTGCCGTTGGACATGACGATCAGCGAATGGCCGTCGGGCTCGGCGTTCAGGAGCTCGTTGGCCGCGGCGACGCCGCCGGCACCCGGATGGTTCTCGACCACGAACTGCTGGCCGAGCATGGCCGAGAGCTTCTCGCCGGCAAGGCGCATGGTGATGTCGGCAAGGCCGCCCGGCCCGAACGGCACGATGATGCGGACCGGCTTGGCCGGATAGTCCGTCTGGGCCGAGGTGGGCCCCGAGGGGATGGCGAGCGCCATGCCGGCGGCGAGCAGGCTGGCGGTCACCAGCCTCCGGCCAAGGGACGGCAGAAGGCGGTGCTGGTGAGGTGCTGGCATGGTCGGTCCTCCCTGGTTCGTTTCGGATCGGGTCATTCGTTGGTGCCGCGCGCGGCCGCGCCGAAGCGGCCGAGGCGGCGCAGAGCATCCCGCACCGGCCCCATCGAGAGCAGCAGCACGAGAAGCGTCAGGACGAGAAAGGCAAGGCTCACCGGCCGGGTCAGGAACACCGAGAGATCGCCGCGCGACAGCAGCAGGGTCCGGCGAAAATGCTCCTCCAGCAGCGGGCCGAGCACGAAACCCAGCAAGAGCGGCGCCGGCGAGAAGTCGAACTTGGTCATGGCGAAGCCAACGAGGCCGAAGGCGAGCGCCATCAGCACGTCGAACGCGCTGTTGTTCACGCTGTAGACGCCGATGCAGATGAAGAACAACATCGCTGGATAGAGCAGATGGTAGGGGATGGTCAAAAGGCGAACCCAGACGCCGATCAGCGGAATGTTCAGGATCAGCAGAATGACATTGCCGATCCAGAAGCTGGCGACCACGCCCCAGAACAGCTCCGGCCGATCCAGGATGAGCTGCGGTCCGGGCGTGATGCCGTGGATCAGCATGCCGCCCAGCATCACCGCCATGATCGCGTCGCCAGGAATACCGAGGGTCAGCGTCGGGATGAACGCGGCCTGCACCGAGGAGTTGTTCGCCGCCTCGGGCGAGGAGACGCCTTCGATCGCGCCCTTGCCGAAGATCGACGGGTCCTCGGCCAGCCGCTTTTCCGTGGCGTAGGACATGAAGGTCGCGATCGTCGGACCCGTGCCCGGCAGGATGCCGACGATGGCGCCGATCACCGAGCCGCGCCCGGCGGACGGCCAGAAGCGCCGCATGTCCTCACGCGTCGGCAGCAGCGAGCGCAGGGTGATCGCGCGCGGGTCGACGACGACATGGTCGCCGCGGGAGAGATTGACCAGGATCTCGGAGATGCCGAACAGGCCCATGGCGAGCGCCACCAGGCTGATGCCGTCGGACATCGAGATGAAGCCGAAGGTGTAGCGCGCCGTGCCCGAGCTGATGTCGGTGCCGACCAGCCCGAGGAGAATGCCGACCGCGACCATGGCAACCCCCTTGAGCAGCGAGCCGCTGGAGAGCGTCGAGGCGGCGACCAGCGCCAGCACCATGATCGAGAAATATTCAGCCGAGGAGAAGCTGATCGCCACATCGGCGAGCATCGGCGCGAACGCGATCATCAGCAGGATCGAGAAGCTGCCGCCGAGAAAGGACGCGATCGTGGTCAGGAACAGCGCCACGCCGGCCCGGCCCTGCTGGGCCATCGGGTAGCCGTCGAGGCAGGTGATCGCGGCAGGCGCGCTGCCCGGCAGGTTCAGCAGGATCGATGCCGTCGAGCTGCCGTATTGGGCACCGTAGAAGATGCCCGCCAGCATGATGATCGCCGCGACCGGATCCAGATAGAAGGTCAGCGGCAGGCACATCGAGATGGTCGCCAGCGCACCGATCCCCGGCAGCACGCCGACGAAGGTGCCGAGCGTCACGCCGAACAGACAGAAAAACAGGTTCTCGAACGAGAGCGCCGTCTGAAAGCCAAGGCCGAGATTAGAAAGCGTCTCCGGCATCAGTGGATTGTCCACCTCACGGAGCTCAGGCCGTCCTTGCCCGGCTCGACGGTATGCCGCCAGGTTTGTGGGAGTATGAGACCGTCGTGTTTGCTGCAGGACACGCCGTCAGCGTCCGATCAAGGTAAGCGGCATGTGCAGGCCGGCGATGAAGATCAGGTAGCCGGCGGCGCAGATCGCGGTCGCCAGGAGAAGGAGAGCCACCGGCCGAAACGGCGCCTTGGCCAGAGAGGCGATCAGGATCATGGCGAAGGTCGCCGGCGCCAGCCCCGCACGATCGATCAGGAGCGCCCAGGCGATCACGCCGAGGGAGATGAAGATCAGCGGCCGCCATTGCAGATCACGCCGGACCGGCGCCGCCGCCAGCGCTTCCGCAGCACTGGCGAGAGCGAGCAGAATGATCGCAATCGAGGTGGCAACGGGAAAAAAACCCGGCCCCATCCTCTGGATGCCGCCGATCCGATAGTCGAGCCCCACGAGCAGCGCTGCCGCACCGAAGACGGCAATGACGGCACAGGCGATGATGTCGGCCGATCGCGGTCTGAAGCGCCCCCTCGTCATCGTCCTCCCTTGGTCTGCCTGGCCAGCCTGTCGGCCGTGCCTTTGTTTATGACCCTGCAGGCGCAGGAATGCGGCATGTTCTGCTCTTGTTCCTTTCATGCTACCGCACATGGCGCTCGCCCGAAAATCGAAAGAGACGACTCTCTGATAAGCTCCTGCTAATATTGTGGGACAGAAGATGCGATCCGGAGTCGTCCCGATGATGCCGACCGACATGACCGCACGTGCCGCCGCGATCAATCTTCGACACCTTCGCCTGTTCTGCCACATTGCCGACCAAGGCACCCAGCGCGGCGCTGCCGCGGCCTCCGGCCTGTCTCAGCCCGCCCTCTCCCAGGCAATCGCCAATCTTGAAAAACAGTTCGGAATCCAGCTCTTCCAGCGCAGCCGCCATGGCATGAGTCTGGCACCGGCCGCGGAGTCGCTGCACCAGCGCATCGTTCACATGCTCGGCTATATCGGCAGGATGCATCGATGGGTCGCCGACCCGATCACCTTTGATAACCGCCTGACAATCATGCATCTGCGCGTGCTGGTCGAGATCAACCGCCTGAAGGGCTACACGCCGGCCGCGCGCAGCATCGGCGTCGCCGTGCCGACGGTCCATCGGGCCGAGCGGAATCTCGCCCGGATCGCAGGTGTGACGATCTTCGAGCGGATCAACAACGTGATCGAGGCGACCGCCGCCGGCGATGAGCTGTCCCGTCTCGCCGGCCTGGCGCTCAAGGAGCTGACGGCCGCCTTCGAGGATCTGGACGACCGTCTCGGCCGCTCGGCCGGGACCATCACGCTCGGCGCCATGCCGCTCGCTCGGACGGACATCCTTCCCGACGCGATCGGCGACCTCTGCGAGCAGAACCCGATGGCGTCGATCGAGATGGTCGAAGCGGACTACGATTCGCTCCTGCGGATGCTGCGGCGTGGCGAGCTCGACATCTTTCTCGGTGCCGCCCGCGGTCGCGATGCCGGCAGTGATGTGATCGAGCATCCTCTCTTCGAGGATGGGCTTTCCGTGTTCGCCCGGGCCGGCCATCCCCTCGAAGGCCGTCGCAACCTTTCGATCGACGATCTCGCCGCCTACCCCTGGATCGCACCGCGGCCCGGTGCCCCGACGCGGCGGGATTTCGACCGGATCTTCAGGAGCTGCGATCTGCCGTTCGGCCTCATCGCTTCGTCGTCGCTCGTCGTGGTGCGCGCCCTGCTCGCCCGGAGCGACCGCCTCACCCTGCTGTCGAGACGACGAATCCTGTATGAGGAAGAGCAGGGTCTTCTGGTGGCGCTGGACGCGGACCTGCCGCTCGGCACACGGACAATCTGTGCGACCACGCGGCGCGATTGGCGACCGACACGGCTTCAACAGACGTTCCTCGAAAGTTTGACGACGCTCTTTCAGGGCAGGGTCGACGGTTCGCGTCGATTCACGCCTCAAGGTCGCTGCAGACCCACGCTCTTCATGCTGATGGGGCTTCCGGGTTCCGGAAAAACAACGCTGGCGCGACAGATTGAACGCGATCAAAAAGCGCTTTTCCTCGAAGCTGACACCCGGATGGCAGAGATCGTCCGCGACACGTTCGATGTCGACGAACGCCTATCGGTGCACAGAGTCCAACTCGATACCGCGCGCCGGGCCTTGGCTCTGGGCGTCAACGTGGTCCTTGATTTCGGCTTCTTGCTACGCGCGGATCGTGATGCGGCGCGTCAAGTGGCACAGGACGCCGAAGCCGAGACCCGCCTCATCTTTCTCGATCCGCCCATCAAAGAACTGGTGCGACGTCTTGAAGCCAGAAACAAGGCGCTGCCACCCAATAGCTTTCATACCACGAGGGAACACCTGGAGCGATGCATGGCGTGGCTCGAGCGGCCCGATGCGGACGAGAACGTCACGCCATATCCCGGTTCTCAACCGCCCCATCGTTAGTCGAGCGCAGCTGCTACGCAGCTTAGTCACTATATTTGACCGCCGCATCAGTAACTACGGCCCTTTCGGTTTGCTCTCTGGCGTCGAGCCGCAGCGGCTGCTCTTGGTGAACGCCTCCGCAAGCCCAGAGACCTCCTCTGCCCATGCCGAACTGACGCCGGCCATCGACGCTGCGAGGCTATTGCTGGCGATCGAGAAATCCCAGTATGGAGTCCTCCAGGCTGAAGCCGGGTATGGACTTCGGCCATTCATGTCCGCCGGTCGCCGAGACGACAACGGTTAGCTCTGCTCCCCCGGCGCAACGGCGAGCACGCATGGCAACGTCTTGGATGGCACTCTGCGGCACCGGCTTGCCGCAGTCCAACATGTCCGCCATGCGCGCTTCGGTCTCAAGGAAATGCAGCGGCGGGGCATCCCATGCCCGTTGCTGCTTCGGCGGAAAGGAAGCATCGAAGGCAATGTTGTCGTCATCACGGGCGTGGGTGAGAAAAGCTGATATGCCTTGCGGAAGCCTGGGCTGGTCGTCGAACATGGCCGACGAGATCACCACGATGCCGCGCACAGGCGTCCCCATGTCCGCAGGCACCCGGTAGGCCAACATGCCGCCGTTGGAATGGCCCATCAGGAAAACGCGGGAGCCGTCCAAAGATATGCGCGCTGCGATCTCGGGCACAGCTCGATCGATATAGTCAACGTCGTCGATCGCTTCCGTCATGGCGTAAGCGCAGCAGTGACCGCCATTCCAGGTGCGTAAATTCCTGCCGCCGCGACGGGACGAGCCGTTCATGAAAGCCACGGCATAGCCACTGTCCAGCAATCGATCCGCAAAGGAACTCGTCCGCCGGGCCATGAACCATGCGCTACCGCCGCCACCGTGGAAGATCATCACCAGCGGCTGCGGCGCGTCGGTGGGCCGCGCACGCAGGATCAACTCGCGTTTGTCGCCATGGGAACTGACCGTCAACACGACATCCCCTGATCGAGCATCAGCGTCGGATGTGGCTCCGGCACAAGCGGCTAGCGCCAGGAGGCCAACAGCGGTGAGACAGGCCCTCATCGAGGATCGCAGCGCCCAATTCGTCTCCGTTCCAGCCATCAAACTCGCTATGCAACCAGCAATCATCAAAATTTCCGCTCAAGCCTCGAGATCATAGTCAGTCATGCCGTACCTGTGGCATCGGTTCGCCAGCCGATGCCCCGTTTTCGCAGTGAGTCAGACCTCACCTCGAGTGTTCATTCACATGATGCGCCGGCAGCATAGATATAACCTACGCCGCCAAGATCTCAAAAATGGTTTGCTCGCGCCCGACATCGTCGAGGCGATCGTCGAAGGACAGGCTGACGACCGGGTGATGCTGAAGGTGCTGGTGGGGACGTCGGTAGTTGATCACCTCGCGCACGATTCGATCTTCCCTACGCATGAAGTGCCATGAATAATCAATCGTCGTGCAACAGAACATGGCGGGCCCGATCATGACCAAGGAGCTTTCTCCGCTCGACGATGTGCTCGGCGCGCTTGGCGAGAGCGCCTCCAGGCCCATGGAGCGGGCGATCGGCCTGCCGCCAATGCTCTATTGGCGAGAGGACGTCGCAGCATTGGAGGCGGAGAGGATCTTCAGGCAGGACTGGGTCTGCGCGGGCCTGGCCGCTGAGCTTCGAGACGCCGGTGACTATCTCACCTTCTCGATTGCCGGCGAGCCGATCTTCTGCGTTCGCGATCAAGCCGGGGCGATCAGGACCTTTTCCAACGTTTGCAGGCACCGCATGATGCGCCTGGTCGACGGACACGGACGCGCCAGGCGCATCGTCTGCCCCTATCACGCCTGGACCTATGACCTTGGCGGACGACTGATCGGGGCGCCCCACATGAAGGAGTCATCGGTCTTCGATCGAACCGAAATCTGCCTTCCCGAGATCCGAACGGAAGTCTGGCAGGGCTGGATTTACGTGACCATGAATGCCGCCGCGAAGCCGCTTCAGGAACTCCTGGCCCCGCTCGAGATGGTGGTCGGCCGCTACGGGATGGCAGGCTACGTGCCGGTGCTGCATCAGGACCATGTCTTGCAGACCAATTGGAAGCTGCTGACAGAAAACTTCATTGGAGGGCTATCACCCCTGCCGGTCGCCCACAAGGCTACAGTCGGCCTGGTTTCCGGTCGAGGAGGCCCGACCCGAGGTCTGGGAAACATTCACACAACTGGACCTTTGTGAAAGACTGCGGACGCAAAATACGGCCTCGCCCATGCGGAAAATGACGACCTGGGGCGAATGGCGACGTCGATCGGTGATGCCGACGGTGTTTCCCTGCCACATGTGCGATGCTTGCCCGACCATCTCTGGTATCTCACGCTGCGGCCACGTGGTGTCGGCGAGGTCGATGTCAGGGCTGCAATCGCACCCGAAGTGCATCGGAACTCGACGATCCGACTGGCGACTCGCGGAAACCGAGCAGTTCTTCGACATGGTCAATGCCGAGAAGATCGCATGGTCGTCGAAGGATCTACGTGGGCAAGACAAAGCCTCGCGGCTTCAGGGCCGCTCAGCTGGCTGGAGCGGGAGATCCATGACTTCCAGCGCTATCCACCAGCCTCGATTGGCCGGCGTGCCGCGACCATCCTGAGCTCAATACGCCGGACCAACGACACTGTGCCGGAGGACAGAGCGTGCTGCCGCTAAAGAATGCTGGCCGTCATCCGGTTGGGACGGGAGCCTTGCCCGGCAGTACGGCTTTGGATAGGCAAGCTGGAGGCCACTGACCGATGACGCTTTCTGTCGCCAGGCTTGATTGACGCAGGTTCCCCGGGTTCGACACCCAATTAATACATTGGAAAATATGCTTGTTGTGATTTGACTGGTCTCCCCTTGGCGAGATCGCAGGTCATGGTGAAGGAATGCCGGCTTTGAGGTCGAGCTTGAGCGCCGATCGAGCCGCTGAGGTCGCAAAAGCAGCCGAGAATGCGCCGCGTCGATGATCGGCGGGTGATCAGCGGCATCATTCACCTGCTGCAAAGCTGCTGCCGGAAAGATTGCCTCGCTGTCTGCGGTCCGCCGACCACGATCGGCAACAGTTTCAACCGCTGGATCCGAAAGCGGCTCCGGCAGAAGATTTTGACAACGCTGGCCGCACGCGCCGATCTCCCGGACGATCTCGCGATCGACAGCACAGCGATCAAGGCGCTGACCGAGACCGGCGCTGGCGACTTGACGGCGGAGGCCGGTCTTGAGGCCGGCCTGGAAAGAACACGTAACGGTGGCGACAAGTTTCACGAGGACGAGATCTGCAAAGGTGGTAGATTATTTGTTCGAAGCTAATCAACTCGGGGAGGGATTCATGACGAGATCTTTGGTCGGGCTCAGCCCTGCGATTTTCGTTGCGGCCCTGCTGTCGACAGGAGCGTTGGCTGCCGATCTCAAGGTCACCTGGGAGGCCACCGGCTTCGATGCTCCGGAATCGGTCATTTTCGACAAAGACAAGGGGTTCATCTACGTCTCGAACATCAACGGCGAGGCCAATGAAGCGGATGGCAATGGCTATCTGTCGAAGCTGAGCGCGAGCGGCGAGGTTCTGGATAAGCAATGGGTGACCGGCCTCAACGCGCCCAAGGGAATGGCGCTGCATGACGGCAGGCTCTACGTCTCCGATATCAATCGGCTGGTGGCGATCGATACGTCATCGGGTGAGGTCGCCGCTACCTACGACGCGCCCGATGCCAAGTTCCTGAACGACGTCACGGCCGACGAGGATGGTCGCGTCTTCGTCTCCGACATGGTTGCCAACAGCATCTATGTCCTCGAGAACGGGTCATTCGATGTCTGGCTGCACGACGATGCGCTCGCCAATCCGAATGGCCTGCTGGCGGAGGGCAACCGGCTCGTGGTCGGCAGCTGGGGCGTCATGGCCGAGGATTTTTCGACCGAGGTGCCGGGCCATCTGAAAGCGATCGCCTACGACACCAAGACCATCTCCGACATCGGCAGCGGTCAGCCGATCGGCAATCTCGACGGGGTCGAGGCCGACGGCAAAGGCGGTTATCTCGTAACCGACTGGATGGCGGGCGGGCTCT
>JAWKVM010000022.1:0-145976 GCA_041398025.1 Alphaproteobacteria bacterium
TTGCGACCGCGCTTTTCGAGAATGCCTTCGCTGGCGAGATGGCCGAATTCGCGGGTCACCGCCTCCCGGTGGGTGCTCACCTGGCTCGCGATGTCGGCATGGGTCGGCGCCGGGTAGATGTTGATGGTCTCGCTGCGCTGGCCGCTCGCCTTGGCCAGGCGCAGCAGCTCCGCCTGGATGCGGTTGCGCACGCCATAGGTGGTGAATTCGAAAATCCGCTCGGACAGGGCGCGCACCAGAAAGGCCAGACGCTGCATCACCCGGATGCTGATCTCTGGCCGCTCACGCATGATTTTCAGAAAATCGCTGTCGGACAGCCGGAACAGCTCGAGATTGGTCAGGGCAACGGCGGACGTGGAGCGGCGCAGGCGGTCGATCGCCGCAATCTCGCCGAACATTTCGCCGGCCTTCTGTTGTCGAAACGAGATCTCCTTGCCGCTTTCCGAAAAAATGGTGATGCCGACGCGTCCCGATTTGATGAAGTAGACATCGGCGGAATCGTCGCCCACGGTGAAGATCGTCTGCCGCCTGTTGTAGCGATCGCGCCAGCAGCGCTCGGCAATCCTGGTCAGGCCCTCACGGTCGAGATCTTTGAAAATCTCGACCGTGGCCAGTATCTCGATGATATCGTCCACCCGCCACCCCCGGTTTGGCCGTGGTTAGCCCACGGTTCCGCCTATAGCGTATCATCATACCACAGTCATCGGCGACGCTTGCCGGCCCGGGCATGCAGGCTTATTCCGCCGCCGCTATCTGGTCCGGCTTTTCGACCTTTGCCGCGCAGAACTTGAACTCCGGAATCTTGCCGAACGGATCGAGCTGCGGGTTGGTCAGGATGTTGGCCGCCGCCTCGGCATAGCAGAACGGGATGAAGATCATGCCCTCGGCGACCGCGCGATCGGCGCGCGCCATGATCTCGATCGCGCCGCGCCGCGTCGCCACCTTGATGGTTTCGCCCGGCCGCACGCCAAGCCGTCGAAGCTCCTTCGGATGCAGGCTGGCATTGGCCTCCGGTTCCAGGGCATCGAGCTTGCTGGCGCGCCTGGTCATCGAGCCGGTGTGCCAGTGCTCGAGCTGGCGGCCTGTCGTCAGCACCATCGGATAGTCCTGATCCGGCAGCTCGTCCGGCGGCAGCACCTCGGCGGGCGTGAACCGGCCGCGGCCGCTGATCGTCGGAAAGCTCTCGGCGAACACGATCTCGTTGCCGGGGCGGCTCGGGTCGTCACAAGGATAGGTGACGGAGTTCTCCGCCGTGACCCGGTCCCAGGTGATATTGTCGAGGCTGTTCATGCCTCGCTTCATCTCGGCGAACACGTCGGCGGGACTATCGTAGGTCCAGTTCAGACCCATGCGATTGGCGATCTCCTGGATGATCCACCAGTCCTGGCGCGCCTCGCCCGGCAGCGGGGCCGCGGCGCGGCCTCGCTGGACCTGCCTGTTGGTGTTGGTGACGGTGCCGTCCTTTTCGGGCCAGGCCGAGGCCGGGAGGACGACATCGGCATATTTGGCCGTTTCCGTCAGAAAAATGTCCTGGACCACGAGGTGATCGAGCTTGGCGAGCGCTTCCCGCGCGTGGCTGGCGTCGGGGTCGGACATCGCCGGATTTTCGCCCATGACGTACATGCCGTGGATCTGGTCCGCATGCACCGCGTCCATGATCTCGACCACGGTCAGGCCCGGATTGGGATCGAGCTTCTGGCCCCAGATCTCCTCGAAACGCTCGCGAATGGTGTCGTTGCCGACGGCCCCATAGTCCGGAAACACCATCGGGATCAGGCCGGCGTCCGAGGCGCCCTGGACGTTGTTCTGCCCCCTGAGCGGGTGCAGGCCGGTGCCGGGGCGGCCGACCTGGCCGGTCATCAGCACCAGGGAAATCAGGCAGCGCGCATTGTCGGTGCCATGCACATGCTGGGAAACGCCCATGCCCCAGAAGACGATGCTGCGCTGCGCCGTCGCGAATTTTCTGGCGACGGTGCGCAGCACCTCCGCGTCGATGCCGCAGACGGCGGCCATCGCCTCCGGGTCGAAGCCTCCGAGATGCGCCTTCATCGCCTCGAAGCCTTCGGTGTGCGCCTGGATATACTGCTCGTCGAACAGCCCCTCTTCCAGGATGACATGCATGATCGCGTTCAGCATGGCGACGTCGGTGCCGGGCTTGAACTGCAGCATGTGGGTGGCATGGCGCTTCAGCGCCTGGCCGCGTGGGTCCATGACGATCAGGGTTTTGCCCGCTTTCGCCGCCTGCTTGAAATAGGTCGCGGCCACCGGGTGGTTCTCGGTCGGATTGGCGCCGATCACGACGATCACGTCGCTGTCCCGGACCGCGGTGAACGGGGCGGTCACGGCACCGGAGCCGATATTTTCCATCAGCGCCGCCACCGAGGAGGCATGGCAAAGGCGTGTGCAGTGATCGACATTGTTGGTGCCGAAGCCGGTGCGCACCAGCTTCTGCACGAGATAAGCCTCTTCGTTCGACCCCTTCGCCGATCCGAATCCAGCGAGCGCGGCAGGGCCGCGAGCCTCACGAATATTTCGGAGCCCGGACGCGGCGAGATCCAGAGCCTCGTCCCACGTGGCCTCGCGGAAGTGGGTGAGCGGATTGGCCGGATCGATGTCGTCGTCGACCACCTTCGGCACGCCGTCCTTCCTGATCAGCGGCACGGTCAGGCGGTCGGGATGGCTGATATAGTCGAAGCCGAAGCGGCCCTTGACGCAGAGCCGATTCTCGTTGGCGGGACCGTTGCGCCCGGTGACCTGGCGGATCTTGTCGTCCCGGATGTGGTAGGTGATCTGGCAGCCGACGCCGCAATAGGGACAGACGCTGTCCACGGTACGGTCGATCGCGACGTCGCCCACCTGGTTCTCGTCCACCATGGTCGACGGCATCAGCGCCCCGGTCGGGCAGGCCTGCACGCATTCGCCGCAGGCGACGCAGGTGGAGACGCCCATCGGGTCGTCCATGTCGAACACGATCTTCGCCTGGTTGTTTCTGTACGCCATGCCGATGACGTCGTTCACCTGCACCTCGCGGCAGGCGCGCACGCAGAGATTGCAGTGGATGCAGGCATCCAGATTGACCGCCATGGCGGGGTGACTGGTGTCGCTGGACGGCGTCGACCTCTGAGGGAAGCGGCTTGCCGACATGCCGAGATCGTCCGCCGTCTGCCAGAGGCGGGAGCCGGGATCGTGGGCCTGGGCGCGCTCGGGCTGATCGGCCATCAGAAGCTCGATCACCATTTTTCGCGCGGTTCTGGCGCGGTCGTTGGCGGTGTTGACCACCATGCCCGCGGCCGGCTTGCGGATGCAGGAGGCGGCGAGCGCGCGCTCGCCCTCGATCTCGACCATGCAGGCGCGGCAATTGCCGTCGGCGCGGTAGCCGGGCTCCGGCAGCCAGCAGAGATGCGGGATCTCGACGCCTTCGCGCTCGGCCACCTGCCAGATGGTCTCGTCAGCGCCGGCCTCGACCTCGCGGCCATCGAGCGTGAAGGTGATCTTGTCCGTCATCGCAGCGCCTCATCCTGCCTTCATAGCGTTCGTTCCCGACGACTTTCGCATCTTGGAACCAGCCAGCCCATCCCAGAGAGCCCCAATCTAGCGGAAAAATCTCTGGTATACCAGCGACCAGGGAAGATGCCGCCGCACTTCAGGCCAACGAGTCTCTCGATTTTTGAACCAGCACCTCTTGTCGTTCGTCCTTTCGCTGGCCGTCACATGTCGAAGAACACCGTCTCGTCAGGCCCCTGCATGCGGATGTCGAACTGGTAGACACCGGCGGGCACGGCCCGGTGAGCCAGAAGGGTGGCGCGGCGCTCCTCCGGGACCTTGGCGAGCACCGGATCCCTGGCGTTGGCCTCGGCCTCGTCGTCGAAATAGATGCGGGTGTAGAGGTGGTTCAGGAGGCCGCGCATGGTCAGGATGACGTTCAGATGCGGCGCCTGATCCTCGCCGACCGCGCCCGGCTTGATCGTGTCGAAGATGAAGCGGTGCTGCGGGTCCGGGCCCGTGCCGGCGCGACCGAGGCCGGTAAAGTCAGGATCGACGGTGTTGTCGCGCGATCCGTCCGCCGGCCGGTAGTAGCGGCCATGGGCGTTGGCCTGCCAGATCTCGACCATCGCGTCGTTGACCGGCTTGCCCTCGCCGTCCAGCACCCGGCCGATCAGGCGGATGCGCTCGCCCTCCGTGGTCTCGCTGGCGAGCGCGGGCGTCACCAGGCTCTGGAACGCATAGCCGTATTGCGAGGGGGTCAGGCCGTAGGCGAAGAACGGGCCGACGGTCTGGGAAGGGGTCTGTCGTCTCCTGTCAGCCGTCATCTCAGCTCTCCATCGGCGTGGCCTTCGGCCCGCGCAGCACGATGTCGAACACATAGCCATGAGCCCACTCGGGCTCGGTCAGGTCCATCGAGAACTTGGAGACGAGGAGGTCGCGCGCCTCCTCGGGCACGGCGTTGAAGATCGGATCGTAGGGAAAGGTCGGGTCGCCTTCGAAATACATCTGCGTGACCAGGCGATCGAGAAAGCTCTGGCCGAACAGCGAGAAATGGATGTGCGCCGGACGCCAAGCATTGGGGTGATTGCCCCAGGGATAGGAGCCGGGCTTGATGGTGATGAACCGATAGCGGCCGTTCTCGTCGGTCACCGTGCGCCCGGCGCCCAAAAAATTCGGGTCGAGCGGGGCGTCATGGACCTCCGCCCGGTGGATGTAGCGGCCTGCCGAATTCGCCTGCCAGATCTCGACCAGGGTGTTGGGCACGGGCCGGCCCACTTCGTCGAGCACGCGGCCCTCGACGATGATGCGCTCACCGATCGGCTCGCCGTTGACGCGCGCGTTCATGGTGAGATCGGCATCGCCCGCATCGACGCCGTCATGGCCGAACACCGGGCCGGACAGCTCCAAGAGCGAGGCGTCGATCGGGATCAGCGGCTTGGTCGGCCCACGCAGGACCGTCGATTTGTAGTCCGGATGGATCAAGGGCGGCTGCGTCGTCCAGTCCCTCGGCCCTTTGGATTCGTCGGCCATGAAGCACTCCCTGGTTCGGACAGGCTGAGGCCGGTCTCCCGACCGGACCCTCCAAGAATGCCGTATCGACCTTCAGAGTCTTTGATCATGCGCAAATCGGCAAGCCCCGGCGTCCCGGAGCGCAGCATCTGTCGCAGCAGCCGGCTGTCCCAAGGGCTACTGGGTCTCGACCTGTTCCAGACTGGACTGCACGGCGGCGTAGTTAGGGTGATCCGGCCCGAGAACGTCCAGCACGCGCCGCCAGTGGGACCTGGCCTCGTCGGTCATGCCCGCCTGGACGGCGGCGAGGCCGAGATACCAGTGGGCTTCGGGGTCGTCGGGCGCGATGTCGATGATCTTCCGGTAGAGTTCGGCTGCCTCTTCGCCGACCTCGGCGACATTGGTCTCCGGATGCGGCCTGCCGAGCAGGCTGCCGGCATAAGCGCGCAGCACCTCGGTGTTGTCGGGGGCCACCTCCATGGCACGCCGGTAGGCCTCCTTCGCCGCTTCCGGCTCGCCGAGCACGGTGCGCGACTGGGCGAGACGAAGCCAGCCTTCGATGTCCGAGGGATCGTCTTCGAGACGGGCTGCCAGGCTTTCGACCATCGAGCGAATGCGCGCCTGGCGCTCCTCCGGCGACAGCGCCGCCATCTCGGCACGGGCGTCATCAGTCGCTGCCGGGCCGGCTGCCGAGCCGGCAGGGGCCTGACTTGCAGGAGCACTGTCGAAGCTCGGCGCCAGCGACGGAGCGCCGGCGGCGGCGGTCGCGGCGGGCTCGCCGCTTTCCAGAGCCTTGATCCGGGCTTCGACGATGCCACGGTCGTCCGAGCCCTCCTCGATCAGATCCAGCGACTTCCGCCAATGGGTGATCGCCTGCTCCTTGTCGCCGGCCTGGGCGGCGGCAAGGCCGAGCAACCAGCGCGGCTCCGGATCCTCGGGCGTCATCTCGACCAGCTTCTCGTAAATGCCGGCCGCCTCTGTCCCGACGATCGGGTCGCCGCCGGGCGTCTCGCTGGGCTGAAGCAGGCTCGCCGCATAGCCGAGCAGCACGTCCGGATTTTCGGGTGCCAGTTTTCTCGCGCGCTCGAAAGCCTGCTTCGCGAGCTCAGGCTCCTGCAGCACCAGACGGGAGCGGCCGAGCATCAGCCAGCCCTGGAGGTCGTCCGGCTCGTTCTCCAGCCTGGCGGCGAGGCCTTCGACCATGCCGCGGATCATCTCGTCCTGCTCTGCGGTCGACGTCGGAGCGTCGGTGCCGGTAGGCGCGGTGCCTTTGGGCAGGCGCGCGATCACCTCGTCCGCGGGCCGGCCCTCGGAGTCGAGCACGGCACGGATCGCATCCAGGACCTGCGCGCGCCAGGGCGCATCGCTCGGGCTGACCTCGAGAAGCTGGCTCCAGCCCTCGATCGCGGCATCGACCTCACCTTCCTGGGCGAGCGCCAGACCGAGATAGTAGCGCGCCCGCGGCTCGTTCGGCACGGTCTCCAGCGCCGCCCGGAACTGCTCCAGGGACGCAGGCGTCACCTGGCCGCCCGCGGCATAGACCATCGCTTCCGCCAGCTCCGCACGCGCGCTCGGATCGTCTTTGGACAGCTCCACACGTTTTCGAAAAGCCTCGACCGCCTCCTGATAAAGCCCCGCGCGCAGGCGTGTGCGGCCGAGCACCGACCAGACGCCGGCATTGTCGGGCGTGGTCTCCAGATGCTGTTCGAGCTGCCGGATGTTGGCGAGCAGCGTGTCGCGCTCGTCGAGCTGCTGCTCCGGGGCCGGGCGCGAGGCGAGCGGCAGGTCCCGAAGCTTGGGCTGGCCGAGCTCGACATAGAGCAGCCCCGCCGCCAGCGGCACCACCACCACCAGCCCCGCCGCCACCCAGCTGCCACCGCTGCCGCCGGCAGTTGGTTGACTTTGGGACGGTGTTTCGTTGCCCGCAATGGCGAGGATGCGGCGTTCGATCTCCAGCTTGGCGGCGCGGGTCGCCTCGGCGTCGATTAGGCCGCGCTCGTGGTCGCGCTCCAGCTCGGTGAGCTGATCGCGGTACACGGCCAGATCGAACGCCTCCCTGGTCGGCGCCCCGCGGCGCCTGAGAAACGGATAGGCCAGGAGAAAGATCGCAAGCGCGCTCAGCGCCATGAACAGGAGAATGGAGGTCATGTCGGATCGGAACTTTCGCGCCCCAGCAGCCGGTCCAGCCGGGTCTGCTCCTCGGCCGACAGGTCCTCGGCCGGTGCCTGCACGGGATCGCTGCGGCGTCTGCGCATATAGAAGACGATGGCGATGGCGGCGAGGCCGAAGATCGCCGGCGGGCCGTACCAGAGGCCCCAGGTCGACGGCCTGATCGGTGGTCGCAGCAGCACGAAGTCGCCGTAGCGTTCGGTGACGAAGGCGATCACCTCCTCGTCGCTGTCGCCTGCGAGCAGGCGCTCGCGCACGAGCTGGCGCAGGTCATGTGCGAGATCGGCGTCGCTGTCGTCGATCGACTGGTTCTGGCAGACGAGGCAGCGCAGCTCCTTCGAAAGCTCGCGCGCACGCAGCTCCAGCACCGGATCGTCCAGGATCTCGTCGGGATTCGTCGCCGCCGCCGCGGGCGGAGCGCCAACAAGGCCGGTGCCGACGCCGTCTTGCACAAGCAGAGCACCGGCCGCCAGCACGGAAACGAGCAAGTAAAGGCCGGCCACCCCGGCCCTTGCCTCGGCCTTCATGGGCGGAGGTCCTCGATGATCTTCATCAAGGCGTCGACGTCGCGTGCCTGGATGGGGCCGACATGCTTGTGGCGGATCTTGCCCTCGGCATCGATGACGAAGGTTTCCGGCACGCCGTAGACGCCCCACTCGATACCGGTGCGGCCGTTCTTGTCGACGCCGATCCTTTCATACGGATTGCCGAGAGCGGCGAGGAACTGTCCGGCGTCCGAGGGTTCGTCCTTGTAGTTCAAGGCCTGAATCGGCACGCCGTCCTTGGCGAGCTTCATCAGGATCGGATGCTCGACCCGACACGGCCCGCACCAGGAGGCGAAGACGTTGACCAGCTGCACTTTGCCGGTGAGGTCGGTGCTGCTCAGCCCCGGCTTGTCCATGCCGGCAAGCGGCGGCAGCTCGAAGGTCGGCACCGGCTTGTCGATCAGCGCCGATGGCAGGGTGCTGGGATCGCGGGTCAGGCCGATGGCAAGCCCGATGCCGACCACCAGAAAGACCAGCACCGGCAGCAGATAGCCGATCCGCGCATAGGATTTGCCGTCGCCAGCTTCAGGCGTGTCCGAATCGGATTCAGTCCCAGTATGCGAGCGGGTCGTACCCGTCATGCGGGGGCTCCTTCGGGGGTGGGCTGGCGTCTCGCCTTGGCGGTGGTCGGGGCGCCGACGCGGTGGCGGCGGTCGGTGAGGGAGACGGCGGCGCCGACGCCCATCAGCACCACGCCGCCCCAGATCCAGGAGACGAGAGGATTGTGGTAGAGGCGGACGGTATAGCCGGCCTCGGCGGCACTCTGCCCATCGGGAGGATCGGCGAGCACGACGTAGAGATCGCGGAACAGGCGGGTGTCGATGCCGGCTTCGGACGTCGGCTGGCGCTCGACATTGTAGAAGCGCTTTTCCGGATAGAGGGTGGTGACCGGCTCGCCGCCTTGCGTGATCTCCATCGGGCCGCGCCGATAGACGTAGTTCGGCCCCTGGCCTTCGACCACGTCACCGAGCTTGAAGTCGTAGCCGGCAAGCTCGACGCTGTCGCCGGGCTTCATCACCAGGATGCGCTCGGATTGCCAGGCGCTGGACGAGACCACGCCGATGGTCGAGACGCCGAGGCCGATATGGGCGAGCGCCATGGCGTAGGCGGAGCGCGGCAAGCCACCCGCACGCTTCATGCTGCGGCCGAAGGGGATGCGGAACAGCTGCACGCGCTCGGCAAGCTCGAACAGGGAGCCGAGGATGACCCAGATCGCGATGGCGAGCCCGATCACGGCAAGGGCGCTCTTGCCCTGGGTCCAGACCAGCATGGCGACCAGAAGGACGAGCGTCAGCCCGATCACGAATTTCAGGCGGCCGAGCACGCCCATGAGATCGCCGCGCTTCCAGGCGAGCATCGAGCCGATCGGCACGGCGATCAGCAGCGGGATCATGAGGGGGCCGAAGGTGGCGTTGAAATAGGGCGGGCCGACCGAAATCTTGGAGCCGTCGATCGCCTCCAGGATCAAGGGGTAGAGCGTGCCCAGCAGCACCGTGGCGCAGGCGGTCGCCAGGAGGAGATTGTTCAGGACCAGGCCGCCCTCGCGCGAGATCGGCGCGAACATGCCGCCGGTCTTGAGCTCGGGGGCACGCCAGGCATAAAGCGCGAGCGAGCCGCCGATCGCGACGATCAGAAGCCCGAGGATGTAGACGCCGCGGGCCGGGTCGACGGCGAAAGCGTGCACGGAGGTGAGCACGCCCGAACGCACCAGGAAGGTGCCGAGCAGCGAGAGCGAGAAGGCGAGGATGGCAAGCAGGATGGTCCAGCTTTTGAGCGCACCGCGCTTTTCCACGACGATCGCAGAGTGCAGCAGCGCTGACCCGGCGAGCCAGGGCATGAAGGAGGCGTTCTCCACCGGGTCCCAGAACCACCAGCCGCCCCAGCCGAGCTCGTAATAGGCCCAGTAGCTGCCGAGCGCGATGCCGAAGCTCAAAAAGCACCAGGCGAGCAGCGTCCAGGGCCGCACCCAGCGCGCCCAGCTCGCGTCGACCCGGCCTTCGAGCAGGGCGGCGATGGCAAAGGCGTAGGCCATGGAGAAGCCGACATAGCCCGCATAGAGCATGGGCGGGTGCGCGGCGAGCGCCAGGTCCTGCAGGATCGGGTTGAAGCCGTTGCCGTCGAGCGGGGCGGGATCGACCCTGAGGAACGGGTTCGAGGTGAACAGCATGAAGGTGAGAAAGCCGACGCTGATCAGCCCCTGGACCCCCAGGACGCGGGCGCGAAACGCGGGCGGCAGGTTGCGCCCGAACAGGGCGACCAGCGCGCCGTAGAACGCCAGGATCAGCACCCAGAGGACCATCGAGCCCTCGTGATTGCCCCAGGCCGCGGCGATCTTGTAGACCAGCGGCTTGGACGACGAGGAGTTGGTGGCGACGTTCAGGACGGAGAAGTCGGACATGGCGAAGGCGTGGATCAGGGCGCCGAAGGCGAGCAGCATGAAGATGAACTGCCCGATCGCGGCCGACGGGCCGAGCGCCATGAGCTGCGGGTCGTTGCGCGAAGCGCCCCAGAAGGGCAGCGTGCTCTGCACGATCGCGAGGCCCAGCGCCAGCACCAGGGCATAGTGGCCGAGTTCGACGATCACTGTGCCGCCTCCTTCGCCTCGGCTTCGGGCACTATGCCGTCCGAATGGCCCTCGCCCTCGTTCCACATGCCGGCCTGCTTCAGGCTCTCGGTGACCTCGGCGGGCATGTAGTTCTCGTCATGCTTGGCCAGCACCTCCGTGGCGACGAAGGTGCCGTTCTCGTCGATCCGCCCCTGGGCGACGATGCCCTGGCCCTCGCGGAACAGGTCCGGGAGAATGCCCTGGTAGCTGACCTTGACGTCATTGGCCTGATCGGTGAGTGCAAAAGTGACCACGCCGTCGTCGCCGCGACCGACGCTGCCGTCCACCACCAGGCCGCCGATCCGGAAGTTCTTGCCCTGGTCGACCTTGCCCTTGGCGATGTCGCTCGGCGTCGCGAAGAAGGCGACGCTGTCGGAGAGTGCGGTCATCACCAGCGCCGTGGCACCGCCCAGCAGAAGCACGGCGACGGCGACCAGGATCATTCGCTGCTGTTTACGAAGGCGCATGGCTCACCCCATCCCATTGCCGGCGGCGGCCGGCTGGCCGGAGCCGGCAAGCTCCGTTGTTTTCGGCGAAGGGGAGCGGCGGTCGGCCCTGGACAGCTTCTTGACCTGCTCCAGCTCGGCCTCCCGCGCGCGCGCGCCGAACCAGCTCCAGACGAACAGCAGCACCAGGAACAGCGCCGTCACACCATAGGCGGTCCATACATAGGCGCCGTAGCCGCCCATCGCCAAAAAATCGCTCACGACATGCTCCTGAAAGCCTGGCCGAAACGTTTAAAAAGCCGTGCAAATCACGCCTGAAAGCCCTGACGGTTTTGGATGGTATTTACGTCGTCCTGGCCAGGGGTCAACCGTCTTGTCACGGCAGCGTGCAGCCGCTGTCGTCGAGACAGGGCTCATCTGAACAGCAGGACGGCTTCCCGATTCGCCCTCGATTAACGGCGATGATAGGCAATTTCTTCCTCGGGCCCGCATGAACTCTTGTCCATGTTGCCCAGCGCCGCCTTTTTATTTGCCGATACAGAAGGTGGAAAAAATCTGATCGAGCACGTCCTCGACGCCGACCCGCCCGGTGATGCGGCCCATGGCCTGCATGGCGTGGCGCAGATCCTCGGCGATCAGGGCAAGCTCTGCCGGCGGCGGCATCTGCTCGATGCGCTCCAGGGCCTCGGCCACCTCGACCAGCGCCCGGCGGTGGCGCGCTCTGGTCAGAAGCGGCGCATCGCCGGGCGCCATGGCCCGCGCGGCGCGCGCGCTCAGCTCCGCAATCAGGCGATCGACGCCGGAGCCGCTATGGCAGGAAATCAAAAGCGCGTCGCGCCCGCCGATCCGGTAGGTGCGCTCGCTGTCCAGCAGATCGGCCTTGTTCAGGACGACGACAGTCGCCTCGTCGATCAGCGCCTCGGTCTCGGCATCGACCGCCGGCCAGCAGGCGCCGTCGAACAAAGCGAGCCGGATGTCGGCTTCCTTCGCCTCGGTGAGCGCGCGCTCGACACCCAGGCGTTCCACCGGATCGTCGCTCTTTCGGAGCCCGGCCATGTCGGTGAGGGTGACGGGATAGCCGCCGAGATCGAGCGGCGTTTCCAGCACGTCCCGGGTGGTGCCGGGGATGTCGGTGACGATCGCGACGTCGCGTGCGGCGAGCCGGTTCAAGAGGCTGGATTTGCCGGCATTGGGCGGGCCGATCAGTGCCACCCTGAGGCCGCTGCGCAGACGCTCGCCGCGGTGGCTGTCCGCCAGGTGCCGGCCGATCTCGGCCTGGAGGGCGTGCAGCTTCGGCAGGACGCCGGCCAGAAGGTCGTCCGGCACCTCCTCCTCCGGCGCGAAGTCGATCTCCGCCTCGATCAGAGCGAGGGCGTCGAGCAGACGCCCATGCCAGTCGCCATAGAGCTGGCCGAGCGCTCCCTCCATCTGCCGCCTGGCCTGGCGCGCCTGCTGGCGGGTCTCGGCCGCCACCAGATCGGCCAGCCCCTCGGCGGCCGTGAGGTCCATCTTGCCGTTCATGAAGGCGCGCCGGCTGAACTCTCCCGGGTGTGCGGGGCGCACCTCCCTCACGTTGCCGAGCGCCTCGAACAGCGCCGTGAGCACGGCCGGGCCGCCATGGACATGCAGCTCCAGCACATCCTCGCCGGTGAAGCTGGCGGGGCCCGGGAACCAGAGCACCAGCCCCTGATCGATCGCCTCGCCATCCTCGGGATCGTGCAGCACCGCGAGCCTGGCTTCGCGTGCCGGCGGCGGCGCCTTCCCGCTCAGCGCCCGGCAGGCATCCACGCACGCCCGGCCTGAAAGGCGCACCACCGCGACGCCGGCGCGGCCCACGCCGCTCGCCAGGGCGAAAATCGTCTCCTCGCTCTCATGCAGTGCCGCCAAGGCAGATCCCCGCTGGCCTTTTGCTCGCCGACGCCGTCTTATAGAACGTCCGGCATCGCCGCGTCATCAACCGCGTCTGGAGCCGTTTTGAAAAACCGTCTCGACGAGACCACCAGCCCCTATCTCATCCAGCACCGGGACAACCCCGTGCACTGGCAGCCCTGGGACAGCGAGGCGCTGACCCTGGCCAGAGAGGAGGACAAGCCGATCCTCCTGTCGATCGGCTATTCCGCCTGCCACTGGTGCCATGTGATGGCCCATGAGAGCTTCGAGAACGAGGCGATCGCCGCCCTGATGAACCGGCATTTCGTCAACATCAAGATCGACCGCGAGGAGCGCCCGGACCTCGACCAGATCTACATGCGCGCCCTGCACCTCCTCGGCGAGCAGGGCGGCTGGCCGCTCACCATGTTCCTGACGCCGGCGGGCGAGCCGTTCTGGGGCGGCACCTACTTCCCGCCGGAAAGCCGCTACGGCCGCCCGGGCTTTGCGGACGTGCTCACCGCCATCGCGCGCATCTGGAAAGACGAGCGCCACAAGGTCGAGAGCAACAAGACTGCCCTGGTCCAGGCACTGGCAAGTCTGGCCGCCCCCGCCGGGGGCGAGCCGATGACCGTCGCCGAGATCGATCACGCCGCAAGCCAGGTGATCGGCCTGTTCGATCCGGTCGACGGCGGCATCCAGGGCGCCCCGAAGTTTCCGCAAGCCCCGATCCTCGACTTCCTCTGGCGCCGGTCGGTCGCCACCGGCGACGCGGCGATCAAGAAGACGGTGCTTCACACGCTGAACCGTATGTGCCAGGGCGGGATCTACGACCATCTGGGCGGCGGCTTTGCGCGCTACAGCGTCGATGCCCACTGGCTCGTCCCGCATTTCGAGAAAATGCTCTACGACAACGCCCAGCTGCTCTCGCTGCTGGCGGACGCCTACCAGGCGACGGCTGACCGTCTCCTCCGTGCCCGCGCCCGCGAAACCGTGGGCTGGCTCGAGCGCGAGATGATGGTCGGCGGCGCTTTCGCCGCCGCGCTCGATGCCGACAGCGAGGGCGAGGAGGGGAAGTACTACGTCTGGCAACATACTGAAATTGCAGCGATTCTCGGAGAAGATGCGCCGCGCTTCGCTACCATCTACGACGTCACGCCGGCGGGGAATTGGGAGGGGAAGACCATCCTGAACCGGTCTCTGGAGGACGGCCTTCTCTCCGAGGCGGAGGATGGGGAACTCCGGCAGATGGCAGATAAGCTTTTGCAAGTACGAAAAAATCGGGTGCCGCCCGGACGGGACGACAAGGTGCTGGCGGACTGGAACGGTCTGATGATCGCGGCCCTAGCGCGTGCCGGCGCGATCTTCGACGAGCCGACCTGGCTGACGCTTGCAGAGAACGCCTTCGCCTTCATCGTCACCGGGATGCAGCAGGACGGCCGCCTCGCCCATAGCTTTCGCGACGGCCGCACCCTCGATCTCGGCTTCGTCGAGGACTATGCCGCCATGGCGGACGCGGCGCTCGCCCTCCTGCAGCACACCCAAAATCGCGCCTATCTCGACCAGGCTGTCCGCTGGGTCGAGACCCTCGACGCCGATCACTGGGACGGGGCCGGAGGAGGCTATTTCCAGACCCCTACAGGCGCCGACGACGTCCTGGTCCGCCCGAAAACCGCCCAGGACGGCCCCTCACCCTCCGGCAACGGTCAGATCGCGAGCGTCCTCGCCCGTCTCGCCGACCTCACCGGTGAGCCTCACTATCGCGAGCGCGCCGACACTCTGATCCGCAGCTTTGCCGGCGACGCCAGAAAAAACCCGCTCGCCCACACCACGCTCCTCACCGCCATCAGCCAACGCGCCCATCCCCTCCAGATCGTCATCGTGTCCGGGACGCCGGACGGCGCTGACCTGCTTCAGGCAGCTCTCCGGTATGCGCCGCCGGGGGCGACCGTCCTCGCGGTTGGGCCGGACGAGCAGTTACCGGCGGCGCATCCCGCCCACGGCAAGGGCCAGATCGACGGCAAGCCGACCGCCTATGTCTGCCAGGGCATGGCCTGCCGTTTGCCGGTGACGGATCGGGAGGCGCTCGTCGCGGACCTTGGTCGGGAACGCTGATCCCGGACCATCACCGGCCGAAGGCCGCTTGGCCGGAAAAAATCTCTCAGGCGACGGCCTTTTCCTGCGCGCCGGGACCGTGCCGGGGCAGGCGGACCGTGAATTCGCTGCCCTGGCCTTCCTTCGATGACACGGAGATCAGGCCGGCATGCTCCTCGACAAGCAAGCGCACCATGTTCAGGCCGATACCGGTTCCGGCGATGCCGGCCGATGTCTTCGCACGGAAGAAGCGGCTGAACAGCTGCTGCTGATCGTCGTCGTCCATGCCGAGGCCGTAGTCGCGCACCGAGATGACGACATCATCACCATCATGCCAGCCACGGACGTCGACTCGATTCGTACCGGGGGAATATTTGACGGCGTTGGACAGCAGATTGGTGAAGACCTGGGTGAGCGCATCGGGATCGCCGATGATCTCATCCGGCAGGTCTCCCAGCTCCAGCACGACTTTGTGACTTGCGACGCAATCCATCTGCGCATCGCAGCACTCCGTGAGAAGGGCCCTGATATCCATGGTCACCGGAGCGACATCGATCTTGCCGGACTCCAGTCTGGCCGCGGCAAGCATCCTTTCCATCAGCGCAATCATCCGTTTGACCCCGCTTCTTATTTTCCGGATGCGCGCTTCGACGTCCTGCGCCGGCATCTTGACGAACCGTCTTTCGATCGCCTGCGCATTGCCGTCGATGATGGAGAGCGGCGTTCGAAACTCGTGCGACGCCATGGACACGAAGCCTCGTTGCAGGGCGCTCAGCCGCCTTTCGTTGTCCAGCGCACGTTCGAGATCGGCCGCCTGACGTTCGATGACCGAGGTCCGGTCCCTGACCAGCTTTTCCAGATGGTCGCGATGGGCGGCGAGCTCTGATTTGAGCGACACCACCTTGTTGACGTGGTCGGCAACCTTGCGCAGCTCGCCCGCCATGGCGCCGATCTCGTCCGCCCCTGCCTCCGTCAGACAGACGCTGGTATCGCCGGCGACGATGCGCTGCAGCGCCTGCGACATCGCCCTTACGCGCTGGAACACGGTGGCGTGCAGGATCAGGGTGGCGGCGATCAGGGAAACCGCCGCCACGATGGCGGTGATCAGGTAGGTGATCTCACGCAGCCTGGCGGCCTTCTGCGCAAAGTAGGAGTCCTCGAACTGAACCGCGACCTGATAGATCGGCAGTCCTTCCGCGGAGCGCACGGTCAGAGCCGCGGTCTGGATATGGTCGGGATTGGGAGACTCGGCCCGCAGTTCTTCCGGCCAGTCCTCCGGCTGCTCATCGAGGACGCGCCTGCCGGCCAGGGTCGTGACGATGATTCGCCCATGAACGAAAGCCGTCAGGCCTGTCAGGGCCTTGGTCGGTTCGGTGATGACGGCGAGATAGCCTGCAAGCCGCACACCACCGATCGGATGCACCAGCACGTGGACGGTGCCGCCGTCGCTGTCATGGACGTAGCGATCGACGACCCGAAGCCTGTCCAATCCCCGTCTGGCCGCGAGCTCGCCGCGCCAGTCCTGCCATTCGGCATCGGCGCCATCGTCGACGGTTCTGCTGGCAAGAGGCCGCATGTTCCGATCGAGCAGGGCGATGCCTCTGAGCTTGATCTCGCCCGTGGTATAGAGCTGCTGCCCGATCACGTCGTCGAGCAAGGTCTCGATGGCGTTCTGATCCATCTCCGCGATCGACGACGGCCATTCTGACAGGCTCGCCCCGACCTGGGCGAGCTGCAAGGCCCGCGGCTCGTGCGTCAGGTTGAGCTGCTGCTGGATGGCCGTCTCGATGATCTGCGCGTGGCTCGCTATGCGCGCCTGGCGCGTAAACTCGTGATACGCGCCGATGATCCATAGGGATGTGATGGCGAAGATGAGCGAAAGCATCGCCAGCAGGCCGTAGAGCAACGGTCGCAGGGTCAACGACGACACGATGCTTGCGTTCGTCTGCTCAATGCTTCGAGAACCGCTCAAATCCTGTCCAACGAACCATGCCTACCGGGTCAGCGGCAGGTCGTTGGCCTTCCATTCGCTGACACCGCCGGGATACCACATGACATCCTTCCACCCCCACTGGATCGCCTTGTTGCAGGCGTTCACCGAGCGCTTGCATTCGGCGCCGTTGCAGTAGAACAAGACGGGTTCATGCTTGGCGACGATCGCCGCAAGCTTGGCGGCCGTCATGTCCGTGTCGGTCAGATTGACGGCGCCTTCGATTCGTCCGCGGTCATAGTCTGCAGCAATGCGCGAATCGATGATCACCGGTGGGTTGTCGCCGGTCGCCATCTCGACGAACTGTTCGATGGTCAGGGTGGTGACGCCAGGAATCGTGCTCGGCTGCTGCCCCATCGTCGCGCTGGAATGGCCAACCATGAAGCCGACAATCGCCAGAGCCAGCGACAATACCCTTATCATCCGAACCTCGTGAACGCGCTGCACCACGCCTCGACCATCGCTCAAAGTCGTCAAAATCGCGTTAACGAGATTGCGCGAACATGGCCGGGCACCTCCATGCGGCGGGGGGCGGATGGCCGTCGAGCCGCGCCCGGGCAGATCCATCGCCGACGTTAACCAAAAATTAGCTTTATTCGGCGAGGATGTCGGATGACGGACCTTGGTCGTTCGGGGACACTGACATGGTTCGATGGCGTCGTCGCCTTCTCTACGCCTTGGCTGCGCTGATCGTTTCGGCGCCGGTTACGCACGCGCAAAGCCTTACCTTCGGCGTGGTGCCGCAGCAATCGGCGAGCCGTCTGCTCGAGATGTGGTCGGCGCTGCTCGAGCATCTGAGCGAGCGCTCGGGGCTGGAGCTCAAATTCGCGACCGCCACCGACATTCCGACCTTCGAGTCCTGCCTCGCCGAAGGCGCCTACGACATCGCCTACATGAACCCCTACCACTACGTCGTGTTTCACCAAGCCGGCGGCTATGCCGCCTTTGCGCGCCAGGCGGACAGCAAGCTGAAGGGCGTTCTGGTGGTGCGCACCGACAGCGCCATCGCAGGCATCGAGGACATGGCGCGCGCCGAGATCGCCTTTCCTTCGCCCGCGGCCTTCGGCGCGAGCGTGCTGCCGCGCGCCGAGCTTGCCGAACGCGGCATCGCCTTCAAGGCGCGCTACGTCAAATCCCATGACAGCGTCTATCGCGCCGTCGCCATGGGGCTGGTGCCGGTCGGCGGCGGCGTGGTGCGCACCTTCCGGAACGTCGCGCCCGAAATCCGGGACCAGCTCAAGATCGTCTACGAGACCGACGCCTACACGCCCCATGCCTTCGCCGCCCGCCTGACGCTGTCGGAGAACCAGATCGACGCCCTTGCCGACGCCATGGTCGCCGCTGCTCGGCAGGCACCGGATCTCCTCCGGCAGGCCGGCTTTGTGGCGCTGCAGAAGGCGTCCGACGCCGATTGGAACGACATCCGCCGCCTGAGCCTCGATCAGCGTCAAACGAGAATCCAGACGAAGAAGTCCGAATCGTGTCATTCCGGCTGAAGACAGCGCTCGCAATCGTCGGCATCGACATCGTTCTGGTCGCCGTCCTTCTGGTCAGCGGCCATTGGCATCTCCGACGCACCAACGACGAACAGCTGGCCGCCCGGGGGACTGCGGCGTCGCAGATGATGGCGATCATGGCGGCCGATGCCGTGGCTGCCCTCGATCTCGCCTCGCTGGACGCCATGGTCGCGCATGCGCTGAAAGACGAGCAGGTCGTCTATGTGCGCGTGCACAACGCCGATGGCCTGGCACTCGCGGCAAAGGGCGATGCCGCAGCCCTGGCAGCGCCCTTCCGCCAGGACCAGGCGCTCGCCGATGCCCATGCCGATAGCAGGTTTGACACCAGAGCGCCGATTCAGGTCGGCGATGTCGTGATTGGCGACGTCGAACTCGGCCTGTCGACGGCCCTGCTCGAAGCCTCGCTGCGAAGCTCGCTTCGATCCAGCCTCAAGCTCGCCGTTCTGGAGGTGCTGCTGGTTGCTGTCCTCGGCTACGGCTTCGGATGGCTGCTGACGCGCCAGATCGATGCCCTTCGTGTGGGGGCGGAACGTATCAGACAGGGCGAGGTCGGCTATCAGCTCGACATTCGCGGCCGTGACGAGCTTGCCGAGGCCGCCCGCTGCTTCAACGCCATGTCGAGCACGCTTCGGGACAATCAGCAGGCTCTGGCCGAGCAGCAGGCCGATCTCGAGCGGCTGGCGCTGGTCGCGCGCGCGATCGACGAAGGCGTGATGATTCTCGGAAGGAACAGCGTCATCGAATGGGCTAATCCCGCGGCCGAGCGCCTGACCGGCTACCGGTTGGACGAACTGGTCGGTGCGTCCGCGCCAGGGCTGCTCCGGGCGGATAGGGGCTGCGCGCAGGCCTCATGCGATAGGTTCGCGAAGCTCGCCGCCGGCCAATCGCTGCGTCTGGACGTTTGCTGGCGGACCAAGGACAAGCGCCTCGTCTGGGTCGATCTTGGCGTGACGCCCATTCTGGACGAGGCGGGCGAGGTCGTGCGTCTCATCGCGGTGCAGCGTGATGTCACCGAGCAGCGCCGGATGACGGAGGAACTGGACCGGCACCGCCATCATCTGAAGGCGCTGGTCGACGAGCAAACCACTGAACTCGCGGAGAAGACCAGGCAGCTCGAGGCAGCGCTGGAGGCAGAAAAATCGTTGAATGACCTGCAGCGCAGCTTCGTCTCCATGGCCTCGCACGAATTCCGCACACCGCTTGCCATCATCGACGGTGTGGCGAGGCGATTGGGGCGTCACGGCACGACGCTGACCGCGGAGGATATGACCGGCCATGTCCGCAAGGTCCACAACGCCGTCACGCGGATGACGCGGCTGATCGAGAGCACGCTCGCCGCGGCGAGGATGGACGCCGGCCAGATCGTCATCGAACCGGTCGACAGCGATATCGGTGCGATCGTCAGATCCTGCTGCGAACGCCAGCAGGAACTTTCCCCCGAGCATGACATTCACCTGGAGATCACCGGCCTTCCCGATGTCATCCGGGCCGATCCGTCGGCGCTCGACCAGATTTTCACCAACCTTCTGTCCAATGCGGTCAAATATGCGCCGGACGATCCCCTGATCAATGTGCGCGCCTGGCGCGAGGCGGACGATGTCCTCGTCAGCGTGCGCGATCATGGCCTTGGCATGGACGAGGAGGATCTCGGCAAGCTTTTCCAGCGGTTTTTCAGAGCCAAGACATCGACCGGCATCACCGGCACTGGCATCGGCCTCAATCTGATCAGGACGCTGATCGATCGCCATGAGGGAGAGATCGGCGTGACGTCCGGCCTCGGCGAGGGGACCGAGTTCACCGTCCGTCTGCCGATCGAGGGCACTCTGCGGTCGGAGCTGCCGGATGTCCGGCCCGAGCGCACGGCGAGCGAAGCTGCGCTTTAGCGGCATGATCATGTCCGACGCTTCGGCTGGCGTGACGTGTGCCAAGGTGTTTCCATGCCGCTTTGCCGAGCTCCGGGTGATGCAAATGAGGTGATCACAAGGAGAATCGGCCGGCGCGCTTCGCTCTTGGCGTGCTCCGGGCTTTTCGCTAGCCTCTCGTCAACACGCGCTCTTGAAGAAAAAGGAGGCCATTGATGGCGGGGGCTATTCGCATTCATGAGACCGGCGGGGCGGATGTCCTTCGCTATGAAGAGGTTGAGATCGGCAAGCCCGGTGCGGGCGAGGTCAGACTCCGTCAGACCGCGATCGGCTTGAACTTCATCGACGTCTATTTCCGCAGCGGCCTCTACCCGGCGCCGGGGCTGCCATTCACCCCTGGTCTCGAGGCGGCGGGCGTGGTCGACGCGGTCGGCGACGGCGTCGGCGATCTCAAGGTCGGCGACCGCGTCGCCTATGCCTCGCCGCCGCTCGGTGCCTATGCCGCGGAACGGCTGATGCCGGCGGACAAGGTGGTGCCGGTGCCGGACGGTGTCTCCGACGAGCAGGCGGCGGCGATGATGCTGAAGGGCATGACCGCCTGGTATCTGCTGCGCCGCACCTTCGAGGTGAAGAGTGGTCAGACCATCCTGTTTCACGCGGCCGCAGGCGGTGTCGGCCTGATCGCGTCCCAGTGGGCCAAGGCGCTCGGCGTCGAGGTGATCGGCACGGTCGGCAGCGAAGAGAAGGCGGCGCTGGCACGGGCTCACGGCTGCGCCCATGTCATCCGCTACGATCAGGAGGACGTGGTCGAACGAGTCAAGGAGATCACGTCAGGCAAGAAGGTGCCGGTGGTCTATGACGGCGTCGGCAAGGACACCTTCGACCTCTCGCTCGATTGCCTCGCCCCGCTCGGCATGATGGTGCTGTTCGGTCAGTCTTCGGGCGCGGTGCCGCCCTTCGATCTCGGCATCCTCAATCAGAAGGGCTCGCTGTTCATCACCCGCCCTTCCCTCATGACCTATACGGCGGCCAGGGCGGATCTGCTGACCGCGGCGAAGGATCTGTTCAGGGTTGTGGCCGACGGCTCGGTCACGATCGAGATCAACCAGCGCTTCCCGCTGAAGGACGCCAAGGCCGCACATGAGGCGCTGGAAGGGCGAAAGACCACGGGCTCGACGCTGCTCGTGCCCTAGGCCGGCACGGCCGGCAGCGGTCACTTGGCGTTGGTGTCCGTCACCCGATGGAGTCGCGCAGGCTATGGACAATGAAGCTCTGGTGCTGGATCTGGTGCAGTGGGTCGGCGGCCAGCCCAAGACCTATGACGAGGTGATGGCCGCCTGGCGCACCTCCTGTCCGCGCCTGCAGGTCTGGGAGGATGCGGTCGATCACGGCCTGGTCACGCGGCGCGACGGCGGGGCGCGCGGTCAGCTGGTCGAGGTCACCGAGAAGGGCCGGGCCTTTCTCCAGGAGAACGGCCGGTCCTGATCCGGAGGCCGCCGGGTCAGGCCGCCTCCTGCAGCCGGCGTGCGGCTTTCTGGTGCGCTGCCATCAGGGTGGGCAGGTCGACGCCGGTGAGCCGGCCGTCCTCGACCAGCCAGCGCCCCGCGACCATGACCTTGTCGGCGCGGTGCGCGCCGCACAGCACCAGGGCGGCGAGCGGATCGCCATGGCCGGAAAAGCGGGGCTCGTCCAGCTTGAACAAGGCGAGGTCCGCCTGACAGCCGACGGCGATCCTGCCGATGTCGTCCCGGCCGAGGCAGCGGGCGGACCCCGCCGTGGCCAGACGCAGCGCATCCTCGTGGGTGAAGGTCGTCGAGCGCCGGCCCACACGCTGAAGCAGCAGCGCCAGCCTGGCCTCCTGCATCAGGTTCGAGGAGTCATTCGAGGCCGAGCCGTCGACCGCCAGGCCGACCGCAACACCGGCCGTCTGCAGATCCTGGACCCGGCAGATGCCCGAGCCGAGCACCATGTTGGCGGCGGGGCAATGCGCTATGGCAGTGCCCGCGGCGGCTAGGCGCCGGATGTCGTCGTCGTCGAAATGAACGCCGTGGGCGAGCCACGTGCGCGCCGTGAGCCAGCCCTGCTCCTCCAGATAGTCGAGCGGCGACATGCCGAAACGGTCCTGGCAGAACCGGCTTTCATCCTCGGTTTCGGCGAGATGGGTGTGCAGCCGGCAATCGAGATGCTCGGCCATGACCGCGGTGGCGCGCATCAGATCCGTGGTCACCGAGAAGGGCGAGCAGGGGGCGAGCGCGATCTCGATCATCGCACCCGAGCGGTCGCCGAGCCGGTTGTAGATCTTCACCAGGCGCTCGCTGTCGGTGAGGATGGTCCAGTCGTCCTGGACCACCTCGTCGGGCGGCAGGCCGCCGTTCTTTTCCGACAGGTTCATCGAGCCGCGGGTCAGGACCGCGCGCATGCCGAGCTCCTTGGCGACCTCGATCTCGATGTCGATGGCATTTTTCAGGCTTTTCGGGAAGACGTAGTGGTGATCGACGCTGGTGGTGCAGCCGGAGAGCAGCAGCTCGCACATGGCAAGCTTGGCTGCCAGCCGTAAGTCCCCCGGACGAAGTCCGGCCCAGACCGGATAGAGGGTCTTCAGCCAGGGAAAGAGTTCCAGATTCAGCGCGGGACCGAAGGAGCGGGTGAGCGTCTGGTAGTAGTGATGATGGGTATTGATCAGGCCGGGAAGGACCACGTGGTGGTCGGCATTCAGCCGCCGGCTGACGGTCGACTTCGGCTCGTGTCCGGCGGGAACCAACTCGGTAATGGTGGTGCCGTCGACGACGAGGCCACCACCCGCGTCGATTCCGTCGTCGACGAGGATCGCGAGCGGATTTCTGATCCAGATCGCCATGGCCTTTCGCTCCTCTCGGGGGCGTGGCGACGAAGCGTTCGATGTCGCTGCCGCGCCCGCCTGTGACAAGTCCGCCGCCGTTAACGAAGCCTTAACCGCCAGCGACTACATTCTGTGACCTGGTCCATGCGATCCTGGGAGTCCGCCGGTCCGCCGAAACCGACGGATTGGGCTCGGACTCCCAGGATCGCATGGACCAGGATGACGACGATAGAGACAGTGGGTTAAGCATTCCTTTCGGACTAGGCCCCAACCATCGACATAGCGCCAAGATATCGACGTAGCGCCAAGGCATCGACCCAGCGCCAACCATCGACACGGCCCAAGCACATTGGTGGGGACATCCATGATCTCGGGGCTTTTCCCAAGCCCACTCTGTCTTCTACACTTCGGACTAACAACCGAGATCATCCGGGGAGGCGGAATCGTGAGCATCATCAAGGGACCGGGGCTGTTTCTCGCTCAGTTTGCGGGCGACGCGGCGCCCTTCAACGGGCTGCCGGCCATCACCAAATGGGCGGCGGGCCTGGGGTACAAAGGCGTGCAGATTCCGAGCTGGGATCAGCGGCTGTTCGACCTCGCCAAGGCCGCGGAAAGCGATGCCTATTGCGACGAGGTCAAGGGTGTCTGCGCCGATGCCGGGGTCGAGATCACCGAGCTTTCCTCGCATCTGCAGGGTCAGCTGGTCGCCGTGCATCCCGCATTCGACGAAGGCTTCGACGCCTTCGCAGCCCCCGAGGTCCGAAAAAATCCGAAGGCGCGCCAGGCTTGGGCGGTCGAGCAGATGAAGCTTGCGGCGAAGGCGTCGAGAAGGCTCGGGCTGGACAATCATGTGTCCTTCACCGGCGCGCTCGCCTGGCCCTACATCTACCCCTGGCCGCCGCGGCCGGCGGGGCTGATCGAGACGGCGTTCGACGAGCTGGCCGCGCGCTGGAAGCCGATACTCGATGTGTTCGACGAGCATGGGGTGAATGTCGGCTACGAGATCCATCCGGGCGAGGACGTTCATGACGGCATCACCTTCGAGATGTTTCTGGAGCGGCTCGGCAACCATCCGCGCTGCCAGATCAACTACGATCCCAGCCATTTTCTGCTGCAGCAGCTCGACTATCTCGGCTTCATCGACGTCTATCACGAGCGCATCTGCGCCTATCATGTGAAGGACGCGGAGTTCAATCCGAGCCCGAAGCAGGGTGTCTATTCCGGCTTCCAGTCCTGGACCGACCGCGCCGGCCGCTTCCGTTCGCTCGGCGACGGCCAGGTGGATTTCAAGGGCATTTTCTCCAAGCTCCAGGCTTACGGCTATGACAGCTGGGCAGTTCTGGAGTGGGAATGCTGCCTGAAACACCCGGAGGACGGTGCGCGCGAGGGCGCCAAATTCATCGCCGAACACATCATCCGCCCGGCCGAGACAGCCTTCGACGACTTCGCCGCCAGCGAAGCCGACGAGGCCGCCAACAAGCGGATGCTCGGGATTTCCTGAACTCGCCTGAGACTCTCTCGAAACGCCGGAGACAGACCCATGACGATCGAAGACAAGACTCAGGCAAGTTCAGCCCGGCGGCGCTGCCGCCTGGGGATGGTGGGGGGTGGTCAGGGGGCGTTTATTGGGGCGGTGCATCGGATCGCGTCGCGGATCGATGATCGCTTCGAGCTGGTGGCGGGGGCGCTGTCGTCCGATCCCGAGCGGGCGAGAGCGTCGGCGGCCGAGCTGCATATCGCCGACGACCGGGCCTATGGCAATTATGAGGAGATGGCCAAAGCCGAGGCGGCGAGGGACGACGGCATCGACGCGGTCGCGATCGTCACGCCGAACCACTTGCATCACGGGCCGGCCAAGGCGTTTCTCGAAGCCGGCATCCACGTGATCTGCGACAAGCCGCTCTGCACGTCGCTCGGCGAAGCGCGTGACCTTGTCGAGCTGGTGGATGCGTCCGGGCGAATTTTCGTGCTGACGCACAACTACACCGGCTATCCGATGGTGCGGCAGATGCGTGAGATGGTGGCTGCGGGTGAGATCGGCGACGTTCGCGTGGTGCAGGTCGAGTATGTGCAGGACTGGCTGTCGACCAAGCTGGAGGAGACCGGGCAGAAGCAGGCGGACTGGCGGACAGACCCGGCGCGCTCGGGGGCAGGCGGCTGCATCGGCGATATCGGCACCCATGCCTACAACCTCGCTGCTTTTACGTCAGGCTTGAGGCTGCATAGCCTCTGTGCGGATATGCAGAGCTTCGTCGAAGGTCGAAAGCTCGACGACAATTGCCATCTGCTGCTGCGCTACGAGGGCGGGGCGCGGGGCATGCTCTGGTCCAGCCAGGTGTCGCCGGGCAACGAGAATGGCCTGAAGATCCGCATTTACGGTACGAAGGCTGGTTTGTCCTGGCATCAGGAGCATCCGAACCACCTGACCTTTACGCCGCTGGGCGAGACGCCGCGCCTGATCACGCGCGGCGGGGCCGGATCGGGCGACAGCGCCGGTCGTGTCACGCGCATCCCGCCCGGCCATCCCGAGGGCTATCTCGAAGGCTTTGCGAACATTTATTCGGACGCTGCCGAGCTGATCGCCTCTGCCGCGGAGGGGCGCGAGCCCGACAGCGACGCGATGCTGGTTCCCTCGGTTCGTGACGGCTTCGACGGCATGGCGTTCATCACGGCGGCGGTGGAATCGAGCAGCCGCGGCGGGGTCTGGGTGGAGCCTGAGCGGTTGCGTTGAATACAACCATTGCGTTAATTATATGGACATAAAGAAATCATTAGTTTACATGACGCCTCGTCTCATGATGGAGAGGTCGATGCGTCACTGGATTCTTGGTGTGGGTCTGCTGCTGCCGGCGCTGCCGGTTCAGGCGACGATCGTCGAGCTTGGGCCCAATTTTTTCATCAACTCGATCAGTGGCCCCTCCTTTACGATCGACAATTTCGAGATCGTCGAGCAGAGCTCGGCGACCTCGCAGAGTGGGAGCGGCTTTGCCACCGCGCTTATCGATGATTGGGACGACGCAGAGCTCAGGACTTTTCTCTTGGGCGGCCCAGGCGAAGCGACGGCGAGCCTGACCAACATCGCGACCTTCGATCTCGTCTTCGACTCTCCGGGCCTGATCGAACTCGATGTCGGCTTCGGCCTCGATGGCATTGGAGGGCCTGGCTCGATCGACACCGATCCGGGGGACAATTCCTTCGCTTCCTGGGACATGTCGGTATCAATCGAGGGCTTCCCCGATTTCATCGGCGAGAGCCAGGAGCATCAATGTGTCGGCGGCGTTCCGGTGGTCGGCGATTGCGTCAACTTCTTCGACTTCAGCGCGTTCCCGCTGTTCACGACACTCACCGACGATCTGCGCCTGACGGTCAGTACGAGGATGCGCTTCGACATCGGCGTGTCGACCGCAGCCGCCGTGGTTCCTGTCTCCGAACCTGGCATGCTGACAATGCTGCTGCTGTCGCTCGGCTGGCTCGGACGGCGGAGGCTCGCTGCCGGCCGGGCCTGATTAGGCGGCAGTCAGTGGGCATCGTCCCAATTAGCGCCCGTGCCGACCTCGACGGTCAGCGGCACTGACAGGAACGCGGCGTTTTCCATGATCTTCTGGACCAGCGCTGCGGTCTCTTCGGCCTCCTTTTCGGGGACCTCGAACACCAGCTCGTCGTGGACCTGCAGCAGCATCTTCGCGCCCAGGCTTGATCGCTCCAGCGCGCGGTCGGTCTGGATCATGGCGCGTTTCATGATGTCGGCGGCCGTGCCCTGGATGGGCGCGTTGATGGCGGCGCGTTCGGCGTAGCCGCGCCGCGCGGGGTTGCTCGACTTGATCTCGGGCGTCGGGCACATGCGGCCGTAGAGGGTCTTGACGTAGCCCTGCTCCTTCGCCTCGGCCTTGGCCCGGTCCATGTAGTCCTTGATGCCGGGATAGCGCTCGAAATAGGTGGCGATGTAGTTCTTGGCGTCCTCGAACGGGATGCCGAGGCGCTGGGACAGGCCGTAGGGGCCGATGCCGTAGATGATGCCGAAATTGATGGTCTTGGCGCGGCGGCGGAGCTCGCCGTCCATCTTGTCCAGCGGCACGCCGAACATCTCGGACGCCGTTGTGGCGTGGATATCGGCGCCCTCGGCGAAGGCCTTTTTCAGCGCCTCGATGTCGGCGATATGGGCGAGGACGCGAAGCTCGATCTGCGAGTAGTCCGCGGACATGAGCACGTTGCCGTCCTCGGCGACGAAGGCCTTTCGGATTTTTCGGCCCTCTTCGGTGCGGATCGGGATGTTCTGCAGGTTCGGGTCGTTGGAGGAGAGGCGGCCGGTCGAGGTCACGGCCATCGCATAGGAGGTGTGCACGCGGCCGTCGGCCTCTGATATCTGGTTGATCAGGGCGTCGGTATAGGTGCCGGTGAGCTTCTGCAGCTGGCGCCAGGCGAGCACGGTGGCCGGCAGCTCGTGGCCCAGGGCGGCGAGGCCTTCGAGGACGTCGGCGCCGGTCTGGTGGCTGCCGGTCTTGGTTTTCTTGGCGCCCTGGATTCCGAGCTCCTCGAACAGCACCTCGCCGAGCTGCTTGGGCGAGCCGAGATTGAACTCGTGGCCGGCCTGCTTGTGCGCGGTCGCCTCCAGCTCCTTCATGCGTTTGGTGAAGTCGGTGGAAAGCCGCTGCAGCACGCTGCGATCGACCTTGACGCCGCGCCGTTCCATCTTGTCGAGCACGGCGACCAGCGGGCGTTCCATGGTCTCGTAGACGGTGGTGCGGCGCGCCTCGATCAGCTGGCGCTTGAGCGTGTCGTGCAGGCGAAGGGTGATGTCGGCGTCCTCGGCCGCATACTCGCTGGCCTTGTCGACCGGCACGCGATCGAAGGTGATTTGATTTTTGCCCTTGCCGCAGAGCTCCGTAAAGCTGATGCATTTGTGGCCGAAGTGGAGCTCGGCGAGCTCGTCCATGCCGTGGCCATGCTTGGTGCCGTCGACCACGTAGGAGAGCATCAGCGTATCGTCGTAAGGCGAGAGCTCGAGGCCGGCGCGGGCGAGGATGCCGAGGTCGTATTTCAGGTGATGTCCGACCTTCAGGATCGAGGGGTCCACGAGATAGGGCCGCAGTTTCTCGATCACCGCCGCGCGATCAAGCTGGCCCGCGACGAGCTGCCCGAAATCGTCGATATGCTTGATCGGCACATAGGCGCCCTCGCCTTCCTCGACCGCGAGGCAGACGCCCACCAACTCCGCTTTCATCACATCGAGCGAGGTCGTCTCTGTATCGACCGCCAGAACGCCCTTGGCCTTCGCCCGCTCCAGCCACTCATCCAACACGGCAAGCTCAGTGATGGTGACGTAGGCCCCGTCCTTCTTCCCAGTCTCAGGCAAGTCAACGCCGGCCGGCGTCCCGGCCCCGGCCAGGAGGGCTTCTAGACGCTTGGAGAGGGTGTTGAAGTTGTATTCGCGGGCGAAGTCCAGGAGCTTGGCGTAGTCGACGTGGACGGTCTCGATCTCGTCGACGCGCTGGGGCAGCGGGGTTTCCTCGCAGAGGCCGACGAGCTGGTAGGAGAGCCTGGCCTGGTCGGCGTAGTTGATCAGGTTCTCGCGGCGCATCTTCTGCTTGATGGTCGGCGCCCCTTCGAGGATACCTTCCAGATCGCCGAATTCCTCGAGGAGCTGGGCGGCGGTCTTGGGACCGATCTTGGGGACGCCCGGGACGTTGTCGGAGGTGTCGCCGGTGAGTGCCAGCACGTCCCGCACCTTGTTCGGCAGCACGCCGAATTTCTCCATCACCTCGTCCGGTCCGATTTCCTTGGACTTCATCGGGTCGAACATCTCGATGCCGTCGCCGATCAGCTGCATCAGGTCCTTGTCGGACGAGACGATCGTCACCGGGCGGCCGGCGGCGGCGGCCTGGCGGGCGTAAGTCGCGATGATGTCATCGGCCTCGTAGCCTTCGAGCTCGACCACGGGCACGCCGAACGCCGAGGCGGCGTCCCTGACGAGAGGGAATTGCGGGCGGAGGTCCTCGGGCGGCTCGTCGCGGTTCGCCTTGTACTGGTCGTACATGTCGTTGCGGAAGCTGTGCGAGCCCTTGTCGAACACCACGATCATCTGATCGTTCGGGCGGTCCTGGGCGAGCTTGAACAGCATGTTGCAAAAGCCGAACACGGCGCCGACCGGCGTGCCGATCTTGTCGGTCAGCGGCGGCAGCGCGAAATAGGCGCGGAAGATGTAGCCCGAGCCGTCGATCAGAAGGAGACGGGGCTTTTCCGAAGGTGCGGGTTCCGCGAGGGCGAGTTCAGCCATGATGGACACCGGGTCAGCATTGCGAATGGGGCTGGCAGCATAGTCCAGGGACGTGGCGCTCGAAAGGGCGTGCTGGTTTCGGTCCGGCTCAGAAGGATTGGGCGCGTTCATGCATCTGGCCGAACTGGTGCGCGAAGTCCTCGACGATGGCGCGAAACTCGGCCTCGGTGAGGGCGCCGGCCTGTCCGCCGCGGTCGTTGTCCCGGCGCCAGGAGCCGACGGCCGCCATGGTCTTCGGCCCCAGAACGCCATCGATCGGGCCGGGATTGTAGTTGTCGACCGTGAGCGCCGTCTGCAGCCAGCGCACCTTGCTGGTGGTTACCGCGAGCGGCTGCTCGACCGTGATCACCTCGACCTCCTGGTTTTCGTCCGGCGGCGGTTCCGCCGCGAGGTCGCTCTCCGTGGGCGGGGTCGCATCAGCGAGGTCGGTGACCGGAAGCGGCGCGGCGCCGTCCGTCCCCTCGCCGATATCCGCGCTATAGGACGGCAGGTCGCCGAGCCGGTCGTCGATCTCGCCGGCAAGCGGCGTCTGGTCCTGAGCCGGCAGCGGCGGCGCAGCGGGCGGCGGCTCAATCGCGACGACGATCGGCACCGGCAGCAGGGGTGGCGTTTCCGGGAGCTGGCAGCCATAGACGGTGCGCAGGCCTTCGGAGACGAGGAGCGTGCCGGGCATCCAGCGCGGCAGGCCGATATAGGGCGGCAGGGGCTCGCCGAGCTGATCGCAGATCTCCCGATGGAAAGCGTGAGGTTCGGGCATGTTTTCCGGAGTCGTGACCAAGGCTTGGCGCGGCTGCTGCAGCGGCAGTGCGGTGGGCTGCGAGGCGGGCGGATCGAAGGGATCGGCGGCAGGGCTTTCGGCCGGTGCCGCCCGGCGCTCGCAGTCGAGAAGGCAGAGGACGGCGTCCTGCACGGTCGAGCGGCCGAGGCGCCAGGCGACCGGGGTGAAAAGCTTGGCGAACGGGCCGAGCTCGAGCCGGGAGCGATCGGCCGCCCAGGCGCAGACGGGCGCCGTGTCGCCGCGGATGCGCTCCACCAGGACCGAGGCATAGGGCGAGACATGCTTGATCGCCAGGCGGCAGGAGGCGGAGGGATCACCGGCATCATCCGGCGTTTCGTCGACCACCACCGCGATCACGCCGCCGCCCTCCGGCGATCCTTCCCGGCCGCCCTCCGCGTCGTTCATCGCGGACGTCAGGTAGGGCGCGCAAAGATCTGAATCCGCGCTTTCCTGACAGCGCTCGGCGCAGGCGAGACCGCCCGGATCGAGCACGCAGGGATGGCAGCCGTCGGCCGACGGGTCGTTGCGGCAGCGCGTCGTCAGGTCGAGAAATCGCTGCTCGGCCTTCGGCGGTTCGGGCTCGTCGTCGCGCGTCGCCGCCGCTGCCGGCGCCTCGTCGTCCTGCGCCTCCTCCTCGTCTTCCGCGATCTCCGGCGGCCGATGGCGGCGCTCGAGCAGGGCGGCGTTGCGCGCGCGCAGGCTTCTCGGATCGACGCTCGCCAGCACCTTGCTCGACGCGCCGACCGCGCGCACATGCTGCGAACGGCCCCATTGGAAGCGGGCGGCGCGGTCGATCTGGTCGTCGAGATAGCCGGTGAGCTCGCCGAGATCGATCAGCCGGTCCTCGTCGCCATAGGGCTCGCGATCCGCGGCGCCGTCGATGATGCCCTTCAGCAGGTACTTGGTGAACAGCGGCTGCTGCATGCCCTCCAGCATCTGGTCGAAGCGGTCGCAGAGCGGTGCTTGGACCGGCGTGGTCGCGGACAGCTCGAGAGTGCCGGCGGCACGCCAGCGATCGCGCGCGATGGTCTGGTAGGTGCGGCGGATGCTGGACAGCGCCGCCTCGAGCTCGGCTTCGTCACCGGCACAGGTGAGGCGCATGGGCGCAAAGCTGGTGTCCAGCATGACCACGGCGGATTGCGGCGACGCCTCCTCCAGCTCCCGATGCAGCCAGTCGACCGGAAAACCGACGACGTCCCGATTCGGGCTGGTGTCACGGCGCAGGAACAGGAGCTGGCGCTCGACGCCTTCGACCCGGCCGTCGCCGATATAGTAGACGAACAGCCTCGCTTCGCTCTCGCGCGTGATCTGCCAGAGGAGGGGGGGAAAGGGGCTGGGCGGCTCGATCGTCTGCGGGCAGCCGAAGACGTCGCAGATCACGTCGATGGTCGGCCGCTCGAACAGCATGATGTGCTCGAAGAACATTTGCCGGTCGAGCATGGTGAAGAGGGCGTCGATATCGGCCCGGGCAGCGTCGCTTTGCGGCAAAGGGCGGTTGTCGATGATCACGCCGATGTCGAAGCTGTTGTCGGCGGGCGCGGCGCCGCGCCCGCTTTGCGCCTGCAGCAGGGCCGGCCAGAAGGCGGTCAGCAGGGCGATCGAGAGCAGGATCCGCCGGGGTGTCACGCGTGCTCGCCACCAGCCATCGCCCGATAGCGACGAGATCCTGCAGCGACATCTCGCGGATTCGCCCTGGCGCGCGAAAGGATCCGGCATTTCCTCGAATATAATATGCTGTCGCCCCTTTGGAGGGCGCGGTTTCGGCCTTTATCCACGGACCGCGTCCGGAGGAAAACCCCCTTTTTTTGAAATAGTTACATTCCTGCGAAAAGGTCGCGCGGGGGTTCGTATGTTTACGGGCTTCGCAGTCCGCGGCGGTGCGCCTATCATCGATCTCATGTCGACTTCGAACCCCGCAGCAAACCCAGCCGCGCGCGCGCCGATGGTGCTGCAGCGCGCCATCGCCCATGACAGCGCAGCGCTGCATGTGAGCGGCGAGGCCCTCTATGTCGACGACCTGCTGGCCCCTGCGCACACGCTGCACGCCGCGATCGGGCAGAGCGCGGTCGCGCATGCGACCCTGCAGAAGCTCGACCTCGCCAAGGTGCGCGCGGCCGAGGGCGTGGTCCTGGTGCTGACCGCGGCGGACATTCCTGGCGAGGTCGACATCGGCCCGGTGTTTCCGGGGGATCCGCTGCTCGCCGAGGGTAGGATCGAGTATGCGGGCCAGGCGCTGTTTCTGGTGGTCGCGAAGACGGTGGAGCAGGCCAGGCGCGCCGCCCTTCTCGCCGACATCGCCAGCGAGCCGCTGCCGGCGATACTGACCATCGACGAGGCGATGGACAAGCAGTCCTTCGTGCTGCCGCCCCACGAAATGCTGAAAGGTGAGCCGGACAAAGCGCTGGCCGCGGCCGCGCATCGCCTGCAGGGACGCCTGCGCATCGGCGGCCAGGATCACTTCTACCTGGAGGGCCAGGTGGCGCTCGCCACCCCCGGCGAGGGCGGGGACATGGCGGTGACCAGCTCGACCCAGCATCCGAGCGAGGTCCAGCATCTGGTGGCCAAGGTGCTCGGTCTTGCCGATCATGCGGTCACGGTGGATGTCAGGAGGATGGGCGGCGGCTTCGGCGGCAAGGAGACGCAGGCCGCCGGCATCGCCTGCCTCGCAGCCCTGGCTGCGGCGAAGACCGGGCGGCCGGTGAAGCTCCGCCTCGATCGCGACGTCGACATGACACTGACCGGCAAGCGCCACGGCTTTCGCATCGACTATGACGTCGCCTTCGACGCAGAGGGCCGCATTGAAGCGATTGTCTTCGAGCAATGCGCCGATTGCGGCTGCTCGCCGGATCTCTCCGCGGCGATCGCCGATCGCGCCATGTTCCACGCGGACAACGCCTATTACCTGCCGCATGCACGCATCACCTCCCACCGCTGCAAGACCAATACGGTCTCCAACACCGCGTTTCGCGGCTTCGGCGGGCCGCAGGGCATGGTGGGGATCGAGCGGGTGATCGAGGCGATCGCGCGCCATCTCGGCCGCGACCCGCTGGAGGTCAGAAGGCGCAACCTTTACGGACGGGGCGAACGGGACCGCACGCCCTATCACATGAAGGTCACCGACAACATCCTGCCGGAGCTGATCGCCGAGCTGGAAGCGAGCAGCCGCTATGCCGAACGGCGCCGCGAGGTCGAGACGTTCAACGCCGAAAACCGGGTGCTCAAACGCGGCCTGGCGCTGACGCCCGTCAAGTTCGGGATTTCCTTCACGGTCAGCCACCTGAACCAGGCGGGCGCGCTGCTGCACGTCTACACGGACGGCTCGATCCAGATCAATCACGGCGGCACCGAGATGGGCCAGGGGCTGATGGTCAAGGTCGCGCAGATCGTCGCCGAGGAATTCCAGATCGATCTCGACCGGGTGAAGATCACCGCGACCACCACCGGCAAGGTGCCGAACACCTCGCCCACGGCGGCGTCCGCCGGCACGGACCTGAACGGTGCCGCGGCGCTGGCTGCGGCCCGGACCATCAAGGGCCGGCTGATCGATTTTGCGGCAGAGCATTTCGACGTGCCCGCCGATGCCATCGCCTTCCGCGAGAACCAGGTGATCGTCGGGAACCGCACCCTGCGGTTTGCGGAGCTCGCGAAGCTCGCCTATCTCGCGCGCGTGCAGCTCTCGGCCACCGGCTTCTACAAAACCCCGAAAGTCTGGTACGACCGCGAGCGCGCCCGCGGCCGGCCCTTTTTTTACTTTGCCTATGGATGTGCTGCGGCGGAGGTGGTCATTGACACCCTGACCGGCGAATATCGCCTGCTGCGCGCCGACATCCTCCACGACGTCGGCCGCTCGCTCAATCCGGCGATCGACAAAGGGCAGATCGAGGGCGGCTTCGTCCAGGGCATGGGCTGGCTCACCGGCGAGGAGCTCTGCTGGAACGCTGACGGCCGGCTCACCACCCACGCGCCCTCGACCTACAAGATTCCGACCGCGTCCGACGTGCCGGCGGACTTCCGGGTCGAGATCTACGAGCGCGGCCTGAACACCGAAATGGCGGTGCACCGCTCCAAGGCCGTGGGCGAGCCGCCGCTGATGCTCGGCATCTCGGTGTTCCAGGCAATCGGCGACGCGATCGCCAGCCTAAGTCAAGCCCGCACCGGCTCGGTGCTGCTGGATGCGCCGGCGACGCCGGAGCGCGTGCTCGCCGCCTGTCGGGCCATGGCCGGAGCCGCGTCATGAAGGACTGGCTGACCACGCTCGAAGACACCGTCAGGGCCGGTGGCCCTGCCACCCTGGTGACGATCGCGGATGCCAAGGGCTCCTCGCCGCGCGAGGCTGGCGTCAAGATGCTGGTGACCGAGACCGACACCGCCGGCACGGTCGGCGGCGGCAATCTCGAGCACGAGGCGATCCGCATCGCGCGCACCATGCTGATGCAGGGGCGCACCACCTCGGACCTCCGGCGCTTCGCCCTCGGCCCGACGCTCGGCCAGTGCTGCGGCGGCAACACCCAGCTCCTCTTCGAGCCGGTAGCACCGGCAGGCGACTGGATGGAGCCGCTGCGGGCGTTTGTACGTGCCGAGGCGCCGTCGGTGCTGGCGAGCCGGATCGAGGGGGAGCCCGCCGGCAAGGTCCTGGTGACCGCGGATCAGGTGATGGGTGCGGTGCCGCCGGACGGGCTGGTCGAGGCGGCGAGAAAGCTTCTGCAAAAGCCGATCAACGCGGGCGCGCGAATCTGGGGGAACCCGGCCTCCGGGCGCTATCTTCTAGAGCAGACACCCGGACGGAACGGCCACATCCTGCTGATCGGAGCGGGCCATGTCGGCAAGGCCATGGCGCATATTCTGGGCACGCTGCCCTTTGCCGTGACCTGGGCGGACAACCGGCCGGACCAGTATCCGGACGACATCGCCGCCAATATCACGGTGCGCTGCACGCCGCATCTGGAGCGCGCGATCGACGAGGCGCCGGCCGGCAGCATCTACTTGGTCATGACCTACAGCCACGATCTCGACTACGCGCTCTGCGCGCGCGTGCTGCAGCGCGGCGACTTTCGCTATCTCGGCCTGATCGGCTCACGGACCAAGCGCGCCAAGTTCGAAAAAACCATGGCCGATCTCGGCATCGATCCGGCGCTGGTCGCGCGCACCGTCTGCCCGATCGGCCTTCCCGGGATCGGCAGCAAGCAGCCCGCGGTGATCGCGGTGGCCACGGCCGCGCAGATCCTCTCGCTGCCGGCGGAGGAGGAAGGCGCATGAACGACAGCGACTATATGCGCCGCGCCATCCATCTGGCCGAGCGCTCGGTGGAACGAGGCGGCGGCCCCTTCGGCGCGGTCATCGTGCTCGGCGGCGACATCGTCGCCGAGAGCAGCAATTCGGTGACCGAGGACCTGGACCCGACGGCACATGCCGAGGTCATGGCGATCCGCAGGGCCTGCAAGGCGCTCGATCGGTTCTCGCTCGAGGGCGGCGTGATCTATTCGAGCTGCGAGCCCTGCCCGATGTGCCTCGGCGCCATCTACTGGGCGAGGCTGGACCGGCTGGTCTACGCCAATGACCGGAACGACGCGGCCCTGATCGGCTTCGACGACCGGCATATCTACGAGCAGCTAGCGAAGCCGATCGAGCAGCAGTCCTTGCCGGTGACGCGCCTTCTCGCGGACGAGGCCAGAGCCGCATTCCAGGCCTGGCAGGACAAGCCGGACAAGACTGCCTATTGACGACGGCGGCCGACTACTGCGCGGGTGCCGTCTCGCCCTCTTTGGCGTCTGCGGCACCGGTGACGCTGGGCTTCAGGCGCTCGATCACGTCGAACGCATTGTAGGCCTCGCGCTCGTCCTCGGGCTTCTCGCCGTCGAACATCAGAATGTCGAGATAGGTGACGTAGCTGTAGTCCGCGCGGCCGCTGCCGAACACGCTGGACACGCCGAAGCCGACATTGCCGCCGCCGATGCCGATCCCGATGCCCGGCGTGATGCCGCTGACCGAGCCGACGATCGGCTCGACATCCTTCGACACCACCTTGAAGTAGTCGTGGCCCTTCTGCAGCGTCAGTTCGGCGGCGCGGTAGAGGGCAAAGTCCTCGACCGTCTCGCGCGATGTCGAGGAATTGCCCTCGAACTTCACCCGATAGCGGTTGGCTTCGAGCTGCTGGTCGGTGTAGCCGCCCTGCTCGCCGATCGCCTGATAGGGGGTCGGCGAGGCCGCGCAGGCGGCGAGCGCCAGGGACAGGAGGCCGGCGGCGGCGAGGCGCCGGGCCCGGGTCGGCATGCGGGCCGTCGTGCCCGATCGTCCCCTGGCCATGCAACGTCGATCGCGCATCACTTCTCCTCGTCCTTCCTGATCAGCGGCTGCAGCCGCTGCAGCACGTCGAGCGCATCATAGGCGCTGGGATCGTCCGCGGGCTTCTCGCCCTCGCCCATCACGATATCGGCGATGCTCGCATATTCCGTGACGGGGTAGGCGTTGGTCGAATAGAAGCTCGGGCGGTAGAAGCGCCGATAGTTGCGCCTGTAGGGAAAGTCGTAATAGCCGAAGTCGTCGACATAGCCCTGGCTGTAGTAGCGGGTCGAGCGCTCGACGTCCTGGTCGACCATGGTGAAATAGTCGAAGCCGCTCTGCACCGTGAGCTCGGCCGCCCGATAGAGCAGGTAATTCTGCACGGTTTCGCGCGGCGTCGACGGGTTGCCGCTGAAGGTCACGCGATAGCGGTTCTCTTCGATCTGCTGGTCGCTGTAGCCGTAGCGTGCTCCCTCGCTCGGCTGATAGGGCGTCTCCACGGCGCAGGCGGCGAGCAGAAGGAGGAGAGAAACTGCGGGAAGCCAGCGCGGCTTCCGGGCGCTGAGTGACAACATCGTCGATAGGCCTTTCCGTGTACTGAGGCCTGAATATGGCTCTTCATCGGCGTCAAACCAAGTCAATATCGAAAAACCGCGTAATATTCACCATGTCCGTTCGTGTTCAATTCCAAGTGACGCCTTGCGGTTGCTTTGCCGCTATCCAGGTCTATCGGCGGTGAGGCCGCGGAGTTGATAGACGAGATCGAGCGCCTCCTTGGCGGTCATCTCGTCCGGATTGACCGTGCGCAGTTTTTCCTCGATCGGGCTCAGGGCGGGGCTCTCCGCGCCGGCGCCGTTCACCGCCTTTTCGGGCAGGCGCTTCGCGGCCGCCTGAAACAGCGGCAGATCGTCGGCGAGGGCCGCGGGCGCTGCCTTCGCCTCGCCCTGCTCCAGACGCTTCAGCACCTCCTCGGCGCGATCCAGCACCGGCGCCGGCAGCCCGGCGAGCCTGGCCACGTGGATGCCGTAGGAGCGGTCGGCGGCCCCTTCGCCGACCTCGTGCAGGAAGACGACGTCGCCCTGCCATTCCTTGACCTTCATGCTCCGGCAGGCGAGGCGGTCGAGCTTGGCGGCGAGCGCCGTGAGCTCGTGATAATGGGTCGCGAACAGCCCGCGGCAGCGGCAGGCCTCGTGCAGATATTCGACCACCGCCCAGGCGATCGACAGGCCGTCATAGGTCGCCGTGCCGCGGCCGATCTCATCCAGGATGACCAGGCTCTTCTCGGTCGCCTGGTTGAGGATCGCCGCTGTTTCGACCATCTCGACCATGAAGGTGGAGCGCCCGCGCGCGAGCTCGTCCGCCGCCCCCACCCGCGAGAACAGGCGATCGACCGTGCCGATCTGGGCGCGCTCCGCCGGCACGAAGCTGCCAGCCTGCGCCAGCACCGCGATCAGCGCGTTCTGGCGCAGAAACGTGCTCTTGCCCGCCATGTTCGGCCCGGTCAGCAGCCAGAGCCGCTGGCCCGCGCTGAGGTCGGAATCATTGGCGATGAACGGCGTCTGCTCCTTGGCCAGAGCCTGCTCGACCACGGGATGGCGCCCGCCTTCGATCATGAAGCCGTCGCCGTCGTCGATCTCGGGGCGGACATAGCGCTGCTGGTCCGCAAGCTCGGCGAAGCCGGCGGCGACGTCCAGGCGGGCGAGCGACTTCGCGGTCCTGGCGACCCCATCGGCATTGACCAGGACATCGGCTGTCAGCCCGTCGAACTGCTCCAGTTCCAGGGCGAGCGCGCGGTCGGCGGCGCTGGCGATCCGGGTTTCCAGATCCACCAGCTCCTCGGTCGAATAGCGCGTCGCGTTCGCCATGCTCTGGCGCTGCACGAAGCTCGGAGGCACCTTGTCCCGGTGGGTGGCCGTGACCTCGATGAAATAGCCGAGCATGTTGTTGTGGCGGATCTTGAGCGATGGGATGCCGGTCTCGCCCTGGATGCGCGCCTGCAGCTCGGCGATATGGCGCTTGGTCTGGTCGCGCAGCCCGCGATGACGGTCCAGCTCGTCCAGCCAGCCCTCGCGGATGAAGCCGCCGTCGCGCGCGAGGAAAGGCGGATCGTCCACCAGCGCTGCCTGCAGGCATTCGGCGAGCTCGGCATGATCCGCCATCGCCTTTCCGGTAGCCTGAAGCGGTGTGTCCGTCTGCAGCAGCCGCGCCTTGATCGCCGCCGCCGCCTCCAGCCCCTGGCGGATCGAGGCGAGATCGCGCGGCCCGCCACGTCCGAGGGACAGGCGGGAAAGAGCGCGCTCCAGATCCGGGCAGCCTTTGAGGCTGGCGCGCAGGTCCGCGCGGAGATCGGGATCGTCGACCAGGGCCTGGACCGCGTCCAGACGCTGGCGGATGGGCTTCGCCTCGGCAAGCGGTGTGGCCAAGCGCGCCGAGAGCAGCCGGCCGCCTGCGCCGGTCACCGTGCGGTCGACCGAGGCCAAGAGGCTGCCCTGGCGCTCGCCGCCGAGGCTGGCGAGCAGCTCCAGATTGCGCCTGGTCGCGGCGTCGATGACCATGTGGCTGCCGGGCATGAGGCGCCTCGGCGGAGACAGACGGGGCAGCCGGCCCTTCTGGGTCAGCTCGACATAGTTGATCAACGCTCCGCAGGCGCCGAGCTCCGCGCGCGAAAACTGGCCGAAGCCATCCAGCGCCTTGACGTCGAAGCTCTCCTGCAGCCGGCGCTCGCCCGCCTGGGACGCGAAGTCGCGGTCGGGAAGCGGGCTGAGACGGTCGTCCCAATCGACCAGGCGCTGGCGAAAGGCATCGTCGCCGAACAACGCATCGGCGATCAGCAGCTCGCCGGGCTCGATGCGGGCAAGCGCAGGCCCGAGTCCGCCATTGACGATCGGTTCCGTCAAGAACTCGCCGGTGGACATGTCGAGCCAGGCGAGCCCGAGGCTCTTCTGGCTCGACGCGATCGCCGCCAGGAAATTGTGCCGGCGCGCCTCCAGCAGGCTGTCCTCGGTGAGCGTGCCCGGCGTCACCAGGCGGATGATCTCGCGCCTGACCACCGATTTCGGCCCGCGCTTCTTCGCTTCCGCCGGGTCCTCGGTCTGCTCGCAGATGGCGACCTTGAAGCCCTTCTTGATCAGGCGCTCCAGATAGCCCTCGGCGCTGTGCACCGGCACGCCGCACATCGGAATGTCCTCGTCCCCATGCCTCCCGCGCTTGGTGAGCGCGATGTCGAGGGCGGGGGCCGCCTTCCTGGCGTCCTCGAAGAACAGCTCGTAGAAATCGCCCATCCGGAAGAACAGCAGGCATTCCGGATGCGCCGCCTTCAGTTTTTGGTACTGGGCGATCATCGGCGTCGCCCGGTGACCCTCCACCACCTCCATCCCCCTCACATCTGGTCGTTCTGCAGAGGCTCTATATCACGGCGCGCAGCGATTGTGCGACGAGAACGAACGGAGACGGTGGTGCGTTCCGGTCAGCCGGATATCGAGCGATGTCGTCAGTGCATGACCACGTCACCTGGTTTCCACCAACGCCGAAGAAAGCGCTGGAATCCCAGGCCATACGAGCTTTTCACCTCATCGGGAAGCGTTTGACCTGAACCTGCCACCAGGCCACGAAGGAAAATCGCAAAAACCTTTTTCCTCATGCTGTCCGATTAACTGATTCTTAAAACCCCGGCCTTAAGCTGCCCATCTGGTCCATGCGATCCTGGGAATCCGGGCGCCCAAGAGAGGAGAGGCGAGGCGCGGATTCCCAGGATCACATGGACCAGATGGAGGGCAGGAGCTTAGGAAACATGGGTTAAGAAAGAGTCAAGAAAACGTCAGTTGGGCACGAATACGCCGTCGGTGGCCGCTGCATCGTCTGCCTGGGTCAAACGTCGTAGACTTGGGGCATCAAACGGACGACGAGACCATCCCGGAGCATCGATGCCGACCCGAGCCCTCGCTCTCGCCACCTTTCTCGTCCGCGACTATGACGAGGCCATCGCCTTTTTCGTCGACAAGCTTGGCTTCCGCCTGCTGGAGGACAGCGCGCTCGGCGGCGGCAAGCGCTGGGTCGTGGTCGCGCCGGACCATGGCGGCGGTCTCCTGCTCGCACGGGCCGGGAGCGGTGCGCAGGCGGCGCGCATCGGCGATCAGACCGGCGGCCGGGTCGCGTTCTTCCTTGAGACCGACGATTTCTGGCGCGATTATCGGTGGATGGCGGCGAAGGGCGTGCGCTTTGCCGAGGCACCGAGGGAGGAGACCTATGGCACCGTCGCGGTGTTCGACGATCTCTACGGCAATCGCTGGGATCTGATCCAGCCGAACCAGCGGGCGTCCTGAACCGCGCGGTCCGCTCCCTATCTCGCCTCGATGGAGAGGCCGGCGCCGGCGGTGATGTCGGGCTCCGATCGCGCGCTGGTCTCCTCTGCCACCGTCACCTCCTGCTCCGCTTCTGCGGTCACGGGGTAGGCGGCGCAGCCCTCGACCACCCAGCGGACGGCCTCTCCCGAGGCCGGATCAGCCTTGGTCCAGGCCGTTCTCGCCGGTGCTCGATCGTCGCCCCAGGCAAAAGATGTCAGGGCCAGCGAGGCCGTGACGGCTATCCCCAGAGCCGAAAAATGCCTGATCATCGGACGTTCCTCTGCAGAATCCGATCGATTCGATTAGAAGCCAGGCCAGGCTCGTCGGCAAGTCTTATCGACCGCGTGTCTGCTTCGGCGATGGCTGGACAGGCGGTCATCGCCTGCGCATGGTGGGGCCGAGCGCTCGGGAGATTGGCATGGTGGAACGCATCGTCGTCATTGGCGCGGGACAGGCCGCGTCGTCGCTGATGGTGAAGCTTCGGAGCTCGGGCTTCGAGGGCGGGATCCGCCTGATCGGCGACGAGCCGCATCTCCCCTATCAGCGCCCGCCTTTGTCCAAGAAATATCTGGCGGGCGAGATGCCGCAGGAACGCCTCCTTCTGCGCCAGGAGGCCTGGTACGAGAAATGTCGGATCGATGTGACGCTCGGCCGCCCGGCGCTGCGCATCGATCGGCAGGCGCAGCGGGTCGAGCTTTCCGAGGGCGACGCCGTCGCCTATGACCGGCTGGTGCTGACCACCGGTGCGCGCCCGCGCCGCCTGCCGGCAGCGATCGGCGGCGATCTGCCCGACGTCTTCATGATGCGCGATCTTGCCGATGCCGATGCGCTCGCCGCGGCCATGCGCCCGGGACGCAAGGTCCTGGTGATCGGCGGCGGCTATATCGGCCTCGAGGCAGCGGCCGAGGCCGCGAAGAAAGGCCTCGAGGTCACGTTGATCGAGGCTGCCGAGCGCCTGCTGCAGCGCGTCGCGGCGAAGGAGACGGCCGACTATTTCCGGACGCTGCACAGCGCCCGCGGCGTCACCATAAGGGAAGGCGCCGGCATCGAGCGCCTGTCGCCAGAGGACGGCGGCGGGCTGGCGGCGGTGCTCGCCGACGGCACCAGCCTGGCGGCCGATCTCGCCGTCGTCGGCATCGGCATCCTCCCGAACAGCGAGCTTGCCGCCGAGGCGGGGCTCGATCTCGTCCATGGCGCCATCCGGGTGGACGCTTTCGGGCGCACGTCCGATCCCTCGATCTTCGCCGCCGGCGACTGCGCTGCCGTCACCTGGAACGACCGGCCGATCCGCCTCGAATCCGTGCAGAACGCCCAGGATCAGGCGGTCAATGTCGCGCTCAACATCCTGGGCGACGCCCAGCCCTATCGCCCGGAGCCCTGGTTCTGGTCCGATCAATATGACGTCAAGCTGCAGATTGCCGGGCTCAATGCCGGCTACGACCAGGTGGTGGTGCGCCCGGGGGCCAAGGAGAGCGCCGCCCATTTCTACTATCAAGGCGAGACGCTGCTCGCGGTCGACGCGATGAACGACCCGGTCGCCTACAACGTCACCAAGCGCCTCCTCACCGCAGGCCGCCCCTTGCCGAAAGCGCTCGCCGCCGATCCCGCTGCCGATCTTAAGGCCTTCCTGGCGGGAGCGTGACCGCTTTTTTTGCTCAGTGCGCTACCGGAGCCTTTTCTTATTATACGAAGCCGACGCCTGGCCCTTGCAACCACTCCATGCGAGGGGCCCCTGAGAGCAAGCGGCGCCCGCTAGATCGAAAAACACCTAATCTTTTCTTAACCGCGCTTCGCCAACATGTTCGTCCGGTCCATGTGACTCTGGGAGTCCGAGTTCTGCCCATCTCGTTTTAGGCTGGACGGTCGGAGAGTGCAGGGGCGACAAGACCAACGGTGGGGGGACGCCGCGTCACCTGAAGCGGGTACGCGTCGAAAGGCCCTTGAGGCTGCCCTTGCTCGTCATCGACGTCCGCCATCGGACGCCTGTGCCGCCCGTCTCCCTGCGGCGCGCGCCTGCAGCGCGAGGGCCGCGTTCTGCTCGAGCGGCAGCCGTGCCGCCCAGAGCACCTCCTCGCGGGTGACGCCCATGTCGTCGAGCAGGCGGTCGTCCAGATAGACGGTGTGCATGAAGGCCGCGCGTGCTTCCTTCAATGCGCGGCGTCGCTGATGCCACAGGCGCAGACGCTCCGGCAGCGTCCTGAACAACGGCGCCACGGGCAGGTCGACGGCGTCGGCGTGGGATGCGGATGAGGTCATGGTCGTTCTCCTTGTCGACCTTCAGCATCGCCTGTTGTGATTGATCAATCGAACGAATTGTCCTTATATGACTATTCAAGGAAATTGATCGGTCGATGCCATGCATGCGTCAGCGAACACCCTTCTCGACATCGATCTGGTGCGCACCTTCGTGGCTATTTCCGACACGGGGAGCTTCACATCAGCAGCCTCGGCCGTCCTGCGCACGCCATCGGCGGTCAGCATGCAGATGAAGCGGCTGGAGGACCTGCTCGGCCGCCCGTTGTTCACGCGTGAGGGTCGTTCGGTGGCGCTGACGCCCGACGGCGAGGCCCTGCTCGGCTATGCGCGCCAGATGCTGCGGGTCAACGAAGAGGCGGTGGCGCGCTTTCTCGTGCCGCCGGTCGAGGGATGCCTGCGCTTCGGAGCGCCCGATGATTTCGGCACGCGCTTTCTCCCCAACATCCTCTCCCGCTTCGCCGCGACCCATCCGAAGGTCGAGGTCAGCGTGGTGCTCGCCACCAGCATCAGCCTGCAGGATCAGCTGCGCAACGGCGACATCGACGTCACCCTCGTGACCACCGAGGAGCGCGATGACGGCGCGGTTCACGGGCGGCGGATTTATTCGGAGCCGCTGGTCTGGGTCGGCGTCAAAGGCGGGCGCGCCCGCGAGATGGAGCCGGTGCCGCTTGCCTTGTCCGGCCATGGCTGCGTCTGGCGGGCGGCGGCGCTGCGCGCGCTCGACCGCATCGGCAGGCCCTATCGCATCGCCTATAGCTGCGACAACTGCCAGGGTCAGCTCGCCGCCCTGCTCGCCGATCTCGCGATCGCGCCCTTGCCGCAGAGCCTGCTGACCTCGGACTACGAGCGGCTCGGGCCGGCACATCGCCTGCCCGACATCGGCCACTATCAGATCCGCCTCTGCGAGCGCGCCGATATCGGCCCGGCCGCCCGGGCCTTCGCCGTGCATGTCGCCGAAAGCTTCGCGGCGATCGGCGCCTGACGCGGCCCTCCGGCGGGGCGTTCCGACGCGTGCATTGACAGACGCCGCCGATCTTGGCTCAACAGCGCCCAGTCGGTCGATGGCGGCCGATCCGCCAGCCTCGGGGAGCCCCATGGACAGCTTCGACTTCATCGACCCGCGCTTCAACCAGTTCATCATGGGCAACGCGCCGCTGGAAAAGCTGGCTGATGGCATGCGCTGGGCCGAGGGTCCCGTCTGGATCGGCGATGCCGGCTGCCTCCTGTTCAGCGACATTCCCAACAACCGGATCATGCGCTGGATCGACGGCGTCGGGCTCAGCGTTTATCGCCAGCCCTCGAACTACGCCAACGGCAACACCCGCGACCGCGAAGGCCGGCTGATCACCTGCGAGCACGGCACGCGGCGGGTCACCCGGACCGAGCATGACGGTCGGATCACGGTGATCGCCGATCAGTATCGGGGCAAGCGCCTGAACTCGCCGAACGACGTGGTGGTCAAGTCCGACGGCACCATCTGGTTCACCGATCCCTATTACGGCATCGCGGTCGACTATGAGGGCTTCAAGTCCGAGCAGGAACAGCCCTGCCACGTCTACCGTGTCGATCCGGCGAGCGGCACGCTCGATCTCATGCTCGACGACTTCGTCTGTCCGAACGGCCTCTGCTTCTCGCCGGACGAGCGCAGGCTCTATGTCGCCGAGACCAACCTGCTGTTCGAGCCCGATGCCGAGCGCCATATCCGCGTGTTCGACGTGGTCGACGACGGCGGACGCCTCACCGGCGGCGACGTGTTCTACAAACCGGACGTCGGCTGCGCCGACGGCTTTCGTGCCGACGAGAACGGCCATATCTGGACCAGCGCCGGCGACGGTGTGCACGCCGTCTCGCCCGAGGGCGAGCTGCTCGGCAAGATTCTGGTGCCGGAAGCGGTCGCGAACGTCACCTTCGGCGGCCGGCCGGGCGCGAGGAACCGGCTTTTCATCTGTGGGACCTCCTCGATCTATGCCGTCTATCTCAATTGCCGGGGCGCTCAGATTCCGTGATCCGGCAGGCGAAGACAGCAGGTGATTGCCCGGCGACAGGCTCGAGCGGCAGACCTCCAGAACCCACCGAACCGGAGCAAGCAGGCAGCTGGACCGACCACAGCCACGACATCCGTACCTCGCGGCAGCAGGCAGCATGGTCCCAGCGTTGACGTTTTCTTAACCAAAATCTGTCACGGTGGCTTTCCGGTCCATGCGACCCTGGGAATCCGCCCGCCCGCCGGGAGTGGTGCGGAATTATGTAGCAAACACACCTAGGGCGGGGTGGGCTGTGAAAACCGAAAATTTCGAAGCGCTGGGTCGCGATCGAGGCGCGGCATGGTATGAAACCCGAAAGAATATTCGGGCGGATGCGGATGCGCTATATCAATCGGATTCTTTCTTGGGCCTTCGCTCTAGTCACGGTCGCGCTTGGCACTGTTTATCAACAGAACATAGAGGAATGGGCCAGCTCTGTCGGGATATCGACACTCATGAAAGATGGGGTGGGCGCCATGGGTGAAGCGTTTTCAGGCTCATGGCAGGTTCCGCTTGTGGCTCTATTCCTCGGCGGCTTTCTTGCTCTTGTGTTGGAGAGTTCGTTGAAAAGAGCGGTTGCGGGACTGAGGACGCAAGACGTCCCTTCGCCCGCTTATGATGAGATGGATATCTTCTTTGACTTGCCAAATTCTGGTCAGCCTATCGAAAATCTTGAAGTATCCAATATTGACTATGGAGTCGTTTTAAGGACTAGCAGTGAGCAACTTTTTGCGGTGATATCCTTAATCAAGGATTTTGAAGATTGTTATGTTCGATTTCTCGCAACAAAAGAGAATATATACTGGAAAATCATTGCGAAGACTGAGAAATTTTTGATTTTGACTATGTCAGGACAAATAGAGGATTCTAAATACGCTATTTCGATAACAGCCCCTCCGAAACCAGACCAGACAAAAAAACCAGGAGTTATACGCTGTGCGGCCCGCGATTCATCTCAAAGACGGATGACGTCCGAGCCAATCGCCTCTAGGCATTGCAGCATGAAGGCGGCTGTGAACTTCCCACGGCTGACCTTGTTTCGAACGTTCCTCTCGTCATCCTTGACGCCGATTTCTGCCAGTTTTTCGACCAATTGTGCATAGCTGAGCCCGCGTCTTGTCATCTCGGCGCGCAGAATTCCCCGCGCCTTCGCTTCCCAGTCTGTACGTTCCGGCATGTCATCTCCGAAAATGTGATTTGTCACCATGTTCAGTGTATAAGCACTGAAAATGATGACAAATGATGCAGCACTTCCTTCTTTCCGCCCGAGCCCGGACGCTCAGCGTGGCCAAGGTGGTGCGCATGAGCGATGAGGAAGCGCGGGGCGTGTTCCGCAAGATCCGCTGGTCGGAGACCGACGGCGAGGCCGTGTGCCCGCATTGCGGTTGCTGCGCCTGCTACGAGTTCAAGACGCGCGCGATCTTCAAGTGCAAGGGCTGCTTCAAGCAGTTCAGCCTGACCAGCGGAACGCTGTTCGCCAGCCGCAAGCTGCCGATCCGTGACTATCTCCTGGCCATGGCGATCTTCGTCAACGGCGCCAAGGGCGTTTCCGCCCTGCAGGTCAGCCGCGACATGGGCGTCCAGTACAAGACGGCCTTCGTGCTCTCGCACAAGCTGCGCGAGGCCATGGATCGCGAGAATATCCTTGGCCCGCAGCTCGCCGGTGACGTCGAGATCGACGGCGCCTATTTCGGCGGTCATGTGAAGCCTGAGAACAAGAAAGAGGACCGGAAGGACCGCCGTCTCGCCGAGAACCAGAGCGGCAAGCGCCGCTGCGTGGTCGTGATGCGCGAGCGCAGGGGCCGCGCCCTGCCGTTCGTGGTCAAGCACGAGGGCGACGCCACCGACATGGTGCACGACATCGTGGCGCGGGGCGCGACCGTCTACGCCGATGAGGCGCCGTCCTGGGACATCCTGCACGCCCATTACGAGACCAAGCGGATCAACCGCAGCTTCTCGTTCAAGGATGAGGACGCCTGCACCAACCAGGCCGAGAGCTACTTCTCCCGCCTGCGTCGCGCCGAGATCGGCCAGCACCACCGCGTTGGCGTTCACCTCGCCGCCTATGCCGGTGAGATGGCTTGGCGCGAGAACGAACGCCGCAAGGCCAATGGCACGCTGTTCCAGCTCGTGGCGGCGTCAGCGGCGGCGAGCAGGCCGTCGGCGCAGTGGAAGGGGTATTGGCAGGGTGCGCGAGCCTGACGCTAGATGTTGTGGCGTTGCCAAAGACAGTTGGCACATGTATTAATTTTTTCGCGATAGAAAGCACAAGAGCTGAGGGTACAAGCCTCGGCTCTTTGCTCGGATTCAACTCAGGTTGGACGCCTTTGAATCCAAGAATAACCGCGATTCTGATCGCATACCCAGCTTATCTGGTCAAGGCGTCCAGCCTCCATCTGGAGGAGTGCGCCACATGGCCACCGCTTTTCTTGCTACGCAGACTGCAACAATCCGCGTCGTTGCTCGGAGTGAGTCACATAGCCATGGTAGGGCTACTGCTGCAGTTTCTCGCGACTATTGGGCACGCTTAAAGGCGATCCTTGGCAAGATAAGCGGAACAGGAGCAAAGTGGACGGCGCGCTACGTCATCTTCAAGACGCTAGACTGGATTTTCGGCGATTAGCCAAACCCACCCCCTTCCCTCCATCTGCTCTCCAGCACCTTCTCCTGTCGCTTCAAAGCCCGCACGACGCGCGCCTTGAGCTGTGCCGCCGGCTCATCCGTCCCCTTGTCCTCGACGATGCGGTCGGTGATCTGACGCGCCGTCATCGGCCTCTCGGCTTCCCGCAGGATGTTGAAGATCCGCCGCGTCAGCTCGTGCCGGGCGAACGTCCGATCGCTCGCCCGGCGCTTCACCGGGATCAGCTCCGGCACCTTCTCGGGCGCGAAAAGCTTGATCACCGCGTCGAGATGGTCAAGATCACGAAGGATCGCGTTCAGCTCGCCCCGCTTGGCGTCGGCGAGGCCGGCGAGTTCGGCACGTTTCTTGATGAGCGATGAGACGACGATGGGGTCGGCCATTGGAAGAATGTAATATTTTCAATGGGTTCCCACCAACAACAAGAAGGTGTGTTTGCTACATAATTCCGGAGTGGTGGGGCCAGGCTCGGACTCCCAGGATCGCATGGACCAGATGGTGATCATCGCAAGGAAAGATGAAGAAACCGTGAAGATCACGGACAACCTGGCCAGCCAGCAGGCGATGGTGCGGCAACGGCTCGCTCAAGGCCTGACGACCGGCAAGGCGCCCCGACCCGCGATCAGCGGGTGAGCATCGGCTCCAGCACGGCGAACAGCCGGTCGACATCGGCCTCGTTGTTGTAGAGATGCGGCGTGATGCGCAGGGAATCGCCGCGCAGGCTGACATAGACCCGGTTGTCGGCCAGCCGCTCCGGCAGGCCATTGGGCACGCCGTCCGGAAAGCGCACGCCCAGAAAATGGCCGGCGCGCCTGTTGGCGGCCATCGGGGCGAGGCCGATATGTCTCGCGCGTTCGGCGATCGCGGCGGTCTTGGCGGCGAGGGTCTCGGCGATCGCCGGCACGGTCCATTCGTGCAGCTGGGTCAGGGCGGCGACGCTGCCGGGCATCAGGGCGAAGTTGGAGCGTTCGCCGACGTCGAAGCGGCGGGCACCCGGCTGGTAGTCGTCCTGATAGTCGATCAGCCGCGCGAAATTCTCCGAGCCCGCGCGGCAAATCCAGTTCTGCTCCAGCGGCTCGCCGTCCAGATGCTCGGGTGCGACATAGAGATAGCCGAGGCTGTAGGGCCCCATCATCCATTTATAGCCGCCGGCGGCGACGAAATCCGGGCGGATCTTGTTGACGTCGAACGGAAGGGCTCCGATCGACTGGGTGATATCGAGCACCAGGGCACTTCCAGCTTCCCGGCAGCGTTCGCCCACCCGTTCGAGATCGACGATCCCACCGTCGGTCCAGTGGCAGTGGGGCAGGGCGGTGATCGCGACCCGCTCGTTCAGCCGCTCCAGGACGGCGCCGGTCCAGTCGCCGTCGGTCGGGCGCTCGACGGTGATCACCTCGGCACCCCGCTGCGCAGCAAGCTCGCGCCAGGTGTAGACGTTGGAGGGAAACTGCTCCGCCAGGATCAGGATGGCGTCGCCAGCGGTGACCCGCTGGTTGCGGGCAGCGGTGGCGAGGCCGTAGCTCGCGGCGGGCACGATCGCGATGTCGTCGGCGCTGGCGTTGATCAGCCCCGCGAACAGCGCGCGCGCCTGCTCGCTCTCCGCAAAGAAGTCCGCAGGCTTCACGGTCCAGGGGCTCGCCTTGCGCATCACGCCGTCGACGCCGGCCGCGGCGACCGCCTTGGACAAGGGCGACATATAGGCGCAATTCAGATAGGCGACATCGTCCGGAATCGTGAAGAGATGGCGCTGGCAGGGGATCATGAGGGGCGGAGCTCCTTGAGGGGCGGGCACGGCGATCGGGCGGAACCCGGCTGGAGGATGTCGCCGACATCATCTACCACTGATCGCCGCGCGGGTCATCATGCCCGCCGAAGATCGCCGTCGCTGCCAGAGGGAGTGCCATGCCAGACCAGCCCGTCGTCATTTTCGATCTCGGCGCCGTCCTGATCGACTGGAACCCGCGTCATCTCTATCGAAAGCTGTTCGAGGACGAGGCGGCGATGGAGGCGTTTCTGCGCGATGTGTGCACGCCTGCCTGGAACGCCGAGCAGGACCGCGGCCGAACCTGGCGGGAGGCGGTCGAGCTGCTGGTCGCGGAGCATCCGCAGCATCGGGACCTGATCCAGGCCTATCGCGAGCGCTGGCACGAGATGCTGAACGGGCCGATCGACGGCAGCGTCGCCATCCTGGAGCGGCTTGATGAGGGCGGCTACGAGCTGCACGCGCTCACCAACTGGTCCGCGGAAACCTTCCCGTTCGCGCGCGAGCGCTACGCCTTCCTGGAGCGCTTTCGCACCATCCTGGTCTCGGGCGAGGAGCGGCTGATGAAGCCCGACCCCGCGATCTTCGAGCTTATGCTGGCGCGCATCGGCCATGCGGCGGAGCGCTGCCTCTTGATCGACGACAGTGCGAAGAATGTCGAGGCAGCGTCCAGGCTCGGCTTCGATGTCATTCACTTTTCGAGCCCGGCCCAGCTCGAGGCCGAGCTTGCCGGGCGCGGCATATGACCCCGCCGTTACTCCGCGGCCGCGACGCCGAGACCGTCCGAGACCGACTGGAAGGTGGCGACCAGATTGTCGCCCAGCGTGCCCAGAATGCCGATGATGGCCACCGAAACCAGGGCGGCGATCAGGCCGTATTCGATGGCGGTGGCGCCGTCGTCGTCGTGGATGAACGTCTTGATGAGGTCCATGATCTCGTCCCTTTCCGTTTGGCTTGTCAGCCACGAGACCATCTTCGCGGATTTATCTTAAGCATTGATTAAAAGCACAAAAAATTTTCGAGACATAATCGGTAAAATGGTCTGAATTCTTTCTTTGTGTTGAATTCCAACGGATCGCCCCTTGTTCTGCAAACGGTGCTGTGTTGCTTGTCCGTGCTGGCGTTCTACTTGGAATGGTATGATTTCGCTTTGGAGGACGTCGCTCATGGGCCCTTTGACGACTAAGCGGTTGGGTCGACGCGGGCTGCTGCTCGGCCTCGCTGTGGCATCCGCAGCCCTCCTGGTGCGGACGCCGGGCCTGCGCGCCGACGGCGTCGATCAGCTCAGCGATGCCGACCGCCTCGCCATCCGCGAGACCATCACCAGCCAGATCGAGGCCTTCAAGGCCAACGACGCCGATCGCGCCTTCAGCTTGGCGGCGCCGAAGGTCCAGCACCGCTTCGGCGATGCGTCGCGCTTCGTCGCCATGGTCAAGCGCGGCTACATGCCGGTCTACCGGCCGCGCCAGATCGAATTCAGCGACCTCCTGGAGGTGCGCGGCAGCCCGACCCAGCGCCTGGTGGTGGTCGGCCCGGACAACGAGGTGTTCAGCGCCTACTACATGATGCAGCAGCAGACCGACGGCAGCTGGCGCATCAGCGGCTGCATCCTCCGCCCCCTCGGCGACCGCTCCATCTAAGTGGCACGGGTGGCGCGGCCACCTCGTTGACTTGGACCGGAGGGGCTTGAAGCGAGGGTATGCGGCCTGGTTTTCGGGCTTTGAGGAGGGGCATACCATCCCGCCGGGGAGATGACCGGTTTTTCCCTTCAACGGGTGACGGAGAGGGCATTCTTAACCTGCTGTTAACCTGACGCTTCTATGTCTTTTCATGGTCCATGCGATCCTGGGAATCCGAGCCTCGCACAACTCTGTCTGCGGGCGGGCGGATTCCCAGGATCGCATGGACCAGCAAGATGTGTCGCAAAGCAAGGTTAAGCCAGAGTTAAGCATGCTGGACCATAAGAACGTCGCGATCGGGACACCAGTATCACGCCGCCTGTCGCTGTGGCGTCGCGAGCTCTTGGCGGAGGCGGGCGGCCAGGGTGTCGAGACCGGGGTCCATGGCGAAGCGTTCGAGCACGGTGCGCCGCGCGGTTCGGCCCATCGCCAGGCGCTGTTGCGGATCGCGCGCGAGGGTTTCGAGCGCGGCGGCCAGCGCCTCGGCATCGTCGGGCGGGACCAGGAGGCCATTGTCGCCGTCGGTGATCAGCTCGGGCACGGCGGAAACCGACGTGGTGACCGCCGCCAGCTCCTGTGATCCGGCCTCCATCAGCACGTTCGGCAGACCGTCGCGATCGCCGTCCTCGGCGATGCGGCTCGCCATGACGAACAGATCGGCGCGCCGATAGGCGGAGATCACCTGCTCCTGGGATTGGGCACCCTGCCAGTCGATCCGATCGGCAAGCCCCAGCTCCTGAGCTTTCGCCGTCAGCCGATCCGTCTCATCGCCCCTGCCGATATGCACATAGCGCCAATGCAGATCGGGCGGCAGGCGATGCAGCGCGTCCAGGAGGGTACCGACGCCCTTCTTCGCCACCAGCCGGGCGACGCCCAGCAGCTGCACCGGATGCTCGGGGCTGCTGCCGTCGGGGCCGAGCTGGCGCTCGGGTGCCGGGAAACGTTCTGCGTCCAACCCGTGATAGGTCAAAAAAACCTCGGTGCCGGGGGCGAGGTCGGCGAGATGCCGGCGGTTGACCCGGGTGCAGGTGGTGAGCCAGCGGCAGTCCTCGAGCTTTTCCTTCAGCTCCCAGTCCGGCGAGGTCCAGATGTCCTTGGCATGGGCGGAGGCGCTGAAGGGCAGGCCGCGCAGCAGCGCGGTGTAGCGGGCGACCGAGGCGGGCGTGTGCAGATAATGCACGTAGATCAGCCCGATCGTTGCCGGCATCTCGGCCGCGAACACCAGCGCCTGGCCGAAGCGCCTGACGCGATTGGCGGTCATGTCCCGCCACAGATCCTTCAGCCAGAGCGCGCGCACGGCCGGGTAGCCGGGCAGGCGCCGCGCGCGCCACCAGGCTTTGAGCACGCGCAGCGGCTCCTGATACAGATATTCCGGCAGATAGCGCACATCAGCTTCGATCTGCTCGTGAATCGGATGGATCGCCGGATCGTAGGGGTGGCGAAGGGACACGATCTCGAGCGCGAGGCCGCGCAGCTCCAGCCCTCGGATCTCCTGGGCGATGAAGGTCTCCGACAGCCTCGGATAGCCCTTCAGCACCAGGGCGATCCTGGGCGGGTTGCGTCCTGCTGCCGATGCCATCGCCCGCCGCCGCTCAGGCGGTCTGCCGGAGCGCGCCGTCGGCGGCACGCCGGGTGCGCACCGGAAGCCAGGGGCGGACCAGCTCCGCGACCCGGTCGAGGCCGCCGAGAAAGCTCGCCATCTCGATGTCCTGCTGCGGCCGCCAGTCCGGCAGGGCTGCGAGCTCGGCGGCCATGACCTTGGGATTGTGCCGTTCGTTGTCCGGCAGCACGCGCACCAGCCCGAGCGCTTCCGCCCGCCTGGCGCGCAGGAGCTGCTCGCGCCGCGGGCGCGTGCGCGGCACGATCAGGGCGGGCTTGCCGAAGGACAGGATCTCGCAGAACGTGTTGTACCCGCCCATCGCCACCACGCCGATCGCCCGATCGACCAGGCGCTCGAAGCGCGCCTCGAAGGTGATCGCATGCACCTTCCTGAGCTTCGCCGCGCGTTCCTGGAAGGCCTGGCGCCGATCGCGGTTCATGAACGGCCCGAACACCAGAAGGGCGGGATGCGGCAGGTCCGGCTCACTCTCATAGGCGCGCAGCACCCAGTCGATCAGCCCTTCGCCGTCGCCGCCGCCGCCGGTGGTCACCAGAAGATAGGGCTCGCTCGGCAGCTCGCTGTCATGGGCATCCGGCGGTGCCTGCGGCAGCTCGCGCCGGAGATAGCCCGTGAACGTCATCTTGTCCGCGAGGGTCTCCATATTGGGCAGCTCGGCGACCGGGTCGAAGATCTCCGGCAGGCCGTAGATCCAGATCTCGTCGTAGAGATCGTTCAGGGCGGGATAGACGTTCTTCCGCTGCCACTCCCGGCGCAGCAGGTTGGGCTCGTCCATCACGTCGCGCAGGCCGAGCACCAGGCGGGTGCCGCGGTCTTTCAGCATCTCCAGCGTGTCGCCGACCTCGCCGCGCAGGCCGAGCGGCTCCTTGTCCACCAGGAACAGATGCGGGTCGAAGATCTCCGCCGTGTGCTGGATGATCGAGCTTCGCATCGCCAGCGTCTGCTCGATGTCGAGATGCAGGCTGAGCGGCGTGTAATTGCCGCTTCGGAGCTTGATCACGCCGGGAATGCGCACGAAGTCGACCCGCGCCTTGAAGTCGAAGCTGCCGATGATCGGCGAGCCCGACAGGATCAGGATCGACAATTGCCGGTAGCGCTCGACCAGGTGATGCGCGATCGCCCGGCAGCGGCGCAGATGGCCGAGGCCGAAGCTGTCATGGCTGTAGATGAGGAGACGGGCAGCGGAACTCATGAAGACGGGCAACGGTTCGTTGATGATGTTTGCCAGAGACTGGCAATGAATTGTGACCCGCACAAGGCGATTTCACCCAGAAGGTAGAGAAGTGATCGATTGTGGGCAGATTTCAGGCGAATCGTGGCTTCTGAACGGCTTCGCTGCCGGTGCCCCATGCCGGGATTCCCGCCTAAACCTCGGCGGAGGCGGTATTTTCCGCACTCGAAGCCGGTGCATCGTTGCCATCGCCCTCGTCGACCATGATCGACCGCTTCTCCTTCAGCGCCCAGATCGCCTCTTCCAGCGTCTTGACGTCGGGCACGCCGAAAAAGCCGATCTCGCGCTCGCCTGTCCGGCGTTTGCCTTGCGGATCGTGGTGATGCCGGAGCTTTCGGTATTCCTCGCGCCGAAACACGATGTCGCCGGAGCCGTCCCTCTTCTCGCGCCGCTCGACCACGTCGATGTCGTCCGGGCCGTAGCTCCTGACCTTTCGTCTCGGCCAGCTCTGGATGATCAGAAGCCGGCGGTCGGAGATCGCGTAGACCGTGTGGCGGGTGATCGTCGGCCACCACCAGGGCAGGCCGGCGATGGCCGCGGCGGCGAGCAGGAAGGGGAGGCCCATGATCAAGAGCCAGAAGGACGCGATCGCCGCTTTCGCCATCCACGCCAGCGACAGCAGCAGGAACAGCCAGCCCAGAATGCTGACCGGCAGCACGCGCCGGCGCGCATTGCCGGGAAGGGACGTGTCGGCCCAGATCAGCCGTTCCCCTGCCGCCATCTCGGCGCGTGCCAGCGTCAGCGGATCGGAACCGCCGGCAGCCGCGCTGTCCTGGGTGCTCATCGCCTGCCCTCGTTCCTCGAATGCACCAGCCCGCCCGGACGGTCGCGGCTGAGCGCATCCGCCCCGGCACGACACATAGTGCACATCAGGACGAAAATGGGCTAAATCAGGACGAAAGGCCATCCCGGTCCGGGGACTGGGCGGGGCGGCCTCCTTGGGATTTCCTGCGGAAGTGGCGATGGATCGCAGCATCTTCGGCTACATCATGCGTCACAGCAGGACGCAGCAGCTCGCGATTCTGGCCCTGACCCTGGTGTCCTTTCCCTTCCTCTACGCCAGCCTCGACCTGCCCAAGACGATCATCAACGACGCCATGACCAACGCCGAGGGCGGCGCGATCTTCGGCATCGAGCTCGATCAGGTCAGCTACCTGTTCACGCTCTGCGGCATCTTCCTGGTGCTGGTGCTGATCAATGGCGGCTTCAAATACGTCATCAACGTCTACAAGGGCATCGTCGGCGAGCGCATGCTCAGGCGTCTGCGCTACGAGCTCTATTCGCGCGTGATGCGCTTCCCCCTGCCCCATTTCCGCAAGATCTCCACCGGCGAGATCGTGCAGATGATCAATGCCGAGGTCGAACCGCTCGGCGGCTTCATCGGCGAGGCGGTGGCGCTGCCTGCCTTCCAGGGCGGCACGCTGATCACCGTGCTCGCCTTCATGTTCGCCCAGGACCCGATCCTCGGCTGTGCCGCGGTCGTGCTCTACCCCCTCCAGATGTACGTCATTCCGAAGCTGCAGCGCCGGGTCAACCAGCTCGGCAAGGAGCGGGTGCGCCAGGTCCGGCGCCTCGCCGAGCGCATCGGCGAGACCGCGGGCGGCGTGCGCGATCTGCGCGCCAACGACGCCACGCAGCACGAGCTCGCGCGCTTCACCAAGGAGCTCGGCAAGGTCTTCGAGATCCGCTTCTCGATCTACAAGAAGAAGTTCTTCATCAAGTTCCTGAACAATTTCCTCGCCCAGCTCTCGCCGTTCTTCTTCTATTCGATCGGCGGCTATCTGGTGATCATGGGCGACCTCACCCTCGGCGCCCTGGTGGCGGTGATCGGCGCCCACGAGAAGCTCTACGCGCCCTGGAAGGAGCTGCTCGGCTATTACGAGATGATGTGGGACGCGGCGATCAAATATGACCAGGTGGTGCAGCAGTTCGATCCGCCGGGCGTGCGCGACGAGGCGCTGCAGAGCGCCGATCCCGATCCCGCCATCAGCCTCGACGGTCCGATCAGGATCGCCAATCTGACCGTGGCGAGCGACGACGGCGTGGCCACGCTGGACGGCGCCAGCGCCACCATCGAGCGCCCCGCGCGCATCGCCATCGTCGGCCCGACCGGCGCCGGCAAGGAGGACCTCACGCTGGTGCTCGCCGGCCTGCTCGCGCCGGACCGCGGCCGGGTCACCATCGGCGGGCACGACGTCGCCACGCTGGCCGAAGCCATCGCCGGCCGGCGCATGACCTATGTCGGCTACCCCGCCCAGATCTTCGCCGGCACCATCGCGCACAACCTGTTCTTCGGCCTGAAGCATCGGCCGCTGACGGCGATCGCGCCTGAAGACGAGGACGAGAAGACCCACGAGCGCGCCCTGCTGGAAGCCAAGCGCTCCGGCAACTCGCCCTTCGACATCGATGCCGACTGGGTCGACTACCAGGCCGCCGGCATCGACGATCCCGCCGATCTGGTGCCCGCCGCCGAGCGGGTCCTGGCCATGGTCCGGCTGGATCGAGACGTCTACCAGATGGGCCTGCGCGGCACGATCGACCCGGAGGATCAGCCCGAGGTCGCCGACTCGGTCATGAACGCCAGGCGCGCCATGGGCGAGCGCCTGCAGGAGCCGAAGCTCGGCCGCCTGGTCGAGGTGTTCGATCCCGAGGCCTACAACTCCAACGCCACGCTCGCCGAGAACCTGCTGTTCGGCTCGCCGATCGGCGACGAGTTCTCCATCGATCACCTGGCGTCCCAGCCCTATGTCCAGGACGTGATGAAGGAAAGCGACCTCACCGAGATCCTGATCGAGGTCGGCCACCGGCTCGCCAGCATCATGGTCGAGCTGTTCGCCGACCTGCCGCCGGACCACGACTATTTCCGCCAGTTCAGCTTCATCGACGCCGAGGATCTGCCGGATTACCGCGCCCTGATCGGCCGCATCGACGCGAACCGCCTCGAAGATCTGAGCGAGACCGAACGTCAGAGCCTGCTCTCCCTGACCTTCAAGCTGATCCCGGCCAGGCACCGTCTCGGCTTGGTCGACGAGGCCCTGCAGGCCCGGATCGTCGCCGCCCGCCGTCAGTTCCGGGAAAATCTGCCGGAAGCATTGGCCGCCTCGGTCGCCTTCTTCGATCCGGACTGCTACACCGCCGGCGCCAGCCTCCAGGACAACATCCTGTTCGGCAAGATCGCCTACGGCCAGGCCCAGGCGACCGAGCGCATCGGCGACCTGATCGGCCAGGTGCTCGCCGATCTCGATCTGCGCGGCCAGGTGATCGATGTCGGGCTGCAGGCGGAGGTCGGCGTCGCCGGCTCGCGCCTGTCCCTGCCGCAGCGCCAGAAGCTTGCCCTTGCACGCGCCCTCCTGAAGCGGCCGGACATCCTGATCGTCCATGATCCGATCGGCCCGCTCGATCCGGGCGAGCAGATCGCGATTCTCGATGCCATGCTCGAGGAGTTCGACGGGCGCACGCTCATCTGGTCGCTCAGCCGAAGCGAGCTCGCCGCACGTTTCGATCACGTGCTGGTCATGCGCCATGGTCAGATCGTCGAGCAGGGCGCCTACGATGAGCTCAACCACGATGGCAGTGCCCTGCACGCCATGGTCGCCGCGGAATGAAGAACAGGGAAGGGGGAGCCGCGAGATGTCACTCACCGAAGATATGGAAACCCTGCGCAGCATTCCGCTGTTCGCCAAGATCGAGCCGGCCAAGCTGAAGCTCCTGGCGTTCACCAGCGAGCGGCTGAACTTCATGGCGGGCGATGAGGTGTGCCGCGAGGGGGATCACGGCGATGCCGCCTATATCATTCTGAAGGGCGAAGCCGACGTCGTGGTCAGCACCGGCACCGGTCCGATGGTCGTGGCCACCCTCGGCAAGAACGACATCATCGGCGAGATCGCCGTGCTCTGCGACGTGCCGCGCACCGCCACCGTCGCCGCCAAGACCGACCTCGAAACCCTGAAAGTCGCCAAGGACAATTTCTTCCAGCTGGTCACCCAGTTCCCGCAGATCGGCATCCAGGTGATGCACGAACTCGCCGAACGCCTCCACCAGACCACCCAGGACCTCACCCAGGCCAAAGCCAAACTGGCGGCAGGGCCGCCTCCCTGACTCGGACCGTCCTGGCCTGGCTCGCGGGTTTGCACCCAAGGCTTGGGGTGGTGGAGGTCACTGAAGCTGACGTGCTGACTCGATCGGCCGGGCCCCGCTCGAACCCAAAGTGAAGCCCGCCGTTGCTGGCGACCCGCTGTTCAGTCGCCGACGGCCGTTTTGCCGTCATCTTGACGATATCTCAGCCCGAGCGTGTGACGATGTGGATCAGGTCCATGCGACCCTGGGAATCCGAACATCGCTCTTCTCTCTGGTCGGGCGGACGGATTCCCAGGATCGCATGGACCATCTGAACAGCGGTTGTCGCATGAAAGTGTGAAGAAACGGTAAAGAACCCGCTGCTTGCGCGCGGACCGTCTATCCCAAGGCATTCGTTACGAACCGATCGGACGGCGATCGGGTTCCGACCCTAATGGGCGCGGCCCCAGATGGGGGTCAGGCCCGGGGGATTGATCATCTTGCCGTCGGCGCGGCCGATGGCGTCGATGCGCTGCATCTCGTCACCGCTGAGCTTGATATCCCCGGCTTCGAGATTGGCCTTGGCGCGCTCGCGGCTGCGGCTCATGGGAATCGCGGCGATGCCCTGCTGCACCAGCCAGGCGATGGCGATCTGGGCGGCCGTCTTGTCGTGCGCCGCGCCGATCGCCTGCAGGGTCGGATCGTCCACCACCTTGCCGCGCGCCACGGGGCAATAGGCGGTGAGCCGGATGCCGAGCGTCGCCGCGGCCTCGATGGTCGGGCGCTGGTCGACGAAGGGATGAAGCTCGATCTGGTTGCAGACGATGCGCCCGCCGGCAAGGTCCTGGACACGGGCGAGATCCTCGGGATTGAAATTGGAGACGCCGATGGTGCGCGCCTGGCCCTTGTCGAGAGTCGCCGCCAGGCGCTCGACGACGTCAGGCATGTCCAGGCTCGGATGCGGCCAGTGCAGGAGCAGAAGATCGACCTGATCGACGCCCAGCGCCTCCAGGCTACGCGCGACGCTCGGCGCGAATGCGCTCTCGCCGTAATTGTCGGGATGCACCTTGGTCGTCAGGAAGATGTCGCCGCGCGCGAGGCCGGACTCAGCCATCGCCTGGCCGACCGCCGCCTCGTTCTGATACATCTGCGCCGTATCCAGATGCCGATAGCCGAGCTCCAGCGCTGTCAACGTGCATGCTTTCGCCTCGTCGCCCTTCAACGGAAAGGTGCCGTAGCCGAGAAGCGGCATGTCGTTGGCTGGCATGGTGGTCGTCTCCCTGCATGCGTGAGCCGCCCGCGTCCTGCCGGGCGATCGTGGGGCAAGCCTAGCCCAGGCGGCACGGCTTGGCGAGGTGGCCGGGAAGGACGATGGCTGCAAACGAAGGTGCTACATCGATGCCGCGTGTGCGCGCCGTCACCTCGCGTCATGCGGCAGTCGCCGTAACATGGGCTCAAATCTCCGCGATAGACCTGGAAAATACCGGAGCCTCGATGGAGCAAATGACGCCCGGTTCTGTTAGCCTCCCATGCGTAAAAAGACCATGGAAGGGAGCTGAATGGCCTCGGAATGCCCGACGATCGACTCCAGCCGCGTCTCGGGAGCGTCGCCCGCCGCCCTGCTCGGGCTCGGCACCGCCGTGCCGCCCTGCCAGCTCGATCAGCGTGACATCGCCACCATCGTGCGCGGTCTGTTCGCCGAGCGCTATCCCGATTTCGAGCGGCTGGTGTCGGTGTTCTACACCGCCGGCATCGCCAGACGCCACATCGCCCGGCCGCCCGAATGGTACATGCAGCCCCGCCACTGGCCGGACCGCATGGAAGCCTATGTCGAGGGCGCCGAACCCCTGTTCATCGAGGCTGCCGAGAAAGCCTTGTCGGCGGCGGGACTCGCGGCCTCCGAGGTCGACACCATCGTCACCATATCCTCCACCGGCATCGCCACGCCCAGTCTGGAAGCGCGCGTCGCCGGCATCATCGGCTTTCGTCCCGACGTCTCCCGCGTGCCCGTTTTCGGCCTCGGCTGCGCCGGCGGGGCCGCCGGGCTCTCCCTCGCCGCAAGGCTGGCCGAGGCGCGGCCGGGGACCAACGTGCTGATGGTCGCGGTCGAGCTCTGCTCGCTCGCCTTTCGCCTGGATCAGCTGAGCAAGGCCAATATCGTCGCGACCGCGCTGTTCGCCGACGGTGCCGCAGCCGCGGTTGTGCGCGCCGGCGCCGAAGGGCTTTGCCGGATCGAGGCAGCGGCCGAGCACACCTGGCCGGACAGCCTGAACATCATGGGCTGGACCGTCGATCCCGAAGGCCTGGGCGTGATCTTCGATCGCGAGATTCCGCCCTTTGCCGAGCGCCATTTCGGCCCGGCGGTCGAGGGCATGCTCGCGCGCATGGGGCTCGCCAAGGCCGATGTCGGCCGTTTCTGCTGCCATCCCGGCGGCAGCAAGGTGATCCAGGCGCTGGAGACGACACTCGATCTGGAACGCCGTTCGCTCGATCACGAGCGCGCGGTGCTCGCGGATTACGGCAACATGTCCTCCCCCACGGTTCTGTTCGTGCTCGAGCGGCTGCTGCAGGCCGGCCTGCCGGAGCGCACCATCCTGACAGCGCTTGGCCCCGGCTTTTCCGCGCAATGCGTGTCTCTCGCGAGGCACTCATGACGCTGACCATCATCATCCTGCTGCTGGTGACCCTGCAGCGCCTGAGCGAGCTCTGGATCGCCCGGAGGAACACCCGCTGGCTTCTGGAGCGAGGTGCCCGCGAGGCGTCACCCGAGCACTATCCGCTGATCGTCGCGCTACATGCTGCCTGGCTGATCGGCCTTTGGCTTCTCGCCTACAACCGGCCGCCCTCGCTCCCCTGGATCGGCCTGTTCCTCGTCCTGCAGGCCCTGCGGGTCTGGATTCTGGTAACCCTCGGACGGCGCTGGACCACGCGCATCATCGTGCTGCCCTATGAACCTCTCGTGACTACGGGACCGTTTCGTTTCATCTCCCACCCCAATTACTGGGTGGTCGCCGCGGAGATCTTCGTGCTGCCGATGGCGCTGGGGCATCCCTGGTTTGCGGTGCTGTTCACGGTCCTGAACGCCATCGTGCTCACCATCCGCATCCGCGCCGAGAACCAGGCGCTCGCCGAATCATGACCTCGGAGCCCGGCGCGACGCCCGCCACCTGGCTCGGCTTTGCCGCCATGGGCCTCGGCATGTTCATGGCGATCCTGGATATTCAGGTGGTGGTCACCTCGCTGCCCACCATCCAGGCGGCGCTGGACGTCGACAAGGATCTGATCAGCTGGGTGCAGACCGCCTATCTGATCGCCGAGGTGATCGCGATCCCGCTCACCGGCTTTCTCACCCGGGCACTGACCATGCGTGCGCTGTTCGTGATCGCGCTCGGCGTGTTCACGATCGCCTCGGCCGCCTGCGCGTTCAGCACCGGCTTCGCCACGCTGGTGGCCGCGCGCATCGTCCAGGGCTTCGCGGGCGGCATGCTCATCCCGCTGGTTTTTTCCGCGGTGTTTCTTTTGTTTCCGGTGCGTCAGCAGGGGATCGCGACCACGATCGGCGGCGTGCTCGCCGTACTGGCGCCGACCGTCGGTCCGGTGGTCGGCGGCTGGATCACCGAGACCTGGAGCTGGCCCTGGCTCTTCCTGATCAACGTCGCCCCCGGTGTCCTGGCCGTGGTGGTGGTCGCTTTTTGCCTGAAGAGGGAGCGTCCCGATCTCGGGAGACTGCAGGCCCTCGACCTGGTCTCGCTCCTGTTCCTCGCCCTCGGCCTCGCGGCGCTGGAGATCGGCCTGAAGGAAGCGCCGGCCCGCGGCTGGGCGTCGGCGCCGGTCCTGGGCCTGCTGCTGCTCGCCGCTTTGAGCGCGGCGAGCTTCGTCCGCCGGACGCTCAAGGCGGCGCTGGACGACGGACCGACGCCGCCGCTGGTCGACCTCACCCTCTTCGCCGACCGCGACTTCGCGATCGGCTGCCTGCTCAGCTTCCTCTTCGGCGTCGGCCTGTTCGGCTCGGTCTATCTGATGCCGGTTTTTCTGGGCTTCGTGCGCGGCCACGGCGCCTTCGGCATCGGCCAGGTGATGCTGGTCACCGGCGTCGCCCAGCTCCTTGCCGCCCCACTCGCCGTGCAGCTGGAGCGCCGCATCGACGCGCGCCTGCTCACCGCCTTCGGCTTCACCCTGTTCGCGCTCGGGCTCGGCATGAGCGCCTTTCAGACATCGGCGACCGATTTCGACGAGATGCTCTGGCCGCAGATCCTGCGCGGTGCGGCGATCATGTTCTGCCTCCTGCCGCCGACCCGCCTCGCCCTCGGCCTGCTGCCGCCGGAGCGTGTCGCCGACGGCAGCGGGCTGTTCAACCTGATGCGCAATCTTGGCGGCGCCATCGGTCTCGCGCTGATCGACACCGTGATCTATGCGCGAGCACCCATCCACGGCCAGGCCCTGGCCGAGCGGCTGCGGCAGGGCGATATCGAGGCGGGCAGGATCGTCGGTCTGCCGGACGGCATCATGACCGGCGATCCGATCGGCGAGATCGACGCCTCGATGGAGGCCTTCGTGCGCCCGCTCCTGGAAAAAGCCGGCCTGGTGGCTGCGATCAACGAGGCCTGGGCGCTGCTCGCCGCCCTGACCCTGCTCGGGCTCGGCGCCCTGGTCTTCGCCTCGAGCTCCAGGAGCCTGCCCGTCGAGGCTGCAGACGAGGACGCGGTCAAAGAGGCGGCTTGAGCGAGGTCGACGCCCTTCTCCCCCGGATGCGACCGAGATCGAACCGCCTGCGCGCTGCGCTTGGGCGTTGAGTTCGACCGCGGCTTGTGGGAAGAGTTAGGGCCAGAGGCCCAAGGCCGATCTTGCACATGCAGCCTTTGCACATGCAGCCTTTTCTGGGGAGGTGTTTTCCATGTCTGAGCTCTACCCCGTTTCCTCCGCGATCGCGGCGTCCGCGCATGTTGACGCGGCGGGCTATGCGGCGATGTACAAGCGCTCGGTGGAGGACCCGGACGGGTTCTGGGCGGAGCAGGCCAAGCGCCTGGACTGGACCACCTTTCCGAAGACGATCAAGAACGTCGATTTCGCCGATGGCGCGAAAATCCGCTGGTATGAGGACGGCGTGCTCAACGTCTCGGTCAACTGCATCGACCGCCATCTCGACAAACGCGGCGATCAGACCGCGATCCTCTGGGAAGGCGACGAGCCCGATCAGGATGCCGCGATCACCTACCGGCAGCTGCACGAGAAGGTCTGCAGGCTCGCCAATGTTCTCAAAGACTTGGGCGTCAAGAAGGGCGACCGGGTCACGCTCTATCTGCCGATGATCCCCGAAGCCGCCTACGCCATGCTCGCCTGCGCCAGGATCGGCGCGGTGCACTCGATCGTGTTCGGCGGCTTTTCCCCGGACAGCCTCGCCGACCGCATCAATGGCTGCGACAGCAAGCTGGTGATCACCACGGACGGCGGCAAGCGCGGCGGGCGCAACGTGCCGCTGAAGCCGAACACCGACAAGGCGCTGGAAAAATGCCCGGATGACGTCCAGGTGCTGATGTTCAAATACGCCGGCGTCGACGTCTCGATGAAAGACGGCCGCGACCACGACGCCTACGCCCTGATGGACAAGGCCTCGGCCGAGTGCGCGCCGGAGCCGATGAACGCCGAGGATCCGCTGTTCATCCTCTACACCTCAGGCTCGACCGGCAAACCGAAGGGCGTGCTGCACACCACCGGCGGCTATCTGGTCTACGCCTCGATGACCCACCAATATGTCTTCGACTATCACGACGGCGACGTCTACTGGTGCACCGCCGATGTCGGCTGGGTCACCGGCCACAGCTACATCGTCTACGGGCCGCTGGCGAACGGCGCGATCACGTTGATGTTCGAGGGTGTGCCCAACTACCCCGACGCGTCGCGCTTCTGGCAGGTGGTGGACAAGCACGGGGTCAATATTTTTTACACCGCCCCGACCGCGATCCGCGCCCTCATGCGTTTGGGAGAGGATCCCGTCAAGAAGACGAGCAGGGCGTCCCTGCGGATCCTGGGGTCGGTGGGCGAGCCGATCAATCCGGAGGCCTGGCTCTGGTATCACCATGTGGTCGGCGACGACCGCTGCCCGATCGTCGACACCTGGTGGCAGACCGAAACCGGCGGCATTCTGATCACGCCGCTGCCCGGCGCGACCGACCTGAAGCCGGGGTCCGCGACCAGGCCGTTCTTCGGGGTGCAGCCGGCTCTGGTCGATAACGATGGCAACCTCGTCGAGGGCGCTGCCGAGGGCAATCTGGTGATCCTGGACAGCTGGCCCGGCCAGATGCGCACGGTCTACGGCGATCACGAGCGCTTCATCCAGACCTATTTCTCGACGTTCAAGGGCAAGTATTTCACCGGCGACGGCGCCAGGCGCGATCAGGACGGCTATTGGTGGATCACCGGGCGCGTGGACGACGTGATCAACGTGTCGGGCCACCGCATGGGCACGGCCGAGGTCGAGAGCGCGCTGGTGGCGCACCCGTCGGTTTCGGAGGCGGCGGTGGTCGGCTATCCGCACGACGTCAAGGGCCAGGGCATCTACTGCTACGTGACCCTGACCGCGGGCATCGAGCCCACGGACGAGCTCAAGACGGAGCTTCGCCAGTGGGTGCGAAAGGAGATCGGCCCGATCGCGTCGCCCGACCTGATCCAGTGGGCGCCGGGCCTGCCCAAGACCCGTTCCGGCAAGATCATGCGCCGCATCCTCAGAAAGATCGCCGCCAACGAGCACGACCAGCTCGGCGACACCTCAACCCTCGCCGACCCCGCCGTCGTCGACGACCTCGTCACCAACCGCATGAACGTTTGACGCGTGAGGGTAGAATTGCGTACGCTTTGCGCCTCAAGTCGGATTTTGAGTGAGGGGCATAGTGGGGGCATTCTATTTACGAAAAGCGACGCCGCTGGTGCTGGCGGCGCTGCTTTTCCTCGGTGGCTGCGACGATGAGGAGGAGAAACCACCCGAAGTTACGGTGAACGTGCCGAAGGGAACGGTGGTCCGAGTCGAACATACCGATCCCAACAAGGATGAAATGATCGTCTTCGGCGAGCTGGCGCTGTTCGTGGTGGTGATCGCCTGGGCTTTGTTCGGTCCGGGTGCTACCGGGCGTCGGGGCGAAACCGTCTCAGAGAACCGGTAGAATCCGCCTGAGCACCGTCACCGAGCGGCTGGCCACCGCGTCGACGAACCGGGAAAAGTCGAAGCGCGAAGAGGCGCCGGCCAGATCGGACAGCGCCCGGATCTCCAGCCAGGGCAGGCCGAAACGCTCGGCCACCTGCGCCATCGCGCCGCCTTCCATGGCCACCGCCTTGGCTTCGAACGTGCGGTGCAGGCGTTCGCGCGTGGTCTCGCAGTGGATGTACTGATCGCCCGCGAGAATCGTGCCATAGGCGATTTCGGCGGGTCTGCCGGAGCCGCCCGCCTCGGCGTCCAGCGGCGCAAAGGCGAGATCGGCAAGCGCTTCGCGGATGCGGCCTAGCATCGCAGGGTCGGCGGCATAGCCCATTCGGTCGGTCGGGTTGAAGAACGGCACGTGCCCCGCCTGATAGGGCGTCAGCCTGTCGTCCTCGATCACGCCGCAGTCATGCTGGATAGCGCGCTCGGCGATCACCAGGTCGCCGATGCCGAGGGCGGGATCGAGGCCGCCCGCGACCCCACTGAACACCAGCAGATCGGCCTCGAAGGTCGAGGCCAGCAGCGTCGCCACCATGGCGGTGTTGACCTTGCCGATCCCGGCTTCCGCCAGCACCACGCCATGACCGTCCAGCTGCCCGTGGTCGAACGCCAGGCCGCCGATCGTCACGGTCTCGTCATGCTCCAGCGCTTCTTTCAGATCCACGCGCTCCTGGGGAATGGCGCAGATCAAGCCGATCGTCGTGTCGGACATGCGGGCTCCCTCGGTCAGAACACCTCTTTCTTGGGGTTACGATCGCAGGGCGCAAGGGATATTCTCGTTCAGCAGACAAAAAAGGGGGAGCACCGAGCCATGGCGACCAACATTGCCGGCATCGATCATGCCATCATCGGCGTCCGGGACCTGGACCAGGCGAGGAAGGCCTTCGAAAAGCTCGGTTTTCGCGCGACTCCGCGCGGGCGGCATGTCGGCTGGGGGACCGCAAATTACTGCCTGATGTTCGACGGCGACTATCTGGAGATCCTGGGCATCGTCGACCCCGACGCCTTCACCAACAATCTCGACAGCTTTCTCGAGGGCAGGGAAGGGCTCCTGTCGATCGTGCTGCGCACCCACGACGCCGCGGGCACGCGCGCGGCCTGGGAGGAGGCCGGCCTGGAGCCCGCCGAGGTCAAGGATCTGAGCCGGCTCCTCGAGCCCGACACCGAGCTTCGCTTCCAGAACGTGACCCTGGCGCCCGAGCAGACGGCCAATGTGCCCATGTTCGCCTGCAGCCATCTCACGCCCGGCCCCATGCGCCAGCCCGGCTGGACCGAGCATCCGAACGGGGCGATCGGCATCAAGACGATCACCGCCGTGACCAGGGATCCGTCGGCCGTGATCGAGCCGATGAGCCGCATCTTCGGCAGCGCCAAGATCACCGAGACCGACAATACCGTCGCGGTGCACACCGGCAGCGGTGTCCTTCTTTTCGCCACGCCCGACGATCTCGACATGCTGCACCCGCAGCTCCAGGCCGAGCTCGACACCGATCAGGCGACGCTCGCCGTGCTCAGCGTGCGCGTGCGCGATCTCGAAGGCACGGCGGACTGGCTGAAGAAGGCCGGCATCCCGTTCAAGCGCGAGGCGAGCGGCCTCATCGGCGTCCCCGCCGCCCACGCTCACGGCGTCATGCTGGAGTTCACGCTGTAGGGTCAAGACCCAATCGGCTCTCTTGATCGCGAGCGGATGATCAGGTTGGAAGCGACAGCATCTTTACCTTTTCTTGAGCATTTCTTGCGATCCTCATGCTCTGGTCCATGCGATCCTGGGACTCCGAGCCTCGCACCCCTTGTCCGCGCGGGCGGGCGGAGTCCCAGGATCGCATGGACCAGAGCACCATGATGGCAGAACGCGGTTAAGATCTCGTAAAGCCGGCGACGAAAACCCATGAGCGATCGACAAACAAGCCGGGCCTGATTGGGTTTCGACCCTACGCCACCGCCTGCCTGCGCGACTGGCGCTTTCTCTCGTGCGGATCGAGCCAGCGCTTTCGGATGCGGATCGATTTCGGCGTCACCTCGACCAACTCGTCGTCGGCGATGTAGGTGAGCGCCTGCTCCAGGGAGAGCCGGGTCGGCGGGGTCAGCAGGATGGCGTCGTCCTTGCCGGCGGCGCGGATATTGGTGAGCTGCTTCGCCTTCAGGGGATTGACCTCGAGGTCGATCGGCCGGTTGTGCTCGCCCAGCACCATGCCGCCATAGACCTTCTCGCCCGGGCCGATGAAGAATTTGCCGCGATCTTCGAGATTCCAAAGGGCGTAGGCCACGGCGGTGCCCTGCTCCAGCGAGATGAGCACGCCGTTTCGCCGGCTCTCGATCTCGCCCTTGTAGGGCGCGTAGCCATGGAACAGGCGGTTCATGATGCCCGTGCCGCGGGTGTCGGTCAGGAAATCGCCGTGATAGCCGATCAACGAGCGCGACGGCGCGTGGAACACCAGGCGCTGGCGGCCGACGCCTGCCGCCTTCATCTCGACCAGCTCGGCCTTGCGCCTGGACAGCGTCTCGACCACGGGCCCGGCGAACTCCTCGTCGAGGTCGATTACCACCTCCTCGATCGGCTCCAGCTTCTTGCCGGTTTCGGGGTCGTCCTTCAGCAGCACCCGCGGGCGCGCGACCGAGAGCTCGTAGCCCTCGCGGCGCATGGTCTCGATCAGGACGCCGAGCTGCAGCTCGCCGCGTCCGGCGACCTCGAAGGCGTCCTTGCTCGGCAGCTGGGTGATGCGGATCGCGACATTGCCTTCCGCCTCGCGCAGCAGCCGCTCCTCGATCATGCGCGTCGTGACCTTGGTGCCTTCCTGGCCGGCGAGCGGCGAGTCGTTCACGGAAAAGGTCATGGCCAGCGTCGGCGGATCGATCGGCTGCGCTGCGATCGCCGTGGTCACGCTTTCCTCGCAGAGCGTGTCGGCGACGGTCGCCCGGGTGAACCCCGCAAGCGTGACGATGTCGCCCGCCTCGGCGCTTTCCAGCGTTTCGCGCTCGAGGCCGCGGAACGCCATGATCTTGGTCACGCGCGTCTCTTCGATGCGCCGGCCGTCACGGGACAGCGCCTTCACCGGCTGATTGGCCAGCACGCGGCCGGAAAGAATGCGGCCGGTGAGCAGCCGCCCGACATGCGGGTCCCGCTCCAGCGTGGTCGCGAGCATGGCGAACGCCCCGCCTTCCCGCACGTCGGGCGGTGCCACATGGCTGATGATCAGCTCGAACAGCGGCGCCATGCTCTTTTCCTTCGGCCGCGCCGGCTCGTGGCCGGTCCAGCCGTCCTTGGCGGAGGCGAACAGCGTGGGGAAATCGAGCTGGTGCTCGTCGGCGTCGAGGGCGGCGAACAGGTCGAACACCTCGTCATGCACCTCGTCCGCGCGCTGATCCGGGCGATCCACCTTGTTGATCACCACGATCGGACGGAGGCCGAGGCGGAGCGCCTTGCCGAGCACGAACTTGGTCTGCGGCATCGGCCCCTCGGCGGCATCCACCAGCAGGAGCACGCCGTCCACCATGCTGAGCACGCGCTCCACCTCGCCGCCGAAATCGGCGTGGCCGGGGGTGTCGACGATGTTGATGCGCGTGCCCTGCCAGACCACCGAGGTGCATTTGGCGAGGATGGTGATGCCGCGCTCGCGCTCGAGATCGTTGCTGTCCATCGCGCGCTCGGCCACCTGCTGATGGGCGCGAAAGGTGCCGCTTTCCTGCAGCAGGCGATCGACCAGGGTGGTCTTTCCATGGTCGACATGGGCGATGATGGCGATGTTGCGCAGATTCATGGGCTTGCGGACCGGGCAAAAAAGAAGGCGGCCGGAATGCCCGGACCGCTACACCCTGGATATAGGTGCAGTGCAGCAAAGCGCAAGCGGGACCGCACCCGCGCCGCCGCACCGGCTGGCATGTCGCGACAGACAGGCCTTTTTTACCGCTCGATGGCGCAAAGCTGCAACAGCGCGCTCCGGCTCCACGTCGAGACGGATCGCTCAACTCTTTATAATCACGACGTTTTTTGCGCCTTGCCATGGAACGGGCAAGCAAGTCGAGATCAACAACAGATTGAAACATAGACAAAAGCTTGGACTGGCCGGTCAAAAATCGCCGGACTGGAAATTGATTGCCACTTTGAAATTGATCAGCGGCACAGGGCTTCTTAGCTCTTAGTTGTAAATTCCCCCCGAAGTTGATGTGTTACGGTTTTGCAAAGCGAGGCCAATCTGCTTTTTGTGATCGACGTCCTTCTCATATATGGAATTTGATCATGACGCGCCTCGCCCCCATCGCCGTGACCGCAGGCCTCCTTCTCGCTCCCCTTTCCGCCCTGGCGCAGGACGCAGGCGGGCCATCCGGCTTCTATGTCGGCATCTACGGTGGCGTCAGCTTTTTCGGCGATCAGGACATCGATACGGACATCACCGTGAACGGACTTGCCATCGAGTCGGACACGCAGGTCGAATACGATCCCGGTTATCGCGTGGGCGGCTTCGTCGGCTATCAGGTCAATACCAATATCCGTCTGCAGCTCGATGTTTCCTATAGCCAGGCCGATGCGACCAACACGGTCGATGTCGCCGGCACGGATGTCGATACCGATCAGGAAACGGAGATTCTGAGCGGAACCGCCGGTCTCTTTTTCGATCTCTGGCCCATCGGCAATTTCGTTCCCTATATCGGTGGCGGTCTCGGTGTCGCTCAAGTCAAAGGCAAGGTCGACGATACCGGCGGCGTCGGGGACGACAAGCAGACGGTGCTGACGGCGTTCGGCGAGGCCGGCCTGCCCTTCTTCCTGACGCCTGAATTCTCCATCGTCCCGTCCGCCCGTTTCTCCTGGTACAACACCAAGGAAAAGACCGAAAACGACGAGGTCGTCGTCGGGGTCAACGTCGTCGACCTGGAAGTTGGCTCGATCGGCGAGTCGCTGTACGAGACGCAGCTGCTGCTCAGCGCCCGCTACAGCTTCTGACGCCGCCCGAGAAACCGAAAAGCCTCTGCTTGACCGCCCGCCGGCCGGCGCCTCACAATGCGCGGCCATGGATGACTATCGCCTCAAGCCCGCGCCCGACGACCCGAAGCTCACCCAGCCGGTGACCGGCCTCGATCACGAGGGCAAGCGCGTCGAAACCGCCGTCGTGTTCGAGCGGCCGCTCACCTTGTTCCTGAACGGCCAGGAGATCGTCACCATGATGACGATCGGCGACCATCCCGATTATCTCGCGGTCGGCTATCTGCTCAATCAGAACATGCTCAGGCCCGACGACGAGATCACCGCGATCGATCACGACGAGGAGCTCGACGTGGTGGTGGTCAGGACCGCGCGCGAGACCGACTACGAGGAAAAGCTGAAGAAGAAGGTGCGCACGTCCGGCTGCGCGCAGGGCACCGTGTTCGGCGACCTCATGGAGCGCTTCGAGGACATCGAGCTCGATCGCGCTGCGGTCCTCAAGACCTCCTGGCTCTATGAACTGACCAAGAAAATCAACACCACGCCGTCCCTCTATCTCAAGGCCGGGGCCATCCATGGCTGTGTGCTCTGCGAGGAGGACCGACCGCTGCTCTACATGGAGGACGTTGGCCGGCACAACGCGGTCGACAAGATCGCCGGCTACATGTTCCTGCACAGCATCAGCCCAAGCGGCAAGATCTTCTACACCACCGGCCGGCTGACCAGCGAGATGGTGATCAAGACCGTGCAGATGCAGATCCCCATCCTGATCTCCCGTTCCGGCTTCACCGCCTGGGGCGTCGATCTGGCGCGTCAGGCCAATCTGACCCTGATCGGCCGCGCACGCGGCCGGCGTTTTCTCGCCCTCGCCGGCGAGGCGCGCATCCGCTTCGACGCCGATCCCGCTGATATCGACGACGAGGCCCGGCACCACCGCCGCAAGGGCGCCCAGCCGGATGCGCTGCAATGAGCAAAGTCGACGCCGGCCCGCGCCAGGCCACCGGGGTGCTGCTGGCGGGGGGGCAGGCGCGGCGCATGGGCGGTGGCGACAAATGTCTCCGGCTGCTGGCGGGCAAGCCCATTTTGCGCCACATCATCGAGCGCGTGCGGCCGCAGGTCGACGCCCTGGTGCTCAACGCCAACGGCGATCCGGTCCGCTTTGACGCCTTCGGCCTGCCGGTGATCGCCGACGTGATCGCGGGCCATGCCGGCCCGCTCGCCGGCATTCTGAGCGGCATGGAATGGGCGCGGGCGCATCGCCCGGAGACCGCATGGATCGTCAGCATCCCCACGGACACGCCGTTTCTGCCAGGCGACCTCGTCGCGAGACTGGCCGCCGCGATCGATGCCGAGGAGGCCGATCTCGCCTGCGCGGTCACCCATGGCCGGACGCATCCGGTGATCGGTCTCTGGCCGGTCGGTCTGGCCGAAGCGCTTCGGCAGGCGATGCTGGACGAGGAGGTCAGAAAGATCGATCGGTTCACCGGGCGCTACCGGACCGCCGAGGTCACGTTCCCGACCGAGCCGTTCGACCCCTTCTTCAACACCAATCGCCCCGAGGACCTCGAGGAAGCCGAACGGCTGTTCTACCATCGGTAACGGCCGCCGCCGTCAGCTGACGACCTTCAGAAGCTTCGGCATCACCGCCCTGTCCTCCCGATGCCAGGCCTGGCTGGCGGCGGCTCGGCGCGGGGCGTGCAGGCCGACGCTGCCGAGCGGGTTGTACTGACCGAGCTGGCGGCCGATCTCCGTCGCCGGCACCGGCCGCCCGAAGAAGTAACCCTGGGCGATGTCGCAGTTCTCGAGATGCAGCTGGCCGAGCTGCGCGTCGGTTTCGACGCCCTCGGCGATGACCTGCATGCCCAGGCTCTTGCCGAGCGTGACGATCGCATGGACGATCGCGGCGTCGTCGGGATTGCCGCCGAGCTCGCGGATGAAGGACCGGTCCACCTTCAGCCGGTCGAAGGGCAGATTGCGCAGCCGGTTCAGGGAGGAATAGCCGGTGCCGAAATCGTCCATCGACAGATGAATGCCGAGACGGCGCAGCTTCTTGAGCTTGACGATGGTATTGCGGCTGTCCTCCATCACGATGCTCTCGGTGATCTCGAGATCCAGCCGCTCCGGGGCGAGCCCGCTCATGCTGAGCGCATCGCCCACCAGGTCCACCAGATTGGTGTGGCGAAACTGCACGGCGGAGATATTGACCGAAACCGAGACGTCCTCCGGCCAGGTGGTGGCGTCGGCGGTCGCCTGCTTCAGCGCCCAGAAGCCGAGCGGTATGATCAGCCCCGTCTCTTCGGCAAGGGCGATGACCTCATGCGGCGGCATGTGTCCGAAGCGCGGGTGATGCCAGCGCAGCAGCGCCTCGAAGCCGATGATCCTGCCGGATTTCAACGAGACCTGCGGCTGGTAATGCAGGCGGAGCTGATTGTTGTGGATCGCGAGGCGAAGATCCTCCTCCAGCGAATGGCGCACGACCGAACGCGCTTCCATGTCCGGCCGGAAGAAGCGGTAGGTCGACCGCCCCGCATCCTTGGCGCGGTAAAGCGCGATATCCGCCTTCTTCAGCAGATCGTCGACCGCCCGGCCGTCGCGCGGCGCGAAGACGATTCCGATGCTGACGCCGATGACCACGTGATGACCATCGACATCGAAGGGGACGGCAAGCACGTGGATCAGCCGTTCGGCAAGCTCGGCAGCCTGCTCTTCGCTGACGCAGCCGGTCTGGACCAGCGCGAACTCGTCGCCGCCGAGCCTGGCCACCAGGTCGTGCTCGCCCCGGCTGTGGTTCAGGCGCGCGGCGACCTGGCAGAGCAGGGCATCGCCGACCGGATGGCCGAGCGCATCGTTGATGGTCTTGAAGCGATCGAGATCGAGCCAGAACAGCGCCGTCGGCCGTTCGCCGTTCGCCGCGCGGCCGAGCGCCTCGCCCAGCCGCTCGCGAAAATGGGTGCGATTGGCGAGCCTGGTCAGGGGATCGGTGTGCGCCATGTCATGCAGCCGCCGTTCCGCGAGCTCGCGCTGCTTGGCCCTGCGCCAGACCATGGTCATCGGCAGAGCCATGGCGAATAGGATCAGGAGAGCGAGGCCGGTGACGAACGCCATGAAGGCCTGGTGATAGCGCTCGGCATTCGCGGTCTGATCTAGATAGACTTCGGCGATGCCCGGCCCGCCGCGAGGCGTGCGAAAGGGAAGCACCACGCGGCTGAACACGGTCTGCATGGCGTCGCCGTTGTGCCGGTCCAGACTTATCAGGGGATCTCCGGAGCTGAGAACGTCGTGCAGCGGCACCGCGTCGGTCACGGCTGCAAGCGCCATGTGCGGGAGGTCGGCGTCTTGAGACACCGTCTCGAAAAGGCGCATACCCTTCTGATCATAGAGACGAAACAGTGCGACCCGACGGCCTCCGCCGGTCGCGCGCAGCTGCCTGCCATCCTCCGGCGATATCACGCCGGTCGCAAGCATCCGGTCGAGACCATGCACGCGCGCCGCGAGGTGATCGATCCAAGCGCGCGCATCCGCTTGAACCTCATTGCGCAGCAGGTGGGTCGATACCTGCCAGGTGAGAGCGACGGCGATCGCCACGACCAGTCCGCTCGACAGCACCCAGAGCAGCAAGAACAGACCATTTTGGCCAAACGTTTTTGAACGGAAGCAGCGATGAACGGTTTCGAGACGATTTTCCGGTGTCATTATGAGCGTCGTTCATGGTTCAGATTGGCGAGACAAATAGGTAACAATTACGATCAACCCCGCGCACAGCCTTGCCTAAGCCAAGGCACCAAGCGTAGGTTGCGGGTCGCTTTGGACGCATACTCAAGAAGTTCAATTTTAACTCTAAATTTTACACAAAATCAATCGACCTTGAGGCTAAAGATGCAAAATGCGACGGAGTACCATCGATGATCCTCGCCGAAAGCCTCGCAAGGCTTGGCACCGAGACCGCTTTCGACGTGCTTGCGCGCGCGCAGAAACTGAAGGATGCGGGCCAGGACATCATCAATCTCGGCATCGGCCAGCCGGACTTTCCCACGCCTGGCAACATCGTCGAGGCTGCAGCGAAGGCCCTTCGCGACGGGCATCACGGCTATACGCCCGCGAACGGCATTCGGCCGCTGCGCGAAGCCGTCGCCGCCGACATGGCGGAACGCCGCGGCGTCACGATCGATCCGGATCGGATCGTCATCGTGCCGGGCGGCAAGGTCACGATGTATTTCGCCATCACCATGTTCGGCCAGCCCGGCGCCGAGATCATGTATCCCGACCCCGGCTTTCCGATCTACCGATCGGTGATCGAGTTTTCCGGCGCCAAGGCCGTGCCGATCCCCCTTTATGAGGAGAGCGGCTTTTCCTTTTCGGCCGACGAGGTTCTCGCGAAGATCACCGAGCGCACGCGGCTGATCATCGTCAACAGCCCCGCCAATCCCACCGGCGGGGTGGTGCCCAAGGAGGAGCTGGACAAGCTGGTCGCGGGCCTTGCGGATCATCCCGAGGTCGCGGTCATGTCCGACGAGATCTACGCCCGCATCGTCTATGACGGCGTGCCGCATGCCAGCCTGACCGCCTATCCCGAGATCGAGGACCGCCTCATCCTGCTGGACGGCTGGTCCAAGACCTATGCCATGACCGGCTGGCGCCTCGGCTGGGCGGTCTGGCCGGAGACGCTGGCGCCGATCGCGACCCGCCTGGCGATCAACATCCATTCCTGCGTCAACGCCGCCGCGCAATATGCCGGGATCGAGGCGCTGACCGGTCCGCAGGGTGCGGTCGACGAGATGGTGGCCGCCTTCGACCGGCGCCGGGACGTGATCGTCGAGCGCCTCAACGGCCTCTCCGGCTTCCGCTGCGTCCGCCCGGGCGGCGCCTTCTACGCCTTCCCCAATATCGAGGCGACCGGCTTCGCCGCCGCCGACCTGCAGGAGCGCCTGCTCACCGAGACCGGCGTCGCGGTGATCTCCGGCACCAGCTTCGGCATTCAGGGCGAAGGCTATCTCCGCTTCTCCTACGCCAATTCGATCGAGAACATCGAGCGCGCCTTGGACAGGATAGCCGACTTCCTCGCTTAGATCGGGATCCGATCGATCTCTCAGGTTTTGCCGGGCTTTCCTGCCGATCAGGCGACCCCTCCCGGTCGGGAATGTCTCCAGGCCGACCTGTGCGCGGCTGGGGTGTTTCCGAACTTATAGGAGACCGATGCAGTTCTTTCCGCCCGGCAGCCGCGACAGGTGACGAAGGACCTTCTGGACGAGATCCAGGACGGCTTCAACCGCCAGGACGTCGACGCGATCCATCCGCATTTCGCTGACGACTGCAAATGGCTCATGGCCCGCGGCCCCACCGCCCCCGAAGGCCGCCGCTGCCTAGAGCAAATTCTAACCTTATGGAATCACTAAGGATTCCCATTTGATTGCTGATGTGATTCAAGGTGTGGGCTGGTGAAGGAGGCCAGCCTGCATGCCGAAACCTCTTTCGATGGATTTGCGCGAACGGCTGATAGCGGCTGTTGAAGGCGGGATGTCGCGGCGATCGGCGGCGAAGCTGTTCAGCGTCGCGCCTTCGACCGCGATCAAATGGGTCGATCAGAAACGACGCACCGGCAGCGTTCGGCCGCAGGCGCGGGGCGGCGACCATCGTTCCCATCGCCTCGAAGCGCATGCGGATGAGATCGTGATCCTGGCGAAGGACAGCGACATGACGCTCGCCGAACTGGTCGACTATCTCCGAGAGACCCAGGGTCTCGAGGTGGCGCAAAGCACCATCTGGCGTCTGCTCGACCGCCACGACATGACGTTCAAAAAAACCGCGCACGCCCCAAGATTTAGCTCGGGCGAACAGCAGCGGCCCGACATTCTCCGCAGGCGGCAGGTGTGGTTTGACACCCAGATCGACCTCGAGCCTGAGCGTCTGGTGTTCATTGATGAGACAGGAGCCTCGACCAAGATGGCCAGGTGCTATGGACGAGCTCTGCGTGGCGAACGCTGCCGGGCGCCCGTTCCGCACGGCCATTGGAAAACGACAACCTTCGTTGACGCGCTTCGGCTGAAAGGCATGACCACACCGATGATCCTGGATGGCGCCATGCACGGCGCCGCTTTCCTCGCCTATGTCGAACAGGTCCTGGCGCCCACGCTGTCCCCCGGCGACATCGTGGTGATGGACAATCTGCCCGCCCACAAGCCGATCGCCGTCCGACAAGCGATCGAAGGCGCCGGGGCCGAGCTTCGCTTCCTGCCGCCCTACAGCCCGGACTTCAACCCGATCGAGATGGTATTCTCCAAGTTCAAGGCCTTCCTCAAAAAGATCGCCGCAAGAACCGTCGACGATCTCTGGAACGCCATTGCAGAGGCTATCGACATCTTCACACCGACCGAATGCGAAAATTACTTCGCTGCTGCCGGATATGACCGCGAATGATCGGAAATTGCTCTAGCGCTATAGTTGTATTTTGGTATCGTTTTCGATGATTGACGACGGCTGCAGCGTGATGATGACGTCGCCATCGTGACCGCAGCCGGACAAGGGCGGTGCTGGTCGGCAGCGAGCCTGGAGAGAAACGCTGCGGCAGCCATGACCGGGGTCATGTGGCGATGCCATCCGTGCCAGGATCCCGCCTCGCGGTGATCGAGATCGAGATCATTTTTGGCGCGCAGGAAGCGTTCCTCGATGGTCCATCGCAGACCGGCTGCGCCGGCGATGTCGGCAAGCGACGTGCCTTTGAGCGCATGGACGAAATTGTAAGCGGGCGCTTAGAGATCGCTTTTGTTCAGGTGGCGGATGACGAGTCGGTGACCAGGCCGAGTTCCGGCGGCCGGATGGAGATCATGATTGGCACGGATCGCCGGGTGATCGTCGGCGCGGATGTCGATGCCGGCGCCCTGGCCCGGGTTCTCGAGGTTCTGCGCTGCCGATGATCCCGGTGCCTGCCAGTCATCGCGTGTACCTGTCGACGGGCGTCACCGACATGCGCCCCGGCATGCCCGGTCCGTCGCTGCAGATCGAGAGGCTGCGCCGCGATCTCTACGGCCGGCGTTCGGAACGGACGGCGCGGCTTCTCGACCGGATGGCGCTCGAACTCGCGGCCAGCGCCACCGAAGACGGGCTCAAGGCGGAGATGGCGGCGGAGGACGCTTCGAGCGAGGTCAAAGCGCGCAGCCGCAAGAGGCCGTCGAGGACGCCATTCCCTGCGCAACGCAGCTTGGTGTGTACGTTGCGCTGCCGCGCGGACGGGTGGTGATCCCCGGTGCGACGTCGTGCGACTGCTGCGGATCGACCAGGCCCGCCAAGCTCGGCGAGGACGTTGCCGAGACGCTGGAAGTGATCCCCCGGCAGTGGAAGGTGATCCACGATGTCCGAGAAAAATTCACCTGCCGGCCCAAAGGCATCATGGGGCGAGAGCATCTCCCAGCCGCCCTGAACGCGGGACTGCCGCAGCGTTCAGCCTTTCCATGTGATCCCGCGCGGCTTCGCCGGCCCTAGTGCTGCGGCGCATTCGGATGAATCACAAGCCGCAGCACCAGATGCAGATCGCACCTTCATATCGCACCCATGGCGCTCGAAGCGGTCAGGCGGATCGACGCCCTGTTCGACATCGAGCGCGCGATCAACGGCAAATCGGTCGAAGAACGCCTGAAAATCCGCAAGGAGAAAAGCGCACCCCTGGTCGCCGAGCTCGAAACCTGGATGCGCCAGGAGCGCGCCAAGCTCAATGACATCGACCCGCAAGCCTGGCTCGCCCATGTCCTCAAACGCATCGCCGAGCATCCCCCCCCAGAAGCGACTGAATTCGATGAAGGCTCTGGCGCTGGAAGACCGAGCAGCAGCAAAAGGCCGCCTAGCCGCATCCTTCACAGGAGGGAAACCCACTGGCGGGGGCTGAGCTCAGAAGACCGAGGCGCCCGCCCCGTCGCCGCGCACCGCCGGCAGCAGCATGAACTCCCAGGGGTTCGGCATCTCGCCGCAGCGTACCTCGATCACCGAAGGCCCCTTATGGTCAAAGGCCTTGCTCAGGGCTGCGCCGAGCTCCTGCGGCGAGGTCGCGGGCAGGCCCTGGGCGCCGAAGGACTCGGCAAGCTTCACGAAGTCGGGATTGACCAGGTCGGTGGCGATCAAACGGTTGCCGAACAGCTCCTTTTGGATGCGCCGCACATTGCCATAGGCACCGTCGTTGAAGACGATGGTCACCAGCGGCAGTTCGCGCTGTACCGCGATCGCCAGCTCCTGGACGTTGAACATGAAGCCGCCGTCGCCGGCGAGCGCGATCACCCGGCGGTCCTGCATCGCCATCTGCACACCGATCGAGACCGGCACGCCCCAGCCGAGCGTGCCCTGATAGCCGCTGCAGATGAACGTGCGGGGATGATAGACCGGGTAGGCGAAGCGGCCGACATAGCCGACCTGAACCAGCTCGTCGACCAGGATGCCGTCCTCGGGCAGCGCCGCGCGGATGACGTCGAGATAGTCGAGCTGCGGCTGCAGTTTTTTGAACTTTTCCGCGAAGCCGCCTTTGAGCGCGCCGATCTCCTCGATGGTGCGGGCGCGTTTGTCCATATGCTTGGGCAGGCGGTCGATCAGGGCGCGCACCACGGCGTCGGCATAGCCGATCAGGCCGACATCAGGCTCGCGCAGGCGATTGACCTCCGCGGCATCGAGGTCGATGCGGATGATGGCCATGTCGTCGTCGACGCCCCAGGAGAGCTGCTGGGTCTGCAGCCGCGTGCCGATGCCGATCACCACATCGGCGTCGGCCCAGAGGTGATGGCCGATGGGCACCGTGACGCTCAAGGGGCTGCGGCTGTCGACCACGCCGCGGCCCATGCGAAAGGCGGTGACCGGCGCCTGCAGCAGCTCGGCAAGCTCGGTGACCTCGGCGCTCGCGTCCTGCGCGCCGCCGCCGACCACGATCAACGGTCTTTTGGCGCGGCCCAGCAGCTTGGCCGCCGCCTCCACCGCATCCTCATCCACCGGGAGCGCACGGCGCTCGACGTTGACCTGGGGCAGGTGCACCGCTGCCTTCTTCGCCCAGACGTCGGCCGGGCATTCCAGGCCGACCGGCTGCGGGCGGCCGTTCATAAGCTGATGGAAGGCCTGGTCCACCAGATCCGGTGCCTCGATCGGCGCCCTGACACCCGCCGACCATTTGGTGAGCGCGCGCAGCATGCCGGACTGATCCGGGATCTCGTGGAGCAGGCCGAGGCCGCGGCCGATATAGGCTGACGGGATCTGACCGATCAGCGCGAGCACCTGCGCCCCGCAGCTCTGCGCCGTGGCGAGCGCGGTCGTGGTGTTCAAGAAGCCGGGGCCGGGCACGACGCAATAGGCACTTGGCCTGCCGCTGGCGAGCGCCGCGCCGAGCGCCATATAGGCAGCACCCTCCTCGTGGCGGCTCTGGACGACGTCGATCCTGTCCTGCGCATCGAACAGCACGTCGAACAGGGGATCGTTCTGCACCCCCGGCAGGCAGAACAGGCGTTCGATGCCGTTTTGCGCGAGCCTCTCCACGATCGCTTCAGCCGTCGAAAGCCGCTCCATGTCATCTCCTCATCATGTGGATCGCAGGAGCGTACATCAGCCGGGCGAGCATTTCATCGACAGGCTGACCCGTTCCCCTCGTGACGCTGCTTTTATCGGCAGGCCGCAAGCTTTTCTTAACCTCTCTCCTGTAGCCTGGCTTTCCGGTCCATGCGATCCTGGGAGTCCGAGTCCGGCTCTCTTCTCCCGGCGCACACGGAATCTTACGATCGCATGGACCGGACCTCGAACGATAGCGGCGAAAGCTTACGGATTCGTCAACGGGAGTCGGTCGGACGCCGGTCATAGGATCGCTGCAGTCTGACTTCTGGGATCACATGGCGCTGAAATGCGGGACGACGAGGGGAGAAGAATTGGAACCATGACCGAACGACTTGCCACGGGCGTGGTGCATGAGGTGCCGGAGGATCTGCGCGAGGCGCTGATCGCATCGGCGGCGCTGGTCGACGCCTGGAACGGGCTGACGCCGCTCGGGCGCAATGAGTGGATCTGCTGGACCATCTCTGTGAAGAAGCCGGAGACGCGGCAAAAACATGTCGAGCGGCTTTGCGCCGACATCGCCAAAGGCAAGCGCCGCCCCTGCTGCTGGCCCGGCTGCGCGCACCGCTGACCCGCCGCAGGCGGGGCGTGCACGCTTCCGCCCAAGCCGAGGCTGTTGGCCCCATCGAAGAAGCTGCTATAGAGGCGGTCCCGTCCCGTTGAAGGAGTGCGCGCCGATGTCCTTTGCCGCCGGCTTTCCCGAGCCATCGCTGATCGCCGAGCTGACCGCCAAGATGCTGTTGGAGATCAAGGCGGTGCATTTTCGCGCGGACGAGCCCTATACCTTCACCTCGGGCCTGAAGAGCCCGGTCTATATCGACTGCCGGAAGCTGATCTCCTACCCCCGCATCCGCGGCACCCTGATGGACTTCGCGGTGGCGACGCTCGCCCGGGACGCCGGCTTCGAGCGCTTCGACGGGGTGGCTGGCGGCGAGACCGCGGGCATCCCGTTTGCCGCCTGGATCGCCGAACGCCTGAGCCTCCCGATGTACTATGTGCGCAAGAAACCGAAAGGCTTCGGGCGGGATGCGCAGATCGAGGGCGACAGCGTCGACGGCCGAAAAATCCTCCTGGTGGAGGACCTGACCACCGACGGCGGCAGCAAGCTCAAATTTGCAGAAGCGCTGCGCACCGCGGGCGCCGAGGTCAGCGACACGCTAGTCGTGTTCTACTACGACATCTTTCCGGAAACCCGTCCCAAGCTCCAGACCGCCGGTCTGACCCTGCACAGCCTCGCCACCTGGAAGGACGTGCTGGGCGCGGCACGCGCCGGCGGCCATTTCGATGCGGCGACTCTCGATCAGGTCGAAATCTTTCTGGACCAGCCGCTCCAATGGTCGGCGACGCACGGGGGGATTGCGGAGATGACTGTCTGATGGTTGATCTTTTCCTAACCACTCATACCAATCCTAGCGAGTGCCTCGACTGCGAACTCCCCTTACGGCGAGCAGTTCAAGGTTCGAGTCAAAGTTAAGGGGGGAATTGATGGTTGGCGCAGGTGATGACCACTCGGTTGCCGAGCGGCGTCGTCTGGCCATGCATTTTCAACATCGGGGGCCAACGTAAATTCATCACTGCGAGGTCATGGGCAAAAAGGGCTCAAACGATAGACCATCCAGCAACCACGTTTGCAGCACGAGACCGCGGCTGCTCAAAGCCACTCGCCAGATGAGCAAGAACCTCTCTCAATTCACGCCGACATCTATCCCAAAAAGCCAGACGACGGACAGTTCACGCCGCTTTGGCCGCTGCATTTCGCCCGCGCCACGCTCTTCGCGTTCGGCTTCTCCCTGTTCTACGCAGCCTTTCCCTTCATGGGACTGGCGGAGGTCACCACGATCTTCTTCGCCGCTCCCCTGATCACCGCCGGGCTCGCGGCGATCTTTTTGCACGAAACCATCGGGCTGCATCGCATCGCCGCCCTGGCGGTGGGCTTCGTCGGCGTGCTGATTGCGATGAATCCCACCGGCGATGCCTTCCAACCGGTCGCGATCCTGCCGCTGCTCTGCGCGCTGACCTATGCCATGTCGCAGGTCATCGCGCGACAGATCGGCGACCGGGACACCACCTTGACCACCGGTCTCCTGACGATCGGGTTTGCCGGCATCCTGATCGCGCCGATGGGCTATGCGGTCAATCTTCTGGTCGATCTCGGTTCGGATTTCACGCATCTTCGCTGGGACTGGCGGCTGCCGGCGGTGGAACGCCTCCACCTTCTGGTCTTGCTCGGCGCCGTCGGCATGGTCGGCTACATGCTGCTGTCGCGGGCCTATCAGATCGCGCATGCCAGCCTGATCGCGCCGTTCGACTACACCTATCTGCCCTTCGCCACCGCGATGGCGTATCTGGTCTGGGGCGAGCGGCCGGCCTTGAACACGCTGGTGGGCATGGTGCTGATCATCGCAAGCGGCATCTATCTCGGCTACCGGGAAATCATCGCTGCGCGCCGTTCCGTCGAGCCGGCGCCGACCGCCGAGGCGGTCTTCATTCCGGGCGCCCCGGCCGGCGCGCTCGCCCAACTCGCCGACACGTTGGACGACCGCATCGATCCAGATCCGGAAACTTGATCGCGTCTGCGATTGTCGGGGTCCGCGCAGACCTTCGGATGACGCTCAAGGGCCTGGACGGGATGCTGTCGGTGGGATGGAAGGGTGGCGGATGATGTTCATCAGTTCGCGGCTACGGAACTGATCGAACGCTGATGGCGGAGCATGAATTGGTGGGTTCCGGTGATCTGAAGCGTCTGGCCAAGGGGCTGAGCGAGGTTGCGACCCTGCCCCGCTTGAGCGGACGACCCGGCAAGGTGCATCGGGCGGGCCTGGTCATCGGCTCGAAAGCCTGGTCAGGCGTCCTGCAGCCAGGCGCTGAATGACGCCGTCGACGATTGTGGGAGCACGCGATCCATCGGACCAAGGCCCGCTTGGCGTCGTCGCGGGTTGCGCAGCGGGTGCGGTCGACGAGTCTGCTCTTCATCGGGCCGAAGACGCTTTCCATCGGCGCCTCGTCGAGGCCGTTGCCCCTGCGGCGACGGCGCCAGGCCATGGCGTTGCAGGATCTGCCGGCAGGAGGGGCCGGCGTGCTGCAGCCCGCGGTCACCATGGTGGGTCGGGCCCCGTGGCGGCTGGCGGCGCTGGATCGCCGTCAGCAAGGCTCGCGCGCAGAGTTCGGCGCGCAGGTGGTCGTCCATCGCCCCGCCGACGATCTCGCGGGTCGCCATGATGATCGGCAGAGCCGGTCATCCGCTCGCAAGGCGACGGCGCCTATTCGCGCCGGGGGATCGCGGCGGCATGCAGCCGGCCTTCGCCGGTGGGCACATGGGTGATGTCGGCGGTGATGTCGGCGAGCCAGGCTTCATCCGGCCTGACGGCTTCGAAACGTCGTCCCGGAAGATTGGGCGCGACCGGATGGTCGTGACGGCTGTCCGTCGTCACCGGCAGCCGACCGCAAAGAGCGACCGCTCGCCTCCTCGTGCAGCGGCGCATTCGGATGATGCACAAGCCGCAGCGCCAGGTTATTGGTTTTGCACCGATTTTTCCAAACACCGCTGATCGCTCCGTTTGGCTCGATGCCCTGGAATTCGACCGGCTCCGCCTTGTCCTCCGACGCGAAACGGCGACCCTTCCTCGCCGACATCTCTCTTCCCCATCGGTTCGAACAACCCAAACCTACCGGAGCCTCCGCCCAAGCGGGGCAAAGGTCACTTCAGGGCTTACTCTATTGCCCGGTCAAGCGCCTATGCGCGAAGAGGATGAGATCGTTGCATTGCTTGCCAGCATTCGAGTAGCGGTATTGCTGATGCATGGCACCGCTGACAGAAACACGCCGTTTGCCGCCAGTCGGCAGCTGGCGAAAGCCTTGCCGAATGCGCAGCTCTACCCGTTCGAAGGCAGATGCCATCTGCCGATGGTCACCGCGACGCGAGAATTCTGCGACGTGCTCCGCGCGTTCCTGAACGCCGGACAGGTCCCGGCGCCGCGCAAAGCCGGAATCGTCCTTGAATCCACCCCATAATCCCCTGAAGATAAAGTATTGTTTCTTGGCGGCGAAGCGATGACGAAGGTTCGTCTCCGACAAGACGGCAGATCGTGCAGGCGGCACGCTCGCGGCGTTCTCGGTCGAAGGCGCAAATTCTCCTGACTTGACCTCGCGCATTGCCACACGCTCTCGACACGCATATCGTAGTATGTAGCCGGCATAATCCGGGAAAAGCCGGTCGAGACAGCGACGTGCTGGCTAATATCACTCTCCCAAGCCGCGCGCATTACTGGGCCAAGTCGCGGAAGGGCAGGTCAGCTGCGTGACAAGATCCCGGTGATTTTCAAGGGAGGCCTCGATGCCATTGTACACGCCGAACCGACGCAAGTTCGTCCAGACCACAGCGCTGGCGACCGGCGCCATACTCGCAGCACCTTACATCAAGACAGCACACTCTGCCGGCACACTCGCGCTAGGCATGTGGGACCATTGGGTGCCCGGTGCCAACGACGTGCTCGCCAAGATGTGTCAGGATTGGGGTGAGGCGAACAATGTCGAGGTCACACTCGACTTCATCACCTCGATCGGCTTCAAGAACCAGGTGACGGCGGCCGCCGAGGCGCGCGCAAGGACCGGTCACGACATTTTCGCCCTGCCGACCTGGGATGTGACGATCCACCGGGAGTCCCTCGAGCCGGTCGATGACCTGATCGAGGAGCTGATCAAGCAGTACGGGCCCTATATCGAGACGGCTGCCTATCTCTGCCAGCACGATGGCAGCTGGAAGGCGGTGATTGCGCCGACCGGCTCGCACACCTACCCGATGGTCTCGCGCCTCGATCTGTTCAAGGAACACGCCGGCATCGATCTCCAGGCGCTTTTCCCGGCAGGCCCCCGGGATCAGGCCAAAGTGGATGCCGAGTGGACCTACGCCAATTTCCTCGAGGCGGCCAAGAAGCTGCACGCCGCGGGTCATCCGTTCGGCAATCCGATCGGACCGACCAGCGACAGTCAGGACTGGCTCGGCCCCTTGTTCCTGTCGTTCGGCGCCGAGATGGTCAATGCCGATGGCGAGATCACCGTGGACTCCGACGCGACTCGCGCCGCGCTCGACTACGTAAAGCAGCTGACCCAGTACATGCCGCCCGACGTCTACGCCTGGGACGATGCGGGCAACAATCGCTGGATCATCTCGGGCACAGGCTCGTGCATCCAGAACCCGCCGTCGGCCTGGACGGTCGCGGTGCGTGACCAGCCCGAAACCGGCGCGCAGCTCTGGCACCACGACACGCCAAGCGGCCCGGCCGGGCGTTTTCGCGGGTCTCTTCCCTACACCTGGGGCATTTGGAACTTTTCGCAAAACATCACAGCGGCCAAGGACCTTCTGATGCACCTATCGCAGAAGGAGCAGACCGCCGTGCTGATCAATGCCTCGCACGGCTATGATCTGCCCCTACAGCCGGCGTTCTTCGACAACCCGGTGTGGCAAGAGGAGCAGCCGCCGGCAGGCACGCTTTATAACTACCCCTCGCGCGGCAACGAGGAGGTGATCGTTGCGGGCTATCCGGCGCCGCCGGCGATTGCCGCGCAGATCTACAACGAGGCGATCATCCCCAACATGGTGGCCCGGGTCGCGCAGACCGGCGAGTCGCCCGACGATACGATTGCTTGGGCGAGCGAAGAGCTGGAGGGATTCTTCAGAGGCTGACAAGCTGCGCTCGGACCGGCCGGCATGTCACTGCGCCACCGGTCCGCGGCGATCCCGAGGGAATCTGACGGGAAAGGTCGTTCGCCCCTCGGGTAGCGCCGGCGAACCGTCGGGAGGCGGGTCATGACACAGCTCACCAAATCACTTGAAGGACGGCACACCAGGCGTGCCCGACCAGGCTTCGCCAATTATCTCAGCAGCTTCTGGCGTGCGCGCTCGACCCTCGCCTTTTTGATGTGCGTCCCGCTGATCTCCATCATCGCCGCGCTGGTGGTCTATCCCTTTTTCTATTCGATCAACCTCTCGATGCTGAACAAGGCCGAGACCGAGTATGTGGGGCTCGACAACTTCACCTTCCTGTTCGGTCGCAGCACGTTTTGGATGGTGGTCCGGCAGTCGATCCTGTTCACCTTGACCGCTGTGTTCTTCAAGGCGCTGATCGGCTTCATCTGCGCGCATCTGATCCACAACGTTTCCGAGCGCGGGCAGCGCTTCTGGCGCGGCTTGTCGCTGATCCCCTGGGTCATGCCGCCGGCGCTCAGCACCTTGGGCTGGTGGTGGCTGTTCGATCCGACCTACAGCGCGATCAACTGGCTGCTGGCGGCGCTCGGCGTACCGCACATCCCCTGGCTCAGCGAAACCTTCTGGGCGCGCACGGCGGTCATCCTGGTCAATGTCTGGTACGGTGCGCCGTTCTTCCTGATCATGTACCTGGCGGCGCTCAAGTCGATCCCGGAGGAGCTCTACGACGCCGCCAAGGTCGACGGCGCCACCGCCGTGCAGCGGCTGCTCTATGTCACCCTGCCGATGATGCGGAACATCATGGCGATCACGGTGCTGTTCTCGACCATCGTTACCTTTGCCAATTTCGACATCGTGCGCGTCCTGACCGGCGGCGGGCCGCGCAACACCACGCATCTGTTCGGCACCTACGCGTTCCACCTCGGCATCCAGAGCGGCGACATCCCGCTCGGGGCGGCGGTCGCCCTGTTCATGTTCCCGATCCTGGCGGTCTTCGCCTTCTTCATCCTGCGCGACGTGCGCCAGCGAGCGAGTCGACAGTAATGGCCACGCAATCCGCAACCAGCGCGTCCAGCATCTTCAGCCGCAAGGGTGCGGGCGTCAGCGGCGACCGCCGCTGGGCGCTCTACGCATCGTATTTCTTTTTGGCGATCTTCATCATCTTCTTCCTGTTTCCGCCCTATTACATGCTGATCACCTCGTTCAAGACTAACGAAGAAATCTCGAGCCTGGCAGGCAATCCTTGGATCATCCACGGTCCGATGACCCTCGACCACTACTCGAACCTGTTGTTCAACACCGCCTTTCCGGTCTATTTCATGAACACGGTAATCGTGACCGTATGCACCGTCGCGATATCGATGGTGGTCAGCATTTTGGCCGCCTATTCGCTGGCACGCATGCGCTTCCTCGGATCGGGCGTACTCGCGACCGGAGTGTTCCTGAGCTATCTGGTGCCCGAGACGCTGCTGTTCATCCCGCTGTTCAAGATCGTCGGCGGTGTTGGGCTCCTCAATTCCTACTGGGGCCTGGTGCTGGTCTACCCGATCATTGCGGTACCCTTTTGCACCTGGATCCTGATCGGCTATTTCAGCTCCATTCCGCGAGAGCTGGACGAGTCGGCGCTGATCGATGGCTGCAACCATCTGCAGATGCTGCTCAAGGTGTTCATTCCGGTGGCCATGCCGGGAATCGTGGCGGCCACGATCTTCGCTTTCACCGTTTCCTGGGCGGAGTTCCTGTATCCGCTCGCCTTCATCTACAGCGAGGACCAGCTGGTGCTGACCGCCGGCACGGTGACCACGCTGATCCGCGGCGACGTCTATCACTGGGGGGGCCTGATGGCCGGCGCCCTCCTGGCTGCCGCGCCGCCGGTGATCCTCTACGCCTTCCTCATGGACTACTATATTGCCGGCCTGACCTCGGGCGCGACCAAGGGCTGACCAACAACCTCGAGGGTTCGTCCGAGTTTTCGGCGAGGGGCGCCCTTCCATTCAAGGCCCAGACACTCGACCCGCCCCGTCAAATCCCCAACACCCCCCGCTACTCCTCCCAATCTATCGGCAGCGTCCCTTCCAGCACCGTCAACATCACCCGATCGTCGGTCCGTCCCTCGACGATCGCCACCACATTGTCCGGCGCCAAAAGAACTATCATCGAAATCTTTGCGGCATAGGTTTTCGCCACGCCCTCCGCTCGCGCCGCTTCCCGGATCGACGCGTATTTCCCGGCCTCGATGAGCTTCTGCCACCGCCAGGACAGGACCAGCGCGGTCATGAGCTTACCGTTCGGCCGGGGCTCAGAGTCGGTTTTGAAACTCATGATCGCGCCAATCGGCGGATGAGGAGGCTTGGCGAAGGGGCTTTCCGAAGGCGATACGTCTTTCGCCGAACATAAGTGTCTACGACGCATCGGAAATCGACGCTTGGTTCGAGCTTCAGCGGCGTCGCCACGACCAACGCGATGGCTAGCTCCTAGGGGTATGAGATGGAGATGCGAGCTGCTAGCCGATAAATTTCGAACTTATGCCCCGACCGACCCAACTTCCCGAACGGGATGATGTGTCTGATTTGCATCGATCTGAAAGCCAATCTTCCCGATCGGGAAGTTGGGCGTTGATATCGGCTGGGCCAAAGCTTATCTTCCCGAACGGGAAGAAAGTGGCATGACACCTAAGGATATCGGTCAAATCGTTCGTGCCGAGCGAAAGGCACAGGGGTTGCGGCAGGATCAGCTTGCTGCGGCTGCGGGCGTTGGCGTCCGGTTTCTCGCCGAGCTCGAAGCAGGCAAGCCGACGGCGCAAATCGGGAAAGCCTTGGCCGTCCTCGATACGCTTGGCTGCCGACTTGCCATCAGCGCACCCCATCTATCGCCGGGGACGAGCCCATGACCTCCTCACTGACGGTTTGGTGGGATGGGCGCGATGTTGGGCGTCTTTCGCTCGACCGCCATGGTGAGATGCGGTTTGCCTATAGCGAAGCGTGGCTGGCGGATGAGACCGCGCCATCTGTCTCGTTCTCCTTGCCGAAACGCCATCAACCCTTCAGCCGGCGAGAAGCGCGGCCGTTCTTCGAAGGCCTGTTGCCGGAAGAGGAACAGCGCGAAGCGATCGCGGCGGCGCTCGGCATCTCGAAGGGCAACGAGTTCAGACTTCTTGAAAGCCTGGGCGGGGAGGTCGCCGGTGCGCTGACGCTTTGGCCGACAGGTGAGGTGTTGCCAGACACGCTGGATGCGAAAGCCAACACGCCTCTTTCAGAGACCGATCTCATCGCCTTGCTCGATCGCCTGCCCAAGCGCCCGTTCCTCGCTGGCGAACGCGGTCTCAGATTGTCGCTCGCCGGTGCGCAGCTCAAGCTGCCGGTCGTGCTGGTCGACGATCAGATCGCCCTGCCGGCGCCGGGCCAGCCGACGACCCATATTCTAAAGCCTCCCATCGCTCGCTTCGAAAGCACGACGGAAAACGAAGCGTTTGCCATGCGCCTGGCGTCCAAGCTTGGCTTGGATGTCGCCGCCGTCGAAATCCGCGCCGTTGCAGGCCGTCCCTATTTGTTGGTTGAGCGTTATGACCGCACCGTCGGCAGCGATGGCTTCGTTCGACGTCTCCACCAGGAGGATTTTTGCCAGGCACTCGGCGTTTTCACCGAACGCAAATATGCCAGCGAAGGCGGCCCGACGTTCAAAACCAGCTTCGAGCTGGTGCGCCGCGCCTGCACACGACCCGCGGGCGAGCTGCTGAAGCTCCTCGATGCGGCGATCGTCCAGGTCCTGATCGGCAACGCCGATGCCCATGGCAAGAACTACAGCCTTCTGCATCGAGACGATGGCATCGTCCTTGCGCCGCTCTACGATATCCTATGCACGGTCGCCTATCCCGACCTGTCACCTACCTTCGCCATGAAGATAGCCCGCCGCGGGACACTGGCCGATCTGAAACCAGGAGACTGGGACAGCTTTGCCAAGGACGCAGGTCTCGCACCGCCGTTTGTACGCCGACGTGTCACCGAGCTCGCGGATGCCGCGCTGGAATGTCGAACCGAAGTTGCGGAAGAACTGGCGCAGTCTCATGCCTCTGAGCTCGCACTGCGAGATCATGGGCGTCGGATCGAGCAGAGAGCGGCGGAGTTGGCGAAGACGGTTTGATGCGAACACCGTTACGTCAGTCTGCCCTCGTGGCCATAAGTCGATCTGCCTGAGTCACGAGTCGGGTGTCCCTGACGTCTCGGCTTCCACTATGTCAGCGTCCACGTCCACGATCGATGCGATATGAGTTGACCAACGTTCGAGCGCCTCACGCTTTTCAACGGCGTAGGTCGCACGATTGTAGACGCCCGCAAAGCCGGCCTTATGGCCGCTCACATGGTTGACGACAGCCTCGATAACGTGAGGCTGAGCGCCCAGTTCGGCCATTCCTGTGACCGTGGTTCGACGCAGATCATGCAGCACCCAGGCGGGCATCGGCTCGACATCATCGGATGAATGATCCAAAGCTGCCGCTCGACGCTTTCTGCCATCCAGTATCAGCGCATCAACTCGACGTTTGGTCTTCGAGAATCCGTTGATCGGTCGTTCCGATGTCTTCTTGGCGCTGGGGAAGACCCTGTCTGCCAGTCTTGGCGTCTTCTCCAGAATAGCCATCGCCGAAGCCGACAGAGGAACGTCATGAGGGCGGCCATTCTTCGTTCGATCGGCTGGCAAGCTCCAGAGCTGCTTGTCGAAATCGATCTCGGCCCATAGCAGACCGGCAACCTCGTTGCGCCGCTGGCTGGTTAGAATCAGAAGCTGAACAAACGGCCCGAAAGGGTAGCCAAGCTGAGATGCCGCCTGCCAGACTTCAGCGAGCTCTTTGTCGGAGAGCACACGATCACGCGACTTGTCCTTCGCAGGCTTGTCAACGCCAGCCGTTGGGTCTTGGTCAACGTAGCCGCGTCGCAAAGCCCAGCGGAAAAGCTGGCCGGCGAGCTGATGTGATTGGTTGGCCATGCGTTGGCGACCTGCGTCCATCTCGCGGTCGAGGAGCTTCAACACATCTGGCTTGGTAATTTGCCGGATGGGCCGGCCTCGCCATCGCGAGACAAGCTTGTTGTTGATGATTGCCTCAGTCGCCTGCCACCGCTTCTGTCTGGGTTTCAGGAAACGGAGTACGAACTCGGCGGTGAGTCCTCGAATAGATCGGGCGTTCGCTCTTCCTGCTTCTTCTTCCCGGCGGCCGGATTATTGCCAGTCATGGCTTCGAACAAGGCGTCTTTGGCACGCTTGCGCGCCTCGGCTACGCCAACGGCTGGCCAGCTTCCAAGCGTCACCCGTTGCTGGAGCCTGCTGGCGCCGGCGATCCGATAGATAAGCAACCAGCTTCGCTTATCGCGGTCGGTGATACGAAAACGCAAACCCGGCACGATGGCATCGGCAATCTCGATCCGCCCTTTAGCTGGTGCATTAATTCGCTGAATACCGGCATCGGTCAGACGCTTCGCGCCCCTAGTTTTCGCTCCGGATTCTTGAGCCATCTCTATAGATTCTTCGATAAAGAGCCGGTGATCGCTATGACGTCCTGATACATCAAATCGGCTCTGGGGTCGCCACTGGGGTCACCAAATTTGCTGATTTTGGACGAAACCGCGTGCAGCAATCTGAAACGAGAGCGTTATAAAAAGTCAATAAAAACAACATATTAAAGGTGATAATTGCAGCCTCATGAAACAGTCAAAAACATAGGAGCACGCGATTCACACGCGAGGGGTCACTGGTTCAATCCCAGTATCGCCCACCATAGTTTTCAATGACAGCGGCGTTCGGTCTATCTAGGGCGATGATGATGTGCCGGCTGATCAGGCAGCGCTCGCCAGGGTTTTTTGCCAGGCTTCCAGATCGGCAAGCGCGCGTCTGGCCATGGCGGGCTTGCGCTCCTTTTTCTTCACCTTGCCCTCCAGCGGCGGGAACAGGCCGAAATTCACGTTCATCGGCTGGAAGGTGGCGGCATCGGCACCCCCCGTGATGTGGTTGAGGAGAGCGCCCATGGCGGTGGTCGGCGGCGGCGGGGCGAGGGACTGGCCGCGGATGTCGGCGGCGGCGAAGCGGCCGGCCATCAGACCCACGGCTGCGCTCTCGACATAGCCCTCGCAGCCGGTGATCTGACCCGCGAAGCGCACATGCGGGCGGGAGGTCAGGCGAAGCTCGCCATCCAGCAGCTTCGGGCTGTTGATGAAAGTGTTGCGATGCAGTCCGCCGAGCCTCGCGAATTCGGCGTTCTCAAGGCCAGGGATCATCCGAAAAATCCGTTTCTGCTCGCCATAGGTGAGCTTGGTCTGGAAGCCGACCATGTTGAACAGCGTGCCGAGCGCGTTGTCCTGGCGCAGCTGCACCACGGCATGCGGCTGGCGGCCGGTGCGCGGGTTGGTGAGACCGACCGGCTTCATCGGGCCGAAACGGAGCGTCTCGCGGCCGCGCGCCGCCATCACCTCGATCGGCAGGCAGCCCTCGAAATAGGGTGTGGAGCGCTCCCATTCCTTGAAGTCGTGGCCGTCGCCTTCGAGGATCGCGTCGATGAACGCCTCGTATTGCTTCTGGTCCAGAGGACAGTTCACGTAGTCCGCCCCCGACCCGCCGGGCCCCGGCTTGTCGTAGCGCGACTGGAACCAGGCGATGTCGAAGTCGATGCTTTCCTTGTAGGCGATCGGTGCGATGGCATCGAAAAAGGCGAGCGCCTCCTGGCCGGTCGCCTCGCGAATGGCCGCTGCGAGGGAGGCTGAGGTCAGGGGACCGGTCGCGATGATGGCGAGGCCGTCCTCCGGGGAGGGGAGTGCGGTGACTTCCTCCCGGCTGATGGTCACCAGCGGCTCCGCCTCGAGCGCGGTCTCGACCGCGGCTGCGAATCCTTCGCGGTCGACCGCGAGCGCACCGCCCGCCGGCAGCTTGTGCGCATCGCCCGATATCATGATCAGGGAGCCCAGCCGGCGCATCTCCTCGTGCAGCAGGCCGACGGCGTTGTTCATCGCATCGTCGGAACGGAAGGAATTGGAGCAGACCAGCTCGGCCAGCCTGCCGGTTTTATGGGCATCCGTACCGCGCACCGGGCGCATCTCGTGCAGGGTGACCGCAACCCCGGCCTTCGCCAGTTGCCAGGCTGCCTCGCTGCCGGCGAGCCCGCCGCCGATGATGTGCACGCTCATGGTCGATCCTCACGAAGCCATCCATTGCCGCGGCAACAAACACGGCAACGGGCATGCTGGTCAAGGCCGTCGAGGGTGGGTGGTTCTCGCGCATACGGGAAAGTTCTGATGGTTGTTAAATCGATAAGTGAGAAAAATGAACGCGACAATTATCTTGTGAATTTTTTATCTCTCCCTTAAATCTTGGAACCAATTCGCGTTTGCCTTAGTTTCGGTTGAAATAGAAATACGACATCATTGTCGTGTGATTTTACCAATGGTCGTCGATTTTCTTCGTCGTTGAGAAGTTTGGTGCTTTGTCGACGACGTGTTTCCGGACTGGAAGCATTGGCCGCGTATGGGTTGGCGCGTGAACCAAGAAAGAAGGGCAGATCGTTGACGGATCGATCGTCCGATTTGGACATGCCTGTCAGCCCCGCCTATGACGTTGGGGAAGCCATGCCCGCAACGTCGTCGATGGTTCCCTTCGGCGACAATGGGGATGGCGGGGACTGTTTTCGCCGGCTGGTGGAGACCATCGTCGACGCGGTGATCATTCATCGAGACGGAACGATCCTCTACGCCAATCCCGCGGCAAGACGGAATCTGGGCCTGGGCGAGGCTGACCTCGTCGCCGGGCGCGCTCTCTTCGACTTCATCGCGATCGAAGACCAGCAAGATCTGGCCGACCTCATTCAGCAGGTCGCGCAAAGCGGCGAATCCAGCGGCATCGTCAGCTATACCAGCATCCGGGTGGATGGCACGCGGCGGGATATCGAGACGATCGCCACGCGCCTCAGTCTCGAGGGGCAGACGGCCATTCTCAATGTCTGCCGCGATGTTACCGATCGCAACCGGACCCGCATGGCGCTCGAGGACAGCGAGGCCAGGTTCGAGACTCTGGCCAGGCTTTCGCCCGAGGCGATCATCGCGGTTTGCGAACGGCGGATCGTGCTCGCCAACGCCGCCGCCGCGGCCCTGCTCGGTCCGACGCGCGAAGGGGACCTCGAGGGCAAGGAGGTGATGGCATTTTGCGCCGAGGGGCAGCACGGCCTGGAGGCGCTTGGCCTCGAGTCCGATGGCCGCCGTTCCGGTCCCGTGCCGAAGCAGGTCTCCGTCCTGTTCCGCCGCATCGACGGTACGGCGATCGACCTCGAAGTGACGTCGGTCCCCTCCGTGCATGGTGATCGGCCGGGTGCCTATCTCTTTCTGCGTGACGTCACCGAACGCCTGCGCAGCGAGGAGCATCACCGCTATCTTGCGAGCCATGATCCCCTGACCGATCTGCCCAATCGCCTGGCGTTCCAGCGCCGGCTGCGCGCCCTGCTGTCCGAACGCGACCTGGCGGAGACCGGCCGCTTCGCCATTCACTATCTGGATCTCGACTATTTCAAGACCATCAACGACTCGCTCGGCCATGAGATCGGTGATCGTCTCCTGCAGCTGGTCGCGGCGCGTCTGCGCACCACGATCCGTGCGACCGACGTGGTCGCCCGCCTTGGCGGTGACGAATTTGCCGTGCTTCAGGTGGACGCCAATGTGACCGACGCGCCGCGAGCGCTTGCGAAAAAGCTGCAGCGTGCTGTCGAGCAGCCCTATACGGTCGGCGATCAGATGCTGCACATCTCGACCACCATCGGCATCGCGATCTGCCCGGATCACGGGTTCGATCCCGATCAGCTGCTGCGCCGCGCCGATCTCGCCCTCTACAACGCCAAGGAATGCGGGCGAAATGCGATCAGCTTCTTCAGCCGCGATCTCGACGTGCGTGTGCGCGAGCGCGACACGCTGATCAATCAGCTGATACGCGCCGAGGCGCGAGACGAGTTCGAACTGCATTTCCAGCCGATCGCGTCGCTCGCCTCGGGGCGCATCGAGGCTGTCGAGGCGCTGCTGCGCTGGCGCCATCCGGAACGAGGCCTGATGACCGCGGAGGACTTCATCCACGCGATCGAGGCCAGCCGCGAAAGCCAGCGCATCGGCGCCTGGGTGCTGCGCCAGGCCTGCGAGCATGCCAAGCGCTGGGAAAAGGCGGGCGCCGCCGATCTGCGCGTCGCGGTCAATCTCTCCATGCCGTTTCTGCAGCGCCCGGATTTCGCGGATGTCGTGCTCGGCATCCTCCGGCAGACGGGTCTCGCCCCCTCGAAGCTCGAGCTCGAGCTGACGGAACGGATCGTGATCACGGCGGGATCGGCCGGCATCGCGCCCAAGCTGGCCGAGCTCAGAAGGCAGGGCGTGCGCATCGCCCTCGACGATTTCGGCACGGGCTATTCCAGCCTGGCGCTGCTGCGCGACCTGCCGGTGGATCGCATCAAGATCGATCGCTCCTTCGTCGCGGGCTTCGGCACCAGCGCCGACGATACCGCGATCGTGCGCGCGGTCACCAATCTCGGGCGCAGCCTCAACAAGCGCGTGACCGCCGAAGGCGTCGAGTGCTCCGAGACCATGGACAGGCTGCGCGACGAAGGCTGTCACGAGGTTCAGGGTTATCACCTCGCACGCCCGATGCCGGCCCCGATGATCCTCGATTTCCTGAGGCGGATCAACGGCCGGCCCGATCCCTCCAAGGCCTGAGCCGATCCGGCGAGGCTTCGGATGTCGCATTTCGAGACGCAGGACGAGTCGCGCCTGCGCCGGAGGCGATGACTGAGTGACCGCTCGCCGCCGACGTCGTCGAGGCACACGGCTAGGCCGCAGCGGCGGCGAGAGGGGCGTGATCGGTGCTCTAACTCATTGTGAAACAACATCCTCTGAATGGGCCGTATAAACGAAAAATCCTTGTACAATTGCAGCAATGTCGTTTTAAGGGAGAGGCCTGATGCCAGTCGTGGCGTCTTTGGACGCGCACTGAGACGTTGGTATGGTCATTGCCGGTAGGACTTTGCCGGCCAATGCTGCGTTAGCCGTGAAGAGGAGGCGCAATCGTTATGTCAGTCAATCTCGTCGACCTGGTGATGAAGCAGGTCGGGGGCAACGTTCCCGGAATTCTCGGCTCGCTTCTGGGCGAAAGCGCGGATCGCACGCAAGGGGCACTCGCCGGCGCGGTGCCGGCGATTCTCGGCGGTCTGATGGGGGCGGCCTCCAAGGGCGGCGGTGTCGCCGAGCAGATCGCTTCCGCCGTCGGCCAGCAGGACGACGGCCTCCTGGACAATCTGGTCGGCGCGCTCGGCGGCGGCAATCACAGGCAGGTCGCCGAGCAGGGCAGCAGCATGCTGAGCTCGCTCCTCGGCGACGGCGTGATCGGCGCGCTGGTCGGCGCCATCGGCAAGTTCAGCGGCCTCGGCAGCGGATCGACCAAATCGCTGCTCGGCATGCTGGTGCCGATCGTGATGTCGGTGCTCAGCCGCGAGCAGAAGGCGGAAGGTCTGGATGGCGGCGGCCTGATGAACCTGCTGATGGCGCAAAAGGAGAACATCGAACAGGCGCTGCCCGCCGGCATGGCGAGTGCACTCGGCGGCGGCAATGTGCTGGACACGCTGATGGGCGGGGCAATGTCGGCCACCGAGAGCATCGGCGAGGCCGTGGAAACGGCGGCCGGCACCGCGGGTGCGGTCGCCGGTGCCGCAGCCGTGGGCGGTGCGGCCGAGACGGTGAGTGCTGCGGCCGAGACCGTCGGCGACACGGTGCAGCAGGCCGCCTCGTCGGTCGAAAGCGGCGCGCGTCAGGCGGCGGCAAGCGTCAGCAGCGGAGCCGCCGAGGCTCGAGCCGCGGCCGCCGGTGCCGCCCAATCCGGCGGGTCCTGGCTGCGCTGGCTGCTGCCCCTGATCATTCTCCTGGCCCTTCTCTGGCTCGCCTTCAACTTCCTGGGCGGTTCGAACGTCGAGGAGACGGCGAGCAATGCCGGCAATGCGGTGAGCTCCGCGGTCGAGGCCACGACCGAGGCCGCCAGCGACGCCACCAATGAGGCGGCGGATGCTGTCGACGCGGCGGCCACCGCTGCCGATGAGGCCGCCGAGGCCACGACGGAGGCTGCAAGCGAGGCTGCCGACGCCGCAAGCGCGGCGGTCGATGCGGCTGCTACGGCCACCGGCAATGCGGCGAACGCCGCTTCCGATGCCGCGCACGCTGCGGCCGGGACGGTGACGGCGATGGTCGGCGATATCGATGTCGGCGCCGAGCTGACCTCGACCTTCGACAGCCTGAAAACGACGCTCGCCGACATCACCGATGTCGACTCGGCCAAGGCGGCGCTGCCGCAGCTTCAGGAGGTGAACGACGGCCTGGACAATCTCACCAGCCTTGCCGATCAGCTCGGCGACGATGCCTCGAGCGCCATGTCCGGCCTGGTGTCGAGCAGCCTCGACGGTCTGGACGGCGCTCTTGCCGCCCTCACCGAGATCCCGGGGGTGGGCGAGGTGATCCAGCCGGTGATCGACGACATTCGGAAAAAGCTCTCGACCTTCACCGCCGCCTGATCATCCGAGGCAACCCGCGGTACCAGGCGTGTCGCGGGAGGAGACGAAAGGAGGCCCCGCATCGCCAGGGGCCTCTTTCTCATTCCAAGTGCACGAAGTCTTGACCGATGCGTGCAGGAGAGCCGCCCTGTTCATCCTTTCTTAACCCGCCATAGCTAAGGTCAGCATGTCTTGCTGGTCCATGCGATCCTGGGAGTCCGCCCGCCCGCCGGAAAAGGATTGGGCAAGGCGCGGATTCCCAGGATCGCATGGACCATGAAACAGCATGCCAGGGACGGGTTAAGGAAAGCTTAACACCTGGACGAGGGCTTGACTGGCGCAAGGGGACAGCTCCGAAAAGCCGCTCTTTGCGGCGGCGCCCATCGGCAGGGCGTTGCGTCGATGGACCTTGGTGAGATTGGAATCGGGCGTCGTCGGCTGGTCTCCCACCGTTGCCGAGGTGACATGACCTTCATCTCGGTGCGGCCATGCGGCTGCCGTGCAGTCATGCCGTACCGTTCACAGTATTTCTCGATCGATCATGTCAAAGCGAAAACGGTCTCACCCGACCGTCGGGCGAAGCTCCTTCAGCAGGCTCTCGGCATCGTCGAACCAGACGTCGATCGTGCGGTGCAGCTCCTGCTCCAGCGCCTTTCGCCATGCCTCCTGGATCTGGCCGACGGCGTCCATGTTCTCGGCGATGAACTCCTCGCGGTTCATCCATTTGTCGATCCGGTTGCCCATATAGTCGAGGGCGGCGCCGGCGGCGAAGCCGAGGGCCGCGCCGACAGCACTGCCGACCACGGGCACGGCGGAGCCGGCGCTGGCGCCTGCGGCCGTGGTGCCGGCGCGCGACGCGAGCTGGGCGCTGGTGCGCGCCGCCATGCGCCCGATATTCTGCCTGATCGCCTGCGCCATCGCGGGCGCCAGCACCGCGCCGAGCGCGCGTCCGCCGGCGGTCGACGCCACCATCAGACCGACGCCGAGCGCGCCATCGAAGGAGCGGTCCTCGGCGGCGTAGAGCGGCGCCTTCCAGCGCTGCGCGTCCCAATCGAGCTCGACCTCGACCTTGTCGCCCACGCCCTCCACCTCGAAATGCTCGGAGTGCTCTTCCAGGAACAGGCGCAGATGCAGATCGTAGTCGGCGACCGCATTCAGGAAATTGCTGTGCGCATGCTCGAGCGTGTTGCGCACGCCCTCCTCGACCAGCGGCTCGCGACGCTCCGGCTGCAGCACCTGCTCGGTGAAATGGCGCATGAAATAGTCGGTAATGTCGCGCTCGACCGCTTCCCGCCAGGTTTCGCTGCCGCTGGAGACCGTGCGATGCGCCGCCGAGAGCACGGTGTCTTTCAGGAGGATGTAGGAACGCTTCCACTCGTAGAACCAGTCGGCGTAGTTCTCGACCCGCGCATCGGCATCGGCGAAGCTGAGGCGCATCACCAGCTCGGCGTCCTTCGAGGCGACGTCCTTGGCAATCGCGCGGTTCTGTTTCAGCCGGGCAAGCTGGCCCTCGACGAAGGCGGAAAGCTCCTCGCGATCCGCGATCAGGCGGCGGATCTCGTCACGCTCGGTGCGCACGAACAGTTCGATCTCGTCGGGACCGATCGCGCGCTGCACCCCGGTCGAGAGCGTCGACTCGTCCTCATGCACGGCCTGGCTGTAGTCGAGATCGCGCAGCCAGCTCCGATACTGCCCCGTGCCGATGCCGAACAGCGCCACGACCAGAATGACCAGCGCGATGGCGCCGCCGATCCTCTTAAACATGGCGCAAACCGGCTGGCGCCAGGCCGCAGGTCAACGCTGCAGCACGCCGCTGCCCGGCGTTCGCAGCCGCGCTCGCCGTGGACGGCAATGTCCAGCTCCTCGATCTCAACCTCGTCACTCACTCCCGGGCCGGCGCTCGCCGCGGCCTCCCTGACGACCATAAGGTTTAAGATGGCGGTCCAGACCGCAACTGCAAGGAGGCCGGACTGCTGAGCCGTCCGACGGCGCTCTGCCCTTCGTCAGCCCGAGGCCGCCGAAGCTCGGCTTGGCGCGACAGGTGAGGGGAAGCGCGCCGATGGTCGACAGCAGCCTGATCACGGCAAGAATTTGCCCCAGGGTTCTCTACCCTGCCGTGTTGTCGCGGGATGGCCCGAACGTCTGGCGTTTCATGCGTTCGCTGACTATCTGTGAGGGCCAGTCGACGTCACAACCGCCCTTTGCGGCGCCCTTCCTGGAGGGACAGATCCCCATGCTCCAAGGCAAGACAGCGATCGTTACCGGCTCGTCCAGCGGCATCGGCCTCGGCATCGCCGAGCATTTCGCCAAAGCCGGCATGAATGTGTTGATGAACGGCATCGAGCCGCCCGATCAGGTGGCCGAGCATGTCGCCAGGCTCGACGACCTGGGTGCGGGTCGGGTGATCTACAGCCCCGCCAACATGATGAAGCCTGCGGAGATCCGAGAGATGGCGGCGCTGGCGGCCGAGACCTTCGGAGGGGTCGACGTGCTGGTGAACAATGCCGGCATCCAGTTCGTCTCGCCGATCGACGAATTTCCCGAGGAGAAGTGGGACGCGATCATCGCGATCAATCTTTCGTCCGCTTTCCACTGCATCAAAGCCGTTCTCCCGGGTATGAAGAAAAAGGGCTGGGGGCGCGTGATCAACATCGCGTCCGCCCACGGCCTGGTCGCCTCGCCGTTCAAGTCCGCCTATGTCGCTGCCAAGCACGGGGTGATCGGCATCACCAAGACCGTGGCCCTCGAGGTCGCGGAGCAGGGCATCACGGTGAACGCCATCTGCCCGGCCTATGTCTGGACGCCGCTGGTCGAAGGCCAGATCCCGGACACCGCCAGGGCACGCGGCATCACCGAGGAAGAGGTGATCAACGACGTGCTCCTGAAGGCGCAGCCGACCAAGAAGTTCGTGACCATCGATCAGCTCGGCGGCTTCGCCCTGTTCCTCTGCTCGGACGATGCTGCCTCGATCACCGGCGCCTCGCTTTCGATGGATGGCGGCTGGACCGCGCAATAGCGGAGCGGCATAACCTTCCCCGAGGCCTCGTTCTGCCGCGCTTTGCGGGCAAAGAGAAGACGAGGGTCGAAACGCGATCAAGTTTGGCCTGCTTGTCGATCGCTGAGGCCTTTTTTGCCGCCAGCTTCATGATGCCTTAACCAAATTTGGCCATCATGATTTGCTGGTCCATGCGATCCTGGGAATCCGAGCCTCGCACCACCTGATGTCTCGGGCGGGCGGATTCCCAGGATCGCATGGACCAGAGTGAGAGTATCGCGCGATATGGTGAAGAAAGGGTAAAGAGCCTATCACTTCCGACCCAATCATGCGCGATCGAGCCCATGAAAGCTGATTGAGTTTCGACCCTGGGGAGGAGGGAAAGGGGATGCGGTTCAAGCGGCAGGGGCGTCTTCTGCTGGCGTTCCCGGTCTTTGTCCTGGCCCTGATCGCATCGGCAATGCCGCTCGCGGCGGCGGTCGAGCGCATCGAGATCCTGGTGCGCGAGCCCTTTGCCGGCGGCAAGGCCTTCGGCGAATCCGGCGCCTATGAGCGCATCAAGGGCCGGCTGCACTACGCGCTCGATCCGGACGACCCGGCGAATGCCGAGGTCGTCGATCTCGATCTGGCGCCGCGCGACGATCGCGGCCTGGTCACCTTCGCCGGTGATTTCATGCTGCTGCGTCCCGCCGACGCCGGGCGCGGCAACCGCACGCTGCTCTACGAGGTCAACAATCGCGGCGGCCTCGGCATGCTGCCGATGTTCACGGCAGCGGCAAGGAGCAACAATCCGACGACGGCGGAGCATGCGGGCGACGGCCTTCTGTTCGAGGCGGGCTACACGCTTCTCTGGAGTGCCTGGAACTGGGATGTGATCGCCGGCGACGATCGCCTCCTGATCGAGCTTCCGATCGCGACGACCGTCGACGGTCGCCCCCTGACCGGTCCCGTAGCCGCCGAATTCGTGCCGGCGCAGCCTTCGCTGTCCGCGCCCTTCATGTGGGGCTACGCCATCGGCTATCCGCCGATCGATCTCGACGATCCCGCAGCACGTCTGACCTGGCGTGCTGAGCCGGACGGCGAGCGCCGCGAGATCCCGCGCAACGACTGGCGTTTCAGCGATCTCGACACCTCCCTCACGCCGCCGCAGCCGACCCGGATCACGGCGAAGCGGCCCTTCGTGCCGGGGCGGATCTACGAGGTGGTCTACGAGGCGCAGAACCCAAGAGTGGTCGGGCTCGGCCTCGCGGCGATCCGCGATGCAATCTCCTTCTTCCACTTCGACCACGAGGAAACGGCGGGAGCCCTCGACCGCGCGATCGCCTTCGGGATTTCGCAATCCGGGCGCGTGATCAACCACATGCTCTGGCAGGGTTTTCATGTGGACGAGCATGACCGCATGGTGTTCGACGGCGCGCTCATCCATGTCGCCGGCGCCGGCAAGGGCAGCTTCAACCACCGCTTCGCCCAGACGACACGCCATCCGAGCGCGTTCGAGGACCAGCAATATCCGGCCGATCTCTTTCCCTTCACGACCATGCCCTCGCGCGATCCGGTCACGGGCGAGGAAGGCAGTCTGCTGGACCGGGCGCGGGCGGCCGGTGCCATCCCGAAAATCTTCTACACGACCACCTCGACCGAATACTGGACACGCGCGGCGTCGCTTCTGCATACGGATGTCGAGGGCAGGAAAGACGTCACCCTGGCACCGGAGGCCAGGCTCTATTTCTTTGCGGGTGCCCAGCACGGCAATTGGGCCTTCGAGGATCGCTGGCCTTACCAGCATTGCACCAATGGCTTCGATCACCATGTCGGCATGCGGGCGCTGCTCTCGGCGATGCAGCGCTGGCTGGAGGACGGGGCGGCACCACCTGCGAGCGTCTATCCGCGCTTCGAAGACGGCACGCTCGGCAGCGTCGCCGATTATCGCGCGCGTTTTCCGGTCCTTCCTGATTTTCGGCTGCCGGCGGCCAATCTGCAGCCGCGAAGGCTCGATCTCGGACCCCGTTTCGCGAGCGACGGCATCGCCGATACGCAGCCCCCGCGCCTGGGCCCGCCTTTCATCACGGCCGTGCCGCTGCCGGACGAGGATGGCATCGATCTCGGCGGCATCCGCCTTCCCGGTATCGCAGCACCGCTCGCCACCCACACCGGCTGGAACCTGCGCCGTCCCGAGATCGGTGCCGCCGGCAAGCTCGCCCGCTGGTCCGGCTCGATGCTGCCTTTCGCCGCGACCGAGACGGATCGCAAGAGCGCAGGCGATCCCCGCCCGTCCCTCGAGGAGCGCTATGGATCGAAAGAGGGCTACGCCCGGGCGATCGACCAGGCGGCGAGCGCGCTGGTGGACCAGGGCTTCCTGCTGGTGCGCGACGTCTCCGAGGTGACCGCCTCCGCGCTTGGCCGCTTCGACAAAGTCAGCCGCCACCGACAAGACGACGCGTCCTGCACCTACAGCCTCCCTGAGTCCTGATTCCTTGCGGCACGCATCATCTCAAGCGCGAAACGGTCATTCCGGCCCAACTATGCTTCCATGCTTTGACGCTTTCTTAACATTTCCATGTCACGATTGTTTTCCGGTCCATGCGATCCTGGGAATCCGCCCGCCCGTCAAAGACGTTGGTGCATGTGCGCGGAGTCCCAGGGTCACATGGACCATCGAGAGCGCCGCTTGTCGCATGAATGGGTGAAGAAACGGTGAAGAACTCGTTGCCTGCGGGCGTACCATCCGCTCCGGCCTAGCGGTCCCCGATCAACCGTCTCCGGTGGCTTCTTGTGGAGCGAGGTGATGGTGACCGGGCCTGACGCTGGAACACCCGTCGCCTGAGCTCGAACCATGAGCTTTCGGCCACAGCGAACCCGATCATGCCTCAGCTTCAGAATGGGACCGCATACCGGAGAGCCAGGCGCGAACAGTCGGAGTCCATGAGGTGGCCACGCCACAGCAAACCCGATCGTTCCTCAGCTTCAGAATACGACCGCATACCGCAGAGCCAGGCGCGAACAGTCGGAGTCCATGAGGTGGCCAAGCCGCCGCTAACCTGGATTTCACACGGCACCGGCATTTCGGCGCGTACCGGAGAGCCAGGCGCGAACAGTCGGGTCCATGAGGTGGCCACGCCACAGCAAACCCGATCGTTCCTCAGCTTCAGAATCGGACCGCATACCGGAGAGCCAGGCGCAAACAGTCGGAGTCCATGAGGTGGCCACGCCACAGCGAACCCAACCGTTCCTCAGCTTCAGAATACGACCGCAAACCGGAGAGCCAGGCGCAAACAGTCGGAGTCCATGAGGTGGCCACGCCACAGCGAACCCAACCGTTCCTCAGCTTCAGAATACGACCGCAAACCGGAGAGCCAGGCGCAAACAGTCAGTGTCCATGAGGTGGCCATGCCACCTAGTTGGTGGCGGTTTGGGATTGCTGTTCGGCCAGGGTTTTGAGCTTGGCGAGACCCAGCTCGTAGTCGGAGCCGATCCAGCGGTCGAACATGAGGCCGACATAGCGGCTGACCGGGTTGAGGCCGAGGTCGGTGTCGAAGCCCCATACCAGATGGGTCTTGCCCTCGCCGCGCGGCTCGAGGCGGAAAAAGGCGTTGGCGTCGCCCATGTCGCCGAAGTCGAGCCTGGTGCGCACCAGCCGGTCGGGGACGCTTTCGATGATCTCCTGACTGCCGGAGCCGACGTCGGGCTTGTCGCTCGCCCAGATCATGCGGGCGCCCACGCCCTGCTCCGGCCCTTCGAGCCGGTAGTCGCCCTCGGGATCGCGCTCGTACCAGGGGGACCATCGGTTGAAATTCTCGAAGCTGTTCACGAGCGCGAAGACCTCGCCCGGCCTGGCGTCGATCATGGTCGCGCGCTTGACCTTCACGTTGCCCGGAAGGATGTAGGCGACGGCAAGGGCGACGATGAGCGCAAGTGCGATATATTTCAGAACCACCTTGAACATGACGGACCTTCCCTGACGGCATTCCTGATGGCCATGATGCCGTTAATAGGTCGAAATCGATCCCGCGTCGATTCGTGCGATCAGGATCGCGGCGGCGGCCGGCAGCAGACAGCAAAGGAGGACTCGCCCGATCGGCGTAGGGGGGCGGTTGCCGCTCCCGAAGAGGCGCGCCAGGGGGACGGCGCCGGCCACCAAGGTGAGCATCAGGAGCGACCAGACGCTGGCCTCGCTGTAGAGCAGCAAGGCCGTGATCAGCGCCAGGAGGGTGAGGGCCGAGGTGATGATCGCCGAGACCAGCAGCGGCCGCCGTCCGATCGCCAGGATGGCGAGCAGGGCGGCGCCGAGCGCCAGGGCGAGCTCGGCAAAGGAGATGGTCCTGGCGACGACGGCGATGACGGCCGTGCCGAACGCCAGGGTGATCAGTGTCAAAAGCGTCGGCAGCCTCTCGACCGAGCCGCTGCGGCCGATGAGCGCAGTCAGCGCGCCCGCAGCGAGGACCGGCAGGAGGAGAAGCGCGCTCTCCGGGCGCTGCTGGGTGAGGGACGGAAGGCCGATCCAAAGCGGAATGGCGACGGCGCCCGTGATCAGGCCGAGGCGCGACCACCAGATCCCCCTGTCGATGGCGATGCCAAGGGAGCAGCCGACGATCGTCGCGAGCATGATCTTCGCATGCGATCCGAGCGCATGGCTCGCCGGCCAGCCGAAGGCAAGGAAATAGGTCGCCGCGAACGCAAGGACCAAAGCGAGCGCCGGCGCGCTGTCGATGGCGTCGCCGCCGAGGCGAAACGCGCCCATGACCAAGCCTGCCACGAGAAGGGGTGCCGCGACGCTTTCGAGCAGAAGCTGTGCGGCCAGCGGCCCCATGGGACGCCCAGTTAGGGCGCGCGCCGGGGACTACAGCTTGTTCAGATTGTCCACGCCGTCAGCCATGCCGCCGGTCGCCTGGGTCGCGGCGTCGAGGATGGCGACGACCGAATCCTGCAGCGTGTAGAAGAGCTCGCGCACGCGATAGCTGAAGTTCGACTCGGGCGCCAGGAGGAGCACGCCAATCAGGGCGCCGAAGAAAATGCCCCACCAAAACTTCTTCATCGTCCATCTTCCTCTAACGTCATCACCGCTGGTCGCCTGATTCGGCAGGTGGCAGCGGCGCGAAGCCTTGCCGCTCTCCTTCTCCGCCCATCCATTTTAGCCTATTTCGACCAGAGGTCGACGTTTTTTTTTACCAAGACATTAGCGTTATTTATACGGATTTGGCACGGCTGTCAGCATGTTAGGGTTTCGTTATAGCAGATTGCATAAACTTTGTTCTCGCTGGATCGAGAACAGCAGGGAAAATGTCGATGCTGCATTGGGCGCTGCGCTGCCTTGCCGTGACCCTGATCGTCGGGGCGACCACCGTCGGCCTGCAGTCCGGCGGGATGTTCGAGCAAGTCCTCGCCATGGCGCGCCCGGCGAGCGCGCCGCCTGCCCAGCAGCGCAGCAGCCAGTCCTCGGGCGGCTGGCTCGAGGAGGTGGTGATGCAGGGCGACGACGGGCATTTCACCACCGACGTCGATATCAACGGTACGACAGTGACCTTCCTGATCGACACCGGCGCCTCGCACACGGTGTTGAACCAGGAGGACGCCGAGCGCCTGCAGCTCATCGACGGCCAGCTGAGCTACGATGTTCCGTTTCAGAGCGCGAACGGCACCACCTACGCCGCGCCGGTGACGCTCAGGGATGTCCGTCTCGGCCAGTTCCAGCTCTATGATCTCGACGCATTCGTGAATGAGGGCGACCTCGGGATTTCGCTGCTGGGCATGAGCTTCCTCGACCGCTTCGAAAGCTACGAGTTCCAGGGCGACCGGCTGGTGCTGCGCTGGTAGGCGGAACGGGCGGGTTGGCGCCGTGATGCGTCCGGCCGTCCGCGGATATACAGGGGCCTTAGGTCTTATTGCCCTCGTTCACCAAGGGTTGTAGCTTCTGATTCAAGACGGCCGTTTGTCTCAATCAGAGGACGCTTGGGGGCAGCATCGCTATGGATATGACGGGTGAATATCGGATCGCGGCGCCGCGCGACAAAGTCTGGGAGGGACTGAACGATCCCGAGACGCTGCGCGCATCGATCCCCGGCTGCAAGTCGCTGGAAAAGACCGGCGACAATTCCTTTACCGCCGAGGTGGTGGCGAAGGTCGGCCCGGTGAAGGCGACCTTCGGCGGCGACGTCACGCTGTCGAACATGAATCCCCCGGAAAGCTACACGATCTCGGGCGAGGGCAAGGGCGGTGCCGCCGGCTTCGCCAAAGGCGGAGCCGACGTCAAGCTCGCCGATGACGGCGAGGGCGGCACCATCCTGACCTATACGGCGAAGGCCGATATCGGCGGCAAGCTGGCGCAGCTCGGCTCGCGGCTGATCGACGGCACGTCGAAGAAGATGGCGGACGAGTTCTTCTCGAATTTCCGTGATCAGATGGCGCCTGCCAAGGAGCCCGAAACGGCGCCGGCGGCAGCCGCTCCCCAGCCGGGGGCAGCGCCGTCTCCTGCAGCGTCGGCGTCACCGGCACCAGCCAGGTCGAGCGCCGGTGCGAGCCGCGAGGCCGAAGAAGGTCTGGGCGGTCTTCTGCAGAACAAGTTCGTTCTCGTCGGCATCGCGCTCGTGGTGCTGATGATCCTGGTGTCGCTCTTCCGATAGCGGTGCTGCCGACGAGACCGTCGCGACGGCAAGCCGATCCGAAGCGCGTTGACGGCTCAGGGTGGCTCTCCTAGCTTCGGGACGAGGTTGAGAAAACGGTGCGTCGGCGATCGACTTTCGATCGCAGGCAGCGACTGGCATAGCGTTGAGTTCAAGGCCCGGGAGTGGCGGGGAAGCAGGGAGTAGAGAGCGAATGGTCAGTGTTTCCATGACGGTCAATGGCAAGGCGGTGACGAAGGACGTAGAGCCTCGCACGCTCCTTGTGGAGTTTTTGCGGCAGAATCTCGGCCTGACCGGGACGCATGTCGGCTGCGACACCAGCCAGTGCGGTGCCTGCGTCGTTCACGTGAACGGCAAGTCGGTCAAGGCCTGCACGGCGCTGGCCATGCAATGCGCCGGCGCCGAGGTCACCACGATCGAGGGGCTGGCCAACGGCGCGGATCTGCATCCCATGCAGGCGGCCTTCCGCGAGCATCATGCCCTGCAATGCGGCTTTTGCACGCCCGGCATGATCATGTCGGCGGTCGATCTGGTGAAGACCAACGCGGATCCCTCGGAGAAAGAGATTCGTGAATGGCTGGAAGGCAACATCTGCCGCTGCACCGGCTATCACAACATCGTCAAGGCGATCAAAGCCGCCGCCGCCGACATGAGGGGCTGAGGAGATGGCTGAAAACGGTATCGGCGCACCCGTCCGCCGCAAGGAGGACAAGCGCTTCATCACGGGCAAAGGCACCTACACCGACGACATCAATCGGCCAGGGCAGGCCTACGCCTATTTCGTGCGCTCACCCTATCCGCATGCCACCATCAACGGCATCGACAAGGCGGCGGCCGAGGCGGCACCGGGCGTGCTCGCCGTGATCACCGGCGATGATGTCGCCGAGGCCGGCTGGGGCGGCCTGATCTGCGGCTGGATGGTGAAGAACAAGGACGGTTCGGACATGAGGGCCGGCAACCATCCGGTGCTGGCCCAGGGCAAGGTGCGCTATGTCGGCGATCACGTCGCCTGCGTCGTCGCCGAGACCTACGCCCAGGCCAAGGACGGCGCCGAGCTGGTGGAGGTCGACTACGGTCCGCTGATCGCCTGCGCGGCGCTCGCCGACGCCGATCGGCCCGGGCAGCCGCAGATCCATGACGACGTGCCCAACAACACCGTCTACAACTGGGAGCTCGGCGACCAGGCGGCGGTCGATCAGGCGCTCGCCTCGGCGGCGCATGTGACCAAGGTCGATCTGACCAACAACCGTGTCGTGCCGAACGCCATGGAGCCGCGCGCCGCGATCGGCGAATATGACTCCGCGCAGGAGGCGTTCACCCTCTACACCACCTCGCAGAATCCCCATGTCGCCAGGCTGGTGATGTCCGCCTTCATCCAGGTCGCACCGGAGCACAAGCTTCGGGTGATCGCACCGGATGTCGGCGGCGGCTTCGGCTCGAAGATCTACATCTATTCCGAGGAGTGCATCTGCCTGCTGGCGGCGCGCAAGATCGGCCGCCCGGTCAAATGGACCGGCGATCGTTCCGAGGCGTTCCTCTCCGATGCGCATGGGCGCGACCATATCACCCATGCCGAGCTCGGGATGGACGCCGATGGCAACTTCACCGCGCTCAAGGTGCACACCAAGGCCAATATGGGCGGCTATCTTTCGCTGTTCGCGAGCTGCGTGCCGACCTATCTCTACGCCACGCTGCTCGCCGGGCAATACCGGACGCCGCAGATCTACTGCGCGGTCGACGCGGTGTTCACCAACACCGTGCCGGTGGACGCCTATCGCGGCGCCGGCCGTCCCGAGGCGACCTACCTGCTCGAGACCATCATCGACCAGGCGGCGGACGAGCTCGGACGCGATCCTGCGGATCTGCGCCGGCAGAACTTCATCAAGCCGGAGCAGTTCCCCTACGACACCCCGGTGGCGCTGACCTACGATACCGGCAACTTCCATGCCGTCCTCGACAAGGCGCTGGAGGTGTCGGACTACGCGAACTTCGCGTCCCGCCGCGCGGCATCCGAGGCCAAGGGCAAGCTGCGGGGCATCGGCTTCTCCTGCTATATCGAGGCCTGCGGCATCGCACCAAGCGCCGTGGTCGGCTCGCTCGGCGCCGGCGTCGGCCTCTGGGAGAGTGCCAAGATCCGCTTCACCCATACCGGCGTCTGCCAGGTGCTCACCGGCACCCACAGCCACGGCCAGGGTCATGAGACGGTGTTCGCCCAGCTCATCGCCGAGAAGCTCGGTGTGCCGATCGAGAATGTCGAGGTGATCCACGGCGACACCGACAAGACGCCGGTGGGCATGGGCACCTACGGGTCGCGCTCGCTCGCGGTCGGCGGCCAGGCGATCGCCAATGCCGCCGACAAGATCATCGAGAAGGGCAAGAAGATCGCCGCCCATCTCCTCGAGGCGTCCGAGGCGGACATCGAGTTCAAGGACGGCAGCTTCACCGTCGCCGGCACCGACAGATCGAAGGCGCTCGGCGAGGTGATCTTCGAAGCCTATGTGCCGCACCACATCCCGCAGGGGCTCGTCGAGCCGGGCATGGAGGAGGGCGCCTTCTACGATCCGGCGAACTTCACCTATCCGTCCGGCACCTATATCTGCGAGGTGGAGGTGGATCCGGACACCGGCGTGGTCAGCATCGACCGGGTGGTCGCCGTCGACGACTTCGGCGTCATCGTCAACCCATTGATCGTCGAAGGCCAGGTGCATGGCGGGCTCGCCCAGGGCATCGGCCAGGCGCTGACCGAAAACTGCGTCTATGACAGCGCAGGCCAGCTCCTGTCCGCCTCCTACATGGACTACTGCATGCCCAAGGCGGATGATCTGCCGACCTTCGAGATCGCGACCACCTCGACGCCCTGCTCGCACAATGCGCTCGGGGTCAAGGGCTGCGGCGAGGCGGGGGCGATCGGCTCGCCGCCCGCGGTGATGAACGCGGTCGCCGATGCCATCGGCACGCGGGTATCCATGCCGGCGACGGCGGAGAAAGTGTGGCGTGCGCTGCAGGCCAGCAAAACCAGTCAGGCGGCCGAATAGGGGGGCCAGAAACGATGTATGCATTCAATGTCCGTAAACCCGGCTCGGTCGACCTCGCGGTCGCGGCCCTGGAGAGCGCCGAGGACGGCAAGCTGCTGGCCGGCGGCCAGACCCTGCTGCCGACCCTGAAACAGCGCCTGGCGTCACCCTCCGACCTGATCGATCTCGGCGAGATCGCGGATCTCAAGGGGATCAGCGACGAGGGCGGGTCGATCAAGATCGGCGCCATGACCACCCATGCCGACGTCGCCGGCTCCGACGTCGTGAAATCGCAGATCCCGGCACTCGCCTATCTCGCCGGGCATATCGGCGATCCGCAGGTGCGCAATCGCGGCACGATCGGCGGCTCGATCGCCAATGCCGATCCGGCCGCGGACTACCCGGCGGCGGTCCTCGGCCTGAACGCGACGGTGCACACCAATCAGCGCACCATCGCGGCCGACGACTTCTTCACCGGCCTGTTCGAGACCGCGCTCAACGATGACGAGATCGTCACCGCGGTCAGCTTTCCGAAGCCCTCCAAGGCCGGATATCAGAAGTTCCCGAACCCGGCGAGCCGCTATGCGGTGGTCGGCGTGATGGTGGCCGAGACCGGGGGCGAGACGCGGGTCGCGGTGACCGGCGCCGGTCCGTCCGCGTTCCGCTGGAGCGAGGCCGAAAGCGCGCTCGGCGGCAATTTCTCGGCGGATGCCTTGAACGGTCTGGCCGTCAGCGCTGCCGACCTCAACAGCGACATCCATGCCAGTGCCGACTATCGCGCCCATCTGGTCGGCGTCATGGCGAAGCGCGCGGTGGCTGCGGCATCGTGATGCGCTGACGACGCGAAAGCTTGATGTAGAAGGGGGGCCGTCAGGCTCCCCTTTTTCTTTGGGCGCCTTCATCGCTGGCGGGATCGGGCCTGGGCATTGGACATCATCGTCACGTCGGTCGTTCCGCTGTTCTCGGTCATCTTCATCGGTTTCGGCGCGGGCAAGTTCCGCTTCATCGACGAGGCCGGCGTGCGCGCGCTGGTCACCTTCGTCTTCTCCTTCGCCATGCCGGCGCTCATCTTTCGACTGATGGCGACCACCAATCTCATGGAGGTCGACGGCTGGCCGGTGGTGCTCGCCTATGTCAGCGCGCAGCTTCCGCTTTTCCTCGCCGGCCTGGCCGTCGGCGGCTGGCTTCTCCGGCAGTCGCTGGCCGACATGACCATTCAGGCTTTCGGCTCCAGCTTTTCCAACAGCGTCGTTCTCGGTCTTCCGCTGGTCCTCAGCCTCTATGGTGAGGCCGCCGGCGTGCCGGCGCTCCTGATCATCACGCTCGACATCGCCATTTTCAGCGTGATCATCCTGCTGCTGGAGATTGCCAGCCTCGGTGACGGGCCGAGACGAGCGCCGGGGGCTGCGGCCGTGCTGCGCAAGCTCGCGCTCTCCGTCGGCCGCAACCCCCTCATCCTCGCAAGCGTTTTCGGCATCCTCGTCGGCCTGTCCGCGCCCACCTTTCCGATCGCCCTGGACAAGACGCTCACCTTCCTCGGCCAGGCCGGCCCGCCCGCCGGCCTCTTCGCGCTCGGTGCCACCCTGGGACAGCGCAGGCTGGGGGGGCGCGTGAAGCCGGTCGCCGCCATGGTGTCGATGAAGCTCCTGCTGCACCCTCTCCTGGCCTGGGTGGCGGTCACACATCTGTTCGCGCTCGATCCGGTGGCCGCGCATGTGGCGCTTCTGTTCGCGGCCTGCCCCGTCGGCGCCAATGTCTACGTGTTCGCGGCCCACTACCGCGCCGCGGTCGAGACCAGCGCCACGGCGATCCTGCTGTCGACGGCGGCGGCTCTGTTCTCGCTCTCGGCCCTGGCCCTTCTGCTCTCGGAAAATTCTTCCTGACTATCGTTCAGCGTCGGTGTCTTGTGCAGAAAAACAACTTATGGTTTAATGATGTCATGTTTTGCACGTGATCGACGTGATTTGCTTCGCCGACAGCTTTACAGCCGCATGCCTGATGTGTTCGGTTCGTCAATTCCCTTCAGTCGCCCGGCCGGCAGATGCGACAAGTCATTCACCGCCATGAAAAAATTTCTCAATGGCAGCCGGAATTTTTACGAGCAGGTGCTGTTAGTGGCCCAATAATGGCGCTCTTGATCTGATTTGATTTCAAGGAAATCGATGTCCGAGTCAGCTGATTGGCCGACCCGGAATGTGTTGGCGGGCTTTGCCCGTCAGAGGGAAAGCTCTGCGCCTTTTCGAAAGGGGGATCGAATGGTTCGAAGCGTATATGCCGCAATGCTGCTGATCAGCAGCGCGGTCTGGACGACGGCCTCGGCGGCAACAGGAGAGACGGATCCGCACTGGGATCTGCTGTCGCAAGACGCCTATCCACGTGCAGCCCAATGCGGTGTCTGCCATCAGAAGATCTATCGGCAGTGGTCGGTCTCCAACCACGCCTACTCCTCGATCTCGCCGATGTTCCACAAGTTCGAGCAGAAGATCAGCGAGCTTTCCTCCGGCACGGTGGGTGCGTTTTGCGTGCGCTGCCACCAGCAGATCGGCACCCAGCTCGGTGAGGCGCGGGAGTCCGCACTCTGGCAGCGCAGCGGCATCGCCCGCGAAGGCGTGACCTGCATCACCTGCCACCGCGTCGCCGAGGAATACGGCAAGGTCAACGGTGCGCGCACGGTCATGCCCGGCGGTATCCATGCACCGGTCAAGGGCTCGAAGGAGAACAGCTCCTTCGACAAGGTGGTCGCCGATCCCGAATATCCGATCGCCACCAAGGACGGCGAGGAGGGCATCCCGAGCCACAGCGAGGTTCAGGCCTTCGCCCAGATCAAGAAGTCCGAGTTCTGCGTGTCCTGCCATCAGGTGGCGGTGCATCCGAACATCAAGCTCGAGGTGGTCTGGGACCAGTACCGCGCGTCGCCGGCCTTCGATAAGGGCGTCACCTGCCAGGATTGCCATATGGGCAAGAACCCCGGCGTTCCGGATGGCTACGAAACCGGGCCGGTCGCCATCGTCAACGGCAAGCCGGTCGGCAATGAGCGCGAGCATCACGACCATAATTTCTTCGGTCCAGGCTATTCGATCGCCCATCCCGGCATCTTCCCGCACAATCCGGAAGCCGAGCGCTGGACCATCGACGAGTGGCTGCAGTTCGACTACCGCGCCCAGTGGGGTTCGGAGGACTTCGAGGTCGCGATGATCGATGGCGACGTCAAGGTCGACTTCCCCGAAGCCTGGGCCGATCCGGTGGATCGCGAAGAAGCGTGGCTGATCATCGAGGACAATCTCACGTTGCTCGAGGAGAAGAAGGAACAGCGCGCGCAGGTGATGGCCAACGGCTCCAAGATCGACGGACCGTTCTTCGCCGATGCGCCGACGGCTGGCGACTCCTTCGACTTCTACTACGAGGTCAGCAACATCAATTCAGGCCACAATCTGCCGTCGGGATCGCTTGGCGCGCAGCCCGAGATCTGGCTGAACGTCGCGCTCACCAATCCTTCCGGCGAGACCGTCTGGGAGTCGGGTTATGTCGACAGCTACGGCGACATGGCCGATCTGCACTCCATGGACGTCGCCGCCGGCAAGATCGAGCATGACGACCAGCTGTTCAATCTGCAGACCAAGTTCCTGACCACCAACGTCAAGGGCACGGATCGCGAAATGCCGCTCCCGGTCAATTTCGACGTCGATCCGCTGCCGCAGCTGCGTCCGGGCGCGGTGCCTACCTCCGTGCTCAACCATCCGCCCTTCATCCGCATGGAAGGGCGTTCCCTACCGCCGCTGGGTTCGAGAAAGGCCGAGTATACGGTTCCAGCGAGCGCTATGTCGGAGCCAGGCACCTATCGTCTATCGGTCCGTCTTCGCAGTCGCGCTGAGCCGATCTACTTCATGCGCTTCGTCGAGGCGACCATCGAGATGGAGCAGGCCATGAACGAGTGGATGGTGGATATTCACCCCTACACCGTTGAAATTGATGTCCAGTAGGGACGGCAAGAAAAGTATCCGACCGACGTTTTCCAGCATCATCCTAGGGGGCACCGCCATGACAGTCGTCATGTCGGCTGCCCTCGCGGCTGAGCGCGTCGGTTCGGAGACCATGCCTCTGCCCCCACGCCCAGACGTGGTGGCAGAGGAGAGCGGGGCGACGGACGCTGCGGCGCCGGCACCCCAGAGAATGGACAAGGCGGTCACGGTGCGCCCTCATGCCGAGCGCGACGCCAAATGGCACCGCCAGCAGACGCGCATGGTGCCGACGGTCATCCTCGGCCGTCTCGGTGCACCGCTTCGCCGCGCTCCGGCGGCGTCGGCGCAGCAGGCGGTGATGTCGCCGAGCGGCCCCTGGCCGGTCATCATTCTTGCCGCGGGCGAGCCGGTCATGTCGCGCGGCGCGCGCCAGGTGGAGTTCGACGGCGAGGCGTTCAAGTCCGATCCGAGCTATGAGGACAAGCCCTATCAGCAGGATGCGCAGGTCGACATCTATGGCGGCAAGACCGCGGTCGATGCGCAGCGCCCGCTGATCGAGCTGGGCGAGCCGTTCTACAAGGTCGGCCCCCTCGGGCAGGGCACCAACCTGCTCGGCAAGAAGAACCTGGTGTTCGGCCATCTCTATGCCTTCGGCGACTGGCGAACCGCCGTTGCCTACAACGACAATGGCAACGGCCTCGAGGTGGGGCAGATCGCGACGCGCCTCAATCTCGACGTCGATCTCGGCCTGACCGCCACCGAACGCCTGCACGCGCTGTTCCAGCCGCTGCAGGAGGACGGCCAGTTCACGCGCTGCGAGTTCGCCGGCGATGCCAGCATCGACGACTGCGAGCTCGAATATGATTTCGACCCGCAGACCGCGTTCTTCGAAGGCGATGCCGGTGCGATCTGGGCGGGCCTGTCCGGCAGCTACAACGGCGTCGATCTGCCCTTCACCGGCGGCTTCATTCCGCTGATCTTCCAGAACGGTGTCTGGCTCGAAGACGCGTTCATCGGTGGCGCTGCGGCGATCCCGTCCATCAACAGTCAGGCGCTCGACATCTCGAACATGGACATCACCGTGTTCGGCGGTGCCGACAAGGTGACGGCGCCCGGTGTGATCGATGCCGCGGGCAACGTCGCCGACAGCAATGTCAACATCTATGGCATCGCTGCCTTCATCGAGACCCTGCGCGGCTATATCGAGGCCGGCTATGCCTATATCGACGCCGAAGATGCCCTCGAAGGCCAGGACTATCACTCCGCGACCGTGGCCTTCACCAAGCGTTACGGCGGCTGGCTCTCGAACAGCACGCGTGTGGTCGCAAGCTTCGGCCAGAAAGAGTTCGGCGTCGACGGCGCGGGCGGCGACGAGCAGAACGGCGTGATGCTGCTCTCGGAAAACTCGCTGATCTCGAGCAAGCCCTATACGCTGCTTCCCTATGCCAACTTCTTCGTCGGCTTCGAACGTCCGGTGCCGGCGGCGGATGCCACGGGCATTCTGAAGAACACCGGCATCAACTTCGAAAGCGACGCGCTGACGGGCTTTCCGTTCCTGAACGACAAAGGCCAGAACGCCTATGGCGGCGCCATCGGCATCCAGTATCTGTTCGATCTCGAACAGCAGCTGGTGTTCGAGGTGGCTGCCGAGCGCGACCTCGACGACTTCTCCAACAGCTTCGACGAAGTCGTCGGCGATCAGTATGCGGCGGGCGTGCGCTACCAGATTCCGCTCTCGCCTGCATGGCTGCTGCGCGCGGACGCGATCTACGCCATCAAGGAAGATGACGACGACGCGGCGGGCGTGCGCACCGAGCTGCGCTTCAAGTTCTGAGGCGAGGCGGCAGCGCCGCCGTGCCGGACTTGGCTTCGTGCCTAGTTGTCGCCGGCAGCCGTGAACAAAGCGTGCTCAAGAACGCCGGTCGACCGGCAGCGGACCTGAACGGCGAGGTCCCGCTGCCGACCATAGTCGCGGCCGACGGTATAGTAGCGGGGATCCAGTGCGAGCTGGGTCCCCGTTTCCGTTCCGGTGATCTCGAGCTGGAGATCGACGCCGCGATAGAGCGGCCAGGAGCGTGTCCCCAGATTGGCGGGTGCGAGGGGATCGACGTCGCGGCGATCGAGATTCGGGCAGGCGGCCCAGCGTTCGTCCAGATAGTCGGACTGCGTCGCTCTGATCCGGCCGTGTTCGAAGTCGGAGGCGACCACGGGAATGTCGTTGGCTTCCAGGCTGGCGATCACCGCCTGCCAGACCGATTCCTTGCTTTTTCCGCTATAGACCTGCTCCGTGCCCCAGCGCTCCGTGCCCGCCTGCAGCGTCGATGCGCCGCCGATCAGCATCATGGCCAGGATGGGAAGGCTCGGCTTCATGACGGTCCTCCTTCCGGTTCTTTCGTGAACCCTGTCGGCAATGGTAGGGTTCACAGATCGGGACGAGGAGTCCCGGGGAAGAGGAAAGGCGTTCGACAGGCGATGGAAGCGGCGCTCCATGCCGTGACCGTTGCGCCAAAGCCACGTAAGGCCTTAATGGATGGGGATTTTCGGGGAGAGCACCTTGTCGATCAGGCGGTTGAAATGGTGGGGATGGGGCTATGAAGGCGACGGCCTGAGCGCAGCGGAAGCCTTACGGTTGAAGGGCGTCTATCGGGAACGCTTCGGCATCGATGTCGAGGAAGCCGCGCCACCGGCCATCGACAGCATCGCGCTCAGACCAGGGCGCCTCGCCCCGCCGTCTGCACTCGCGGGGATCTGCAGCGACGAACCCTATGACCGCCTGCTGCATAGTTACGGCAAGTCCTATCCCGACTCGGTCAAGGTTTTTTCCCGCGACTTCGAATGTGCGCCGGATATCGTCGCCCGCCCCGCCAGCGAGAAAGACGTGCAGGCGGTGCTCGACTGGGCGTCGGACGCGGGTGCGGCGGTCATCCCGTTCGGCGGCGGCTCGTCGGTGGTGGGCGGGGTCGAGCCTGCGGTCGGCGAGGGTTTCGCGGGCACGGTCAGCCTCGATCTCAAGGGCCTGAACCGGCTGCTCGAGCTCGATCCGGAAAGTCGTGCTGCAAAATTTGAGGCGGGCATCCTCGGTCCGGATCTGGAAGCGTCGCTCAAGCCCCACGGCCTCACCCTTCGCCATTTCCCGCAGAGCTTCGAGGTCTCGACCCTCGGCGGCTGGATCGCGACCCGCTCAGGCGGCCACTTCGCGACGCTCTATACCCATATCGACGACCTCGTCGAGAGCACGCGCAGCGTCACGCCCGCCGGAGTCATCGAGAGCCGACGGCTCCCGGGATCGGGGGCGGGGCCGAGCCCGGATCGGCTGATGATCGGCTCCGAAGGCGCGCTCGGCGTGATCACCGAAGCCTGGATTCGCCTGCAGAAGCGGCCGGTCTTCAAGGCTGGTGCCGCCGTCGGCTTTCCCGATATCAAGGCCGGCGCCGAGGCGATCCGCGCGGTCGCGCAGGCGGGACTCTACCCCTCGAACCTGCGCATGATCGATGCGAACGAGGCCCATGTGAACGGGGTCAATGACGGCGAGGAGGCGCTGGTGGTTCTGGCCTTCGAGGGCGCCGATCATCCGCTGGATGCGTCGATGGCGCGCGCAGTCGAGCTGATGCAGGATTTTGGCGGGCGCGTGCACGCGGATGCGGGCGCTGCCGAGCGCTGGCGCACGGCGTTCATACGCATGCCCTATGCCCGCGAGAGTCTGACCCCGGCGGGCGTGATCAACGACACCTTCGAGACCGCGATCACCTGGGATTCTTTTTCCGACTTTCACGATCACGTGAAGCATGCGACCGAGGAGGCCATTCGTGAGGCCACCGGCGCTGCCGGTCTGGTCACCTGCCGCTTCACCCACATCTACCCGGACGGCCCGGCCCCCTATTTCACTTTCCACGCCAAGGCGCGCACCGGCTTCGAGCCCGCGGCCCTGCTGGAGCAGTGGCGCCATATCAAGACCAGGGCGTCGGATGCCCTGATCGAGGCGGGCGGCACCATCACCCATCACCACGCGGTCGGCCGTGATCACATGCCCTGGTACGAACGCCAGCGTCCTGACCTGTTCGGCGCCGCGCTCGAGGCTGCGAAGCGACGCCTCGACCCCGCAGGCATCCTGAACCCGGGGGTCATCGTTCCGCTTGACACGACCCGGCCGCGCGCAGGCTGATCCCGTCCTCGCTCCGCGCAGCGTCACCCCGCGGCCGGCGGCCGCCGCCGAGGTGCCAGATGGTCTGGAGGAGGGTTTCGGCGAGGTGGGAGCGGCGGTTGAAGATGAAGCGCTGGGCGAGGAGATGGCGGGCCAGCGGCCGCGGCGCCAGCGCCAGCATCACCGCCCAGGCGGCATGCATCAGGCGCTGGCCGGGGTCCAGGATCGAGCCGAGGGCGGCGCGCAGGGCGGGAAGGAGGAGCGGCAGCCGGGCTGCGGGCTTGACCACCGCCGCCGCGAGCCGGCTTTCCCAGAAATGCAAGTCGTTCCGGTTCTCCAGGACCTCGTCCGCAAGGGTGATGCCGCGCTCATCGCAGCGATCCTTCAGATAGCGCGCGCGCTCCCGGCAATCCTCGGCGTAGCGCTCGAAACGCTCGGCGCTGAGCTCGGCATGGGCTGAGGTGTTGCGCTCATGCACGCGGTACTGGCCGAGCGTCTTTCGGAGCGTCTGCACCTCGCCATGGAGCGGGGCGGCCGCGTTCAGCGCATCGTCGATGTCGCAGCCGTACTCGGCCGGGATCGGCATGACCTCCAGCAGAAATCTCCGCGAAAAAGCCGTGCCCGAGGTGGTGGTCGCCGGATAGACGCCTGCCCGGAACAGCTCGGCGCGCACCGTCTCGGGGGTGAGGCCGTGCGGATACTTGGGAAAGATGGTGTCGAGCAGCACACCCTCGCTGTCGATCGCCTGCAGCACATATTGCACCTTGACCGTGTTCGGCGTCCAAAGTGCTCGGATTTCTCGCGCGGCGAAGGGTTCCAGGACGTCGTCCGAGTCCAAAAAGACGACTACATCGAAGCGGCAGCGGCGCAGGCCTGCGGTGCAGCTCGCCACCTGGCCCTGGTTCTTCTGGAACAGGGTTTCGATCCTGGCGCCGTAGCTCTCGATGATGGCGATCGAGCCGTCGGTCGAGCCGTCGTCGACCACGATCACCTGCAACGCGTCGCCCTCCTGCGCGAGCGCGCTGTCGATCGCGGCCCTGAGATAGGGCGCATAGTTGTAGGAGCTGACGACAATGCTCAGTCCGTTGGCTGCGCTGAGCAATCAAATCTCCGACTGGCCGGGGTGATCGTTCAATTAAACTAAACCAAACATTGAAAAAGTATCGTAATATGACCCCTATAGTTTTGCAATGACGCGCGCTGGCATCGGCCCGATCGCCGTGTCGAAAATCGTGTCGAAAATTGAGGCTGTTGCGTCGACTTCACGATAGAGCGGCATCGTTCTTGCTGTTACGCCATGCCAGACGAGGCTGAGTGCCGCCCGAAGTTGCGGCCGGGGAGACGATGGATGGCGACGGCGAGAGCGGGACAGCGGGAAGGCAGGCGCGGCGGGCGGGCATCCAGGCGCGAGGAGCGGGGCACCATCCACATCGACGCCTGGCCGGTGCTCGACCGCAAGGTTCCGGTCTACGAGGTCGTCAGCGACGACCAGCTGGAGCGGCTGCATCGCACCTCGCTGAAGCTCTTGCAGGACATCGGCATCGAGTTTCGCGACGACGAGGCCGCGGCCATGTGGCGGGAGGCGGGCGCCGACGTCCGGGGCCACCGCGTGCGCATCCCGGAAGCGCTGCTGATGGGGCTGATCGCCAAGGCGCCGAGCACGTTCACCGTTCGCGCGAGAAATCCTGCGAAAAGCACCGAGATCGGCGGCAACAAGGTGGCGTTCGCGCCGACCTACGGCTCGCCCTTCGTCTATGATTTCGACGGCGAGCGCCGCTACGGCACTCTGGAAGACCTGAACAACTTTCACAAGCTCGCCTACATGTCCCCGGTGCTGCACAACACCGGCGCGGTGATCTGCGAGCCCGTCGACGTCAGCGTGCCCAAGCGCCACCTGCACATCACCTACAGCGCGATCAAGCATTCGGACAAGCCGTTCATGGGCCCGGTGACCGCGCCCGAGCGTGCGGCCGATGCCGTCGAGATGGCGAAGATCGTGTTCGGCGCCGAGACCGTCGAGGCGGGACCTGTCATGATCTCGCTGATGAACTGCAACTCGCCGCTGGTCTGGGACGAGACCATGCTCGGCGCCATGAAGGTCTATGCGCGCGCCAATCAGGCCTGCCTGGTCTCCCCCTTCCTCATGGCCGGCGCCAATGCGCCGGCGAGCGCCGCGGCCGCCGTCGCCCAGCTCAACGCCGAGGCCCTTGCCGGCATCGCGTTCACCCAGCTCTGCCGCGCGGGCTCGCCGGTGATCTACGGCCATTTCATCGCCACCATCTCGATGAAATCGGGCGCCCCCATGGCGGGCACGCCGGAGATGGGTTTCATGAACCTGATGATCGGCCAGCTTGCGCGCAAATACGGCGTGCCCTACCGCTCCTCGGGAATGATGGCCGGCTCCAAGAAGGTCGACGCACAGGCGGCCTACGAGTCGATCCAGACCATGTATCCGGTGTTTCTGGCCGGCACCAATTACGTCATGCACGCCTGCGGCTGGGACGAATCCGGCCTGGCTGCGAGCTTTGCCAAGTTCGTGCTCGACTGCGAGCAGATCGAGATGTTCTATCGCTTCGGCCAGGGGCCGCAATTCGGCGATTTCGACGAGGCGGTCGCGACCATCGCCGAGGTCGGCCCGGGCGGCCACTATCTCGGCACGCAGCACACCCAGGACCACTTCCAGACCGCCTTCTACACGCCCGAGCTTTCCGACGCCAACAGCTACGAGCAGTGGCTGGCGGAAGGGAAGAAGGACGCCAACGACCGCGCGATCGAGAAGGTCAAGGCGATGCTCGCGAGCTATCGGGAGCCGGCGCTGGATCCTGCGGTGGACGAGGCGCTCCTGGCGTTCATCGCCGAGCGCGAGGCGGTGCTGCCGGACAGCGTGACCTAGGCTGCGCGCTGGCGCTGGCTTGCCTTTCCTCTGAAAAGGCCCACGTCAGGATTGGGGTGACGTGCGGAGGACCGATGACCAGACGAGGCTGGAGACCGACCGGCAGCGTTGCCAAGGCGCTGCTCGCGATGGCCGTGATGCTGAGCGGGATGGCCGCATCCTTGACCGCGACACCGGCGCGGGCCGAGCCCTACGACAATGTCACCTACAAGGGCGAGCTGCTGGCGCGCGACACGCCGCGCGGCGCCATGCAGTGGGCCATGCTCGACATGGCGAAGGCCTGGGCCGACTGCGATCCCGTGCTCATGGACAGCCTGATCGCCGACGACATCGACTTCTCCTTTCCGACCAGCCACCTCAAAGGACGCGCCGAGGTCCTCCATGATCTCGACATCTATTGCGGCACGAACGCCAAGCGTCCTCCCGAAGAGGTGAGCTTCCACCTGCCGCCCGACGCGTTCTATATCGATCTCGACGCCAATCGCGTGGCCGTCGAGATCCAGTTCCGCGAGCTGCGCAGCGGCCGCCAGCAGGTCACCAACGACGTCTGGATCGCGACCATCGAAGGCGGACGCTTCACGGTGATGAAGGAATATCTCGATGGCCGCGTGCGCGACCTGCAGGCCTTGGGCGTCCTGACCTATGACTGGGACGGGGATTTCCTGACCCCCTGGCCGCCCCGCACCGAGGAATGGAAGGACTGCTTCCCGATCGTGCGCGCAGCGCCCACCAACAGCTGTCCACCGCAATAGGCCGGTCGTTCGGCGGTTGGGATGGGCGGCGCATGACCATGTCACGCCCCCGGCCCCGCCGGGTTTGCGCTGGAAAAAGAGCATCTTGCCATATTCATAGGGCGCTTGTTCCTGGTATACCAGAAGCAGGAAGGAGACGCCGATGACCGAAAGCGCCGCCGCCGACCGTCGTGCCATGCTCGCCCAGCATTTTCTGCTGGCGACGCTCGATGACCGCGCCCTGGACACGCTGCTTGCCGTGGCCAGCGAGCGGCGTTTCACCAACGGCCAGGTGATTTTTCAAAAGGGCGATCCCGGCACCAGCATGATGGCGGTGCTGTCGGGCCGCGTGCGCATCAGCGCCTATTCCGAGGACGGTCGAGAGATCATCCTGAACATGGTCGATCCAGGTCAGCTCTTCGGCGAGATCGCGCTGCTCGACGGCAAGGAGCGCAGCGCCGATGCCACCGCCATGGGCAAGACCGAGCTTTTGATCCTCGATCGCCGCGATTTCCTGCCCTTCCTGGAGAGGAACCCGAAAAGCGCCGTGCAGCTCATCGAGGTTCTCTGCGCGCGGCTTCGGCGCACCAGCGAGATGGTCGAGAGCATCGCCTTTCTCGATTTCGGGGCGAGGCTCGCCAGGCTTCTCGTGCAGATGGCCGAGCATTACGGCAAGGAGACGGAGGCGGGCCTCCTGATCGACATCCGCATCTCCCAGTCCGATCTCGGCAATCTCATCGCGTCGACCCGCGAGAGCGTCAACCGCCAGCTCAGCGCCTGGAGCCAGGACGGCGTGATCTCGATCGACCAGGGCAAGATCACCATTCTCGACCAGGACACCCTCGAAGACACCGCCCAAAGTGTGGTGTGACCACCTCATTGACGCTGTCGCGGAGATAGCTGGTGAAGCTTTCGTTTCGTCTTGATGATCTGAGCGGGGCGAAGGTTCAGGATCTCCTTCGGCGCCATCTCGGCACCATGGCCGAGCACTCGCCGCCGGAAAGCCGGCATGCGCTCGATCTGAGCGGGCTGCGCGCGGCCGACGTCACCTTCTGGAGCCTCTGGGACGGCGAGGCGCTGGTCGGCTTCGGCGCGCTCAAGGAACTCGATCCCGAGCATGGCGAGATCAAGTCGATGCACACCGCGATGGCCAGGCGCGGGCAGGGGATCGGAGCGGCCATGCTCGAGCATATCCTCGCGGAGGCGAGGCGGCGCGGCTATCGGCGGCTCAGCCTGGAGACGGGCTCTATGGCGGGCTTCGCGCCGGCGCGCGCGCTGTATGCGAAATACGGCTTCGCGTTCTGTCCGCCCTTCGCCGGCTATCGCCTGGATCCGAACAGCGTGTTCATGACGCGAGCGCTCTGAGGCGAGGTGCCCATTCGCCTGTTCCCGGTCTTGGGGCAGGAAAATCTTAACGTTCGACCGTTAGTCTCGTGCTCTGGTCCATGCGATCCTGGGAATCCGTCCGCCCGCCAAATACAGGTGGGACGAGGCTCGGACTCCCAGGATCGCATGGACCAGAGCACGGAGCATGGCGGAGCTGTGTCAAGATTCCGTTAGCGACGGGCAAGGAAACGGCGGGCAATCGGTATCCGCGGCTCAGCAGGCTGTGGAGACAGTGCCGAACATCTGATCGCGCGCCCCTTCCAGCCTGCCGGGACTTCCCCCCCGACAAGGGACCGCATACCCTGGGATAACCTGGCTCCTTCTTCGATGGCGGTTCAAAGTCAATGACGTGGTCACACCACCACCACCACCACCTGAAAACGCTGGAACGTCGTCTGCTCTGGCTCGCCTGCTGGACCATCCACCACGCCAATCACATCCGCCCGAAGGACGTGGTCAAGGTCGGCGGGCATCAGGCGTCCTCGGCCTCGATGGTCTCGATCATGACGGCGCTGTACGGCCATGTGCTGCGCCCCGAGGACCGGGTCGCGGTCAAGCCGCACGCCTCGCCGGTGTTCCACGCGATGCAGTATCTGATGGGGCTGCAGACCGTCGAGAAGCTGAAGGCCTTTCGCGGCTATGGCGGTGCCCAGTCCTATCCGAGCCGCACCAAGGACATCGACGACGTCGACTTTTCCACGGGCTCGGTCGGCCTCGGCGTTGCCATCACCGCCTTTGCCTCGATCGTTCAGGACTATCTCGAAGCCAAAAAGTGGGCGGGCCCGCGTCGGGCGGGCCGGATGATCGCGCTGGTGGGCGATGCCGAGCTCGATGAGGGCAATGTCTATGAATGCCTGCAGGAGGGCTGGAAGCACGATCTCCGCAATTGCTGGTGGGTGATCGACTACAATCGCCAGAGCCTGGACGGCGTGGTCAGGGAAGGCCTCTGGCAGCGTATCGAGGCGATTTTTTCCGCGTTTGGCTGGGTGGTGGTGCGTCTCAAATACGGCGCCCTGCAGCGCGCCGCCTTCGCCGAGCCCGGCGGCAAGGCGCTGCAGGACTGGATCGACAGCTGCCCGAACCAGCTCTATTCGGCGCTGGCCTTTCAGGGCGGGGCCGCCTGGCGTTCACGCCTGATGGACGAGATCGGCGATCAGGGGCCGGTCACCGAGCTCCTGAACCGGCGGAGCGACGCCGAGCTTTCGGCGCTGATGCTCAATCTCGGCGGCCACTGCGTCGAGACCCTGGTCGAGGCGTTCGACGCCATCGATCACGACCGGCCCACCGCCTTTCTCGCCTACACCATCAAGGGCTGGGGCACGCCGCTCGCCGGCCACAAGGACAACCATTCCGGCCTGATGACCCCGGACCAGATGGCCGCCTTCCAGGCCGAGATGGGTATCGAGAAGGGCGACGAATGGAAGCCCGACGCGGGCCTCGTTGACTTTGACGCGTTTCAGGCCTTCCTCGACGGTATACCGTTCTACCAGGGGGGCAGACGTCGACTGACGGCGGCGAAGGTCGAGACGTCGGGGCCCGTTCTTCTGGATGATCGCGAGCAGTCGACCCAGACCGGCTTCGGCAAGATCATGGACCAGCTCGCGCGCGAGAAAAGCGCGCTTGCCGAGCGCATCGTCACCTCCTCGCCGGACGTCACCGTCTCGACCAATCTCGGCCCCTGGGTCAACCGGCGCGGCCTGTTCGCGCGCGGCGAGGTCGCCGACGTCTTCCGCGACGAGAAGGTGCCGTCAGCGCAGAAATGGCGCTTCTCGCCGGACGGTCAGCATCTGGAGCTCGGCATCGCCGAGATGAATCTTTTTCTGCTGCTCGGTGCCGCCGGACTCTCGCATGCGCTGTTCGGCGAGCGCCTGCTGCCGGTCGGCACGGTCTACGACCCCTTCGTGATGCGCGGCCTGGATGCGCTCAACTACGCCTGCTACCAGGACGCCCGCTTCATCATCGCTGGCACGCCGAGCGGCGTGACGCTTGCCCCTGAAGGTGGCGCCCACCAATCCATCGGCACGCCCTTGATCGGCATGAGCCAGGACGGCCTCGCCGCTTTCGAGCCTGCGTACCTTGACGAGCTTTCCGTCATCATGGACTGGGCCTTCGACTACCTGCAGCGCGACGGCGAGGGCGACCCCGACGAGCGCACCTGGCTGCGCGACGAGACCGGCGGCTCGGTCTATCTCAGACTGTCGACCCGACCGATCGAGCAGCCGGCGAGGCGTGAAGACGAGGCGTTCAGGCAAGGCGTGATCGACGGCGCCTATTGGTGGCGCGAGCCAGGGCCCAACGCCGATCTGATCATCGCCTATCAGGGCACGGTGGCGCCCGAGGCGCTCGAGGCGGCCGGGCGCATCGGCGAGGACCGCCGCGATATCGGCGTGCTCGGCGTCACCTCGGCCGACCGCCTGAACGCCGGCTGGACCGCGGCGCAGCGCGCCCGGCGGCGAGGCCTGACATCAGCCAAGAGTCATATCGAGCGCCTGTTCGAAAAGCTGCCGCCGCACTGCATGATCATCACGGTCACCGATGGCCACCCGGCGACGCTCGCCTGGTTCGGCTCGGTCATGGGCCACAAGACGGCGCCGCTCGGGGTCGAGCATTTCGGACAGACGGGGTCTGTAGCCGATCTCTATCACCATTTCGGCATCGACGCCGATGCCATCGTCGCCACGGCGCACGGGCTGGTTCAAGGGCGGCCGCTTCGGAATCTGGGGGCGATTGCGTAGCCAGCGGCCCGCTGGACGGTCGACTTGCCTGAGAATGGGGACTTCTTCTGCGTTCAAGATGGGGAGAAGACTGGCTCACAAGCGGCACCGTTTGGTCGCTAAAAGTTCCCGAGAAAGCGTGTGTCTCAAAGTATCAGTGTACGGTTTTCTCTTGTAGATCTGTCCCTATTCATGCTGTGAAATTAAGATGGGAAAATGCATCTTTATAATAATCATAGTGACGATGATTTTGTCCAAATAAGTTTTTAAAAGCCATCATAAATAATCCAAACAACGAATCATTTGAAAGACTAAACTTTGGTTTGAAATTCTTGATAGTTTTCGATATGAACTGGAGAGTTGCTGAGAGCAAAAAATGACCCCTGATGATCTCCCAGTTTTCCATGCTGGAATGTGCGATTTTTCTCTTAATTCCACGTTTTTGTCCATCCGATAGGCCAAACCCTAATCCATCAATATACTTTGATATCTTTTTGTCACATATATAGGTGCTGTTCTTATTCTCTAAGAATCGTTGGCAGTCCTTGTTTATTACCGCAATCCCTAAGAGCCCGTTTTAAAAGAAGTTGAGCGAAAACAGCCAGTTATGGCATCCGAATTCTGCCAGGAACGACGGAGCCATGACCGATGTGGACTGCTTTCGCTCGAACGCACTATGAGCGTTTGAACGCTCGCTATGCAAGCGACGTCACCGATGACGAGTATGGCTTGATCGAGCCCCTGTTGCCGCCGGCGAGACATGGTGGTCGGCGACGGACGACGGATCTGCGCGAGGTCTTGAACGCGATCCTTTATCTCGTGAGGACTGGATGCCAGTGGCGCTTGCTGCCGAAAGACTTTCCACCATGGAGCACGGTCTATGGCTATTTCCGGCGCTTCTGGCAGGAAGGGATATGGCATCGCATCTGGATGATCCTCTTGATGCAGCGCGCGAGCAGGACGGCAAGAGGCGTCACCGACGGCAGGCGTTGTCGACAGCCAGAGCGTGAAAACCACAGAAGCTGGCGGATTGCGCGGCTATGACGCCGGAAAAAGATCAATGGCAGAAAGCGCCATCTGGTCACCGACACCATCGGCTTGCCCCTCAATCTGGCGGTGCATGCGGCCAACATCAAGACCGTGATGGGCTGGCCTTGGCCTGCCGCTGGATCAAGCGGCGGTTTCGCCCGGCTGCACTGTCTTTTCGCCGATGCCGGCTATCAGGGACCTATCGCCGCGAACAACGCAGCCGGCGCCAGGCTCCGGCTCGAGATTGTCAAAAGGCCACCGCACGCCGAAGGGTTCGAAGTGATCCCAAAACGCTGGGTGATCGAGCGCACCTTCGGCTGGCTTGGTCGCAACCGCCGTCTCGCCAAAGATTTCGAACGGCTGATCGAACATTCCAAAGCCATCGCCGTCGTCGCCATCATCCAGCTTCTCGCCAGGCGATTGGCAAACCCATGAAATCGCCAGAAAACTTCAAAAACGGGCTCTAATGATTTTCTTTGGTTGTAGATGTCATATATGAGGAGCGAATCAACTGATCTGCTGAGTTCTCCGAGCCAATCTTTACACTTCTGGCTTGAAACTTCGTCAATTGGTACCCTTCCTGAGTTGTTTATAATTTCTTTGATGCTGTCATCGCTAATCAGCGAGTTTTCGATTGAATATCCACGCGTTCTTAAAATATTCTCATTTTGCTTCGTTTTCCCAAAAATAGAGTAATCCGAATCCATTGCTACCAAGCAAGAAATCTCACCTTTACATATATCATCTATATATTGTTTTAAATTTTCCTTACCGCCCACTTCCTGAACCTTTACGGAGAAATCTGCAAATTTCTCTACTAAAAATTTCCAAAAAATGATGTCCTCGTCCCCTTCCACGTACAGCATCACATCAACGCCGTGAAACCTGTTGATAACATTTATTGCATCCGTTGAATAACTGAGGTCAGCCATTTATTATTTCCCCCATATCAATGAGGGAGGACTTGTATTTCGATGCAACCTCTGGTGAAGTGAGTTGCAACAATAATCTGGGCTTCAGGATTTAATTTTCTTACTGCGGGTATTACCATTCTTTGCCATTCTATATGTAACGACAATTCTGGTTCGTCGGCTAAAAATACATGAGGTTTTTGATTCTGGAGCAAGGCCTCAGTAAGTAAAATTAATAGCTGCTTCTCTCCTGACGAGAGCCTGGAGTGCGAAATCTGTCCTTGCTTGTTTGATATTATAAGATTTCCAGACTCAAATTGAAATGATTTATTGGATATAAAGGTTCTGAGTGTGTCAATGAATAAATCTATTTGAGAGAAAAGTTGTTTGCTGTTTTGTTCTGATGCAAGTGAAAGTGCAATTATTTTTGTCGTTTTTCTTCTTGCCTCTATCACTGCAAGAGGGTAAGTGCGAATTTTTGGATTATTTTTGTCAATTTCTGACTGGCGTTCTATCGATTTAAAAGTGCCGGCAATCGCTTTGACATGAGTATCGATTTTTCTGCGTATATGTGCATCAATCGCATTTAACTGCGTGTAGGCTGAAATAAGATTTGATTTTTCCTCTTCTTCGTTAAATTCGAGGTCGCGACTTCTATATCGAGGCCCATCTTCTTCTTCATATAGTATTGATGCTAAAACATCTTTTTGAAGTTTTGCCGATATTTCTCTGCTTTTTAACGAGAGATCTAGTTGATATTTAGTTAGGCCAGCCAATGCTTCTGACAGTCGATAGTCTACGGGTGAAATTACACGCGATCCATGACGGTCTGTGATTTCATACTCATCGCTGTTCCGAAGTCGATAAACAGAGAGAGAGGAGAGGGCGACCACGTCCGCCAAAGCATCTTTGACCTCAGACGCTTCGCCCAAAAGACGTCTACGAATTTGATGCGGAATATTTCTTTCTCTCGTAGAAATAGCTCTTATTCGATATTTTTTTTGCGAAATCTGATATTCTATAGAGGTGTATGGAAATCTTTCTGGATCGACTTTTTTCGCTTTTACAGTTTTATTTTTATTTTGAAATGTCAAATGTATGGTCGCAGAGTTAAATTCACTGTTAACTATTTCATCAACATCGACTGAAAGAATAGCATGTAGAATATTCATAAAAGTTGTTTTTCCAGTACCATTTTTTCCAATTATAATATTTACTTCACTGCTAAATTTACATTTGGCAGAAAACTGATACCAGAATCCGTCAATATTTACGCTTGCAATCTTATACATAGGAATTTCTTTCTCAAGTGAACGCTGCACACAACACCACGCTGCTTACCTGATAAGAGCGTTTTGCACAACGGTTCATTTAAATCATGGAAAATTTGCTGCCGAATTTTTCGAATTGCTCGACGTGGAGGTCCCAATCATCCTACCTTCGGAGCACTATAACTTCTGCTTTGGGTTCGTCATGTCTAGTACAGTTGGTTTGGTCGGCTATGCCGACAAGCTTTCCGGTCGTCCCGGCGACGTGATCGGCTTCAAGGTCTCCTCCCATCTGTCGGAGGACTACGAAGCGCGCCTCGTCCGCGTCATCTCGGCCGATCCCAATCCGGACGGGCCGGGGATGATCGAGGAGGACGTGGCCGCCGATGTCGCCGGAACCTACCCATCACGCCCGCAGCCGTTCCATCCGGGCTCCTATGTCCGCATCGAACAACCGTTAACGCTGGCCGGCGCCCCGGCCCTTGAAGCGGTGATCTGGCCGACGCTGATCAACGGCGTGGAGCAGGTGGTGCTCGCGGTCGGAGATATGGTGCTGGCGGTCATGGGTGACGGCTCCCTCGGCGGTACGCTCGGACCGCATCGGTTCTCGACCGGCGTGCCCCTCAAGGTCAGGCATTGGTATCGTGTCCGCTTTGCCTATGATCCCGCGGCCAAGCAGATCGTCTTGACCCAGCGGGCCACCGGCCCGGGAGGTGACGTCGGCGACGAGGTGCGGCGGTCGGCGGGGGCGAGCCACGACCTTGGCGGTGCCGGCGCCGTCAGCATCGCCGCTCGGGTAACGAACGGACGGGCGTCCGGTTTCTTCAACGGCAAGATCGAGGCGCCGACGGTCTTTTGCGGCGATGCGATCGCGGCGCGCTGGGATTTTTCGCAGGACATACCGTCAACCAATGTCAGGGATGTCGGCCCCGCCGACTTGCACGGCGAGCTGGTCAATCTGCCGGCGCGGGGCATGATCGGGGCGCTCTGGGACGACAGCGAGCAGTGCTGGCGGCACAAGCCCGAGCATTATGCGGCGATTCACTTCCACGAGGACGACATCTACGACTTCGGCTGGGAGACCGATTTTTCGTACAGAATTCCCGAAGATCTGCCGTCAGGCGTTTATGCGGTGCGCATCCGCGCCGGCGAGCATGAAGACGCCCTTCCTTTTTTTGTGTGTCCGCCGAAGGGCGAGCGCAGGGCCGATCTCTGCGTGCTCGTCTCGACCTTCACCTATGTGGTCTATGGCAACCATGCGCGTCCGGATTTTTCGCCCGCATGGAAAGAAGAATTCGCGCGCTGGGGGGCGTATCCGCACAATCCGGCGGAGCACCGGGAGTACGGGCTGTCGACCTACAACTATCACAGCGACGGGTCGGGCATCTGCCACGCCTCGCACCGCCGGCCGCTGTTCAACCTGCGCCCGGGCTACGTCACCTTCGGCTACGGTCCGGGCTCGCGCCACCGGCATTTTCAGGCGGACAGCCATCTCTGGGCCACGGCTGCACCGGAAGGTTTTCGGTGACATCGTCACCGACCAGGCTGCATGACGAGGGCGTGGACGCGATCCCGCAGCTGGCGGTGACCACCGCCAGCGCCATCCCGAATACCACGCAAGGAGACGCTGGACGCCCTTCAGGACTACCGCGATGGCGGTGGCAAGCTGATGTATCTCGGCAGCGGCAGCCTACTGGCGGGTGGCGCTGCATCAGAGCGAGCCCGGCGCGATCGAGATCATAGCGCGGAAGCCGGCTCCGCGCCTGGGCGTCGAGCCGGCAGATATTACAATGCGCTTCGACCAGCTTCCTATGGCCGAGTTATGGCGGCGCAACGGCCGGCCTCCGCAGGCCTTTCGCCGGCGTCGGCGCTCGCGCAGGTCAGTTCAGGGGATCACCTGTCGGCGCAGGTCGAAAAAGCGACCCGGAAGGTCGGCTGCGTTTTCCGGACATCGACGACGAGGATTCTCGGCGACTTCGGGCTCCTCGGGCGGGGTGCCGCCGGCTTCGAGCTGGACGCGCCGATGTCAGGCTCAGCACGCCGGACAATGTGCGCGTGCTCCGCCAGCTCGAGGGTATGGCCGAGCTTCGTCCTGGTGCCCGGAGGAGGTGCTGACCCACATCACCAACTGGCCAAATGAGCCGGAGCAGGCTCTGCTCCGCGCCGACATGGTGTATTTCGACGTGCCGGGCGGCGGCGCCGTCTTGCCACCGGCTCGATCACCTTCTGCGGCTCGCCACCTGGAGCGACTTCCCGACAGCAATACTCTCGACACTGATCGGCGAATGGCGGATCAGTTCGCCGGATCAACCGCCGGACGCGCGTCTGGCGACGCCGCCCCTGGCCGCCGTCGCTGCTCGTCCGGCGTGCTCGCTGCGTTCCGGATTGGTCCGGGCGTGGTGACGATCATCACTCGGCGTGCGGCCGTCCACGAATTCGATATCGATCCGGGTTTCTCGGATGCTGCTGTAGCTGAGGTCACGGGCCGTCCCGCCGTTCGTCACGCCTGGAGCGAAGCCGCGGGCGAGGAGTGCTGGCGGCTGTGCGCTCTGCAGCGAGCGCGACGGCGGGCGGTCCCAGGCCTTGGCGAGCGCGTCCGGACGACGGTCGGCGCGCAGGCCGAAATCGCCGAGCGCGGTGTTGATGCCGAGGAAGACCGGGTGCCAGTTCGTCACGAGGTCGAGCCGTCCGCGCCAAGCGTACGAACTCGCCTCGTCGTTCGCGGACAGCGCCGCGAAGAGCTGGTCGAGCTTCGCTCGTCGGGGTTTTCAGGCGCAGGGTAGCGTCGCTCAGCAGGCGCGGGCGAGCCCAACCGCGCTGCGGTTTCCGCAAGCGCGCCGCGCGCAGTCGATGCGCGGCGACCGTGGGGCAGGCCTCCAGCGAAGCTCGTCCAGGCGCTGGCTCGCTTGGCCGAGCAGGGCCGACGGGGTCGGGCAGGCCGCGGGAAAGACCGTGATCGCCTGGCGGCGTTCGCGCAGGCCGCGATCGATGCGCCATGAGACGGGCGCCGAGATCGGCGGTGCGCGCGAGCAGGTCGGCGCGCACCGGCACCGGCGAACTCCCGGCGGCGGCGGTGGGGGTCGGCGTGTTCGGTGGTCGGCAGCGAGGTCGTCAGGTCGTGTCGATGCTCATGCCCGACCGCTGATATCAACGGGATCTCGCTGGCGGCGGCCGCGCGCACCACGATTTCTTCGTTGAACGCCCAGAGATCCTCGAGCGAGCCGCCGCCGCGCGCGACGATCAGCACGGCCAGGTCGAGGAACGGACCCCCGGCTGCCAGCCAGTTGAAGCCTTGGATGGCGGCGGTGATTTCGTCCTTGGCCTTGTCGCCTTGGACCGCGACCGGCCCAGAGGAGGAGGTGCCGCGGGAAGCGCTCGCCGACGCGATGCAGGATGTCTGGATGACCGCCCCGGTCGGCGAGGTGACCACGCCGATGACGTCGGGGAGGAAGGGCGCATCGCGCTTTCTCGCGCGATCGAACAGGCCTTCGGCCGCGAGTTTCTTCTTGCGTTCTCGGTGACGCCATGGAGCGCCGGCGCCGGCCGGTTCGAGGCGCTCGACTACGATCTGGTATTTGGAGCGGCCGGGATAGGTGGTGATCCGGCCCGGCGATCACCTCAGCCCGTCTTCAGGCTGGAAGCCCGGCACCTGCGGTGCGCAGCGAACGCCGTCGATCAGCGCTTTTCGATCCCTTCAGCGCGAAATAGAGATGGCCGGATGCCGCGCGCTTGAAGCCGGAGATCTCGCCGCGCACGCCGCAGCGGCATCCTCGATGGTGCGGCAGGCGCGCCGAGAGCTCGCTCACGGCGAACTCAGCGACGTTGCCGCCTGCGGCGGGCTCCTCGAAGAAATCGGCGGATGCCATCCTCACTCCTCATGCCACGACCAAGGGGATACGCGGGTAGGGGCGCGGGATCAAGGCGCTTTGGCGCCGGCAGTCACGCGGCCGAGCGCGCGATACGTCGAGGTCGATGCCCATCGACCATCGCCTGGCTGTCGATCCTTACGGCGAGGTCTTCGGTCGAGAAGGCGAGGCTGGACAGGGCCTGGACGCAGTCCTCGATCTGGGCGGGCGTGCCATGGCACGTGATCACGGAGGTCGCTGCGCCTGTCCTTCAGCACCCAGGCGAGCGCCATCTGGGCGAGGGACTGGCCGCGGCCTCTAGCGATCGCGTTCAGGGCTCGGATGCGCTGGAGCGTGTCGTCGCTCAGGAGTTCCTGCCGGAGGGCGCCGCCCAGGGCGACGCGTGAATCCACGGGAATGCCGTTCAAGATAGCGATCGGTCAGCAGCCCTTGGGCGAGCGGCGAAAAGGCGATGCGGCGATGCCCTCCCGCTCAAACGTCGAGCAGGCCGCCCTCGACCAGCGGTTGATCATCGAATAGGAAGGCTGGTGGATCAGGCAGGGCGTGCCCAGATCGCACAGGATGCGGGCGGCCTCGGCGGTCTGCTCGGCCGGATAGGAGGAAATGCCCGCATAGAGCGCCTTGCCGGAGCGCACCGCCTGATCGACGCCCATGGTTTCCTCGGCGGTGTTTCCGGGTCGAGACGGTGGGAATGAAGATGTCGACATAGTCGAGGCCCATGCGCGCCAGGCTCTGATCCAGGCTGGCCAGGAGATATTTGCGCGATCCCCATTCGCCGTAAGGGCCGGGCCACATGTCGTAGCCGGCCTTGGTCGAGATCAGCAGCTCGTCGCGATAGGGGGCGAGATCGAGCTTCAGGAGATGGCCGAAGGCTTCTTCCGCCGAGCCCGGCGGTGGGCCGTAATTGTTGGCGAGATCGATATGGGTGATGCCGAGATCGAAAGCGCGGCGGATCATCGCCCGGCCGGTTTCGAACGCCGAGGTCCCGCCGAAATTATGCCAGAGGCCGAGCGAGATCGCCGGCAGCTTCAAGCCGCTCCTGCCGCAGCGATTGTAGGTCATGTCGGCGTAGCGCTGCGGTGACGGCTGCCAGGTCACGGCTTCATCCTCCTCTTTGGGGCGACTGGCCCGCCCGGACGCCGGTCAGTCCCTGAGCTTCTTCTTGAACAGCTGCTCTTTCTCGCGCTTCCAGTCCCGGTCCTTGATGCTGTGGCGCTTGTCGACCGTGGTCTTGCCGCGGGCGAGGCCGATCTCGAGCTTGGCGAGGCCGCGCGGGTTGAAATAGAGCGAGAGTGGGATGATGGTCTGGCCCTTCTTTTTGACCGCACCTGCGAGCTTGGCCATTTCCTTCTTCTTGAGCAGCAGTTTTCGTGGGCGTTTGGGCTCGTGGTTGAAGCGGTTGCCGCCGCGATATTCGGAGATGGTGGCGTTGATCAAAAAAATCTCGCCGCCCTGCTCGGCGGCATAGGCCTCATTGATGGTGGCGCGGCCGTCGCGCAGGGACTTCACTTCGGTGCCCTGCAGCATGATGCCGGCCTCGAAGCGCTCGTCGATGAAATAGTCATGGGTCGCCCGGCGGTTGCGCGCGATCACTTTCCGCCCGGGCGTTTCGACCTTGGCCACGGCCTTTGTCCTAATTCATAAGTCCGGCCGACACCATCGCCTGATCGACCAGCTCTTTCGTGCCTTCCGAGCATTCGACCAGAGGCAGGCGGATCTCGGCACCGGCCTTGCCGAGGCGGGTGAGGGCGTATTTGACCGGGGCGGGACTGGTCTCGACGAACAGCGCCTTGTGCAGCGGCATCAGCTTTCGATGGATGGCGAGCGCCTCGGCGGCATCGCCCTGCTGCCAGGCGGCGTGCAGCTCGGCGCAAAGCCGGGGCGCCGCATTGGCGGTCACCGAAATCGCGCCATCGCCGCCATGGGCCAGGAACGCCACGACATTGGCATCCTCGCCGGTGAGCTGGCAGAAGTCCTCGCCGCAGCTTGCCGTGGTGAGGAGCGGCCGGGCCATGTCCCCGGTGGAATCCTTGACGCCGACGATGTTCGGCAGCTTGGCGAGCGCCGCCATGGTCTCGACGCTCATGTCGACGATGGAGCGGCCGGGGATGTTGTAGATCAGCACCGGCAGGTCGACGGCATCATGGATCGCCTTGTAGTGCGCGTAGAGTCCGGCCTGGGTCGGCTTGTTGTAATAGGGCGTGACGTGCAGCGCGGCGTCGGCGCCGGCGCTCTTGGCATGCGCCGTGAAGTCGATCGCCTCGGCGGTCGAGTTGGAGCCGGCGCCGGCGATCACCGGGATGCGTCCCGCGACCTGGTCGACCGTGATTTCGACCACCTGCTTGTGCTCGGCATGGGACAGCGTCGGCGACTCGCCGGTGGTGCCGACCGGGACGATCGCGCTGGTGCCTTCCTCGACATGCCAGTCGATCAGCGCGCGCAGCGAGTTTTCGTCGACGGCCCCGTTGCGAAATGGCGTGATCAACGCCACAATAGACCCGCGAAACATTGTCTAATTCCTCTCAGCGGACTATGGCTTTCCTAACCTTGTCGCACCATAGGATCAGCAGTCGGGTGCGGCAAGTGGAGCAAGGTCATCCATCGTTGATGACGTCGCGTTTCCCTGGGGGGGGATTTCTCGATTGTCGATAAAGCAACGCAGGACATGATGGCGCTGGTCAGTTATCTCAAAGGGCAGCTTGGGATCGGCTGTTCTCGTCATGGCGGGGAGGCGGGCAGCCAGGCGGGGCGGACGTGGGGACGGGGGCTTATCGCAGCGGTTGCCGCGCCCTTTCTTCTGGCGTCGCCGGCCGATGCCAAGCTGACGGTCAGGGACTATACCGTCATCGGCGAGGCGCTCTATGCTGCCGAGATGGACGAGTGGCCGAGGGCCTATCGTCTGATGGGATCGATCGACGATCCGACCGCCACCAAGCTGTTTCGCTGGATCGCCCTGGTGGAAGAGAAGGGCGGGGCGAATTTCGACCTGCTCGCCTCCTTCATCATGGAAAATCCGACCTGGCCGCGCATCGACGAGCTGCAGCGCATGGCCGAGTCGAGGCTCACGGACTCGGCGAACAAGGCGCTGACCTCGACGCTGTTCAAGGAGCATGAGCCGCTCAGCACCCGTGGCCACATCCGCTTTGCCGAAGCCCTGTTCGCGGATGGCAGGGAGGACGAGGCGGCGGCGCATGTCCGGCGTGCCTGGATCCACGGGGAGTTCTCCGCGAAGGAGGAGAAGAGCTTTCTGCAGCGCCACGGGCGTTATCTGCGCGTCGGCGATCATGCCTCCAGGCTGGAGCAGCTTCTCTGGGATCGTAAATGGCGCGAGGCGAAGCGCATGCTGCCGCGCGTGTCCGAGGACTATGCCAGGCTTGGCAAGGCGCGGCTCGCCCTGCAGACTCAGGCGCCGGGCGTCGACCAGATCATCGACGCGGTCTCCCCGGAATTCGCCGACGATCCCGGCCTGCTGTTCGACCGCATCAGATGGCGGCGCCTCAAGCAGCTGCATGAAGGGGCTGTCGAGCTTCTGCTCGACCCGCCGGACCGGCTGGTGCGCCCGGAGCGCTGGTGGTTCGAGCGCTCCTATCAGATCCGGCGCGCGATCGAGGCCAGGAATTTCGACGAGGCCTATCGCCTGGCGAGCCATCACGGCCAGCTCAACGGCGGCGACTATGCCGAGGCCGAGTGGCTCGCGGGATGGCTGGCGCTGCGCTTCGTCAAGCGCCCGAAGACGGCCTTTCGCCATTTCGTGCGCATGTACGACCGGGTGATCCCGCCGGTGCGCCAGGCGCGCGCCGCCTATTGGGCCGGGCGCTCGGCCGCGGCCCTGCATGACGATGCCGGCGCCGTCGCCTGGTATCGGCGCGCGGCCCTGCACCATGCGACCTATTACGGCCAGCTTGCGCTCGAGGAGCTGGACGGGGAGGCGGATATCGCGCTGCAGCCCGCGCCGACCGAAAGCGAGCGCGCCGCCTTCGAGGCGGACGAGCTGTCGGCGGTGGCACGCATGCTGATCGCGGTCGGCGACGAGCGCTATCTCGACGATTTCCTGCTGCAGCTCGGCGAGAATGCGGAGACGCCGGCGGAGATCGGCATGATCGCCGACTACGCCCACGCGGCCGGCCGGCCGGCGCTTCTGGCCAGACTCGGACGCAGTGCCGCTTTCGACGGCAAGGTGCACGAGAAGACCGCGTTCCCGATCCCGAAGATCAAGGGGCTCCTGGAGCCGAGCGCCGACGTCGAGCCGCCTTTGCTCCTGAGCCTCGCCCGGCAGGAAAGCATGTTCCGCAGCGAGGCCGCGAGCCCGGCGGGTGCGCGCGGGCTCCTGCAGCTCATCCCGTCGACCGCGCGCATCGTCGCCCAGCAGGCCGACATGCCCTACGACAGCGACCGGCTGCTCGCCGATCACGACTACAACGCGCATCTCGGCGGCTACTATATTCGCTCGCTGCTCGAGCGCTTCGACGGCTCCATGCCGCTCGCCCTTGCCGGCTACAATGCCGGGCCGCTGCGCGTGAACCGCTGGATCGAGCTGCATGGCGATCCGCGCAAGAGCGATCGCTATGCTCTGATCGACTGGATCGAGCTGATCCCCTTCGACGAGACCAGGAACTACGTGCAGCGCGTGGTCGAAGGCTACAATGTCTACAAGAAGCGCCTTGCCGAAGCTGATGTCGAGCTGATCGACTATCCCGGGATCAACCTGCTGCATCCGCCGCCGATTCCCATGGCGCGGCCCGCCGATCTCGCCGCGACCATCGTCGCCGGCGAGGCGGCGCAGGACGACGCGGCGGTCCACCGCCCGGAGCTGAAGCCGCTCGATCTGGTGCCGGTCGTTGCGCGTGTCGAGCCTGGCGCCACGGTCGAGCGCAGCTTCGATGGCGGCCAGAGCCAGGACGTGGCGGCCGGGGAGCGGGAGATCGAACCGGCTGCGAGCGCTGGGCCGAAGCTGTGAGCCGGGTCGTCATGACCAGGATCGGTGCGTGCGTGTTCGACGCCTATGGCACGCTGTTCGACGTGCATTCCGCGGTCGGCCGTCTGCGCGCGGATGTCGGCCCGAAGGCGGACGAGCTGTCGCAGGTCTGGCGCAGCAAGCAGCTCGAATACACCTGGCTGCGCTCGCTGATGGGCGAGTATAGCGATTTCTGGCAGGTGACCGGCGACGCGCTCGACTACGCGCTCGCCCGCACCGGGGTCACGCCGGGGTCGATCCGTGATCGCCTGATGGACGCCTATCTCGAGCTCGACGCCTATCCCGAGGTGCCGGCGATGCTCGTGCGCCTGAAGGCGGCCGGCCTCAAGACCGCCGTTCTCTCCAACGGCGAGCCGAACATGCTGGACGCCGCGGTCAATGCCGCAGGGCTGAGCGGCCTGCTCGATGCCGTGCTGTCGGTCGATCGGCTCAAAATCTACAAGCCCCACCCGTCGGTCTACCAGCTCGCGGTCGACCGGCTCGGCGTGAAGGCCGATGCCATCGCGTTCCAGTCCTCCAATGCCTGGGACGTCCACGGCGCCTCCGTCTTCGGCTTCCGGCCGGTCTGGATCAACCGCTTCGCCGCCCCTGTCGAGCGTCTGCCGGGCGGCGCCGAGCATGAGATGCGCGATCTCAAAGGCCTGCCGGACCTGCTCGGCGTCTGAGCGGCAGGGCACGCGCGCGGGGGAGAACAACCGATGTCGTCCGGCGATGACCTTCCGAGCTTTGCCGATGTCGAGGCCGCGGCGGCGCGGCTGGACGGCATCGCCAGGCGCACGCCGCTGCTCGAATCCGATCTTCTGAACGAGCGCGTCGGCGGCCGTCTGCTGGTCAAGGCCGAGCCGCTGCAGCGCACCGGCTCCTTCAAGTTCCGCGGCGCCTACAACGCCATCAGCCGGATGATCGAGCGTGACGGCAGGCGTCCGGTGGTGGCGTTTTCGTCCGGCAATCACGCCCAGGGGGTGGCGCTCGCGGCGAAGCTTCTGGGCGTGCCCGCGACCATCTGCATGCCCTCGGATGCGCCCGCGATCAAGCAGCGCAACACGAGAGCCTATGGCGCGGAGCTGCGCCTGCTCGATCGCTACCGCGACAACCGCGAGGAGATCGGCGCCGAGATCGCGCGCACCACCGGGGCGGCGCTGATCAGGCCCTATGACGATCCCGACGTGATCGCCGGTCAGGGCACGGCAGGCCTGGAGATCGAGGCTCAGGCAGCGGAGGCCGGCGCCGATCTCGACGCCGTGCTTGTCTGTTGCGGCGGCGGCGGGCTGACCGCGGGCTGTGCGCTCGCGCTGAAGGAAGGGAACCCGGAGCGCCCGATCTACACGGTCGAGCCCGAAGCCTATGACGACACCCGGCGCTCGCTGGAAGCGGGCGAGCGGCGTGGGGTCGAGCCCGGCACGCCGACGCTCTGCGACGCGCTCCTGGCCCCGATGCCGGGCGAGCTGACCTTCGCGGTCAACCGGAGCCGGATCGCCAAGGGCCTGGTGGTCAGCGACGAGGAAGCGCTCGAGGCCATGGCCGTCGCTTTCGAGACGCTGAAGCTGGTGATCGAGCCCGGCGGTGCCGTGGCACTGGCCGCAGCGCTCTCCGGGCGGATCGCGACGGCAGGCCGAACGCTTGCGGTGATGGCGTCAGGCGGTAATGTCGACCCCGCCGTGTTCGCGCGAGCGCTGGAGCGCTCGTCCACCTCCTGACCCGTTGGCGAAACTGGGGATCGTGCCGTGAAGAAACTGGGCCTGCTGCTGATCGTCCTGGTACTGGCCGGCCTCGCCTGGCTGTTCTTCCCCTGGCATGGCGCCGCCCCCGAGATCGAGGCGACCGGCGATCCCGAGCATGGCGAGTATGTGCTGGCGATGGGCGGCTGCGTCGCCTGCCACACCGATGAGAAGAACGGTGGCGCCTTTCTGGCGGGCGGCCGCGCCTTGGCGACGCCCTTCGGCACCTTCCATTCCCCGAACATCACCCCCGATCCCGAGACCGGCATCGGCGGGTGGACCACGGGCGAGTTCGTGCGTGCGCTGAAGGAAGGCCTGTCGCCCGACGGCCAGCACTACTATCCGTCCTTCCCCTACACCTCCTACACCCGCATGACCGAGCAGGACATGGTGGACCTGAAGGCCTATCTCGACACGGTCCTGCCGGTGAACGCGCCGTTCAAGGGCCATGATCTCGGCTTTCCCTTCAACATCCGCCAGACGCTCGCCGTGTGGACGCTGCTGTTCTTCGACGACAGCCCGTTCATGCCCGATCCGGCGCAGTCGGAAAGCTGGAACCGCGGCGCCTATCTGGTGCGCGGCCCCGGCCATTGCGGCGAATGCCACACCCCGAGAAACGCGCTCGGCGGTCCGGACGACGGCCGCTATCTCGGGGGCAACCCGGTCGGCGCCGAAGGCAAGGCGGTGCCCAACATCACGCCCGACGAGAGCGGGATCGGCGATTGGAGCGCGGTCGATATCAGCTTTGCCCTCGAAAGCGGTCTCAAGCCCGATTACGACAGCTTCGGCGGCGGCATGGGGGAGGTGGTCAAGGACGCCACCAGCAAGCTCACCAAGGAGGACCGGGACGCGATCGCCGAGTTCCTGCTGTCGCTGCCGCCGGTGCAAAGCGCGGCCAAGTCGGAAGAGGGGGCTGAGGACTAGAGCTTTTCCCGATCAGGCGGAAACATCTGATCGATCAGGAAACGCGTCGAAACAAAGAGATAGAGCGTGGTGGCAAAGAGCTTACTGGTTTCTTATCCGCCGCTAACGAATCCTTAACGCGCCATGTCATAGGCTGTGATCCGGTCCATGCGATCCTGGGAATCCGCCCGCCCGCCGAGACGAGGGGCGAGGCTCGGGCTCCCAGGATCGCATGGACCGGATCACAGAGACTAAGGACCGAACGTTAAGATTTTCCTGCTCCGGGACTGGAACGGGCCCAGGGGCTGAAAAAGGCAGATCGCCACCAGGCCCCCGGACACACATGCGCAAAAACCCAGGCGCGGCTGCACCTGGATGTCGGGAGATCAGCGAGGGAAGAAAGGTCCGGTCAGGCCGATTGCAGCGTGCCGAAGCCTGACCCTGCCGGGCGGCCGAACAGCCGGAAGCTGCGGCGCCTTTCCTTGGGCTGGGGTGCGGCCTCCGCCTCGCGCATGGTCTCGAGCACGCGGGCCTGCTGCTGCAGAAGGTCGCGCAGCTGCTGGCTGGTCTGCCTCGCCTCGTCGTCGCCGGCCTTGGCCGGGGTCAGGGCGGCCATGGCGACCGACCCGTTGTCGGTGTCGTCCGTGGTGGTCACCTGGTCGACCAGCGGCTCCGCCACGTCGCCGATCAGTGCACGGTCGATGCCGAGATCGTCGCAGATCTCGAAGGCGCGGCTTGAGAATTCCGCCGCCATAGCCGGATCATGCGGGCGATATTCACTGCTGGTCTTCAGCAGATCCTTCGCCAAGGCGATCGCGTCCGAAACGTCGAGTGACATGCCGCATCCCCCTCCTGGTATTCAAACCCGTTTTAGACGACTTATAACGTTTACAGGTCATCGCCCGGTTTATTCCGCCATGAGCGTGAGCGGCGTCCACGGCAGCCCCGTACCCAGGAACGGAGCGCAGGACCTACCCGCTCGTCAGCCCGCGTCCGCCTTGTAGATTTCGAAGCGGGTCGAGCCGGTGAAGTCCTGGCCATGCTGTTCCGCGGTCCGGTAGAGGTCCACCTTCATGATCAGCCGGCGGTCGTGGAAGGTCTTTTCGCACAGCCGGTCGATGAACATGCCGCCGATCGCCGTCTTGCCGCCGCCCGGCTCGTGCTCCTCGCAGGTCCAGCCGTCCCGGCCATAGCGGCCCATGATGCGGATCGGCAGGAGAAAGGCCTTCTTCTTGAGGTAGAGCGGCTTGCCGTTGGTGACGATGCGGATGCCCTTCACCATGCCGTCGTCGGTGATCAGGAGCGAAGGCTGCACCGGATGGCCGGCGACTTTGGTGCCCTCCCACTTGTCGCTGACCGCCGCCCAGGGATTGTCCTCGGCATAGCTGAACGCCACTTCGTGCAGCCCGTCCCGATTGGCGGGACATTGGGCATAGTCGGCCCAGCCGTCGATCGCCTCGCCCGGCTCGCCGCCGTCATTGCCGCAAGCGAAATGGACGTAGTGGTCGCTCGAAAGCTGCTCCACGCTCTCGCCGACGCTGAGATCGCGCAGGTCGCCTTCGAGCGGATTTTCCGCAGCCGCCGCCGGACGATCCAAAAGGAGCATCGGCGCCAGGGCGATCATGAAAAAAGACAGGCCACGGATCATCTGGAACCTCCCCGTCGATCGCTTTTCTTGCCTTGGGTCTCTATCATCATTCTAGATCGAAGCTCAGGCAGTGCCAGACTCGATCGAAAGAAACGGCAGCCGTTCGGAGGCTTGAGAGGAGGGAACACCCATGAACCGTCAGTCCGCTTATTCGCCCCTGGTTCTGGCGGCCGCAGCGGCTCTCGCATTGACTGCGGGCAAGGGCGCGCTTGCGGAGCAGGACCTGGAACATGGGAAGTCCGTCTATCGGGACGCCAATTGCATCGGCTGCCACAAATGGCATGGCGGCGGCGGCGGTGGTTACGGCGGGGCCGCGCTGTCCCTGCGCGAAACCGAGCTGGATCGTGATCTGCTGATCGAGGTGATTTCCTGCGGCCGGCCGTCGACCCGCATGCCCTATCACAGCAGAGGCGCCTACAAGACGGTGGACTGCTATGGCGGCACCACCGAAGCGGATCTTGGCCAGGACATGCCGCCGAAAGCGGCGAAGCTGCTGCGCGACGAGCAGATCCAGGCCGTCGCCGACTACGTGCTCGGCAAGCTCCAGGGTCACGGCGAGGTGACCTATGAGGATTGCATCGAATTCTGGGGCGAAGGCTCAAAGCAGTGCGCCAGCATGAAGAAGTAGGAAAGAAGGGGCGGGTCCGAAGACCCGCCCGAACACTGGTTGCTGAGACCAGGGACTAGAGACTGAAGACGTAGAGCATCGAGCCAGGCTGCATCTTTTCGAGGCCCTTGGTGCCGTCGACGAACCATTTCGGCCAGGCACCGCCGAGACCGACCAGAAGGCCGATATACTGCTTGCCGTCGACCTGGAAGGTCATGGGCGGGGCGTTGATGCCGGCACCGGTCTCGAAGCGATATTTCTCCTCGAGCGTCTTGGCATCGAGGGCGACGAATTCGCCTGACGGATAGCCGGTGAACACCAGGTTGCCTGCCGTCGCCAGAATGCCGCCGAGCAGCGGATACTGGGTCTCGTGCTTGGCTGCGATCTCGCCGGTGGCGACGTCGATCGCGGTGACCGAGCCGGTGATCTGCTGATGCTGGCGCGGGCCGCCGCCGGTGAAGAACTCGCGCGGCTTGTAGCTCTCGCCCGGAATCATCTCCTCGTTGGTCATCTCGTTGCAGCTCTCGATGACCGGGATGTACCAGTAGTGCAGCTCCGGATTGTAGGCGGTCGGCGGCCAGTTCTTGCCGCCCATATTGCCGGGGCAGGACACGCCGAGCGGGTTTTCGCGATCCGGCGCGGTGCCCGGCAGATATTTCTGGACCTGGCTGTCCGGGTCGTAGTCGAGCGGTCGTCCGGTCTCGGGATCGAGACCCCTGGTCCAGGTCAGCTCCTTCACGAAGGCGGTGCCCCAGACGAAGTCGCCCGAGGTGCGGTCCAGCGCGTAGCCGAAGCCGTTGCGGTTGGCGTGCAGCGAGAGATGCTTGTCGACGCCGTCGACCGAGGCATCGACCAGCACATGCTCGGCGACCGCGTCATAGTCGTAGGGATCGTTCGGTGTGTACTGGAAGTGCCATTTGATCTCGCCGGTGTCGGCGTCAACCGCGAGGGCGGAGTTTGTATAAAGGTTATCACCGGGTCGATATTCGGCGTCCCAGTCCGGTCCGGGATTGCCCACGCCCCAGATGATCAGGTTCTGATCGGGGTCGTAGGAGCCGGTGACCCAGGTGGAGCCGCCGCCGGTCTTCCAGGCGTCGTGATCGTCCGCCCAGGTGTCATGGCCGGGCTCGCCGGGGGCCGGGATGGTGTGCCGGCGCCAGATCTCCTGGCCGTCATTGAGATTGGTGGCCGCCAGCCAGCCGCGAATGCCGTATTCGGCACCGCCGACGCCGGTGATCGCCATGTCCTTCACGATCAGGGGCGCGCCGGTGATGGTCTCGGCGATCGCCGGATCGGCGACCTGGCGCTCCCAGGTGACCTCGCCGGTCTCCTTGTTGGTCGAGATCAGCCGGCCGTCCAGGGTGTGCGAGATCACCTGGTCCTTCCAAAGTCCGATGCCGCGATTGTTGACGCCGCAGCAGGCGACCGCACCCGCCCAGTCCTTGTCGGTCTCGGGGTTCATCTTCCAGACCAGCTTGCCCGAGCCGCCGGTCATGTCGAGCTTGTAGACCGAGCCCCAGCCGTCGGTGATGTACATGAAGCCGTCTTCGACGATCGGCGTGCCCTCGAGGCCGCCATGGGGCCAGATGCCGCCGCCTTCGATGCCGCCGAGCGCATAGGTCCAGGAGACCTTGAGACCGCCGACATTGTCGCCGTTGATTTCGTTCAGGGTCGAATAGCGATTCGCGTTGTAGGTGCCGTGATGGGTCAGCCAGTTGGCGGGCTCGCTTGCGGCGTTGAGCAGCCGCTCCGAGCTGACGTCAGCCTGGGCTGAGGCCGAAACCGTGAGCGCCAGAACGCTCACCATGCACGCCGACAGGCGCCATCGATCGATCGACATCGTGTTCCCTCCCTGCGGGGCGCGTCACCTTCTTTCGGCGACTCCTGCCCTCTTGAGTTCCCCGTCCCGACAGTCTCAAGTTTCGCCATGGCATCGTCAATCTTCACCAGGGTTATAGTGAGTATAGGGCCAGCCTATTGTAGATTGGACTAGACTCGGGAAACGGGCACCGACAGGCGACGGAAGAAGGCCCGATGGGGGGGAAGACGTTCGATGACAGCAATGAAGCGACGTTCGGTCGGCCGCCGGTCATGCATGGTGATGGCGCTGGCGCTGATCGCGATGCTGATGGCCGGGACGGACATCGGCAGCGCGCACAACAATCCGAACTTCAAGGAAGTGCTGCTGACGACGATCGAGGTCGCGGCCGCGCCTCTGGAGGAGGGGGGCTTCGCCGTGCACAGCGAGGCCTTCAGCCTGGATCTGCCGAAGAAGACCATCGAGCTCATCTGGCGGATCAAGGACGGCGCCGGCGAGGGCGTCACCTTCAGCATCGCCCAGGGCGACAAGCTGCATGCCGAGGCGCTGAGCGACGGCGGGAATTCCAGGATTCTGAGAGGCGGCGAGATCCGCATCGTCGACGTCGAAGGTGCCGCCGGCCCGTTCTCGATCGAGGTCTACGCCAACGTCATCGACCGCTCGAAGCCCGCGGACAGCTGACGCCGCTCACGCGGCGACGTGCAGGATCTCGTCGGACCTCTTCTGCAGCATGCCCGGCACCCAGTCCAGGCCGCCATCGTCGACATAGGCATGGTCGACCCGTCGTCCGTCGACGCGGTAGAGCACATGGTTGGGCTGGCCGATGCGCATGGTCATGGCGGGCTCGAGGCCGAGCAGCCGGCCCAGCAGCACCATGTTGATGGTCTCATGGCCGACCACCAGGAGCGGGCCTGAGGCCGCATCCGCAAGCGCCGGCAGAACGCGTTCGCTGACGAGGCCCTGGATGCGCCGGTCCGCGTCCTCGTAGTTCTCGCCGTCCGGCCAGCGGATGTGCCACTTGTCGCGCTCGCGTTCGTCGCGAAAGCCGGGCCAGGCCGCGTCGACCTGGGCAAGCGTCAGGCCTTCGGCCTCGCCCATGCGCATTTCGCCGAGCCGGGGATCATGCTCGATCGGCACGCCGAGCGCCCTGCCGATGATCTCGGCCGTCTTCTTCGCGCGGCCGAGCGGGCTTGCCAGGACGAGGGCGGGGACCGTCGCTTCGAGGCTGGCGGCGACCGCTTTCGCCTGGCGCTCGCCGAGCTTGGTCAGCGGCGAGTCCCTGCCGCCCTGCAGACGGCGCTCCAGGTTCCACTCGGTCTGGCCATGGCGCGCCAGATAGAGCGCCGGCGCCCTGCTCATCGTTCCGTCTGGCGCGCTCGGTGCAGGCCGTGCCAGACGATCTCGGCGAGCTCGAAATCCTCGGGCGTGTTGATGTCCAGCACCTCCAGCTTGGAGACGATCAGCGGGTAGCAGTTCTCGACGTTCATGCGCTTTCGGTGCGCGAGCGCATGCGCGGTCCGGGTGACGTAGAGACCCGTCGTCTCGAAGATCAGCGGCTCCAGCTCGAAGCTGTTGGGGATGGTGCCGTCGGGGCGGAAATAGTCGGGCCGCCCGTCGACCCAGGGATAGAACGCCTCCTTGCCGCAGGCGCAGACGCTGTCGACGTCCTGCTCGTCGATGGCGCGGATCGCGGCGGCGTAGGTCTCGGGGCGGATGAAGGGGGCGGTCGGCACCGCCTGCATCACCAGGCGCGAGCTCTTGTAGTTGCTCGCCTGCCAGTACATCAGGTCGTCGCCGGAGGCGGCGTTGCTGGCGAGCTCGGCCGGCCGCTTCAAAGGCCTGGCGCCGTACCGCTCACCCGTGGAGAGGATTTCCTCGTTCTCGCTGTCGATCACCACCAGATCGATCAGCTCGCAGGCGAGCGCGTTTCGGATCGCGTGGCAGAACATCGGCGCGTCGCCGAGCTTCCTCATGTTTTTGCCGGGCACGCGCG
>JAWKVM010000023.1:0-73136 GCA_041398025.1 Alphaproteobacteria bacterium
TATCAATGAAACCGACAAACGCCTCATGCCCGATGCCCTGCCGCAGACGACGAATCGACGGGGTCTGCCGTGAGCACGCTCGCCCGAAAGCTGTCGAAGGGCGTGCGCCTGTTGGCGGATCGGCGCTTTCGCCCGGGCCTGTTCAAAGGGGTCGCGGCGACGATCGAGCATGAGGCGGCGCTCCGGGGCTATCGGTTCGCGACGGTCATCGACATCGGCGCCAATCGCGGCCAGTTCACGCTGCTTGCGGCCGGGCTCTTTCCGGATGCCGAGATCATCGCCTTCGAGCCGTTGATCGGACCCTATCGACGGCTGTTCGAGGTTGCGGCGGGGCTCCCGCATGTCAGGGTCGTGAACGCGGCCATTGGTGCGTCGCGCTGCTCGCTTGCGATGAACGTGTCCAGGCGGGACGACTCCTCCTCGCTCCTGCCGATCGGCGTGCTGCAGCGGGAGATCTTTCCGAAGACCGGCCATGATCATACCGAGGAGGTGCAGGTCGGCCCGCTCGGCGATCATGTCGCGCCCGATGAGATCGCGCGTCCGAGCCTTCTCAAGATCGACGTGCAGGGCTACGAGCTCGAGGTGCTGAAGGGCTCGCAGGACCTCCTCGAGCGCATCGACGTCATCTATGTCGAGGCGTCGTTCGTCGAGCTCTATCAGGGCCAGCCGCTGGCGGAGGAGGTGATCGACGCCCTGGCGCGACAGGGCTTTCACGAACAGGCTCGCCACAACCTCTGCCGCGATCGGAAGGGCAGGCTGGTGCAGGCGGATTTTCTGTTCGAGCGCGATGATCATCGCCGCCGCACTTAGGGTCGAAAGCCAATCCGCTGCAATTCGCTCGATCGCGCATGATCCGATCGCAGGCGACTCGCTCTCGACCGCTCCTTCATCTTTTCTTCACCTTCTCCCGCGATCATCGCACTCCGGTCCATGCGATCCTGGGAATCCGGGCCTCGCCCCACCTGTTGCCGGCGGGCGGGCGGACTCCCAGGATCGCATGGACCGGATCGTCAGTGTCGCATCGTTGGGTTAAGAGATGGTAAAGACGGCGGCAAACCGGTCGCCGGCGACCGATGAACGGCGGTGCCGATTGGGCTTCGCGCCGATTCCGCGCTAGAGTCCCGGCGACCGCCAGCCCGAGCCGCCGCAACCTTCAGGAGCCCAAGCACCTGCCTGCCGAATTGAACGAACAAATCAAGGCCGTCCGCCCTGCGGACCCCGCCGACATTGGGGGGCTGCGGGTCTGGCCGCCTGTCATGCTGGCGCCGATGGCAGGGATCACCAATGCGGCGTTTCGCACGCTCTGCCGGCGTTTCGGTGCGGGGCTCTACATGAGCGAGATGGCGACCGCGCGCGGCATCGTCGAGGACTGGCCGCGTTCGCGCGAGATCAGCCATTTCGCGCCCGGCGAGACGCCGAGGAGCATCCAGCTCTATGCGACGGATCCGCACTGGACGGCGCTGGCGGTGGCGAAGCTGGTGGGGGAGAGCAAGGTCGACCACATCGATCTCAATTTCGGCTGCCCTGTCCGGAAAATCACGAGGAAGGGTGGCGGTGCCGCCCTGCCGCTCCGGCGCCGGCTGTTCCGGGACATCGTCGCCGCCGCTGTCGGCCATGCCGGCGGCGTGCCGGTGACCGTGAAGATGCGGCTCGGCGTGGACGAGACGCTGCTCACTTTTCTCGAAGCCGGCCGCATCGCCGAAGGGGAGGGCGCTGCCGCCGTCTCGCTGCATGCGCGCACGGCAGCGCAGCTTTACAGCGGCGAGGCGGACTGGGACCGGATCGCCGAGCTCAAGGCCGTGGTCACCTCGATCCCGGTCTTCGGCAATGGCGACATCTTTCAGGCGAAGGATGCGCTCGCGATGATGCGCCGCACCGGCTGCGACGGCGTGGTGATCGGGCGCGGCTGTCTCGGCCGCCCCTGGCTGTTTCGGGAGCTCGCCGATCTGTTCGACGGCCGGCAGATGCGGCCGGCACCGGGGCTCGGCGAGGTCGCCGCGGTCATGGTCGAGCATGCGTGCCTTCTGGTCGAGCTGCGCGGCGAGGCGCTGGCCATGCCCGAGTTCAGAAAGCACGCAGCCTGGTATGTCACGGGCTATGCCGTCGCTCCCGAGGAGCGCCAGCGGCTCTGCCGGGTGCAGAGCCTGCACGAGCTCGAAGACCTTGCCGGCGGCCTCGATCCCGCGCTCACCGTCGATCCCGCGGTGCTCGCAGAGCCGCGCGGCAAGGCCGGCAAGCCGCAGAAGGTCACGCTCCCCGAAGGCTTTCTGACCGACCGCGACGACCCCCGCCCCCTCGCCCCCGAACCCCTCACCCCCCTCTCCGGCGGCTAGGTGCGACGCGCACCTCGTTGACTTGGACCTCGGCACACCGGGAGGGGTGCGTGCGTGGCTTGAGCCTTGATCAACGGTCATCTAGGCTCGAACAAAAATCAGCATGTCCCTGCCAGGGACCGGAGAGAGTGATGCAAGGCAAGAGCTTCGTCGACCTGATCGGCAATACGCCGCTGGTGCATCTTCGGCGGGCGTCGGAGGAGACCGGCTGCACCATCCTGGGCAAGGCGGAATTCCTGAATCCCGGCCAGTCGGTCAAGGATCGGGCTGCCCTCTGGATCATCCGGGATGCCGAGAAGCGCGGCCAGCTCAAGCCCGGCGGCACGATCGTCGAGGGCACGGCCGGCAATACCGGCATCGGCCTCACGCTGGTCGGCAACGCGCTCGGCTACAAGTCGGTGATCGTCATGCCGGAAACCCAGAGCCAGGAGAAGAAGGACATGCTCCGGCTCTGCGGCGCGGAGCTCATCCTGGTGCCGGCCGTGCCCTATCGCGATCCGGGCAACTATGTGCGCTATAGCGGCCGTCTCGCCGAGGAGCTGGCCGAGAAGGAGCCGAACGGTGCGGTCTGGGCGAACCAGTTCGACAACACCGCCAATCGCCAGGCCCATTACGAGGGCACCGGCCCCGAGATCTGGGAGCAGACCGAGGGCAGGGTCGACGGCTTCGTCTCCGCCGTCGGCTCCGGCGGGACGCTGGCAGGCACGGGCATGGCGCTGAAGGAGCGCAACCAGGATATCACCATCGCGCTCGCCGATCCGTTCGGCTCGGCGATCTACGGCTACTATGCCCATGGCGAGCTCAAGGCCGAGGGCAACTCGATCACGGAAGGCATCGGGCAGGGGCGCATCACGAGGAATCTCGAGGGCGCGCCGATCGACGCCTGGTTCCAGATCCCGGATGCCGAGGCGCTCGAGATCTGCTTCAAGCTGGTGGTCGAGGAAGGCCTTATTCTCGGCGGCTCCTCGGGCATCAACATCGCCGGCGCCATCCGTCTCGCGAAAGACATGGGGCCCGGCCATACCATCGTCACCATCCTCTGCGACTACGGCAATCGCTATCAGAGCAAGATGTTCAACCCGGTCTTCCTCAAGGAGAAAGGCCTGCCCGTGCCGCCATGGCTGGACAAGGCGTGACGCTGCCGTTTTTCTCGCCATCAAATTGAAGGTTCATTGTCTGATGCAGCTTTAAAGAAAAAAGAAGAGGTTTTTCAGCGTGTTAACGTGATTTTCCGATTGCCAGCCAGCCCCCGATGCGCGATGGCTGATCGCTGCATTGGCTGATTGATAACATCGGAGCATGATTCATGGCGCTCTTGATCGATGGACAATATCGCGTCGGCAATCTCCCCAAAGCGCCGAAGCCGGCGCCAAAGCCGGCAAGCACGCCGGTCGATGCCTCCGATCGCAAGCTTTATGTCAAGGCAGCGGAAACGAGCGGCGACAAGCAGGTGCTGAAGGACTTCGACGCAGCGCTCGCGGCCCAGAGCAAGCCCGCGCCACCGAAACCGGCGCCCGCGTCAGCGGCCGCCCCGCAAAAGCCCGCCGTCACGCAAAAGCCGCATGTGCAGGCCGAGCGCGCCGAGGATCCGTCGGATCAGAAATTCTACAATATGGCCGCGGACCGGCAGAACAAGGTGATCGATCTCGAGAACCGCGCCGCCGGCCTTCAGCACAGCATCGATGCTTTGGGAACCGCCGGCGGCTATGCGACCCAGGCGATGCAGGCGGAGCTGGACGAGGTCGAGGAGGAGCTGCAGCGCTATCGGCCCGCGCCCGACGCCGCGGCCATGAGCGGATCGGATCGGCATCTCTATATCCAGGCGAGCCAAGGCGCGGACGATCCGAGCATTCTGACCTCCTTCGACCGACGCTATGCCGCGCAGGCAAGCCAGGGCGAGCTCCAGTCCGAGCCCCGGGTCGAGCGCTATCAGCGCGTGACCGTGGACAGCAGCTACAGCGGCAAGCTTCTGGGCGGAGCCGAGGGGACGCTCGGCGTCGACTACCTGGTCGAATATCTGGACAATGGCGAGGTGCTGGTGACCCGCGCCGGCGCCGACTCCCTCGGTGTGGAGGCAGGGGGCAAGGTCGGCCTCAGGCTGGACCTGGGCGCGAACGAATACGGCCACTTTTCGGGCGCCGAGGCGAAGATCGCCTTCATCGAGGCCGGCGGCCAGACCGTGCGCCTCGAGAGTGCCGACGACCTCCCAACCTTCATCGCCGCCGATGTCGCATCGCTTGCGCCGGGGGTGGATGAGGGGCGTCGCGGAGCCGGCGCGATCTATGAATTCGGCGATCGTGTGACACCGGGGTTTCTTGACCGGCCGGCCGGCTTCGGTCTCGGGCTGATCGACAGTGTCACGCCCGGCGACCTCCGCGGTGCGCGCGATGACGCGGTCGGCTTCATCACCTACGATCGGCCTGCGCCTGAAACCGTCTACAGCGAGGCGGGCCTGTCTGTGGAAGGGACGGTGATTCTGCGCAGACCGCAGAGCGACAGTCCACTGGCCATATTCGACCCCGCGTTGGGCGCCGGCGTGGACGCCTCGGTTTCCGACGTCATCGGTCGGAGTGAGGATACGCGTTCGGGCGAGGTCACGCATTATTTTCGGGGCTCGGCCGAGGGGGCGGCCTATTTCGACAGAGACATCGCGGATCGCCTGGTCGCGGAGAGCCAGCCGCCGATCGTCGGCGAGAAGGTGGCGGAGCGGGTCAGCGTCAGTGGCCGTCTCGGCGAGCTGGGTGTCCCTGAAAGCGGCCAGATCAGCGGCAGCACCAGCGCGACCTTTGCCTATACCGTCGACGCCGAAGGCAAGCCGGTCAGCCTCGAGGTGACCAGCGAGTACCAGCTCAACGATGGTGATCAGGTCGTCCGCACGCGCAGGTTCGCCCTCGACGAGAATGCCGGCGAGGCCGCGGCGAACCTCATTCGCGCCGGAACCACCGACCCTGCAGCCCTGCCGCAGGCGCTCGAAGATCTCGACGGCAGCGTCACCGATCTCGGCGTGACCGAGGATCGCTACCGCGTCGAAAGCGAGGATTACGGTCTGGAAGGCGGCATCGTGGTGGCTGATGCGGGGCTCAGCGTCACCGTGCAGTCGGCGACCCGCGTCGAGGGCTGATGCGGCTTTGACCGCAGTCTGGAGCCCTGTTGGCACAGGATGGCGAGACCCCTGTTGATGAGACGAAATTTCGGAGCTGACCCATGGCGCTTTTGATCGATGGACAATATCGCGTCGGCAACCTGCCCAAGGCGCCGAAACCGGCACCCAAGCCGGCGAGCACGCCGGTCGACGCCTCCGATCGCAAGTTCTACATCCAGGCGGCGGAGAAGAATGGCGACAAGAAGGTTCTGAACGACTTCGACGCGGCCCTCGCAGCCCAGCGCAAGCCGGCACCGCCGAAACCGGCGGCATCGCCCTCGCCGCAAAACCCCGCCGTCGCACAAAAGCCGCATGTGCAGGCCGAGCGCGCCGCGGATCCGTCGGATCAGAAGTTCTACAACATGGCGGTGGACCGGCAGAACAAGATCATCGATCTGGAGAACCGTGCGGCCAGCCTGCAGCACAGCATCGACGCTCTCGGCACGGCCGGCGGCTATGCGACCCAGGCGATGCAGGCGGAACTGGACGACGTGGATGCGGAACTGGCCGCGCTGCAAGGCGGCAGCGCGAGCGAGCCGCCGCTTTCGCGGGGCGAGGAGATCGCGCGCCGCTATGCACCGGTCCTGGTGCTGCCGGACGGAGACTACGACCTGCCGGGCGCGCCCCAGGACTTCATCGACAATTCCAGTTGGCGCGAGGATCGTTCCTTTTGGCCGGACCGCGGCATCTATGACAACAACAACGACGCCGACGCCGACGATTTCACGGCCGCGCAGATCGGCCAGGACGGCCAAGGCAACCAGTTCCTCGATCTCGACAATGACGTTCGTGGCCGCCTCGGTCGGGAGGATGCGCCCTTCTTCTATCAGGTCGACGATCCCGATCAGCCGAGCAAGGTCACCTACTGGTTCTTCTATCCCTATAATGACGGACCGGGGCCGCAGAACCACGAGGGCGACTTCGAACGCATCACCCTCGAGCTCGATCCTGCGACCGGCAAGCCCACCCAGGCGATCTACAGCGCGCACGGCAATACGCACACTGAACCGGTCGCTTTCGACGATCTGCAATTCCATCGCGATCCGAAGACCGGGGAGATCACCGAGAAACCTCTGGTCTATGTCGCCAGCGGGTCCCACGCGAGCTACACGGAGCCGGGCGTCCATCAGAGCGATGCCCCAGGCTGGCTGCGCCGTGTTGCCGGCGATCGGGTCGACGACCACACCGCAGGCGGCCTGGATGACGCCGCCTACGTGATCGACACCGGCGCCAATCTTGCCGATGTCCAGCAGCAGGACTGGTATCCGCAGGAAGGCCCGGGCGTGCATTGGGGCGAGATCGGCGAGGCCGAGTGGAGCACGGGCCCCCATGGGCCGTCCGAGGAGAAGGATCATGTCGAGCTGGATTGAGCCGTTCAAGCCTCGATGACCCCGTGTATTGCCCGGATTGCCGCCGCCAGCTAAGAACATGGTTTGAACATTTGCGGGGCAGCACATGTCGTCGGCTGAAAGCAACGCGCTCGTCACCACCGCCTGGCTGGCCGAGCATCTGAACGCGCCCGACATCCGGGTCGTCGATGCCACCTACACGCTGCCGACGCTGAAGCGCAATCCGCGTGCCGAATATGCGGAGGCGCATATTCCGGGCGCGGTTTTTTTCGACATCGACGACATCGCGGACGACAGGAGCGACCTGCCGCATATGGTGCCTGACGCGACCAAGTTCTCGAGCCGTGTCAGAAAACTCGGGCTCGGCGACGGCGTGCGCATCGTCTGCTACGACAACAACCGCTTTTCGGCGAGTGCCAGGGCCTGGTGGATGTTCCGCATGTTCGGGCATGACGACGTCGTGGTGCTGGATGGCGGGCTCGGCAAATGGCGGGCGGACGGGCATCCGGTCGACGATCATCCGGTGACGCCGACCGAACGGCATTTCACCGCGCGCCAGAACAATCTCTTGTATCGCGACCTCGACCAGATCCGGGCCCATGTGGTCAACCCGGCCGAGCAGCTGGTCGATGCGCGCTCGGCCGGCCGGTTCAGGGGCGAGGAGGTCGAGCCGAGGGCCGGCATGCGCTCGGGGCATATTCCGCACAGCCTGAACGTTCCCTTCGGCGATCTGATCGCGCCCGACGGCACCTTCCTGCCGAAGGACGTTCTGCAGCAGCGCTTTGCCGAGGGCGGGGTCGATCCGAGACAGCCGATCGCCACCACCTGCGGCTCGGGGGTCACCGCCTGCACGCTCGCTCTGGCGCTCTATCAGCTCGGCGTGCCCGACGTTGCGGTCTATGACGGGTCCTGGACCGAATGGGGCGGCCGCGCGGATACCCCGATCGAGACGTGAGGTCGGACGCCGACCAGCGTATCAGAGGGTGGGTGGAAAGCGAGGTCACCTATCTCGAGATGCACACCCCGCCCGATCGGACGCCGGCTTTGCCGCGTCCCGGCGTCGAAATACGGCGTGCGCTCCAGCCGACCCTGTCCTTCTATCGCTATCTCTACGACACGATCGGCGGCGACTGGACCTGGACGGCCAGGCGTCTGATGGACGACGAAGCTCTGCTGCGCGACGTGCGGAATCCGGCTGTCGAGGTCAACGTGCTCTGGGTTCAGGGCGTGCCGGCCGGGCTGATCGAGCTGGACAGGCGTTCACCGCCTGAGATCGAGCTCTTCTATTTCGGCCTGGTGCCCGATTTCGTCGGCCGGGGCCTCGGCCGTTTCGCCCTTGACTGGGCCGTGGATCGCGCCTGCTCGTTTCGACCCTCGCGTTTCTGGGTGCACACCTGCGACCTCGACCATCCGAACGCGCTTCCCACCTATCAGAAGGCGGGCTTCGCCATCTACGACCGCGCCACGGCTCACGAGCCCATCCTCCACGGCATGACCCCGCCTCGCCGCAACGGCGTCGACATCCCCGACGACGAGATCGCGCCCCAGCCACCCGCAGCTACGCCCTGACGAAGCGCCACCGCCCCGCGGCGTGCCGAGGTCCAGGTCAACGCGATGGTCGCACCATTAGCGGGGGAGGATGCCCCAGTAGTCGAAGTCGAGGAGCACGGCGGGGTCGTATTTGCCGTCGTCGCCCTTGAACGGGAAGTCGGCGCAGGGCTGGTCCTTGGCGGCGACCAGGCGAATGCGCAGCGCGCCCAGATCCGGATGGCCGGCGATCTCGGCCTTGTCCAGGATCTCCGACCAGGCATAGACGGTGTCGCCGGCGAAGGCGGGGTTGGCGTGGGTGCCGGCGTTGATCGCGGCGATGTGCAGGACATTGCCGAGGCCGTTGAAGGAAAGGGCGCGGGCGATGCTCAGGACATGGCCGCCATAGACGATGCAGCGGCCGAAGCGACCCTGCTTTTCGCGATGATCGTTGAAATGGACGCGCGCGGTGTTCTGGTAGAGACGGGTGGCCAGGCGGTGCTCGGCCTCGTCGATCGTCATGCCGTCGACATGGTCGATCTTTTCACCGACCTGGTAGCTTTCGAAGCGGTGCATCGAGCCCGCGAGCACGCGATCATAGTGGCGCGGACGCAGGCCGGGCGGCACGCGCAGGCGATCGGCGGCGACGTGATCGGGCAGGTCGGGCACCACCGGTTCCGAGGTCGCAGGTCCGGGCGCGCGCTTGTTGACCATGACCCAGCGGTTGAAGCGCAGAATTTCGCGGCCGTCGTCCTTGTTGGCCCTGGTTTCGACCCAGACCGTGCCGGTCTTGCCGTTGGAGTTCTCCTTCAGCCCGATGACCTTGGAACTGGCGATCAGCGTGTCACCCGGATAGAGGAGCGCGCCGAAGCGGCCGTCGGCATAGCCGAGATTGGCGACCGCGTTCAAGGAGACGTCGGGGACGCTGCGGCCGAAGATCAGATGGAAGGTCAGGAGATCTTCGAGGGGAGGGCGCGGCAGGCCTGCCGTGCGTGCCAGAGTCTCCGAGCAGTGGATGCCGAAGCGGGACCCGGTGAGCGCGAGATAGAGTGTGGCGTCCGCCTCGGTCACGGTGCGCGGGGTCGGGTGGTGGATGTCCTCGCCCAGTTTGAAATCTTCGAAAAATCGGCCACTTGCGGTCTTGGTCATGCGAAGGTCCTCTGGTTGAGGAAAGCCTGGCTCTCAGGAAAGGCCCGATATCGGCAGGGTCGAAACGGTGGCGATGGTGGCATCGGCGCGCCCGGCCATCCTGGCCGGCGGCATGCCGCCATCGTCAGGATGTCTGTAGCCGTGTACGCGGCGACCTTCAAGAGTGCCGGCAACCCTGCTTTTCGGCGAAAGCGCTTGAAAACACGAGACTTGTTGTCCCTTCGGTCCCGACGTAGGATGTGGCGAAACGTGGGGGAAAGAAACATCAATGAAACGTTCTCTCGACATGGTCTCCATGGGCGCCCGATGGTCGCTTTTGCCTGTCCTCGCTTTTCTCGGCTCCCTTTCTTCGGCGGACGCTGCTGAGGATGGTGCGATCACTATTGAGCTCAACAAGGCGGAAGACACGGAGCAGGGCTGCCGGCCACTTTTTTTATTTGATAACCAGAGCGGACATCAGCTGAACAAGTTCCAGGTCGATCTGGTGCTGTTCGATGACAAAGGCGTCTATTCACGAAACGTCCTTTTGGACATGGCACCCCTCTACGAGAACAAGAAGGTGGTGGCATCCTTTCTGCTGAGCGGCCTGCCTTGTGACGGCATCGGCAGCATGCTGGTCAACGCCCTGCCGAGCTGCGCCAACAGCACCGGCGCCGATCTGGATTGCATCCGCTGGCTCGACGTTTCCTCCAAGAGCTCGATTCCCCTGGAAAAGTAAGGGAGAACCGGCGAGGGACGGGGAGCCGGCTGCGTTCACGTCGACATCCTGCGGATGGCCTCGGCAAGCGCGACCTGGCGCTTCGCATCCTCGACATGCAGATTCTCGACGAGCCGGCCGTCGACCACGACCACGCCCTTGCCTTCGGCGGTGGCAGCCTGGTGCGCGGCGATGATCTTTTCCGCCTGGGCCAGCGCCGTCTCGTCGGGGGCGAAGATGCGGTTGGCCGCGTCGATCTGCTTGGGGTGGATCAGGGTCTTGCCGTCGAAGCCGAGTTCCAGGCCCTGCCGGCAGGAGGCGACGTGGCCGTCGTCATCGGCGAGATCGAGGTGGACGCCATCCAGCAGGGTGAGACCGTAGGCGCGGCCGGCGAGCAGGCAGAGACCCAGCGCCGTGATCATCGGCAGGCGAAGCGGCGTGTGCGCGGCGTGCAGCTCCTTCGCCAGGTCGGACGTGCCCATGACGAAGGCGGTCAGCCTGGGCGAGGCGCTCGCGATCTCCTCGGCATGCAGCATGCCGCGCGCGGTTTCCATCATCGCCCAGACCGGCAGACCGGCGGGGGCGCCCGCCTGATCGAGCACGGCCAGCGCCTGGCGCACGCCATCGGCGCTCTCGACCTTGGGCAGGAGCACGGCATCGGCGCCTGCGGTCGCGGCGGCCACGAGATCGTCATGGCCCCAGGGCGTGGCGAGGCCGTTCACGCGGACGATGGTCTCGCGATGGCCGTAGCCGCCGGCTTTCAGCGCCTCCGCGATCTGCTGTCGCGCCAGCGCCTTGGCATCGGGCGCGACAGCGTCCTCGAGATCGAAGATCAGGCCGTCCGCAGACAGGGTTCGGGCCTTGTCGAGGGCGCGCGGATTGGACCCGGGCATGTAGAGAACGCTCCGGCGGGGACGTATCGGTCTGGTCATTCCGGCCTCTTCATCATCTCCGATCCTGGTCGGTCACGATCCCGCTTAGACCATCACGGTTAAAAAAGCGTTAAAGCCATGCGCGTCGCGCATGCCGAGTGCATGGGACGGCACCGCTCAAGCGTAACAAAAGGCCAGCGCTTACCCGATGACCCAAACCGTCGCGGCTGTGTGAACTGCTTCATACCTCCGTCTCGCCGATGGCTGTATGCCCGGAGGATGCAGTAAGGAGCCAGGCGATGTTACGGACAGTCTTGAGCGTTTCGACGTTGGTTTTCGCATCCTGGGCGACCGTTTCTGAGCGCGCGCGCGCCGCCGATTGCGACGGTGGCGACTATGACGGGGCCTATGCCGGCGACGTGCTGCTGCCGCAGAACTGGAACTGCGCCGAGCGCCAGGCCTTCTGGTTCACCGACCAGGGCTCCGAGATCATCCCCTATAGCTGGTTCCTGCATCTGGAGCAGGCGGACAGCAGCGAAAAATTCATCGATCCCGGCCATATCGACCGCCTGCGCTATCTGCCGCAGCGGCCGACCGCCGCGAACCCCGACGCTCTGCCGATCGGCTTCACCAAAGGGTCGGCGGCGGCCGACAGCGCGAACGGTGCGATCTCCGGCACCTGGCTCGGCATGAACTGCGCCGCCTGCCATACCGGCCAGATCGCGTATGACGGCAAGACATATCTGATCGACGGCGGCCCCACCATGGGCGATTTCGAGGCGCTGTTCGCGCGTCTGGTGGACGCGATGCGCGCGACCTTGCTGAGCGACGAGAAGTTCGCGCGCTTTGCCAAGGCGGTGATCGATACCAGCAAGACGGTCGGCGACGGCGGCACGACGGACGAGGCCGAGCTGAGAGAGCAGCTCGAGCTCATGACGGCCCGCCGCGAGGCCTGGAATCAGCGCAACAGGGGATCGAGCCCCTACGGCCACGGTCGCCTCGATGCGGTCGGCTCCATCTTCAACGAGGTGGTGGCGGCAGGCCTGAAAACCCCGGGCAACGCGCAGCCGGCCGACGCGCCGGTCAGCTATCCGTTCATCTGGGACACGCCGCAGCACGACTACGTGGAGTGGAACGGCGCCGTGCGCAATCTTGGCCTGGGCGCTCTCTCGAGAAATGTCGGGGAAGTCATCGGCGTGTTCGCCGAGCTCGAGGTCAATACCGACCCGAGCAGGCCCACGGGACACAAGAGCTCCATCGACATGAATGGTCTCGCCACGCTTGAGGAGCAGCTCTGGACGCTTTGGTCGCCGCTCTGGGCAGATACCGATCTCCCGCTGGACAAGGCGCTCGCGGACAAGGGGCGGGAGGACTACGAAACCTACTGCGCGCGATGCCATCGGCATATTGAACGTGACGATCCTGCGCGTCGCGTCGACGCCGTGCTGATGCCGGTGTTCAATCCGAAAAGGCCGACGGATCCCAACGCCCTCCGCACGGACCCGGCGATGGCGGAGGCATTCCGCTGGCGGACGGCGAGCGCTGTCAAGCTGACGGGACTGCCGGTCGCCTATCTGGAGGCGCTCAGCCACGGTTCGACGTTCGAGAAGGCAGGGGAAGACGCGACGCCGGCTGCGGCGGTCCTCGGCTATGCGATCACCGGCACGATCGTCGACGGCCTGATCCGAGACCCCAAGGGCACGGTCAGGGCCTTGAAGGTCGGGCAGCCGCCGGCCCTGCAGAATGCGATCGACCAGGCCGCGCAGGCGCTCGTCAAAGAGCCCGGCGAGGTCGGGTTCAAGGCATTCCTCGAAGGGCTGGGGGCCGGCCTCGATCAGTTGCCCGCAGACGACCATCCCTGCCCGCCGGCGCGCGTCAATCCGATCGTCTGCTACAAGGCGCGGCCGCTGAACGGGATCTGGGCGACGGCACCCTATCTGCATAACGGCTCGGTCAGAACGCTACGTCAGCTGCTCCTGCCGTCCGATCAGCGCGAGACGCTGTTCAGGACCGGCAGCCGTGCTTTCGATCCCGTCGACGTGGGCTTTGTCAGCGAAGGCGCGACCACCCTCGACACCAGCCTTCCCGGCAATACCAATGGCGGCCATGACGGCCCGATCTACGGCAATGACGTCTTCGCCGACGATCCCGAACGGCTGGAGGCCATTCTGGAATATCTGAAGACGCTCTGAGCGGCCTTCGGCGCCGATGCGGCGTCAGGCGACGGCCTTGGATTTGTAGACCGACCGCGCACCGCTGGTCTCGTCGCGCTCGGCGGCTTCGGTCACGACTTTCTCGTAGACATCCTCGGCCGGCCGCTGGTTCGCGAGCGAGATGTCCGGGACCATGTCGCCCTCGGTGCGCGGGCCGCGCAGCGCCGTCATGAGGCTCTTGAACGGGTTCCCGACGGCGTCGTTGACGGCGGTCGGCTCATAGCCGCAATGGGCCATGCAATCCGCACATTTCTCGTAGTTGCCGGTGCCGTAGCGATCCCAGTCGGTGCTCTCCATCAGGTCCTTGAAGGTCGGCGAAAAGCCTTCGCCCAGGAGATAGCAGGGGCGCTGCCAGCCGAAGATGTTGCGGGTCGGATTGCCCCAGGGCGTGCAGTGATAGCGCTGGTTGCCGGCGAGGAAATCGAGATAGAGCGAGGAGTGGCTGAGCTTCCAGCTTTTGCCCTTGCCGAGGCGGAAGATCGAGCGGAACAGCTCCCTGGTCTTCTTCCGGTTCAGAAAATGCTCCTGATCGGGGGCGCGCTCATAGGCATAGCCCGGCGACACCGTGATGCCTTCGACGTCCAGTTCGGTCGTCACATAGTCGAAGAACGCCGCGACCTGGTCGGGGGCGACGCCGTCGAACAGGGTGGTGTTGATGTTGACCCGAAAGCCGCGGGCGCGCAGCAGCCGGATCGCCTCGACCGCCTTGTCGAACACGCCGTCCTGGCAGACCGCTTTGTCGTGATGCTCCTTCAGCCCATCGAGGTGGATCGAGAAGGTGAGATAGGGGCTGGGCTTGAAGTCGTCGATCTTCTTCTTCACCAGGAGCGCGTTGGTGCAGAGATAGACGAATTTTTTGCGCGCGACGATGCCATCCACGATCTTGACGATGTCCTTGTGGATCAAGGGCTCGCCGCCCGGGATCGAGACGATCGGAGCGCCGCATTCGTCCACGGCCTCGAGGCATTCCTCGACGCTCAGACGCCGGTCCAGAATGGGCTTCGGATAGTCGATCTTGCCACAGCCGGCGCAGGCGAGGTTGCAGCGAAACAACGGCTCCAGCATCAGCACCAGCGGATAGCGCGCATTACCCTTGAGGCGCTGCCGCATCACATAGGCGCCAACACGGATCTGCTGGCGAAGGGGAATACCCATCGGTCTGAAAAACCTCGATAAACGGTTCGACGATCAGACCGTCGGCGACGGGCTCCGATCGGCGAGCGCCGCCGGCAATCTGAAGCGGATGTTCTCGCGAATGCCGTCCAGAATGTCGAGGCTGACCTCGAACTCCTGGCCGAGGCGGGCGATCAACTGTTGCACCAAAGCCTCGGGCGCCGACGCTCCGGCGGTGATACCGACCGTGCGCACGCCCTCGAACCAGCCGAGATCGATCTGCTCATGCCCGTCGATCAGATAGCTGGGGATGCCCATATCCTCGCCGATTTCCCGAAGCCGGTTCGAGTTCGAGCTGTTCTGGGCGCCGACCACCAGCACGAGGTCCACCTGTCCTGCAAGCTCGCGCACCGCTGTCTGGCGGTTCTGGGTGGCATAGCAGATATCCTTGGTGTCGGGGCCGGAGATCCTGGGAAAGCGCCTGCGCAGCGCCTGGATCACGTCCCGCGTGTCGTCGACGCTGAGCGTCGTCTGGGTGACGAAGGCGAGTTTTTCCGGATCGGCGGGCTCAAGCGCTTCGACATCGGCGACGTCGGAGACCAGATGCACCCGGGCGTCGATCCTGCCCATGGTGCCTTCGACCTCGGGATGGCCGGCATGGCCGATCAGCACCACCTCGTAGCCTTTCTTCGCATAGCGCTGGCCTTCATTGTGCACCTTGGTGACCAGCGGGCAGGCGGCGTCGATCACGTTCAGGCTCCGGTCCCTGCCTGCCTGCTCGACCGCATCGGAGACGCCGTGCGCGCTGAAGATCGTGACCGATCCCGCGGGGATCTCGTCGACCTCCTTCACGAAGATCGCGCCCTTGTCCCGGAGGCTGTCGACCACATGGCGGTTGTGCACGATCTCGTGACGCACATAGACGGGCGGACCGAAGCGCGCCAGCGCTTGCTCCACGATCTCGATCGCGCGCTCGACGCCCGCGCAAAACCCTCTGGGTTGCGCCAGGAGAACACGAAGGGCAGGCTTGGTCGTTGTTTCTGACACGGACATCACCTCTCGGGACACTGCCAGGGCGTGAAGAAGGGTGCGCTCGATCAACAAGTTAAGCATAGTGCCGACACACTGCAGGTCAAACCTGCGCGAGGAGGGTGAGCCACCCCGGGCTCGACTTGCCTGGTGCCTGGCATGAGGGGATATGGCTGGACCTTGCACCGTCGCTGATGCGCCTGCCGCCTGTCCGGTGTGTCGGGCGGAGCGGCCGCGCGCGTTCATGGAGGTCGCGGGACGTCGCTACTGGCGCTGCGATGTCTGCGCGGCCACCTTTCTCGATCCCGCCCAGCGGCCGACGCCGGACCAGGAGCTGGCCCATTACCGCCATCACCGGAACGACCCGGACGATCCGCGCTACCGGGCCTTTCTTTCCCGGCTCGCCGATCCGCTCCTCGACCGGCTGCGCCCCGGCATGACCGGCCTCGACTATGGCTGCGGCCCGGGCCCGGCGCTGGCGGCGATGCTCGAGGAGGCCGGTATCAGGATGGCGCTTTACGACCCGTTCTTCCACCCGGGCAGCGACGCGCTGCAGCGCGACCATGACGTCGTCACCCTGAGCGAGGTGGCGGAGCATTTTTTCGAGCCGGCGCTCGAGTTCGAGCGGCTGGACCGCTTGCTCAGGCCCGGAGGCTGGCTCGGTGTCATGACCTGCTTTCAGACCGACGACGACCGTTTCGCCGCCTGGCACTATCGACGCGACCCGACCCATGTCGTCTTCTATCGCGCGCGGACCTTCGAGGTCATCGCCGAGCAGCACGGCTGGCGCCTGGAGATCCCCCGGAAGGACGTGGCTCTCCTGCAAAAGGCAGCCGGCGGTCGCAGCATCGACTAGGCTCGAAATCCCATCAGCCGCAATGCGCTCGGTCGCGCATGGTTTGGTCACGGGCGACGCGCTCTCTACCCTTTCCTCATCGTTTCCTGCGATCATCGCACGCTGGTCCATACGACCCTGGAAGTCCGAGCCTTGCCCCACCTATTCCGGGGAGCGGGCGGATTCCCAGGATCTCATGGACCAGCAAGACCCTTTCTCGCATGGATGCGTTGACAGAGGGGTAAGCGAACGGGCGTGGACGGACGCGTCGTCATGACCCGGCGCATCGCCATCTCAGTCGTCGCCGACGGCTTCCAGATCGTCCAGCGTCTGAAAATAGCGGTTTTTCGAGCCCTTCTGATTCTCGTAGATCGAGCCCTGGTTCGGAGCGGGCGGCAGGGGCAGCCTCACCGGCACCACGGCCATCCGCGGCTCGATGGTGTCCTCGCCGCACAGGAGATTGTCCCGGTACTCCTTCCAGGGCTGATGCACCGCCATCAGCGGCCAGGCGTCGGCCGCACGGTATTGATGGAGCAGCAGCCGACGCGGTTTGCCCGAGGTGTTGGTCGCCGAACCGTGGACAGCGCGCGCGTGATGGATGGTGATCGAGCCGGCCGGGCCGGTCAGCTTGACGGCTTCGCCGAAGTCGACCTCCCCGCGGCGCGGATCGATCGCCCCGCAGAAGTAACCGTCGGCGTGGTGATCGAGGATCGGCCCCTTGTGCGAGCCCGGGATGACCATCAGCGGCCCGTTGGTCTCGTCGACATCGTCGATCATGATGCCGACTGCGGCGAGGTCGTCATTGGTGTGCGGATAGAACGCCCAGTCCTGATGCCACTCGACCGGCGCGCCATAGCCCGCGGATTTCAGGTTGAGCTTTGACACGTCGAAGCGCACCGACGGCCCCCAGAGCATTTTCAGCACCGCCAGGATGTTCGGATGCGCCACCATCTTCGCGTAGGCCTCGTGGTGGGCGTGCGGCGTCTTGATCCGCCGGACGCGCGGCTCCGCCGCCGAGTGGCTGTCCTCGAGATCGTAGATCGCGTCGTGCCTGGTCACATGGCGCGCCGCCTCGACGAATTTTTCTGTCACTTGCCTGAGTTCGGCCACCTCGTCCGCGCTCAGGACATCAGGCACCACGAGATAGCCATTGTCATTGTAGAACGCGACCTCCTGCTCGCCGATCATTGCCCATCCTCCCCTTGTTTCGGTGGTGCGAAAAGGGTCCGGGATCGGCGGGGAGGCGTCAAGCCGGATGTTGCGCCCGGCGGCGCGTCGTGAAAGCGTGGTTTGTCTGGGAGGCCGCAAGGCTTCCGTCAGGAGCGAGGATTCCGGCGGAGATCGCTCTCCGCCATACGCCTTTCACGCCTTTTGCCGATCCCTTCGCTCCGCCTCCCCAGCCTCGGCGTTCACCTTTTCTTAATCCCTATGCGCTACGCAGGGCCTGTCTCGCTGGTCCATGCGATCCTGGGAGTCCGAGCCTCGCCCCACCTTTTCGACATTATGCAGGAAACACCCCCTCTTGTTGTTGGTGGGTGTCTCACTTTCAATTTCGTTTCTTGCAGGGGCCACGCTTGCCGGGCGTCGGCGCGGCGGTGAGATGACGCACGGCCGGCGGGTCTTCGTCCGGCGCTCAGGCCTGCGCCGGCAGGGCCCCCGGCCTGGTGCGTCCTGCCAGCCGCCAGCCGACGACCAGGGCCACGATCGCCACCAGCAGCGTGAGCGGCGACTCGCCTTGACCCGTGACCATCTGGACCGAGGCGGCCAGCAGCATGCCGAGGCCGAAGCCGAGCGGCAGCGACAGGACCGTGCCGACGATGAGACAGGCCATGTCCTGGTTCATCCATCGCGGCGGCTGGGGACGTTGTCCGACCTGTTTGGTAAGACGGATAAGGACCAGGCCGAGCACGAAGAGCAGGCTGCCCAGAAACGACATCGGCAGATGAAGCGGTGAAAGAAAGGCCATCGATATCTCCCTTGATGATGCGCAAAAACCGACCCGCCGGCCGGCAGGCGCGAAGCCTGCGGCGGCGGGGAACACGGTCAGGCGATCGGGAGAGGCGGCCCGGTCGGGATGCGCGCCGAACCGACGGCGCTGATCCGGATGGAGGAACGGCGATCGAGGTCAGGCCTGAAAGAGCGGGGCATAGCCAGCGCCGTGACCTGACCCTCGGCCGCGATGAGCGGCATCGGCTTCTTGATCGGCGCGACGCCACGTGCCGATTCTCCGAGCATATGGTCGATTTCCGCAACGGCCGTGCTGCCCGGGGTCGATGGCCATGCCGCCGGCAGCGTGACCGGATTGGCACGCTGGTCCTCTTCCGAAAGAAGGAGGTCGGCGGCAGGCGATGCGCGATCGGCAAGGTTGGGGATGGCGGGTCTGGCGAGGGCGCCCATGACCAGCAAGGCCAGCGCCAGGAGCGCGATGCCGCGTCTGAACGCCATCATGCCCAGGAACCGATTGTCCCAGCCCATCCTGTCTTCTGTCCCGGCGTCAAAGGCCGACGCCGCGCGGTTCGCTGCACTGACAGCGACAAAGAGAAGGATGATCTTCCTCATGACCGGCGTCAAGTCGTTCGTGGCGATATATTTTTTCAGGCAAGTGGAAGCAGTCGAGCATTTGGTTTTTCCGTAAATCAAAGCAGGATGTTGACTTGCGGCGGCAGCAGGTGTCTCACGCGTGCTTCCGCGTTCCGGCTGGACTTTGCAGCATGGGAGGACGTGGTTCTTCCCGGCGGCTGCGCGTGTCATGGCGGCTGTCTCGCGGCCACGGCCCGGTTCCTGTCGGTGCGTTCTCAGGGGCGCTTTTTGCCCATTGTGCGTCGCAGCAGATTGACGACGGTTGCGGCCGAGCGCATCTTTCCGCCAGTCGCTATCGGTGTAGCGATCCACGGCGTCGGCATGACGCTCGGACAACGACCATGCATGTGTCGCGCGTGCATGCAGGCCATCCGCAGGATGCGGTTGAGCTTCATGGTATGCTCTGGAAGCGGCGCTGTCTGCCGCTGACGCCCGGTCTGCGAACTTCCCTTCCAAACGCCCCTTCTCTGGGACCGCCCGGCTTGAGCCTGAGCCTTTCCCGGCGTTGTGCGGCCTAGGCCGCGTCCGATCGCGCGTTCGTCGCGTGGTCCCGGAAAACGACAACAAGCCTCAGGCCATGACCTACGAAATTCTGCGGCGCTGGACGCTCGGGCATGCCCTCGATCCGCTGCACGGCGAGACCCGGCGCAAGCTTGCTCTCGTGACCATCCTCGCCTGGATCGGCCTTGGCGCCGACGGCCTGTCGTCCGCCAATTACGGTCCGGAGGAGGCCTTTCTGGCGCTCGGCGAGCATCGTGAGCTCGGGCTTTTCCTGGTGATCGCCACGGCCGCGACGGTGACCTTGATCGCTGCTGCCTACGCCCAGGTGATCGAGCTTTTTCCCACGGGCGGCGGCGGCTACAAGGTGGCGAGCCAGCTGCTCCATGCGCATGCGGGCGTGATCACCGGTGCCGCCCTGGTGGTGGACTACGTGCTGACCGTCGCGATCTCGATCGCTGCCGCCGTGGATGCCGCCTTCAGCCTGCTGCCATCTGCTGCGGCGGCGCTGCGCCTGCCGGCGGGCTTCGTGCTGGTTCTGCTGCTGACCTGGCTGAACCTGCGCGGCATGAAGGAATCGCTCGCTTTGATGGCGCCGATCTTCTTCGGCTTCATCCTCACCCACGGGCTCCTGATCCTGGCCGGCATCGGCCTGCATGCGGACGGCCTGGTCACGGTGACCGCGAGCAGCATCGGCGACGCGACCTCGATGGCCGAGGGGCTCGGCTGGTTCGCGGTGGTCGCGATCCTGGTCAAGGCCTATGCCGTGGGTGCGGGCACCTATACCGGCATCGAGGCGGTCTCCAACAACGTCCACGTGCTCGCCGAGCCCAGAGTCAAGACCGGCAAGCGCACCATGGCACTGCTCGCCGCCTCCCTGGCTTTGACGGCCGGCGGCGTCATGCTGCTCTACCTCCTCTGGGATGTCAGGCCCGAGGCGGGCCAGACCCTGAACGCCGTGGTGTTCCGCGAGATCCTGCACGCCGTCCCCGGCCTGCCGCCCGGGCCGGCGACCGTCGCCCTGAACGTCACGTTGCTGCTGGCGACGGCGCTGCTGCTGGTGGCTGCCAATACCGGCTTTCTCGGCGGGCCTGCGGTGCTCGCCAATCTCGCGATCGACCGCTGGATGCCTCACGCCTTCGCCGATCTCTCGAGCCGGCTGGTCACCAAGATCGGCATCCTGGTGATCGGCCTTGCCGCCGCCGCCCTCTATCTGCTCGCCGGCGCCGATGTCGGCATGCTGGTGATCCTCTACAGCATCAACGTCTTCCTCGCCTTTTCCCTGTCGCTGCTCGGCCTGGTGCGCCATCGCCTGCGCGAGAGGCTGACGGGAAACAACCTGTTTCGGCTCGCTGTCGCCGCGTCCGCCGCCCTGGTCTCCTGGCTGATCCTCATCGCCCTGGTGATCGGCGAGTTCACCCGGGGCGCCTGGCTCGCCGTCACGATCACCGGCGGCTTCACCCTGCTCTGCTTCGCCGTCCGCCGCCACTACGAGCGTGTTGCGGCCGCGCTGAAGGAGGTCGAGCGCCTGCTGGTGGAGCGCCGGCCCCCTGGCAGGGACGCGCCGGCCGTCGCGATCGACCGCAGTGCTCGGACCGCGGCCTTCCTGGTCGGTCCCAATCTCGGCAGCGACATGCACGCATTCTTCGCGGTGCAGCGCATGTTTCCCCGCGTGTTCGCCAATTACGTGTTCGTCTCGGTCGGCGAGGTCGACGCCCAGAGCTTCGGCGGCGACCGCGCCCTCGAGCGCCTGAAGCAGGAGGTGGGCGAGCGCCTCGCCTACTTCCGCGGCTACTGCCGAAGCCACGGCCTGCCCAATGACAGCTATGCCGGCTTCGGCACCAACGCCGCGCGCGAGCTGACCGGGCTTTGCGAGCAGGTGCGCAAGGACTATCCGAACGCCGTGTTCTTCGCGAGCCGCATCATTCTCGAGCCGGACAACTGGCTGACCCGCACGCTCCACAACCGCACCGCCATCGCTCTGCAGCGCCGTTTGCATCTGAAGGGGATGCCGATGATGATCGTGCCCATGCTGCTCGATATCAGCGGCCGGCCCTCAGGCACGACTCCGCGCCCCCTTGTCGAAGGCTCGACGCTCGCCTTGGAAGCGGCCTGTCGACGATCCACTGCCCTATCCACCGTGTAGGACCCGACCATGCGCAATCTGCTTGACCGACTTACGAAACGCTGCCTCCAGGCTGCACCCATGATCGTTGCGGCCTTCGTGCTCGTCGGGGGTGCACCCGGCTCTCTAGCCGATGTGAACCTCGATGCATGCCGGTCCGCGGCCAAGGCTTCCGGCGCCACCTCCCGCCTGGTCTGCGAGGTGCCCTTCGTCCCGACCGAGGAGGAGCGGCAGGTCATCGTCCAGGACAGCACGGCGATGGTGCAGGATCTGCGCTGCATCTTGTCGATCGATGTGTCCCGAGATGATCTCGTCGGCGCGGCGGCAACAGGTGCCTGGCAAGCGCCGGCCCAATCGGCGACCTGCGACGTGGTTACGTCAGAGGGGTCGCATGTCGCCAGGTTTTCGCTGGCGCCGGAGATCAGCCTGATCGGCGGCAAGGCCATCGGCGTGAAGCTGAACGCAGACGCTTTCGAGGGCACCCCCCCGCTGATTGCGAAGGCGCTCCGGTCCTACATCAACTTCAACGCGGCCTTCCAGGATCGCCTCATGGATGTCATGAATCAGAACCTGGCCAGCTGGCTCAATCGGAAGAGACGGGCGGAGACCTGAGGGCCGCCGTCGTGGCCGCGCTGCTAAAAACGCAGCGATCTGAGGCCGACCAGGCGCTGCGCGACGACTAGCGCGATGACGGTCACGATGATCGAGATCGTGGAGACCGCGGCGGCGGTCGGGTCGAAATCCCAGCGGACATAGTCGAAGAGCTGGATCGGCAGGGTCGCGATGCCGATGCCCTTCAGCAGCAGCGAGATGTTGAAGAGATCGAAGGAGATGATGAAGCAGAAGAGTGCGCCCGAGATGATGCCGGGCTTGATGATCGGCAGGGTGATCCGCCGAAAAGTGGTGTAGCGGTCCGCCCCGAGCGAGCGGGCGGCCTCTTCGAGCGATCGGTCGAAATTGTAGAGCGAGGCGGAGATCGAGAGGAAGACGAAGGGCAGGGTCACCAGGACGTGACCGATCAGCAGGCCGATGAACGAGTTGCGAAAGAGACCGCGAAAACCCTCGAAGCCGACCGCCGCCATGACGTCCTCGGCGTTGTAGTAGAAGAACAGCAGCGCGATCGCGGTCAGGATTTCCGGCAGCAGCAGCGGCATGAGCACGAACAGGCGCAGCTGCTCGCGCCAGCGGGTCGCGAAACGGACGGTGTAGAGGGCGACCATGGTGCCGAGCAGGCACGAAACGACGGTGCAGATCAAGGCGAGCTTCAAGGAGAACCAGAGCGAGTTCATGAAGCTCTGGCTGTTGAAGAATTTTTCGTACCAGCGAAGCGAGAAGCCCTCGGGCGGAAAGGTCAGATACTCGCCTGAATTGAAGGACGCGATGACCACGATCACCAGGGGCGTCAGGAGAAAAGCGTAGACCAGCGTGACCAGGGCGAGGAACAGACCGCGGCCGAGATCGAAGGATCGCCCGGTCATCGCGCGACCCCGCGCATCAGGCGGTTGGTCAGAAGCAGATAAATCCAGACGACGATGGTGCCGGCGAGTGCCAGGACGAAGGCGAGCGCCGCGCCGAACGGCCAGAGCATGGCATCGAGGAGCTGCTGCACCACCAGCGTCGGCATGATCACGACGTTGAAGCCGCCGAGCAGCACCGGGATGACATAGGAGCTGATGGTCAGGACGAACACCAGAATCGTGCCCGCCTGGATGCCGGGCAGGCTGAGCGGCAGCACCACCCGGAGAATGCTTGTCAGCCGCGACGCGCCGAGCGAGCGGGCGGCCTCTTCGAGGGCGGGATCGATCGACTGGATGGCGCCGGTGAGCGGCAGGATCATGAAGGGAAGGAAGATGTGCACCAGGCCGATGGTGACGCCGGTCATGTTGTACATCAGCGGCAGGAACGTCTCGACCAGGCCGAGATCGCGCAGGGTGGCGTTGATCAGCCCCTCATTGTTGGCGAGGATGATGATCCAGCCGTAGCAGCGCACCACCACGCCGACCAGAAGCGGCGAGAGCACGAAGGCATAGAGCAGGGTGGTGACGCGCGAGCGGCTGCGCGCGAGGTGATAGGCGACGGGAAAGCCGAGCAGCAGGCAGATCGCCGTGGTCATCGCGCCGAGCAGCAGCGTGTTCAGCAGAATCTCGAGGTAATAGAAATCCTCGTCGAAGAGGATCTCAAGATAGTTGCCGATCGTGTAGCCGGGCGCGAACACGTCGCTGGTCGACGGCGTGCGAAAGCTCATCACGATCATGTTGAGATAGGGAAACAGCAGGAACGCGATCAGGATGCCGAGCGTCGGCAGGATGAGCAGAAAGGTGGCATGAGGCTTGCGCGGATCGGCGAGCGGTCTGTTCACCGTCTCGCTCACCGCGGGATCAGCCATGTGCGCTCCGGCGCGAAGCGGCAGCCGATGGATTGGCCGACGTCGAGATCCAGCCACGGCGGCGCCTGCGCTGCCAGCATCGATCCGTCCGCGACCTTCAGGCGGCAGGCAAGGGTGTTGCCGAGGAAGTAGCGCTCCCGCAGTTCGGCGGTAACAAGATTGACGTTGCCGCCTGCACCGTCACCGGTAAGCTCGATCGCTTCCGGCCGAAGCAAAAGCTCGACCTTCTGGCCGGCTTCGAGGCTCCCGGAAAAGCGCGAGGTCAGCGCGCCGAGACCGCTCTCCAGCCGGTAGAGACCGTCGCCGTCCCGGCCGCGCACCTCGGCGGCGATGAAGTTGGACTGCCCGATGAAGCTCGCGACCGCACGGGTCGCCGGACGGTCGTAGATGTCGGTGGGGGCGCCGATCTGGTGCACGGCGCCGTCGAACATCACCACGATCCGATCCGACATCACCATCGCCTCGCCCTGATCGTGGGTGACGTAGACCGTGGTGATGCCGACCTCCTGCTGAAGGGTGCGGATGAAGAAGCGCATCTCCTCCCTGAGCTTGGCGTCGAGATTGGCGAGCGGCTCGTCGAGCAGCAGGATCGCGGGCTCGATCACGATCGCGCGCGCCAGCGCCACGCGCTGCTGCTGACCGCCGGAAAGCTGGCGCGGATAGCGATCGCCGAGGCCGCCGAGCTGCACGGTCGCCAGCACGCGATCGATGCGCGACCGACGCTCGGCCGCCGGCGTTTTCCGCATCTCCAATCCGAAGCCCAAGTTTTCCCGGACCGTCATATGCGGAAACAGCGCGTAGTTCTGGAACACCATGCCGATATTGCGGTCTTCGGGCAGGCGGTCGACGATGTCGGTGCCATCGAAGGTGATGCGCCCGGCGCTCGGCTGCTCGAAGCCGGCGATGCAGCGAAGGGTCGTGGTCTTGCCGCAGCCGCTCGGCCCGAGCAGCGAGATGAATTCGTGATCGTCGATCGCGAGATCGAGCGTCTGCACCGCGACCACGTCACCGAATTTTTTTGTCAGGCCCTCGATCGCGAGGCGGGTCATGAGGACGATGTCCCGCTATCGGTCACGCGATCGCCAAAGCCCCTGTTCCAGGCACCGCTGAACGCCACGACGATCAGCGCATCGCCTTGTTCCAGTCCTCGATCACCTGGTCGCGCGCGGCATTGGCGGCCTTCCAGTCCCAGAGCACGATCTGGTCCATTCTCTCGCCGTGGATCGGCACCAGATCCTTCAGATCATCCGGCACCTGGACGTTCTTGTTGACCGGTGACCAGTAATATTGCCGGACCCATTTCTCCTGGGTCTCGGGGCTGAGGATATAGTCGATCCACCGATAGCCGAGCTCCTTGTTCTGGCTCGCCTTCAGCACGTTGAAGACCTGCTCGAACATGAACATGCCCTCTTCCGGCGCCACGATCTCGACCGGCACGCCCTTGACCTTGAGGCGGGCGGCGGCGGCGAAGTCGAGCGGACCGACGATCACCTCGCCGCGGGTCAGCACCGTCTCCATCGTGCCGGAGAAGTCGATCTGCTGGAACGGCTTCAGCTCCTTGATCTTCTCCAGCGCCTTCTCGGTCTCGTATTCGGAGTCGAAGAAGATCTTCGCGGTCATCAGCAACGTCATGTAGCCCGCGGAATTGGTGATGGTGTAGAGGCCGGTCTTGCCCTTGAATTCCGGGTTGGTCCAGAGATCGGCCCAGGCCTTGGGCGGGGTCTCGACCAGATCGGTGCGATAGGCGATGCCGATCGGCGACAGCGTGCCGATCACGCCATTGTCGTCCGGCAGGCGCGCGATCGGCCAGAGGTCGTCGATATTGCCGACCTTGGCGGTGTCGATCGGCTCGAAAAACCCTTCCTCGCGCTCGATACTCGCCCAGGTCTCGTTGGTCATCAGCACGTCATAGGGCGCATTGTCGACGCCGGCCGCGCGCAGATTGGTGAGCCAGCCCTTGCCGAGATTGACGTCCAGCGTGACCTCGGCCCCGGTCTGCTCGGCAAAGGGCGGGACGATCTCGCCGCGCATGAACTCCTCGAAGCTGCCGCCATAGGAGTTCACCACGAGCTGACCTTCGGCGACGGCCATCGAGGACCAGCCGAGGCCGGCGGTCATGGCACCAACGATCGTCGCTGCAAGCAGCATGCGCCGTGCTGGATGATGCATCATCTCGTTGCCTTTCTTTTTTGGCTTGATCCGACAGGGCTTCTCGCCTTTGCGTTTCAACACCCTACCATATCATGTGAAAGCAATTCTGCTGGCGGCAAGGGACCATGAGGGGGAGAGGAGCGGCATGACGCGTGAGGATCGCTATCGCCTCGGCATCGACATCGGCGGCACGTTCACCGATTTCGTCCTGGTCGACGACGCCAGCGGCACCGTCACGCTGCACAAATGCCTGACCACGCCCGACGACCCGTCGATTGGCGCGCTGCACGGCACGGCGGAGATTATCGAGCAGGCGGGGATCGATCTCCGCCAGGTCGAAAAAATCCTGCATGGGACGACGCTGGTCACCAATGCGATCATCGAGCGCCGGGGTGCCGGGCTCGGGCTGATCACCACGGCCGGCTTTCGCGATCTGCTGGAGATGGGGACCGAGCAGCGCTACGACATCTACGACCTGTTTCTCGAGTTTCCCGAGCCCTTGGTGCCGCGGCGCCATCGGCTCGACGTCACCGAGCGCATGTCCCGGGACGGCGACGTGGTGCAGCCGCTCGATCTCGCCGGACTCAAGGCCGCGGTAGACCGTCTGGTCGCGGACGATATCGGCGCCGTTGCCATCTGCTTTCTGCACAGCTACCGCAATTCCGCCCATGAGCAGGCGGCCGGGCGCGCGATTCGGGACTGGTATCCTGACCTCGCCGTCTCCCTGTCGTTCGAAGTCGTGGCCGAGCTTTGGGAGTACCAGCGCACCGTCACCACCTGCGCCAACGCCTATGTCCAGCCTTTGATGGATCGCTATCTCCGTCGTCTCGAAGGCGGGCTCGCCGAGCAGGGGTTCGGCGGCGAGCTGTTGCTGATGCATTCCGCAGGCGGCCTTCTGTCGCCCGAGGTCGCAAGGCGCTACCCGATCCGTCTTTTGGAGTCCGGGCCCGCCGGCGGCGGGCTCGCCACCGCCTTTTTCGGCGAGCGCGCCGGCAAGTCCGACGTCATCTCCTTCGATATGGGCGGGACTACCGCCAAGGCCTGCCTGATCGAGAACGGCAAGGCCGAGGTCGTGCCGATGATGGAGGCGGCGCGCGTCCATCGTTTCAAGCGCGGCTCCGGCCTGCCGATCAAGGCGCCGGTGATCGACATGATCGAGATCGGCGCGGGCGGCGGCTCGATCGCCTGGATCGACGAGGTCGGTCTCCTGCGCGTCGGCCCGCGCTCGGCCGGCGCCGATCCCGGTCCCGCCTGCTACGGCAAGGGCGGCATCGAGCCGACCGTGACCGACGCCAATCTCGTGCTCGGCTATTACCAGCCCAGCTTTTTTCTCGGCGGGCGCATGAGCCTGGATGTGGCGGCGGCCGAGCAGGCGCTGGGCAAGGTCGCGAAGCCGCTCGGCCTTTCGGTGCGGGAGGTGGCGCTCGGCATCCACCGGATCGTCACCGAGCAGATGGCGGCGGCCGCGCGCGTGCATCTGATCGAGAAGGGCAAGGACCCGCGGGCGCATGCGATGATCGGCTTCGGTGGTGCCGGGCCCGCCCATGTCGCCGAGGTCGCGCGCATTCTCGGCGTGGGCGAGGTGATGGTGCCGCCCGCCTCGGGTGCAGCCTCGGCCCTCGGCTTTCTCACCGCACCGCTCGCCTTCGAACAGGTCCGCTCGCTGCCGATGATCATGGCGCCAGGATTCGATGCGACGCTGGCCAATCAGGTGCTGGCCGATCTCGAAGGCGCCGCGCGGCAACAGCTCATGACCGCCGGCGTCGATGCCGACGAGATCACCATCGAGCGCAGCGCCGACATGCGCCTGTTCGGCCAGCTCCACGAGATCGAGGTGCCGTGGCCGGCGGGCAGCATCGACGAGCAGAGCCTCGAGACCATCCGCGAACGCTTCGCCGCGGTCTACACCCAGCGCTACACCTCCCTCTACACCGGCGCGCTGATCCAGGTGATCTCGTTCAGGGTGCGCGCTGCCGGAAGGAAGCCGGATCTGGTGCTGGAAACCGCCAGGGCCGGGGGCGAAGCGGCCGACGCCCTGAAAGGCCGGCGCCTGGTCTGGTTCGGCAGCGAGCCGCTCAGCGCCGCCGTCTATGACCGCTATGCGCTTTTGCAGGGCGCGTCGATCGAGGGACCCGCTATCATCGAGGAGCGGGAGGCGACCACGATCATCCCGCCCGGCGATCGCGCCGACGTCGACGAGGTCGGCAATCTTCGCATCCGGGTCGAGAGCGCGCCCGAAGCAGCGGCGATGGTGACGCCCGAGATGCCGGTCGCCGAAGCGGCCGCACTGATCGACGCCAGCCCGATCGCGCTCGAAATCATGTGGAGCCGCCTCGAAGCGATCGTCGAGGAGATGTGGCTCACCATCTGCCGCACCGCCTTTTCGCTGATCATCTCGGAGGCCCAGGACTTCGCCTGCGAGCTGGTCGATCCCCATGGCGAGCCGCTCGCCCATTCGCCGCGCGCCATGCCGGTCTTCAACATCGCGCTGCCCAGGGTGGTGAAAGCGCTGCTCGAGCATTTTCCGCCGGAGACCCTCGAGCCCGGCGACGTGCTGGTGACCAACGACCCCTGGCTCTGTGCCGGCCATCTGTTCGACATCGCGATCGTCACCCCGGTCTTTCGGGACGGTGTGCTCGTGGCGCTGCTCGGCACGGTCGGCCATGTCAGCGACATCGGCGGCACCAAGGACTCGCTGCGCGCGCGGGAGATTTATGACGAGGGTCTGCAGATCCCGCCGATGAAGCTGGTCAAGGCTGGTGCTGCCAATGACGACCTGTTCGCCCTCATCGCCGAGAACGTGCGCAATCCGAACCAGGTGCTCGGCGACATTCACGCCTTCATCGCCGCCAACAAGCTCGGCACCGAACGGCTGCTCGCCTTCATGGCCGAATACGGCATGCACGATCTTCGCGCCCTCGCATCCGTGGTTCAGGGCCGCGCCGAGGCCGCCATGCGCGCGGCCATCGGGAAACTGCCGGACGGCGTCTACAGCTCGGAGGTCTGGTGCAACCCCCAGGGCGAACGCCTGCGCTTTCCGCTGGAGCTCGCGATCGCGGGCGACGAGATCACCCTCGATTTCAGCGGTGCACCCGCGGAGCTCGCCCAAGGCGGCCTGAACTGCACCCTGAACTACACCGCGGCCCACGCAACCTACCCCTTGAAATGCATGCTGACGCCCCGCGTCCGCAGCAATGCCGGCTGCTTTCGGCCCTTCCACGTCAAGGTGCCGGAAGGTTCGGCCCTGAACTGCAGCCGGCCGATGGCGGTCAATCTGCGCACCCGCATCGGCTGGTATCTCGCCCCCAACGTGTTTCGCGCCATGGCCGAGGCGGCGCCCGACCTGGTCCAGGCCCATACCGGCCTGCCGGTCGCGGTCAACATTTACGGCCGCGACGCCGAGGGGCGGATTTATTCCGACCACCTGTTCATGGGCGGCGGCCAGGGCGCTTCGTTGAGAAAAGACGGAAAATCCGCGCTGCTCTGGCCGACCTCGGCCGCCAACACCTCGGTGGAACTGTTCGAAACCCGCGTGCCGGTGCTGGTGCTGGAGAAGGCCTATGCCACCGCCTCCGGCGGTGCTGGCCGGCATCGCGGCGGGCTCGGCACCCGCGTGCGCCTGCAGAAGCTCTATGACGACGGTCTGGAGACGCTGTTCTCGGTCTATCCGGAAGGCGTCGGCATCGAGCTCGACGGGCTGTTCGGCGGGCAGGCGGGGCTGGGCGCGCTTGGTGTCGTCCGCCAGCTCGACGGCAGCCTCGATCGCGATTGCGGCACCGGCGAGCTGGTCGCGTTCAAGCGTACCGATCGGATCGTCGAGGTCGTGCTCGGCGGCGGCTCCGGCTATGGCGATCCGGCCGAGCGCTCGGACGAGGACGTCGCCCGGGATTTAGCCGACGGCTATGTGTCGGAATGATGGTAGAGTGACGCTGACGACCAAGACTTCGAACAAGAATACGCGTTGCGATCAGGGGAGGCGGGCATGCGCAAGGATATCGACTTCAAGACCGAGGACGGCGTCACGCTTCGGGGATGGCATTACACGCCCGACAGCGGCGCCGGCCCCTGGCCGACGGTGGTGATGGCCCACGGCTTTTCCGCCGTGAAGGAAATGTATCTCGATCGCTTCGCCGAGGTCTTCGCTGCCGCCGGGCTTGCGGCCCTGGTGTTCGACAATCGCTGTTTCGGTGCGAGCGACGGCGAGCCCAGGCAGGAGATCGATCCTTGGCTGCAGATCAACGATTATCGCGACGCGATCACCTTTGCCGAAACGCTCGACGCGACCGACGCCGGGCGCATCGGTGTCTGGGGATCGAGCTATAGCGGCGCGCATGTGCTGGTGCTGGGCGCGATCGACCGGCGGATCAAATGCGTCGCCTCGCAGGTGCCGCTGATCAGCGGTCACCGCAATGCGCGCCGTCTGATCCGCGCGGATGTGATCGCGCCGGTCGAAGGCATGTGCGCCGACGATCGGCGAAAGCGCTATGCCGGCGAGCCGCCCGCCATGATCCCGGTGGTTTCGGAAGATCCCGCAGGCCCCGCGGCCTTGCCGACAGCCGACTCCTGGCACTGGTTCACCGAGACCGGCAGGACGCGGGCACCGTCCTGGCAAAACGAGGTCACGCTTCGCTCGGTCGAGCTGTTCATGGCCTACGAGCCCGGCGCCTATATCGAATTCGTCAGCCCGACGCCCCTGTTGCTCGTGGTCGCCCTCGGCGACCATCTGACCGTCGCCGACGAGGCACTGGGCGCCTATGAGCGCGCGCGCCATCCGAAGAAGCTGGTGACGCTGAAGGGCGGCCATTTCGATGCCTATGTCGCCGATTTCGAGGCCGCGAGTTCCGCCGCGCGCGATTGGCTCGCCGGGCATCTGGCCGGCTGAACGGCACACCGGTCGACGTTGGCGGGATACGAGGCAAGAAGCGGCGCTTGGCGTGCTCCGACCATCCTGCGCGAACAGGAGGCACGAGCTCGCCGCATAGCGCTCAGGCCAGCCCGATGCGCGCCGCGATCGCCCGTGCCGACTCATGCGCCCAGGCCACGATCTCGGCCTCGTCCACCTCCGTCGGCCGGCCATCCTTGAGCACGCAGCGTCCCGCGACGAAGACGCAATCGATCGACTCCCTGCCGGCCGTGACGATCTGCTCCAGATAGACGTCCATGCCGAAGCCTTCGGCGGATTGCGGGCGCCGGATGACGACGTCGGCGCGCTTGCCGGCTTCGAGGCTGCCCAGCTCGGCCTCGGCCCCGATCGAGGCGGCCGCACCCAGGCTGCGCATGGCGAAGACCTCCTCCGCCGTGATCGGATCGCCTGCCGCCTTACCGGTCAGGTAGGCGAGCGAGCCCAAGCCGTCGAAATTGAAGCCGCGGGCGATGTCGCTGGCGATGCCGATGGGGACGCCGGCACGATGGGCGCTCGCCATGCGGCCGCGCGCGCCGCCTTCGCCGATCATCGCGAGCTGGCCGCCCGGGCACCACACCAGGCGAACGCCGTGGTCCGCAAGGAGGGCGATGTCGCGGTCGCCAAGCCGATTCATGTGGATGAAGGTGACGCGGCGGTCGATCAGCCCGCGGGCTGCGAGGGCTTCCAGAAGGGGCTGTCCGAGCTCGCGTTCCAAATCGCGGTAGACCGACGGCGCATAGCCCAGATGCTTTTGAAAGGGCACGTCCTTCTTCCGCGCCATCTCGAGGGCTGCGGCATGCAGGTCGAGGCTGTCGGTGCCTTCGCCGTAAATCCCGATATAGCCGCGCGCGAGCGTCGCCGGCTCGCGGTTGCGGTGGAGCTGCCCGCCGATGCGGGCGAGGGCATCGGCGGGGTCCTTCGGCCAGCGGGCCAGAAAGCCCGGGCTGAAGAAGGCGGGAATGCGCTCCGCGAGGAAGCCCGGGCGGTCCGCCACATAAGGATCGGTGAGCCAGCTTCGGATACCGACCGCCTCGGCCGCTGCGGCGACGGCATCGGGCTCGAAGGCGGTGCCGGGATCGACGAATCCCGTATGACCGCATTTCAGGAGCTCGATCCCGGCAAGCGCCGTGCTGGCATATTCGTCCTCCGGTCGCAGCTCGGCCTTCCAGTGCCCCATGGTGACGGGCTTGCCTGCCATCAGCGGCAGCACGCTGCGCGCGGTATGCTGCGTCACATGCAGATGCGCGTCGATGAACCCGGCATGGACCAGGCCGCCCTCGGCATCGTGCCGTCGAGCCGCCCGATAGTCGGCGAGCAGCCGCGCTTCCGGCCCGGCGGCCAGAATGATGCCGTCCTTCACCGCCAGGGCGCCGGGCGCCCGGATGTCCTCGCCGGGCCCGGTCAGCAGCGTGGCGTTGCTGATCAGCAGGTCGCAGGCGACAGGCCGGGCAGTCATGGCGCCGCGCCGTCCCGTTCCAGCGTGGGGAAGAGCTCACGCTGCTCCGCCAGGAAGGCGTCGAAGACCGCGACGACGTGGCGTGCATCGGTCACTGTCATCGGGGTCGAGAGCGACGCGCAGGTTTCGCGCGGCAGGAGGACGCCGTGATGGCCGTAGAAGCGGCTGAGCGCCGTCATCGCCGCCTTGCCGGCGGGTGTCAGAAACGCCTCCCGGAAATTGCGTGGAGCGCTGCGGCGCGGATGAAGGCGCAGCAGCGAGGCGGCGCCGGTGACGCTGAACGGCGCATCATGGCGCTCGATCGCCGCGCTCAGACCGTCCCGAATATGATCACCCAGGCTTTCGAGATGGGCGAAGGCGGCATCGTCGAGCGCCGCCATGGCGGCGTAGCCTGCCGCCATGGACAGGGGATTCGCCGAGAAGGTGCCGCCCTGGGGCAAGGCCGGCCGGCCGCGGGAGCCGTCGAACACCGTCATGACCTCCTCCCTGCCGCCGACGGCGCCGATCGGCAGACCGCCGCCGATGATCTTGCCGAGGGAGAACAGGTCGGCCTTCAGGCCATAGCGATGGGCCGCACCGCGATAGGACTGGCGGAGATTGAGCACTTCGTCGCTGATGATCAGGATGCCGCACGCATTGCAGATCTCGCTGATCGCCGCGATGTAGTCGGGATCGAGCGCGATCAGGCCCGCCCGGCTCGGCATGGGATCGAGCAGCAGAGCGGCGAGGCGGCCGGCATGCTGACGAAGGAGTTTTCGCGCGATGTCGATGGCGTTCAGCGGAAGGATGACCACGTCGTCGAGAACCGATTGCGGCATGCCGCGATAGAACGCGGTCGAGGCCGGCTGCTGCGCCGATCCCCAGTTGTCCGGCGTCGAGGCCTGACCCACCTCGGCCCAGTCGTAGGAGCCGTGAAAGGCGCCCTCGATCTTGGCGATGGCGGGACGACCGCTATAGGCGCGCGCCGCCTTGATCGCGAACATCACCGCCTCGGTGCCGGAGTTCATGAAGCGGACGCGGTCGATATGGGGAATACGCTCGCAGAGCAGACCCGCAAGCGCGATCTCGGACTCCGTCGGATTGGCGAAACACGAACCGTCGGCGAGCTGCCGGGTGAGGGTCTCCGCGACCGGCGCATAGGCGTGCCCGTGTATCAGCGTGGTGTAGTTGTTGTTGAGGTCCAGAAAGCGGCGGTCGTCCAGGTCCCAGAGATAGGCTCCGTCGCCGCGGCTGACGTAACGCGGCAGCGGATCGCGCTCGATCGAGATGCGCGTCGTGCCGTCCGGGAAGACCGCACGCGCGCGCCGATAGGCCTGCTGCGACCGCTCGCCGACGGCCGGCGGGCCGCCGCTCTTGGACGAAGGCTGGAGGTCATCGGTCACCGACATGGACATATCCCCTGATCACCTTTGTGACTTAGCCGAAAAGCCAGGCGGAAAAATCCGGCGTGGCCACCTCGTCTTCCGGGTAGACCGGCCGCCGCCTGCGATAGGGCAGCAGGCCGGGGCGGTAGTTGGTCGAGCCGGGCGTATCCACCACCAGGCAGTCGCCGATATCGGCGAAGGAGAGCTTGAAATGCAGGCCGGACTTGGTGACCAGGACATCGAAGTCCCGGGGGCGAAGCCCCTGGCTCTCGAACGCGTTCGGGTCCTGGGTGAGGCCGGGGCGCGAGGTCGCCAGCACCGTGAGGTTCGCCGTCTGCAGCACCGCCGTCGGCCCGAGATCAGCGGGCTCGCCGGCGAGATAGGGGCCCCTTTGCACGAAATGGCCGTCGCCCAGGCCCGCCACGTGCCAGCGCGCTGCAAAGGGCGTCACCCCCTCGGAGCAGCGGCCGCCGAGGGCGAGATCGAGATCGCTGCCGATACCCGCTGCCATGGCCCGGCGCACGGCTCCCGGATCGGTGACCGGAACCAGGGCGCGGTGGCCCGGCCAATCGTCATGCAGCAGGCGCATCAGCTGCGTGTCGTCGCCGGGCGCGCCGGCCAGAACACGGTCACCCTGGTCGCCGAGCACCAGCGGCCGTTCCCGACCACCCCGGCTCAGGGCCTCGGCGATGGCCTGCCGGAAGGGCGGGGCATCGCTCCCGAACGCGTCGCGACGGCGCCAGAAATCGCGCGCCAGCTCGCTTGCGATACGCTCGGCCCGGCCGCTGTCGCCGTCCGTGATGACGGAAACGCACTGCCCTGCACCCGACGCGTCGAGATAGGCGGTCGGGTTGCAGATCGAGATGTCGAGGACGGACGGCGCCAGCGCTTGCCGGCGCCGGTCATGCAGGCTCTGGAGCGGTCCGGAGGCGGTTTCCAGCTGCGCACCGATGACCAGCGGCAGCCAGACGGCGGCGGTCACCGGCGCTATGCGGTCTTCCAGGCAATCGACCAGCAGGTCCGCGGCCAGCGCGCCGGCATCCGCATAATCGCTGTGGGGATTATCCTTGCAGGCGAGGCAGATCGTGGCCGCTTCTAGCATCGCCGGCGTCACATGGGCGTGCAGGTCGAGCGCGGTCGCGAGCGGCCGTTCAGGCCCGAGTTCGGCGCGCAGCGCGCCGAGCAGATCCCCTTCCGGGTCCGTCAGGCTCTCGGTGAGCATGGCGCCGTGCAGCGCCAGAAACACCGCGGACGGCCGCTCCCGCGCGACGTCCTCCAGGATTTGCGCCTTGAATTCGTCATAGACCGCGTCGCGGATGGCGCCACCCGGCGGCGCTGCCGCATGGAGACCGGGGACGACATCAGCACCGCGCCGCTCGAGCGCCCGGACACCCCCGCCGAGGATCGATCCCGAGGTCCGCGCCTGGACGAGCAGGGCCTCGCCTGCGGTGACCACGAAGCTGTCCCGCCCGGTCAGGAGCGAGGTGAAGCTGTGCCCCTCGTGAAACAGGCCGGCGACATACACCTGCGGCGCAGCCATGGCGGTTCGCCGGCTCACGGTGCGACAAATTCGGCGCCGGTCACGTCGACGGTGGCGCCGTTGATGAAGCCCGCCTCGGGCGAGCAGAGGAAGGCGACGATGCCGGCGACGTCGCCGGTTTCGCCGATCCTGCCGGCCGGGATGGCCGAGACGGCTGCGAGGTTCTGCGGCGATGAGCGCCCGCCGGTCATTTCCGTCGCGATATTGCCCGGCGCCACCGTGTTGGCGGTGATGCCGGCGGAGGCGTATTCGGCGGCGAGCGAGCGCACGAAACCGGCGAGGCCCGCCTTGGAGGCGACATAGGCAGCGCCGGCGAAGCGGGGCAGAGCCCGTGCGGCCTGCGATCCGATCATGACGATGCGGCCGAAGCGCCGGTCGACCATGATCGGCAGCATCTGGCGCGTGCAGAGAAAGGCGCCGGTCAGGTTGACCTCCAGCACCTCCTGCCACTGGTCGAGCGGCGTGTCGTGCACCGCGATCCGCTCGCCCTCGCGCTTCGGCGACATGCCGGCGCTGTGCACCAGAATGGTGGGCGGGCCGAGCCGCCGCCCGACCTGCTCCACAAAGGCCTGGATCTCGCTTGCGGAGCGGATGTCGACGGCCTCGCCCATGACGTCGGACCGCATGCCCGCGAGGTCCAATCGGTGCAGGGCCTTCTCGACCTTGCCGGCGGAGCTGCCGAAAAAGGCGACCTTGTGGCCGGTCGCCGCCAGGCGCGACACGACGGCGAGGCCGATGCCGCTCGAGCCGCCCGTGACGATCGCCGTCCGCGCCTCCATCTGGACGTAGCGGTCAGACACGACCACAAGCTCCCTCGCCCTTGGTGAAGGCGGTCGCAGGATCGCGCCCCGCCCTCACGACCGCGCCGATATCGGTGCACGACCGGCCCGCGATGCGGGCCACGCTCAGCCCTTCTTCAGGCCGATCTTGACGAGATCCACCGCCATGGCGTCGTAGCCGTCGCGCAGCAGCTGCTCGTAGTCCTCGCCGCTGAAAAAGACAGGCTCCATGCCGAGGCCCTTCAGAGTCTCCTGAACCTTGGGGTCCTCGAGGGCCGTGGCAAAGGCGTCCTGGAGGATCTGCAGGTGCTCCGGCGGCGTGCCGGCGGGCGCGGCAAGCCCGGCATAGCTCTCGCTGATGATGTCGATGTCCATCTCGCGCAGCGTGGGAATCTCGGGGAGTTCGTACCAGCGCACCGAGCTGCTGGAGGCGAGCAGGCGAAGATTGCCGCTCTCGACCTGCGGCGCCACGTTGGGCGGGCTCTCGAAGGTCAGGTCGACCACGCCGGACATGACCGCGGTCACGGATTCCTGGCCGGACTTGTAGGACACGCGCTTCAGCTTGATGCCCTGGCTTTCCTCCAGCCGTGCGGCGAAGGTGTCCTCCATCGCGCTGGTCGTGGCATAGGTCAGCTCGGTGCCCGTCTTCGCCGCTTCCAGCAGGTCCTCCACGGTCTCATAGGGCGAGTTTGCCGCAACCGCGATCCCGGCGCGGTAGCGCGCATGGCCGAGGATGTAGTCGAAGCTGTCGATGGTGTAGGGCACCTCCTGCAGATGCGGCGTGATCGCCATCGGCGAGAAGCTGGTGACGCCGATGGTGTAGCCATCCGGCTTGGCCGTGGACAGCAGCGAGGGACCGACGGTGCCGGACCCGCCCGACTTGTTCTCCACCCGGATCGGCTGGCCGAGGATGTCCTCCGCCGCTTCCGCCAGCACCCGCGACGACAGGTCGGTGCCGCCGCCCGCGCCGTAATTGACGATCAGCGTGATTTCCTTGTCGGGAAAGGCCTGCGCGGCACCCGCTGCGGCCAGTGTGGTCAGCGCGGCGCCGGTCATGACAAGGCGGAGTCCCCTTGCCCAGCTCTTGATTGGCTTCATCGCCTCCTCCCTCAGTGTGAATAATACTATATCATATATGATCTTTGATATTGTCAATGAATATCGGGCTCATCCGACGAGCAGATCCAGCAGGCTCGGCAGCCGCACCTCGAACAGATGGAGGAGAAGCAGATAGACGATGCCGGGCACGAGAACGGCGGCCGCCCAGGCGGCGGGGCCGCGTTCCCTGAGCAGCCAGGCGAACGCCAGGATGTAGAAGGCGGAGCCGGCGAGGTAGCCGACCTGATTCAGGACGACGAAGCCCGCCAGCACCACGAGGCAGATCATCGCGGAATGGCGAAGCGTCGCGATCGGAACCTCGATCAGTTCGCCCCGGTCGCGCAGCCACGCCTCGGCCAGCGCCAGGAGCCCGAGCGCCAGCCAGCCATAGGCGAGGGCGTCGGGATAGACGCGCGCGTCGATGTCTTCCGCGGCACTCTCGGGGATCTGCGCGGCGTAGACCCAGAGCAGCAGGATCGCCGGCAGGGCGGTCAGCAGACCCGCCACCATCAGGTTCAGGGTGCGGCGCCGAAAGGTGATCAATCCACCACCTCCCTCTCCTCGGCGCTCACCGCCTTCGCCGGCCTCTTCCGGCGCTGCAGGGACACCCAGATCACCGACAGGATGGCGGCAATCCAGAACGCATTGCCGAGCGCGCTCGAAAAGAAGATGTGATAGTCGCCGCTGGAGATCTGCAGGGCGCGCCGGAAATTGTCCTCCAGCAGCGGTCCGAGGATGAAGCCGATGAGAAAGGTCGTGCGCGGGATGTCAGCCTTGACCATGAGGTAGCCGACGATGCCGAAGAGGAAGGTGATGCCGACGTCGAACAGGCTTTGCTGGAAGGCATAGGTGCCGACGATCGAGAAGACGAACACCACGGGAAAGAGCAGGCCGGTGCGCACGCCGGCCAGGCGCGTGAACAGGCGGATGGCCAGCAGCCCGGCGAGCAGGAGGACGATGTTGGCGACCATCAGGCCGACATAGAGCCCGTAGACGACCTCTGGGGCTTCCTGAAAAATCAGAGGGCCCGGGGTCAGGCCCTGGATCAGAAAGGCACCGATCAGGATCGCGGCCTCGATATCGCCCGGGATTCCGAGACCGAGCAGGGGGATGAGATTGGCGCCGCTGACCGCGTTGTTGCCGGACTCCGCGCCGGCGATGCCTTCGATCGAGCCCTTGCCGAACCGGTCCGGGCGGCGGGCGAAGCGCCAGGCCGTGTCGTAGCCGAGAAAGGCGCCGAGCGTCGGGCCGAGGCCGGGGATGACGCCGACGATGGTGCCGACGATCGACCCGCCGACGACCGGGCGCACCATCAGCCTGGCGTCCGCGGGCGTGATCCGGCTGTCGTCGGGATGCTTCGGCGGCGGCAGGTGGGCGACCGAGACGGTGCGGCGCTCCTCCATCTGGCGGAGCAGCTCGGCGACGGTCAAAAGGCCGATCATCAGCGCCAGCAGAGAGACGCCGCCATAGAGATCGATGACACCGAAGGCGAGACGCGGCACGCCGGTGGTCGGATCAAGCCCGACCAGGGCCAGCGACAGCCCGGCCATCGCCGAGACCATGCCCTTGATCAGCGACTTGCCGGCGGCCGACCCGATGATGGTGAGCGCGAAGACGGTGAGTGCGGTATATTCGACCGGCCCGAATTCCAGCGCCACCCTGGCGAGCTGCGCGGCGCTCAGGATCAGGACGATGTCGCTGAAGGTGTCGCCGATCACGGAGGCGGCAAGCGACACTTTCAGCGCCTTCATGCCCTTGCCCTTGAGTGCTAGGGCGTGGCCGTCCTCCGCCGTCGCCGCAGCGGCCGAGGTGCCGGGCGCCTTGATCAGAATCGCCGAAATCGATCCGCCGTAGATCCCGCCCTTGTAGGCGCCGACCATCATCAGCAGCGCGGGCACGGGATCGAGCGTCAGGGTGAACGGAATGATGAGGGCAATCGCCATGGTCGCCGAGAGCCCGGGGATCGCCCCCAGCACGACACCGCCGCAGACGCCGGCGACCAGGAAGATCAGATGAGCAGGGGCCAGGACGTCGGCGAGGGCGCTGCCGATGAGGTCCATGTCAGGCCTCGGCGTTCGCGGGCTCGCCGATCAGGCTGTCCAGCAGGGTGACCGGCGGAAAGGCCGTGGGATCGGTGCGCAGGTCGAGCACCACCGGCCGGTCGAGCGAAAGCGCCTGTTCGAGGGCGCCTTCCAGATCTCCGGGCGCCTCGACCGATATCCCGACACAGCCGCAGGCGCGGGCGATCGCCGCGTGATCGATCTCGGCAATCGGGATCGCGTTGGTATGCGCGCCGAACTTCACCAGCTCGGCATCGCGCTGGTAGCCGAGCACCCCGTTCTTCAAGACGATGCAGACGAAAGCGAGGCCGCTGCGCGCAGCGGTTTCCAGCTCCGACCAGACATGGGCGAAGCCGCCGTCGCCGCACAAGCCGATCACCGTCGCCGAAGGCCGGGCGAGCTTGGCCCCGAGCATGTAGGGGAGCCCCCAGCCCAGGCCAGCCAGTCCGCGCGGCGTCAGGAATCGACGACCCGCGCCGCGCGCCACGCCGAAGGCGGCGAGCCAGACCGAGGCGTAGCTGGCATCGGCCACCAGGATGGCATCATCAGGCGCCAGACGGTCGATCGCCTCGACCACGCGCTCGGGCCGCACGGTGCCCGCCGCGCCCTCGGGGATGCACGCATCCAGGGCGCGGCGTGGCGCGATCTGCCGTTCCAGGCGGGCCGCACGCTCGGTGCCCGCCTCCGGGCCGAAGCGTGTTCGCAGCAGGGCGATCAGGGCCTCCAGCGTGAGGCGCGCGTCGCCCACCAGGCGGAAGCTTTCGTAATTGCGCCCGACCTCGACCCCGTCGATGTCGAGATGGATGAAGCGCGCGTCCCGCGGCAGCTGCGTCCAGCTGTCGGTGCCGTTTTGATTGGTGCGGGTGCCCACCAGAAAGACCAGATCGGCCGCTTCGAGATACTGCCGGGACGCACGGTTTGGCGCACGCGCGCCAAGCACATGGCCGACGACGCCGAGGGAAAGCCGGCGCGTCTCGTCGACCGCGCCCTTGCCCATGACGGTCGTCGCGACCGGGATGCCGAATTCCTGCTGCAGCAGGCTGACCTGCTCGCAGGCACGCGAGCTGTGCACGCCGCCGCCGGCCACGATCAGCGGACGCTGCGCGGCCGCCAGCAGCGCCGCCGCCGTCTCGATCGCTTCCGGATCGGCAGCGACCCGGTCGAGCGGATAGGCCGATCTCGGCGCGACGATCGTCGGCAGCGGCGGGGCCGGCTGCAGCAGCACGTCCGCCGGCACCAGCAGGACCGCGGGGCCGGGGCGGCCGGTCAGCGCCTGGGTCAAAGCGAGATTCAGATAGTCATAGATGCGCGTCGCATTCTCGACGCGGCCGACCCACTTGGCGCAGCCGGCGAAGAGGGCGAGATGGTCGCACTCTTGAAACGCATTGCGGTCGCGCTGGTCGGCATTGACCTCCTGAACGATGGCGACGATCGGCACCGAGGCTTTTAGGGCCTCGGCAAGGCCCGGCACCAGCAGCGTCGCCGCCGGTCCGTTCTGCGCCGTCATCACCGCGACCTTGCCGGCGATGCGCGCATAGGCATCGCAGATCGCGGTGCCGGCATTCTCCGTGCGCACCTGGATCTGCCGGATCCCCGTCTGCGGCAGGGCAAGGTGCAAGGCCGAAGGCAGGCTCTGCCCCGCCACCAGCTCCACACCATGCTGCTCGAGGAAGAGCGCCATCGCTTCCGCTGCCTGCAAGGCTGTCCTCCCCCTCCGAGATCAGGTCGATATTTTATATATCATATATGATTTCTTTGGGCCCGCAAGCCACTCGCCGATGCGTCGCGAGCTACGCGACCCGGGCTCCTTTGGCGTCGCCTGCCGGCTCGACCCTAGCCTCGCTGCGCTCCAGATGTTCGGCGATGATATCGGTGCCGAGCTTGATGTCGCGCTGGATGGCCGCCTTGGCGTCGGCGGGATCGCCACGCTTCAGGGCCGCGATGACCTCGTCATGCGGGTGATCCATCACCGGCCGCTGATAGCCGTAATCGTAAAGCAGGTTGAGCAGCGGCCCCGAACGCAGCCAGAGGCTTTCCAGGACCGAGGCCAGGATCGGCGTTCCCGCCATCTCGGTCAGAGCGAAATGGAACTCGCGATTGTGCTGCAGCACCGTGGCGAAGCGCCCGGCAGCGCGTGCCTTTTCCATCTTGTCGTTCGACTCGATGAACTTGGCGAGCTGCCTCTCGCTGCGCCGACTGGCCGCTCTGAAGGCGGCGAGGCCCTCCAGCTCCAGACGAATGGCGGTGATCTCGCGATATTGCGCCGCCGTCAGCGCGGCCACCGTGACCGAGTGGTTCGGCTTGAGATCGAGCCCGCCCTCGGCGACCAGCTGCCGGATCGCCTCGCGCACGGGCGTCGGGCTGACACCGAACGCCTCGGCCAGGGAGCTTATGGTGATTTTTTCTCCGGCCTCATAGCGGCCCGAGATCAGGTCCTTGCGAAGTTCCGCATAGACCTGGTTGCTCAGCGCGACATCTTTCAGTTTTCTGCTCACGAATTCGCCTCGGATTATCTCTTCATCCAGGTCCTATATCATATTTGATCATTTTCCGGACGGGCAGGCCTGACGGAAGTACCGGATGTCGCTTTTCCGGTGCTCGAAGGCGATACCGGCCCGCGAGAGCATCGAACGTCGGACGTTCGTGGCGGTCGAGGCTCGAACGGCCTGCGAAGCCATGCCGCACCCTGGCGGCCGGCAAGCTTCGCATCGACACTGCGACGCGCCGGGAGGCTAGGCCGAGCACGCCGCCTTCAGCACCTCCTCGGTCACCGCCTCGTCCTCCGCCGCCGGCCGCCAGGGAGCGATGCCGGCCGTCTCGAGGGCGCCGTGATAGGAGCGGGTGGCCTCGAGCGGGGTGAGGTCGCCGTCGGTGACGGCGCGCATGTGGCGCACCATCTCGAGCGGCCGCTCGGCGAGGTTGATCTTCCGGCCGAACAGCGCCACCCGGGCGCCGTAGCGCTCCGCCTGGTAGAGCAGCTCGAAGCAGTCCCGCGTGGTCCCGGCGCCGCCGCCGAGCACGCCGACGATCACCGTCGGATCGAAGGACGCCAGCTCCTCCAGCGCCTTCGGGCCGTTATAGGCGATCTTCAGGAATTGCGGCCGCTCGGCGATGGTCAGGCCGGCGAGGCAGCGCAGCAGGCAGTCGTTGATGTAATGGGGCAGGGTCTCGGCATCGATGCCGGTCTCGACATTGGGATTGAAGACCTCGAGGAAATAATCGAAGCCGGCGGCCTCGGCATCGCGGCGGAACGCGGCGAAGGCGTCGAGCGAGCGCAGATCGGCGTCGAGGTCGTTGTTGAAGGTGATCGAGTACAGCCCGAGATCGGCGCCGAGCGCCATCGCCTTGGCAAGCGATGCGCTGCGAAACGGCCGCGACGGCGCCTCGGCATAGGTCGCCCCGCGCATCCGCCAGATGTCGCTCGCGTCATTGGCGCGGATCACGGGCTTGACCCCGCTTCGCCCATAGGCGCCGCGCAGCACGAGCTGCTCCAGGTTCGAGACCGAGGTCAGCATGATGTCGACGATGTCCTGCTCCAGGATCGACGCCATCTCGTCCAGCCATTCGGAGCGCGTCCGGGTGCGGACTACGCGCCCCTCGGCGTCGCGCACCGGCCCCGCCCAGCTCATCGACGGGCCCATGTCGCTGTCCTTGGCATCGGCGATCAAAAAATCGCTCCGCCGGTAGTCGCCCTGCCGGATCCGCTCCAGCTTCCGTTGCGCGCGCGTCATCGCCATTCCTCCATCCCCCATGTCCTCGACCGATCGATGCCCGGCCGGATCGTCCTGTGCGCCGGCTGCAGCCTTAGGAAAGATTTTTTCATAAATTCTGTCCAGAAAAATTTTTTTTCTTGTCTCCGCCCGGGGAGCTATCTACGCTTCGACATCCGGATCGGCAGCAAGGGTCATAAACCGCGCCGATCCCGCCGAGATAACCGGTCGATATCCGGGGGGCATCAAGAAAGGGAGACAACAATGACAAGCAAGCAGCCTCGCAGACTGTATCGGGGCGTCCTGCCGCTCCTGCTTTCGGCGGCGATCGCCGCGCCGGCGGCGGCCGAGGAGGTCACGGTCTGGTCCTGGTTCATCCAGAGCACCATGGAAAAGTCGATCGCCGCCTTCGAGGAGGCAAACCCGGGCGTGACCGTCAACTACACCTATTACAACTACTCGCCCGAATACATCACCGCCCTCAAGGCGGCCGCCGCCTCGGGCTCGCTGCCCGACATCATCGGCCTGCAGCCGGGCTCGCTCACCCAGCAATACAGGGAGCAGCTCGAGCCGGTGAACGCGCGCGCCGCCGAGACCTGGGGCGAAGGCTGGGACGAGAAGATTTTTCCGGTCAACCGCAAGCAGATGCGGATGGGCAATCCCGGGGGCGACGACAGCTACTACATGATCCCCAAGGAGAGCCAGGTGCTGTGCATCTGGTACAACCGGAAGATCTTCGAGGAGCTCGGGCTCGCCGTTCCCGCGACCTATGAGGAGCTGAAGACCGCGGCCGCGACGCTGACCGAGGCGGGCTACATCCCGATGTTCCAGGGGGCGGCCGACGGCTGGCAGAACGAGAACGTGTTCCTGATGATCGCCAACCAGTTCGAGGCGGGCATCGTCGAGAAGGCGCAGAACGGCGAAGCGCCCTGGGACTCGCCGGCGATCGTGGACGCGATGGCCGCCTGGAAGGGCCTGTTCGACGACGGCGTGTTCCAGGACGGTGCCCTCGGCGCCCATGCCTATCCGACCGGAGCCCAGCTCTTCGCCCAGGGCCGGGTCGGCATGATGGCGCTCGGCTCCTGGTGGATGCAGGAGAGCAAGTTCCCGCCGCCGCTTTCCGAATACGTCGAGGACATGGACGGCTTCGACTACTTCCAGCTGCCGCCCTTCAAGGACGGCAATCCGTCGAGCCCGCCGGTCGGCGGCATCGACATCGGCTACGGCCTGACCGTGAACGGCGCCGGCAACCCCGATGCCTGGACCTTCCTCGCCGAGCTCACCAACGGCGTCGCTCTGCAGCCGGCGCTCAATGATCTGAACGATCTGCCGGCCTTCGAGGGCCATGCGCCCGAGGGCGAGGTCTCGGATCACGTCAAGGCGATGTTCGATCGGTTCATGACGGCGCTGCCCGAGGCCGAGAACCAGCGCTTCGCGTCACCCTCGGTGGCCGAGGCCCTGGACAATGCGCTCGCCGGCGTGGCGGCGGGTGACCTCGAGGTGGCGGATGCGCTTGCCGCCGTGCAGGAAGCGACCGACAAGGCGCTCGGCCGGTAGCAGGTCTTGCGGAACGGTCTAGGATTGCCCATGAGCACCGTTCTGCAGGGGAGGGCCGGAACCTTGTCGCCACCGCGGGTCCGGCCCTCCGAGCTTCTCGGCGCGATGACGCGCTACGTCTTCGTGCTTCCAGCGGTGCTCCTGTTCCTGATCTTCATCGCCTATCCGATCCTCTGGGTGATGGGCGAGAGCCTCTACAGCCAGAGCCCGGAAAGCGGCCGCAGCTTCGTCGGCCTCGCCAACTACGCCGCCGCCTTCGGGGATCGCACCTTCTGGCTGGTGATCAGGAACATGCTGCTCTGGGGCCTGATCACCATCCCGGTGCAGATGCTGATCGGCGGGCTGCTGGCCTTCGCGATCGAGCGCCACACGCGCCGCATGCGCGCCTTCTACCGCACCATGTTCTTCATTCCGGTGGTGACCTCGGTCTCGGTGGTGAGCCTGGTCTGGGTGCAGATCTACGCGCCCTATTACGGCATCGCCCAGGAATATCTCCGCCATCTCGGCATCACCTTCAGCGGTTCCCTGATCGGCGATCCGGCCACCGCGATCTATGCGCTGATCGTGGTCAATATCTGGCAGTGGACCGGCTTTTCCATGCTGCTCTACATCGCCGGCATCGCGAACCTGCCGGAAGAGGTGATGGATGCGGCGAAGATCGACGGTGCGAGCGGTTTCCGCCTCGCCTGGGACGTGGTGGTGCCGATGCTGGCGCCGGCCACCAAGTCGCTCCTGCTGCTCGGTGTGATCGGCACGCTCCAGACCTTTCCGGTCGTCCATCTGATGACCGGCGGCGGGCCGAACCACGCGAGCGAGGTCTTCGGCACCGCGATCTTCAAGGAGAGCTTCGTGCTCGGCGACAGCGGCATGGGCGCCACGCTCTCGGTGATCGTGCTGGTGATCGCGCTCGGCCTGACGCTCGCCCAGATCGTCTTTCTCGGCACGCGCTTTGCCCAGGCGAGGGCGTGATGGCGGGCAGACTGAAGAGCAGAGCTAACCCGATCCTGCTGCACGGCACGCTCTGGCTGGTGCTGGCGCTTTGGATGGTGCCGCTGATCTACATGGTCTCGGTCGGGCTGCGCACGCCGAAACAGGCGTTCGATCCGGTGCTGTTCACCTGGCCGGTCACCTTCGCCAATTTCATCACGGTGATCCGGGACAACCCGCTCGCCGGCATCTTCCTGAACTCGCTGATCGTCACCGTGGCGACGGTCCTGATCGTCGTCCTGGTGGCCTCGCTCGCCGCGTTCGCGATGTCGGTCCTGCGCCTGCACGGCAGCCTGACGCTCTATACGCTGCTCCTGACCACGCTGATGGTGCCGCTCGCCTCCCTGGTCCTGCCGCTTGCCATCCTCCTCAAGACCTTCGGCTGGGTGAACAATTATCTCGGCCTGATCTTTCCCTATGCCGCCCTCGGCGTGCCGTTCGCGCTCGTGGTGCTGAAGGCGTTTCTCGACGACACGCCGCGCACCCTGTTCGAGGCCGCGACCGTGGACGGCTGCACGCCCTGGCAATGCTACCGCCATGTGGCGCTGCCCGTCGTGCGTCCGGCGCTGGCCTTCGTCGCGATCTGGCAGTTCATCGTCACCTGGAACGAGTTCTTTCTCGCTCTGATCGTGCTGACCAAGCCCGAGCTCAAGACGGTCACCATCGTACCGATGCAGTATTCCGGCCTCTATATGGCCAATCCGGGGGCGTTGTTCGCGATCCTGACCTTGATCGCGCTGCCCCTGATCCTGCTCTATGTCCTGGTGCAGCGCGCCTTCGTCGAAGGCCTGCTCGCCGGCGCGGTGAAGGGCTAGTGGTGTGACCACGTCATTGAGTTTTCATCCGCCGTCGCCAGGATCGCCGGTTTGCGCCCAGGTCCTGGGAATATGGAAAGACCTCTTGTCGACGAGACCGCCGAGCGGTCGATGGCACGCGCAAGCGGAGAGAGATCGATGACCAGCCCTCAGGGCGCCAAGGCCCCCCTCAAAGCCGCCGAGCTCGGCCAGGGCGGCGACATCATCCAGGGGATCGTCGCGATCGCCAGGGGTGACGACCGCACCATGGCCGGCCTCGCCCGCTGGCTGATCGACCATCAAAGCCAGGGCGGCGGCACCAGCCTCTCGATCTCCGACCTCGCCCAGGCGACCGGTCTGAGCGAGACCACGGTGTTTCGCTTCTGCAAGCATCTCGGCCTCAAGGGCTATACCGAGCTTCGTCTGGCGCTCGCCGAGAGCCGCGGCATGCTGCTCGGCGCCAAGCTCGCTATGTCGGTCTCCGAGCCGGGAGGGCCGGACTTCGATTCCTACGCGCTCCTGATGCGCCGCGTGGTCGACGTCAATTCCGAGCAGCTCCTGAAAACCCTGCAGCTGGTCAGCCCGGACCAGATCCGGGAGGCGACCGCGGCGATGATGGCCGCTGACCACATCCACCTGGTCGGCTTCGGCTCGTCGGCACCGGTCGCCTTCGACTTCTATCAGCGCCTGCTCTGCCTCGGCGTCGCCGCCAGCGCCCATTCCGATCCCCATGTGCTCGCCGCGATCACCGCCAATGCGAAGCCGGGCGTGCTGTTCCTCGGCATTTCCTCCTCCGGCCGCACCCGCGACCTGATCGAGGCCTTCGAGACCGCGGGCGAGCATGGCCTCACCCGCATCGCGATCACCAGCGATACCGCCTCGCCGCTGGCCAAGGTCGCGGACATCACCCTGGTCTCCGCGGTTCGGCTCTCCGTGCTGGCGCGGGAAGAGCTCGCCACCCGCATCTCGCAGCTCGCGATCGTCGAGATGCTGAGCGTCGCGGTCGCGATCGAGCACCCCAACCGCTCGGCGCTGCTCGGCGCGAACTCCCTGCTCGAGCAGGAGATCGCCAAGAAGCGCATGCCCGAGCCCGACCCATCCGCCAAGTCCGACCCAGCAAATGAGAAGTGACATGTCAGCCATCCATCCCCTGCATGATGTCGATCCCGTCAAGGCCGTCCTGGTCCGCTGCTGCCATCTGATGGCGGCCAAGGGGCTGATCGCCGGCACCGAAGGCAATGTCAGTGCGCGCGCCCGCGACGGCGGCGTCTGGACCACGCCCTCCAACCTCAACAAGGGCGAGGTGACCGAGGACGTGCTGGTCAGGATCGATTTCGAGGGCGAGGTGGTCGAGGGCGACCGCAAGCCCACCTCCGAGCGCTTCATGCATCTGGAGTTCTACCGCCAGCGTCCGGGGGTGTCGGGCGTCGCCCACGGCCATCCGATCTACTCGACCGCCTATGCCGCCGCCGGCCGCAGGCTGCCGAAGGACATCCTGCCGGAGCTGGTCGCGACCATCGGCGACGTCGCCCTGGTCCCCTACGGCACGCCGTCCGGCCCGAAGCTCGCCGCCGCGATCGCGCCCTATGTCAGCCAGCACAATGCGTTTCTTTTGCAGAACCACGGCTCGATCGCCTGCGGCGGCGACGTGCTCCAGGCCTATCAGCGCCTGGAGGTGGTCGAAGCCTATGCCCGGACCTGCTGGGCGGCGGAAGCGATCGGCGGAGTCAAGCCGCTCAGCGCCGAGGCGATCGCCGACCTGCCCGAGCCGGTGTTCGACTGACCGCCGCCCGGACCCTGGCGATGCGCGACCTCTTTCTCGGGCTGGATCTCGGCACCAGCGGCTGCAAGCTGATCGCCTTCGATCGCGATGGCCAGGCGGTCGCCCGCGCTGCGCGAAGCTATCGCCAGGCCATCAAGGACGAGATTTTTCATACCCTCGACCTCGAAGCGGTCTGGGCGAACGCGGTCGCATGCTTTCAGGAGCTCGATGCCGAACAGCTCGACGGGCGCGTGCGCACCCTTTCGATCTCGGCGCTGGGCGAGGCCTTCGTCCTGGTCGACGAGGCGGGCAGGCCGCTGCATCCGGCCCCGGTCAGCACCGACATGCGCGGGCTCGACGCCATGGCCGCCCTGAACGCCCGCATCGGCGCCGAACGCCTCGCCCGCATCACCGGCCATCCGCCCTCGCCGATCCACTCGATCTACAAACTGATGTGGATGAAGGAGCACGCTCCGGATCTGCTGCGGAAAGGCAAGCAGTGCCTCTGCTTCCATGGCTACGCGCTCACGCAGCTCGGCCTTCCGGCCGCGATCGACCGGTCGCTGGCGACGCGCCTGATGCTGCTGGACGTCGAGACCGATCGCTGGTCGCCCGAGCTTCTGGACGAAGCGGGGCTGCGCGAGGATCAGCTGCCGCCGGTGGTGCAGAGCGGCGAGCGCCTCGGACCGATCCCGGGCGACGTCGCGCAAGACCTCCGCCTGCCGCCCGGCGTCCTGGTCGTGGCAGGCGCCCATGATCAGCCGATGGGGGCGCTCGGCGCCGGCGTGATCGCGCCCGGTGCCGCGATGTATGCGATCGGCACGACCGAGTGCCTGGTGGTGCCGCTCGGTCGATGCGACACCGAACTGGCGCTCCGCAACTTCCCGGTCTACGCCCATGCCGCCCCCGGCCTCTACATCACCCTGATCGGCAGCCAGAGCGGCGGCCGGGTGCTCGCCTGGCTGCATGACATCATGGGCCGGGAAAGCCAGGACATCGGCGCGCTGCTCGCCGAAGCCGCCCCGATCCGCGAGACCAGCCCGCTGCTCCTCGCCCATTTCTCCGGCAGCGGCACGGTCCTCAACGACGCCGCCAGCCGCGGCGCGGTCCACGGCCTCGGCCTCGAGACCACGCGCGGCGATCTGGTGGCGAGCTTTCTGGAGGGCATCACGCTCGAGCAGGCGATCAGCCTCGACCATCTGATCGAGACCACCGGCCCGCTCCGCGAGATCCGCGCGATCGGCGGCGGGGCGCGCTCCGATGACTGGCTGCAGATGAAGGCGGACATCCTCGGCTGCCCGGTGACGCGCATGGCGACCGGCGACGCACCCTGCCTCGCCGGCGCCATGCTCGGCCGGGCGGCGATCGACGAGGCCACCGACATCGCGCCCGTGGTCGAGGCGATGGTCCATAGCGACCGGCAGTTCACGCCTCGCCCCGACATGCACGAGCGTCACACCAGCAGAAAGGCGACCTACGAAAGGCTCTACGGCGCCCTTCGCCCGTTCAACCCGTCCTAGGCTGCCATCGCCGTCACGCCTTCGGGCGGGCCGCAGCAGGTCACGACGGCGCATGGTAAAAATTCTTGCAGGCATCGTCTCGCCGGAAGCGTCGACGCGTTGGCTTTCGGGCTGGATTCAGCCATCGTCAGGCAAGGGGATTGGCGTCGACGGGAGGCTGAAGCGAATCGGCCAATGAACAACCTTGACCAGCCGACGAGGATCGAGAGTGAGATGGCAGGGCCTGGCGATGTCTAGGCGCGGCCACGCGAGGGAGCGGCTGGCCTTGCTTTTTGCAGTCGGCCTGCTTGCCTTCAACGCTCCTGTTCTCCGCCTTTTCGACACGAGCGCCAGTATCTTTGGTGTTCCCGTTCTCTTTGTCTATCTGTTCCTGTCCTGGGCCTGCCTCATTCTTCTCCTGGCCATCTCGATCGACGGGGCGAGGCGGGCCGGCGGGGACGAGGAAAGGGAAAGCGGCGAAGGCTCTCCCACGACCCCGGGCGCCTGATCATGCTCGACGCCTGGACCATCGCGCTTCTGGCCCTTGCCTATCTCGCGGTCCTGTTCGCGATCGCGTCCTATGGCGACCGGCGGGCTGACGGCAGGCGAAGCCTGATCGACAATCCCTACATCTACACCCTATCGCTCGCGGTCTACTGCACGTCCTGGACCTTCTACGGCAGTGTCGGCCGGGCGGCGACCAGCGGCGTCGGGTTCCTGCCGATCTATCTTGGACCGACGCTCACCTTCGTTCTCGGCTGGTTCGTGCTGCGCAAGATCGTGCGCATCAGCGCGATCAATCGGATCACGTCGATCGCCGACTTCATCTCGTCTCGCTACGGCAAGAGTCCGACGATCGGGGGCCTGGTCGCGATCCTCGCGGTCATCGGAATCGTGCCCTACCTGTCGCTGCAGCTCAAGGCAGTGTCGACCAGCTTCTCGGTGATCTCCGCCTACCCCGAGATCGTCATGCCGCACCATCTCGGCATGGTCCCGGTGCTGCAGGATACGGGCTTCTACGTGGCACTGCTCATGGCGGCGTTCTCGATCGTCTTCGGCACCAGACATATCGATGCGAGCGAGCATCACGAAGGCATGGTCGCGGCCATCGCGTTCGAATCGGTGGTCAAGCTCCTCGCTTTTCTCGCCGTCGGCTGTTTCGTGACCTTCGACCTCTATGACGGCTTCGGCGATCTGTTCGCCAGAGTTCTCGCCGATCCCGAGCTGGCTGCGCTCACCACCATGGAGGCGGCCGGCGGCTACCAGAGCTGGTTCTTTCTCACGGCCCTTTCCATGATGGCGATCATCTGCCTGCCCCGGCAGTTTCAGGTCGCCGTGGTCGAGAATGTCGATGAAGGTCACATCAGGACGGCCGTCTGGCTTTTTCCCCTGTACCTGCTCCTGATCAACATCTTCGTCCTGCCGATCGCCTTCGGCGGCCTGCTGCAGTTCCCGGACGGCCAGGTCGATGCCGATACCTTCGTGCTCGCCTTGCCGATGGCCGAGCACCGGCAAGGGCTCGCCTTGCTCGTTTTCATCGGCGGTCTGTCGGCAGCGACCGGCATGGTCATCGTGGCGACGATCGCGCTCAGCACCATGGTGTGCAATGATCTGGTGATGCCGCTTCTCCTGCGCGTCGGTCGGCTGCATCTGTCGGAGCGCCGGGATCTCAGCACCCTTCTTCTGACCATCCGGCGGGTCACCATCGGCCTCATCCTCCTGCTCGGCTATCTCTATGGGCGCCAGATCGGGGACAGCTATGCGCTGGTGTCGATCGGCCTCGTCTCCTTCGCAGCCGCGGCCCAGTTCGCGCCCGCGATCCTCGGCGGCATCTACTGGCGCTGGGGCAATCGCAACGGTGCGCTCGCCGGACTGTCGGCCGGCTTTCTGATCTGGACCTATTGCCTGCTCCTCCCGTCCTTCGCCGGGGCGGGCTGGCTGCCCATCGATTTTCTCGAAGCCGGGCCTTTCGGAATCGACGCCCTCAAGCCGCATGCGCTGCTCGGCCTCGAAGGTCTCGACCCGATCGCGCATGCGCTCTTCTGGAGCCTGCTCGCCAATGCCGGCCTCTACCTCGCCTTGTCCCATCTCACGAGCCAGAGCCAGATCGAGCGCGGTCAGGCGAGCCTGTTCGTCGATGTCTTCAAGCACCCGGATCGAGAGGCGAGCCTTGGGCGCAGCCAGGCGAAGCTTCAGGACCTCCGCCACCTGCTCGCGCGCTTCGTCGGCGACCAGCGGGCGGCAAGGGTCTTCGACGACTATGCCGCGCGTGCAGGCACCGCGCTGACGGATCTGAGCCTGGTGGATGCGCGCGTGGTGCAGTTTGCCGAGCGCCAGCTCGCAGGCGCCATCGGCGCGTCCTCGGCACGCATCCTGGTCGCCTCGGTGGTGAAGGAGGAGCAGCCCGACATCGACCAGGTCATGGAGATCCTGGATGAGGCGTCGCAGATCCGCGACTACAGCCACCGGCTCGAGACGCAGTCCGCCGAGCTGCGAAGAACGACCGAGGAGCTGCGCGCGGCGAACCAGCGGCTGAAGCAGCTCGACGAGCTGAAGAACGACTTCGTCGCCACCGTCAGCCACGAGCTGCGCACCCCGTTGACGTCGATTCGGATGTTCAGCGAGCTGCTCTACGACAGCCCGGACATGGAGGAAGAGCAGCGCAGCGAATTTCTCGGCATCATCATCAAGGAAAGCGAGCGGCTGACGCGGCTGATCAACGCCATTCTCGATCTCGCCAAGATGGAGGCCGGACGTTTCGAGTGGCACATGAGCGACAGCGATCCGCGCGCGATTCTGGACGAGGCGCTGGCGGCGACGGCCAGCCTGTTCCATACCGACCCGCCGGTTCGCCTCGAGACGGCGCTTCCGGACCATCTGCCGAACGTTCATGTCGATGCCGATCGCCTCACCCAGGTGATCGTGAATCTGATCGCCAATGCGGTGAAGTTCTGCAAGCCCGGTGACGGCCAGGTCGGCGTCGAGGCCGAGACGGGTGACGGCATGCTGCTGGTCACGGTCTCCGACAACGGCAAGGGCGTCGCCATCGAGGATCAGGACAGGATCTTCGACAAGTTCCAGCAGATCGGCGACGAGGCCGACGGGCCGCGCCAGGGCACCGGGTTGGGGCTGCCGATATCGCGCCAGATCATCGAGCATTTTGGCGGCCGTATCTGGGTCGACAGCCAGCTAGGCCATGGCGCCAGATTCACCTTTTCGCTGCCCATCCCGCAAGACATTGCTGCGCCGCAGTAATTTTTCTTCATGTAGCCGCCGTAGACCGACGGCATGCTAGATTTTGATGAGAATCTATATAACATACTGATTTGTAACATATTTATTATGAAATCTTGGCAGCGGCGCGTCGCTCGAACATCGATCCAATCCTGAAAATCTCAAATTTATGCTGCAGTGCACAATTTTTTGTTGCGCATTTTGCGAGAATCGATATGGTGGATTTATGCTGCAGTGCAGCAATGAATGGAAGGGCATCGGTCCTTCCAATGACATCGGTCAAAAGAGGCAAGAGATGGCTACGACGATTGACATGGAAACGGTCATGCAGCCGGCTGAGGCTGCCCTGACCAACATGGAACAGGCTCTCGACAGGACCGCCGACAGCGTCGGCCAGGCCGTTTACCTTCCCGCCGGCATGCGCGACGGCATGATGGCGATGGTCGCTGCCGGCAAGGCGCATGTCGCCGGCGCGCGGCAGATCAAGCAAGGGCTCGCCGATTACGCGAAAGCCAGCCTTGATGCCAGCATCAGCGCAGCCAAGGCGTCCATGGCCGCGACGTCGCTCGATGACGCCATGGCCGTGCAGCGCGGGCATCTCGTGGCGCTCATGAATGACGGCCTGGCACAGGGCAGCAAGCTCGCCGAGCTCGCACTTGCGGCTTCCGAGAAGGCCGCGGCACCGCTGCGCCAGCAGATGGGCAGGCCCATGGAGGGGCCCTGGACGACCTGGTTCAACGCCGCCGCATGACATCACATGAATGAGGATGTACGTATCTGAGGGCCCGCCGACGCCGTCCGGGCCCTCGGAAGCGACAGTCATTTCGATGAACGATCGACAAACCATCAATAGTCAGGAAGGCACGCTGGCGCTCGGGAGGTTTGGGGCGCACGCATTCTCGACGGGCAATCCTTGCTCGAAAGATGGCGCCAACAAGGTCCTGATCGTCGACGACGACAGGCTCTTCAGCCGCCAGCTCTCGGCAGGCCTGAAGCGCTACGGTCTGGAAACCGTCCCGACCGACAATCGCCAGATGGCGCTGGAGGCCGCTCAGCGTCTCCGCCCGCTCTTCGCGGTGCTGGAACTGCGTCTGCTCCACGATCCCAACGCCTTTCACAGCGGCCTCGAAGTCATCGGCCAGCTGCGCAAACGGCATCCGGCCATGCGCATCGTCGTCGCAACCGCCTACAGCAGCATCGTGACGGCGGTCGCGGCCATCAGGAGCGGCGCCGTCGATTACCTGCTGAAGCCGACGGATGTCGATACCGTGGCGGCGGCGCTGACCGACACGCGGCACATGATGGGCCATCGGGAAAAGCCGATGGCCGCCGATCGGCTGCGTTGGGAATACATTCTACGCATCTTCTTTCAGTGCAATCAGAACGTATCGGCCACGGCCAGAGCGTTGGGGATGCATCGGCGGACCCTGCAGCGCATGCTGAACAAGCGCCCGCCGCCGGAGTGAGGCCGGCCTGCCGTCCGCCATCGGCATGGCGTTCTGCGTCGAGTGCCCATAAAAGACACACCCGTGTGCACGGAATGCGGCAATTGGGCGCTGGCCCCTGCACCCCGCTTGTGTGAAACTCGCTCAATTGCGACTGGTGCCAACCGCCGGTCGAATGGGGAGTGCCAACGAATGAAGGGAGTTAGCAATGAATGAGAAAAACGAGTCTGGTCAGAAATACTGGCAGGCCAACCTGCGCTTGATGACGATTTGCCTCATCATCTGGGCGATATGTTCCTTCGGATTTGGCATCATTTTGCGGCCGCTCCTGTCCGGCATCTCGATCGGCGGCACGGATCTCGGCTTCTGGTTCGCCCAGCAGGGCTCGATCTACGTGTTCTTGATCCTGATCTTCTTCTACGCGATCCGGATGAACGCGCTCGATCGCGAATTCGACGTCAACGAAGACGACTAAGAGCAGGCGGGGAGCAAATTGATGGACCTTCAGACACTCACCTATCTGGTGGTGGGCGCGACCTTCGTGCTCTACATCGGCATCGCCATCTGGGCGAAGGCAAGCACCACTGGCGAATTCTACGCCGCCGGCCGCGGGATCCATCCCGTCGCCAACGGCATGGCCACGGCGGCCGACTGGATGTCGGCAGCCTCCTTCATCTCCATGGCGGGTTTGATCGCCTTTGCCGGCTACGGAGCGTCGCAATTCCTGATGGGCTGGACCGGCGGCTATGTGCTGCTCGCCATGCTGCTGGCCCCCTATCTTCGGAAGTTCGGCAAGTTCACCGTGCCGGAGTTCATCGGCGACCGCTTCTATTCGCAGGCCGCGCGCATCGTCGCGGTGATCTGCCTGATCGTCGCCTCGCTCACCTACGTGATCGGCCAGATGCGCGGCGTCGGCGTGGCATTCTCGCGCTTTCTCGAGGTGTCGGTCGAGGTCGGCCTGTTCGCAGGCATGATCATCGTCTTCATCTACGCCGTGCTCGGCGGCATGAAGGGCATCACCTACACCCAGATCGCCCAATATGTCGTGCTGATCCTGGCCTATACCATCCCGGCGATCTTCATCTCGCTGCAGCTCACCGGCAACTTCCTGCCGCAGCTCGGCCTGTTCGGCACCCACACCGCCTCCGGCCTGCCGATGCTCGGCAAGCTCGACCAGGTGGTGCAGGAACTCGGGTTCAGTCAATATACGGCGCAATCCGGCTCCATGCTGAACATGATCCTCTACACCCTGTCGCTGATGATCGGCACCGCGGGCCTGCCGCACGTCATCATCCGCTTCTTCACCGTGCCCAAGGTGTCGGATGCGCGCTGGTCGGCCGGCTGGGCGCTGGTGTTCATCGCCATCCTCTACACCACCGCGCCAGGTGTCGGCGCGATGGCCAGGCTGAACCTGATCGACACGATCTATCCCAACGAGCAGATCGGCACGCCGGACGGCTCGATCGCCTATGACGATCGGCCGGACTGGATGAAGAGCTGGGAGACCACGGGCCTTCTCGCCTTCGAGGACAAGAACGGCGACGGCCGCATCCAGTACTACAATGACGAGAACCCCGATTTCGCGGCCAAGGCCGAGGGCTGGGGCTGGCAGGGCAACGAGCTCAAGGTCGACCGCGACATCATGGTGCTGGCCAATCCGGAGATCGCCAACCTGCCCAACTGGGTGATCGCGCTGGTGGCGGCCGGCGGTCTCGCCGCGGCGCTCTCCACCGCAGCCGGCCTGCTGCTCGCCATCTCGTCAGCGGTCTCCCACGACCTCCTGAAGGGCACGTTCATGCCCAATATCTCGGAGCGTCAGGAGCTGATGTGGGCGCGCATCTCGATGACCGGCGCGATCATTGTCGCAGGCTATCTCGGCCTGAACCCGCCGGGCTTCGCCGCCCAGGTGGTGGCGCTGGCCTTCGGTCTCGCCGCGGCTACGATCTTCCCGGCGCTGATGATGGGCATTTTTTCCAAGCGGGTGAACAATGTCGGCGCCGTGCTCGGCATGCTCGCCGGCCTGATCACGACGCTCACCTACATCTTCTGGTTCAAGGGCTGGTTCTTCGTCCCCGGAACCGAGATGGCGCCTGACGATGCCTCCCACTGGTTCCTCGGCATCTCGTCCGAGGCCTTCGGTGCGGTCGGCGCGCTGATCAACTTCGTGGTCGCCTTCGTCGCCTCCAAAGCGACGCAGGAGCCGCCGGAGGAGATCCAGGATCTGGTGGAGCACATCAGAATCCCGCGGGGAGCTTCGGCCGCCGTGGACCACTGATCCGCGTGCTTGGACAGCACGTGCTTGAAAGCTGACGGATGGGCTCCGTATCATACGGAGCCCATCTTCTTTCCGGAGGGCGCCCATGGACGCTGCCGGCGACGACCTCAAGAGTTTTGCATCGAACCATCTGCCGCTCGGTCTCCTCACCGAAGAGGAGCTCGATGCCGTGGTGCAGGCAGCATCGGCGCTTCGACGATCGGCCGGCGAGACGATCTATGCGAGTGGCGAACGCCAGAACGGCTTCTACCTGATCCGTGAAGGCACCATCGAGATCAGTTCACCCGAAGGCGAAAGGCTGGCGCAGCTCACGGTCGGCGACAGCTTCGGCGAGCGCGGCCTGCTGCGCGACGGCATCGCGCCCAACCGCGCCGCCGCGATCGATGACTGCCTGATCTACCTCATTCCGGCGCCGACCTTCCGCCGGCTGCTCGACGCCATCCCGGCCTTCAAGGCCTATTTCGAGCCGAAGCCCGCAGCCCCCGCCGTGGAGCAGGGCGGCAGCCTGGTCTCGACCTCGCTCGCCCATCTGATGACATCCGATCCGATCACCATCGCGCCGGACATGACGGTCAGGGAAGCCGCCCGGATCATGCGCGATCGGGACATCTCCTGCCTGCCGGTCGCCGAAGGCGGTGTCCTCAAGGGCATCGTCACCAGCGGCGATCTGGTCGACCGCGTGCTCGCGACCGACCGCGATCCCGAGATTCCGGTCGGCCAGGTGATGACGGCGGAGCCGTTCGCGCTCGGCCCCGATGCGCGCGGCTTCGATGCCCTTCTGGCGATGACCGAACGCGGCATCGGCCATCTGCCGATCGTCCAGAAGGGCAGGCTGATCGGCATCCTCACCACCAGCAATCTGGTGCGCCAGCAGGCTCTCTCCTCGATCTTTCTGGTGAGCGACATCAAGCGCGGCAAGCGCATCGAGACCCTGGCCGAGATCGTCGCCAAGATCCCGCAGCTTCTGATGCAGCTGGTCGCCTCCGGCCTGCCGCCCCATGACGTCGGCCGTCTGGTCACCAGCGTCGCCGACGCGCTCACCGAGCGCCTGATCACCCTTGCCGAGGACAAGCTCGGCCCGCCGCCGGTCCCCTATCTCTGCCGAGGAGCAGACCGGCGTCTCGGATCAGGACAACTGCCTGTTCCTCGACGACGGCTACAGGCAGGCGCGCATGGCCATTATTTCAGGCAGCTCGCGACCTTCGTCTCCGACGGAGCTGAACGCCTGCGGCTTCATTACTACCTGTCCGGGCGAGATGATGGCGACCAATCCGCGCTGGCGCCAGCCGGTGTCGGTGTGGCGAAAATATTTCGACGGCTGGATCAAAGAGCCCGATCCCATGGCGCAGATGCTGGCGAGCGTGATGTTCGACCTTCGCCCGATCGCCGGTGCGACCGCGCTGTTCGAGGGCGTCCAGGCGAAGACGCTGGCGCGCGCGCAGAAGAACAGCATCTTTCGCGTGCACATGATCGCCAATTCCCTGAAGCACACGCCGCCGCTCAGCATCTTTCGCGGTTTCGCCCTGATCCGCCACGGCGAGCATAAGGATACCATCGATCTCAAGCTGAACGGCATCGTGCCGATCGTCGATCTCGCCCGCGTCTTCGCCCTCGAGGCGGGGATCGAGCAGGTCAACACGCGTGAGCGCCTGATCCTCGCACGCACCGCCGGCAAGCTCAGCGAGGCGGGCTTTCGCGATCTGATCGATGCCCTCGACCTGATCGCCACCACGCGCCTCAAGCACCAGGCCGAGCAGATCCGAAGCGGCGAGAAGCCGGACAACTTCCTGCCGCCGAGCACGCTGTCCGATCTGGAGCGCAACCACCTGCGCGACGCCTTCATCGTGGTCAAGACCCTGCAGTCCGCGCTCGCGCACCGCAGCGGCGGCGGCCTCTGAGCGGGGCGCGCGCATGCTGTTCAACCTCATCGGCATGGTGGTCGCAGGCGTGGCTGCGGCCGGCTGCGTTCTCCTGGCCTGCCGCCTCGTCCGCAAGCGCCCGCCCAAATGGCTGCTGCCGATGGTTGCCGGCGCGGCGATGCTCAGCTTCCACCTCTGGAACGAATATAGCTGGTTCGACCGCGTGACCCGCGGCCTGCCGGAGCGCATGCAGGTGGCCGAGCGCTACACCTATGAAAGCCTGCTGCAGCCCTGGACGCTGCTGGTGCCGCGCATCAACCGGTTCACCGCCGTCGATCGCGGGTCCATTCGCCGGAACGAGCGCGCACCCGGTTATGTCATGGCGGACATTCTCCTGGTCAAGCGCCTGGATCCTGCGGTCAAGCTGACCCAGCTCTATGACTGCCGGCAGGCGCGCCGCACCGATATTCTGAGCTCGACCGAAGTCGACGAGCGCGGTCTGCCGGTGAATGCGTCCTGGATCGACACCGAACGCGATCATGCCGTGTTCCGCGCGATCTGCGACGAGGGTCGAGGCTGACGCTTTGCGTTGGATCAAGGCAAGGCGTTAGAATAGGGCTGACGCTTTGCGCTGGACGAAAGACGAAAAGCAAAGGGGATGGCTTAGGATTGATGAAAGGCGGCCGGCCGAAGGCCAGCACCGCCGGGGAGGCAGGTCATGACAAAAAAAGTCCTGATCGTCGAGGACGAGGAAAATATCGGCATCGCGCTTCGCTATCTGATGAAGGGCCAGGGCTACGACGTGCGCGTCGCGCGCGACGGCGAGGAGGCGCTCGGCATGGTGGCCGATCAGCCGCCCGACCTGATGCTGCTCGATGTCATGATGCCCAAGCGCGACGGCTACGACGTCTGCCAGACCGTGCGCGCCAACCCCGACTGGCGGGCGATCAAGATCATCATGCTCAGCGCCAAGGGGCGTGACATCGAGGTGGAAAAAGGTCTGGCGCTCGGCGCGGACGACTATATGGCCAAACCGTTCTCGACGCGCGACCTCGCCGCCAAGGTGATGTCGATGCTCGGCGACGACTCCGCGGAGTCGAGCTGAGCGACATGGCGACCCTGGTCGAACGCTGGAGCCTCAGGCTTCGCATGTTCCTGTTCTTCGCCCTGATCGGCCTCGGCGCGATCGTGGCCATCGCCGTGGCGCTGGTCCTCGCCAGAGAACGCATCGGCGCTGCCGCCGGGCCGCCGCTCGTCCTGTTCGGTGGTGCTGCCGCTTTCGCGATCGTCGGGCTTTGCCTTTGGGTCTGGATGAAGTTCGACGAGCATGTCGCGAGGCCGATCGAGCGCCTGGCAGGCGACCTGCGCGCCATCGCCCATGGCGGCGCGTCAGGCGAGGTCGATGAGAAGGCCTCCGTCTATCTCGGTTTCCTTGCACCAGCGGCGCGCGACATCGCCCGCGCCCTGCGTCAGGCGCGCTCGGACGTCGATCAGACCGTCCGGGAGGCCACCCGCGAGGTCGAGCAGCAAAAGGGGCGTCTGGAGGTGGTGCTGCGTGATCTGCAGGAAGCCGTCCTGATCTGCACCCTGGATCACAAGATCCTGCTCTACAACCGACGCGCCCTTGAGATCCTGCACATCTCCGGCGATATCGGCCTTGGCCGCTCGCTGTTCGACGTGGTCACGCCGCAGCCCTTTCGTCATGCGCTGGACCGGCTGAGGGTGCGCTTCACCGAGGGGCGGCATGTCGATCATGAGGAAGGACTGAGCACGCTCGTCGTCTGCAAGACCGCCGATGGCGCCCACACCCTTCGCGGACGCGTCTCGCTCCTGCTGGACGCCGAAGGTCTGTTGCCGGACGGTTATGTCGCGACCTTCAGCGACGCCACCCGCGAGCTTGCGGAACACGCGCAGCGCGACCGCCTTCTGCAGGAGGCGACGGGCGAGATGCGCCGGCCGGCCGCAAGCCTTCTCGCTGCGGCCGAAATGCTCGAGGACAATGCGCTGGACCAGGAAGGGCGGGCTGCCTTCGAGCGCATCCTGGTCGACGAGGCCCAGGCCCTGTCAGCCCGCCTGCAACGGCTCGAGGAGCAATCGCGCGACCTTCTGGCCGGCGCCTGGCCGATGAGCGACGTCTACTCGCCGACGCTTTTTCATTGCGTGCTCGGCAAACGCAGGAGCGATGCGGCTGATGTCGAGATCGTCGGTGATCCGGTCTGGATGCATGGCGACAGTCTCACCATCGTCGAACTGGTCGATCATCTGATCGACAGGCTGAAGGTGCGAGGACAGGCCGCGAATTTCACGCTGCAGGCGGTGCCGGGCAGCCAGCGCGCCTATCTCGAGCTCGCCTGGAAAGGGGATGTGATCGCGAGCGCCGAGCTCGACGACTGGCTGGCCAATCCGCTCGACGACGATCTCGGCGATATCACCGGGCGGGACGTGCTCGACCGGCACCGCGCCGAACTCTGGTGCGAAGCCCTCGGCGAGGACGGTGCCCGCCTGCGCATGCCGCTGCCCTTCGGCAAGGAGGTGCCGGGAGGACGCGCACGTCCACACCAGCCCCTGCCCGAGCGTCCCGAGTTCTACGACTTCGATCTCCTTGGCCGCATGGACCCCTCGGCGATCGACGACACCCCGCTCAAGGCCCTCACCTATGTGGTCTTCGACACCGAGACCACCGGCCTCGAACCGTCCGCCGGCGACGAAATGATCTCGATCGCCGGCATTCGGGTGGTGAACGGCCGCGTGCTGCGCGGCGAGGTCTTCGACCACCTGATCAACCCGGGACGCGGCATCCCGCCCGCCTCGACCGAGGTGCACGGCATCAGCGAAGCCATGGTCCGGACGGCGCCGCCCCTCTCCGAGGTCCTGCCGCGCTTTCGGCGCTTCGTCGGCGAGGCCGTCATGGTCGCGCACAACGCCGCCTTCGACATGAAGTTCCTGACGCTGAAGCAGGAGCGTTTCGGGCTGCACTTCGACAATCCCGTTCTCGATACCGTGCTCCTGGCCGCGCATGTCCACGGCGTCAGCGAAAGCCTGACGCTCGACAGTCTTGCGGTGCGCTATGGCGTGCGCCTCGCGGACGAGGACCGGCACACGGCGCTCGGCGATTCCATCGCCACGGCCGAGGTGTTCCTGCGCCTGATCGATCTTCTCGAAGCGGCCGGTATCAGGACACTGCGCGACGCCGTTCTGGCCTCGGGGCAGATCGTCGCCATCCGCCGCAAGCAGGCCAAATATTGAGGGTCACGGCGCCATGTCAGATGCGACCGGAAGGACCATTGCGTCATGTTGACCCATCAATAAGCTGGGACGAACCGCCGAGCCCGAAGGGCCGCGCTGAGATTGAACGAGACCAGATACGCCCGAGACCTCGCGAATACACGATGTCTCGGCCAGGGAGATCGACGTCATGACCGAGCAGAGCCTCTACCCCGTTTCCTCCGCGATCGCGGCGTCCGCGCATGTTGACGCGGCGGGCTATGCGGCGATGTACAAGCGTTCGGTGGAGGACCCGGACGGGTTCTGGGCGGAGCAGGCCAAGCGCCTGGACTGGACCACCTTTCCGAAGACGATCAAGAACGTCGATTTCGCCGATGGCGCGAAAATCCGCTGGTATGAGGACGGCGTGCTCAACGTCTCGGTCAACTGCATCGACCGCCATCTCGACAAACGCGGCGATCAGACCGCCCTCCTCTGGGAAGGCGACGAGCCCGATCAGGATGCCGCGATCACCTACCGGCAGCTGCACGAGAAGGTCTGCAGGCTCGCCAATGTTCTCAAAGACTTGGGCGTCAAGAAGGGCGACCGGGTCACGCTCTATCTGCCGATGATCCCCGAAGCCGCCTACGCCATGCTCGCCTGCGCCAGGATCGGCGCGGTGCACTCGATCGTGTTCGGCGGCTTTTCCCCGGACAGCCTCGCCGATCGCATCAATGGCTGCGACAGCAAGCTGGTGATCACCACGGACGGCGGCAAGCGCGGCGGGCGCAACGTGCCGCTGAAGCCGAACACCGACAAGGCGCTGGAAAAATGCCCGGATGACGTCCAGGTGCTGATGTTCAAATACGCCGGCGTCGACGTCTCGATGAAAGACGGCCGCGACCACGACGCCTACGCCCTGATGGACAAGGCCTCGGCCGAGTGCGCGCCGGAGCCGATGAACGCCGAGGATCCGCTGTTCATCCTCTACACCTCAGGCTCGACCGGCAAACCGAAGGGCGTGCTGCACACCACCGGCGGCTATCTGGTCTACGCCTCGATGACCCACCAATATGTCTTCGACTATCACGACGGCGACGTCTACTGGTGCACCGCCGATGTCGGCTGGGTCACCGGCCACAGCTACATCGTCTACGGGCCGCTGGCGAACGGCGCGATCACGTTGATGTTCGAGGGTGTGCCCAACTACCCCGACGCGTCGCGCTTCCTGGCAGGTGGTGGACAAGCACGGGGTCAATATTTTTACACCGCCCCGACCGCGATCCGCGCCCTCATGCGTTTGGGAGAGGATCCCGTCAAGAAGACGAGCAGGGCGTCCCTGCGGATCCTGGGGTCGGTGGGCGAGCCGATCAATCCGGAGGCCTGGCTCTGGTATCACCATGTGGTCGGCGACGACCGCTGCCCGATCGTCGACACCTGGTGGCAGACCGAAACCGGCGGCATCTCTGATCACGCCGCTGCCCGGCGCGACCGACCTGAAGCCGGGTCCGCGACCAGGCCGTTTTTCGGGGTGCAGCCGGCTCTGGTCGATAACGATGGCAACCTCGTCGAGGGCGCTGCCGAGGGCAATCTGGTGATCCTGGACAGCTGGCCCGGCCAGATGCGCACGGTCTACGGCGATCACGAGCGCTTCATCCAGACCTATTTTTCGACGTTCAAGGGCAAGTATTTCACCGGCGACGGCGCCAGGCGCGATCAGGACGGCTATTGGTGGATCACCGGGCGCGTGGACGACGTGATCAACGTGTCGGGCCACCGCAGCTGGGCACGGCCGAGGTCGAGAGCGCGCTGGTGGCGCACCCGTCGGTTTCGGAGGCGGCGGTGGTCGGCTATCCGCACGACGTCAAGGGCCAGGGCATCTACTGCTACGTGACCCTGACCGCGGGCATCGAGCCCACGGACGAGCTCAAGACCGAGCTTCGCCAGTGGGTGCGAAAGGAGATCGGCCCGATCGCGTCGCCCGACCTGATCCAGTGGGCGCCGGGGCTGCCCAAGACCCGTTCCGGCAAGATCATGCGCCGCATCCTCAGGAAGATCGCCGCCAACGAGCACGACCAGCTCGGCGACACCTCAGCCCTCGCCGACCCCGCCGTCGTCGACGACCTCGATCACCAACCGCATGAACGTTTGACGCCGAAGACAGGGCAGGTTCTTCAACCAAACGCTGCCTGCCCCGCCGCCCTCACCTCGAGGCCGCCGCGAACGGCGACTGGGCATCGCAGGCGATCGTGGGTTCTTCCACGCCGAGATATTGGCGGCGGCGGACCTCGTCGAAGGCTCTGCCGCCGATGGCGCAGGCCTGGCCAAGGCTGAGCTCGTCCCAGATCCGCACCTGACCGTCGTCGCCGGCGGTGGCGAAGCGCTGGCCGTCCGGGTGCACGGCGAGGCGCCAGCTCGCGCCCTGATGGCCCTGCCAGACGTCGGTCAGCCGACGTTCGGTCGCCAGGTCCCACCAATGCAGCTCGCCGGAGCGGTCGACCGCGATCAGCGTGGCGCCGTCGGCGAGAAAAGCGAGGTCGGTGACCCCGCCCTTGTGGCCGCCGAAGGTCGCCCTGCGCTCGCCGGTCTCGACCTCCCAGAGATCGATGACCTCATCGCTCGAGGCGGTCGCCAGGGTGCGGCCGTCCGGGCTGAAGGCGAGACTCCAGATGACATTGTCGTCAGCCTCGATATCGCGCAGCGGCTCCCCGGTCGCGGAATCCCAGAGGCGCACCAGGCCGCTGGTCGACGACGCGGCGATACGCGTGCCGTCGGGTGACAGGGTCGCGCGCGTGATCTCCTGCCCGTCGACCTTGAACTCCAGGGTTTCGGCACGGTCCTCGGCACGCCAGAGTCCGATGCGGGCAGCGGATGCGACCATGAGCTGACGGCCATCAGCGGAAAAGGCGAGCGACCAGATCGGCGCGTCCCCGACCTCGATCTCGCCGAGCTCGCTCCCGGTCCGGCCGTTCCAAAGCCTGACATGGCCGGCGCGATCGCCCGAGGCCAGAAGATTGCCGGAGCGCGTGAAGGCGAGCGCCCAGACCTGATGCTCATGCCCGGCAAGCTCGAGCGGCGGCCGGTCGTCGCCGAGAGTCCAGAGCTGCACCAGGCCGGTATCGTCGCCGGCCGCCAGGCGCTCGCCATCGGCGCTGAAGGCAACACCCTTGGCGCGTCTGCCGGCGACCTGCAGCGTCCTCGCCAGCGGCAGGTGGGCATCGAACCTCCAGAATCGCACCTGCTGATCCCGGCCCAACGTCGCGAGCAGTCGCCCGTCGCCGCTGGTCTCGACGTCCACGATACCCTGGTTGTGGCCTTTGGGTGTGGTCGCGAGCGGCTCGGCATGCGCGATGTCCCACAGGCGGAGGGCGCCGTCGGCAGCGCCGCCGAGCAGCACCTTGCCGCCCTCGGCAAACGCGACCGCGCCGATCTGGTCGTCTTCCTGAAAGGCGGCGCCATGCCGCTCGCCTCCTGGATAGGAGAGCAGCGCCGAGGTGCCGTCCGTGCTCGCGGTCGCGATGTGATCGCCCTTCGGGCTCACCACCAGATCCGCGAGATTGCTGCTGTTGATGCCCGGAATGGGCGCGAACAACGCCTCGCGCGTGGCCACCGACCAGCCATAGATCGCGCCGTCATTGTACCCTGCGACCACACCCCTGCCGTCCGGCGCGAAGGCGATGGTCTTGAAGCCAAGCGGCAGGTCGATCAGCGGCTCGCCGGCCTGGGTGCCGAGGTCGGCATTCCAGAGGCGCACCGTGCCATCGCCATTCGCCGAGGCGATGAGGCGACCGGTCGGATCGAAGGCGATGCCCGAGACCACATCCTCGAAGTCGCCGATCTTGCGGTGGCCGCCGCTCATGCCGTCCGCGAGCGTCCAGAGCCAGACCGAGCCGTCGGCTCCGGCCGACGCCAGCCTGTCGCCATTCGGTCCGAAATCGAGATCGCGCACGCCGCCGTGATGGCCGGAAAGGCCGGGCGGCAGCCAGCGGCCATTCCGGATGTCGAAAATCCTGATCGGCCCCTCGCGCTCACCCACGGCGAGCAGACTCCCCTGCCGATCCAGGGCAATGGCGAGTGCATCGCCGGCATCGATCGGGCTGCCGATCAGGAAGGGACCCTCACCCGCGAGCGTGCGCCTGGCGGCAAGCATGGCGGCGCGCGCTTCGTAAGTGGAGGCCGGCCTATGGGCACGCGCCAGGGCCTCGGCGGCGAGCGCGGTCGCGAGCAGCGGGTCGACCTCGACGAGGCCGTTGGCGGCGGCGCCGAGCGCACCCGCGAAGCGCTCGTTCGCCTGGCCGGTCGCACGCTCCGCGCGCCCGCGGCTCTCCTCCGCCTGCCGGGAGGCGCGCCAGGCGATGACCGAGGCGATGCTCGCACCGATGGTGAGCGCCACCAGCCCGGCGACCGAGATATTGCGCAGGCGCCGGCGGCGGCGCGAGCGCTGGGCGGCGGCCGCCTCCGTGCTCGCCTGGCTTTCGGCGGATTCCTTCAGGAACTGCTGCTCCTGCTCGCCGAGCAGCTCGCCATTCCTCTCCGCCCACTCGACCGCCGAGAACAGCCTGGTGCCGCGATAGAGGAGGTCGGGATCGCGCTCTTCCGCCGCCCAGTCGGTCGCCGCACGCACGATGCGCTGACGCATGCGCAGCTCGTCCCGACCCTCGTCGATCCAGGCGCGCAGCCGGGGCCAGGTGCGGATCAGCGCCTCATGGGCGATCTGCACCGTGTCCTCGTCGACGGTCAGCAGGCGCGAGTCGGTGAGCTGCTCGACCACCCGCTGCATGACCTCGGCCTCGGGATCGCGATCGATTTCCGAGCGTGACAGGAGGCGCTTGGTATCGGGCGTGCCCTCGCCCGGCGTGATCAGGCGGAGAAACAGCCGCTTGGTCGCCGCCTGTTCCGCGGCATCGAAGCGATGCTCGAACAGCGCATCCGCCGTCTGGCTGATCGCGCCCGCGACCCCGCCCGCCTCGCGAAAGCCCTTGAGCGTCATCATATTGCCTTCGCGACGCTTCCAGGTCTCCAGCAGCGCATGGGCGACCAGCGGCAGCGAGCCCGCCTCGTTGCCGGCCTCGTCGAGCACCGCGTCGATCAGCGCGTCCTCGAGAAACAGCGAGGCGACGCGCGCCGGCTCGGTGATCGCCCGGCGCAGCTCCGGGCTGGTCATCGGGCCGACCAGCACCTGATTTTCCGAGATGCGGCCCGCGAGCCAGGGGATGTCGGCGCAGGCGGCGTAGAAGTCGGCGCGCAGGCTGAGCACGATCTTGATCTTGCTGTCGGCCGGACCGGCCATCGCCGCGAGCGCCTCGACGAAGCGCTGGCGCTGCGCGGGCGGCGTCAGGGTGAACAGCTCCTCGAACTGGTCGATGCAGATCAGGCAGGGCAAGTCGGCCGCGGCGCCGACATAGCGGGCGAGGCTCGGATGCGCCATGACCTGATCGATGGTGAGATCGGCCTGGGTCTGGCTGCGGCCGCGCGCGAGCTGGACATAGAGGTCGGCGAGCGGGTCGGGCCCGGGGGTGAACACGGCGACATGCCAGTTGTCGCTGCCGGGAAGGGTGCCGGCGCGGATCGCCGGGATCAGCCCTGCGCGCATCAGGGACGACTTGCCGCTGCCGGACGGCCCGCCAATCACCATGACGCGATTGAGCTGCACGCGCCGGACGATCTCGTCCACCAGGCCCTCGCGGCCGGAGAAGATCTCCGCGTCCTCCGGCTCGAAGGCGGCGAGGCCTTTGTAAGGGCAGCGCGCGGCCGGCGGTGCCAGGATGGTGACCGCCTCGGCGCCGGCGCTGCGCATCTCATGGCCGAGCGCGGCGCGCATCGCGCTTCGCCACTGTTCGGCATCGGCAAAGCGGGCGGCGGGGTCTTCCGCCATGCCTGTCGCGATGCAGTTCCGCCAGACCGCCGGCAGGTCCTCGAGCCGCTCGTTCAGCCGGTGGAAGCCGGGCGGCGGCCTGCCGACGAGGACGTGCCACATCATCGCGGTGGCGGCGTAGATGTCGGCCGCGGGCGTGATCTCGGCGTCCGGATCCATCTGCTCAGGCGCCTGGTAGACCGGCGTGCCGGCCATGAGCGTGCCGCTGGTGATGCGCTTGGCGAGATCCTTGGCGATGCCGAGATCGCCCACCAGAATGCGCTCGTCCGGGCGCACGATATGGGTGGGCAAAGCGTCGTCGCCGTTTTCGTTGCCATTGGCGGCGAGGTGCAGGCGCCGGGTCTGCTGAAACAGGATGTTGGCGGGCTTGATGTCGCGATGGACCACGCCCGCTTCGTGGATCGCGGACAGGCCATCCGCGATCGCGTCGATCAGGGGCTCGATGTTCAGGCCCAGAGCCAGGCGATCGGCCTCTGCCGGCCTCAGCCGCGGCATCAGCGTGCCGCGATCGGCAAAGTCCATGACGAAATAGGGCCGGCCATCGTGCAGGCGGCCGACATCGTGCACGGTGACCACGCGCGGCGAGCGGATGCGTCGGAGCAGGCGCGCCTCCTCCAGGAAGCGCGCGCGCACCTCCTCGTCCTCCGCCAGATTGCGATGCAGGATCTTGAGCGCGACGATCGATTCGAGCTCTTCGTCCCAGGCTTTCAGGACGACGGCAAAGCCGCCCGCCGCGATCTCCTCACGAACCTCGTAACGGCCGACATAGGAGGGCGACGTCATGCACCGAGCGTGCCTCAGAAATAGCCGCTGACGTCGACGCAGTGATAGATCGAGACGTCGAGGATATTGTGATCCCGATCGGCGGGGCTGACGCAGATGGTGGTGGCGCCGTCGCGCACCGAGGTCGACACCGCCTCCTTGGTGACATAGGTCGGGTAGTCGTCATGGCGGTGCCAGCGCCCCTGGGTCACGCCATGCACGGTTTCCGCGTTGCGCCCGACCTGTTCCACCGTGTAGTTTTCGCCCCACCAGGCGTGAATGTGGTTCTTCGAGACGTCAGGCGTGAAGTTGGCCTCGTAGGTCAGCTCCAGCTCGTCGCCCGCCTTCTGCACGCCGACGATGGTGACCTCGCAGCCGTCGATCGGGCAGGCATTCGGCATGTCCTCGGCGAGGGCGCCGGCCGCCGGCAGCGCGAGCATGGCGCCCCAAAGGAGGGCTGCCGCAGCCAGGCACGCGGCCCGCCTCGCCGCCTGGGAATCCTTTCGAGCATTGACCATGGCCTCGTCCTCGACTCTGTGGAGCGTCTCGCTCTTGGCTAGCCTCGAGTGCAATCCAACGTCTGAATAACGGGCTCGAGGCACCGTCATGAACGGCACCATTTATCACGCAGTTGCACCTAATTCATTCGACATGACATTAATTGCAATGACCAGCGGCTTCAACAGCTTTGGCGCTGCGCCCGCCGACATTCTCCAAAACGGTTCAGCAGAATTCAGCGGCGTACGACTTCAAAGTGAATGGGCTCGGCTTCTTCTTGATTTGACGGCAGGGCCGGCGAGATCGTGCCGTCGCCGGTGAGCACGAAGGCTTCGCGCCTGAGCAGCATCTCGCTGTCGCCGCCGGCGGCGACATAGGTTCCGGACGAGCTCAGATCCTCGACCACGGCCTTGCCGCCGCGCACGGAAAGCCGTGCATGGCGCCTGGAGATCCAGGGCCTGGGCAGGACGATGTCGCAATGCTCGGAGCGGCCGACGATCAGCGTATCGGCCTCGCGGCAGCTCCGGATGCGGTCGCCGATGGTGAGCAGCAGGGTCGCCTCGGGACCGGTGGCGAGATCCCTGCCGAGGCGGCGCGCGGCCATGGGCGGCGTCATCGCGGTGCGCATGGCGGTGTCGTCGCCGGTGAAGGAATAGACGTCGAGGGGTTCGCTGATCCCCTTCAGCCAGACCTTGTCGATCGGCACCAGGAAGGCGGTATGCAGGCCGGAGAGGCGATCGACCACGGATCGGCTGAGCAGACCCTCACCGGCATTGGCGAGCGCCGAGAGGCGCGCCGTCAGGTTCACCGCTTCGCCGAAGATGTCCTCCTCGGCGATCAGGATCTGACCGAAATGCAGGCCGGCATGGATCGAGAGGCCGGGCGAGCTCTGCACGGTCACCATCATCTGCATCGCGGAGAAGGCAGCGGCGGGATCCTCGAAATAGGCGAGCACGTCATCGCCTTTTTCCCGGACATAGACGCCGCCCTGGCTGCCGATGGTATCGCGCAGGCGCTGCAGTTCGCGCGTGATCGCAAGCTGCGCCTCGGCGTCGCCGATCGCCTTGTAGAGCGGTGTGCTGCCGGAGATGTCGGCCAGGAGAATCGCGACCGACATCGCTTTCGATGCCATGAGCTCTCGTCTATGCGTAGCTGGACTCCATAGGCTTGAATATTGTGGCTTTTCAGCATGAATGCGACTCCGCTTTGCCATAAGCGACGATATTGCCGAAACTCGGCTGCTAGGAGGCGGTCACTCGGCCAGGCCTCCAGCCAGCCGACACCGGTCGCGTCCATCAACAGCGAACAGGTCAACCCGCACCGGGTCGGTGCCCATTGACATCGAGACACGCCGCGGTTGTGCTTGTACAAAGTTGCCTGTGATAAACCGGAGAACATTGGCATGAGTGATGTCTTCCAGCCCCGTCCGACCGAACCTGCCGGTATCGGCGCGGAGCGGCCGAAGGGATTGTCCGACGACGAGCTGTTGGAGCTGGTGCAGCGCCAGACCTTCCGGTTTTTCTGGGATGGCGCCCATCCGATCTCGGGTCTCGCGCGCGATCGCACCAACGTGCAGGACAAATACGGCCCCGAAGCCATGGCGATCGGTGGGACGGGCTTCGGCGCGATCGCCATCGTGGTCGCGGTCGAGCGCGGCTGGGTTTCTCGCACGGATGCCGTGAATCAGCTGTTGAAGATGGTCAAATTCCTGCATCTGGGTGCGCATTTTCACGGCGTTCTCCCCCACTTCATGCACGGCACCACCGGCGCTGCAATCCCGTTCTCGCGGAAGGACGACGGCTCCGATGTGGTCGAGATGGCCTTCCTGATCGGCGGGCTGCTGGTGGCGCGGCAATATTTCGACGGCAACGGCAAGGAGGCCGAGCTGCGCGATCGCATCAACACCCTTTGGACCCAGACCGAGTGGAACTGGCACACTCGCGGCGGCCAGCACATCATGTACTGGCACTGGAGCCCGAACCAGGGCTGGGGCATGGATTTCGAGATCCGCGGCTGGAACGAATGCCTGCTCACCTATGTGCTCGGCGCGTCGTCGCCGACCTATCCGATCCACAAGGAAGCCTACCACCGCGGCTGGGCGATGGGCCGCGTGTTCAAGAACGAACGCGAATATTACGGCATCAGGCTGCCGCTCGGCCCGGACTTCGGCGGCCCGCTGTTCTGGACGCAATATTGCTTCATGATGCTGGACCCCAACGGCCTCAAGGACCGCTACGCCGATTATTGGGAGCAGAACACCGCGCACACCCTGATCAATCGCGAGCACTGCATCCTCAATCCGAACGGCTTCGAGGGCTACGGCCGCCATTGCTGGGGCCTGACCTCGTCGGACAATCAGAAGGGCTATGCGGCTCACCAGCCACGCCGAGACCTCGGGGTCATCACGCCGACAGCCGCGCTGTCCGCCTTTCCCTACACGCCGGACTATTCGATGGAGGCGCTTCGTCACTTCTACGACGATCGCGGCGACGAGCTCTGGCGGGAATATGGCTTCGTCGACGCCTTCAATCCCACGGAAAACTGGGCCGCCTCCACCCATCTCTCGATCGACCAGGGCCCGATCGTCGGCATGATCGAGAACTATCGGACCGGGCTGATCTGGAAGCTGTTCATGAGCTGCCCGGAAGTGCATGAGGGCCTGCGAAAGCTCGACTTCGACAGCCCGCACATGCATCCGAAAGTCGCTTAGGGCAGCGGCAGATTCGGACGAATCACAAGCCACGGCACCAGGGTTGAAACCCAATCAGGTTCGATGCGCTCGATCGCAGACGGCCGAGTTACGACTGCTGCGCTCTTTACCCGCTCTTCATCTTTTCTTGCGATCATCGCACATGGGTCCATGTGATCCTGGGAATCCGAGCCTTGCCCCATCTGTTCGGAATTATGTAGCAAACACACCTAGGGCGGGGTGGCATGGGATTCCTTGGGAAATGGAGCGCGCGAGGCGCGCGTGTTTTGGTGCTAGGTGCTGCGGTTTCCTGCTTCCTCTGGCACAAGGACGCCGACGCCGTTCTCTATGCTCTCGGGCAACAATCGCATCCTGAAGTGCGTTTCGTGACTTTCATCGAATACGTCCCGGTATTCTATGCGCCCCACCACGACGAATTTGCCTTGCCCGCTCGTTATCCTGTCAATGAAGCTCCGCGAGCAAGGTTTGCCGAAAAGGCAGCCAGTGCCAAATTTTCCGTCGGCTCCGACATCGCCTCTCGATTGGCCTCTTTCCAGGCTAGCAAAATCAAATTCAGGGTGTTCGGAACTGACCACACTGCGAGCGAAGATCGATGGTCTGACGTTATAGGCCGGCGATCGGCCGGAGTTCCGCATGGTCAGATCAAGCCTGACGACTTGCCCAAGTCTGAAATCGTGGACCTTGGCATCTATGATGCCAACATAGGCCCTAATCTGTTTCTGACCCAATTCACGAGTGACAGATATCGATTTGTTCGCCGCGCGAGCGGCCTTGCTGGCAGCAATTGCGGCCCATGCAGTGAAGAAGACAGTAAAAAGCAGGCCGGCAATCTCAAAATAAGTCGCGCGGAGCTGCCTAGCGGCAGTCCCTTCCATTTTCTCCGTTGCTTCGGCCATGCGCCATTGCTGGCACAGATCGGCCTCTTCGGTGGATTGGGGATTGTCGCAAACGCGCTGATAATCAGCGGTATAGGGGGCTGTCTCGGTCTGATCAGCATGAACCGTCAATGGGGAGCAGTATGTGTATTGGCAGGTGTAATGTTGTGCATCAGCTTTTACGCCCTGAATGAGGCTCAGTACGGCCCAATGAAAAGCGATAAGTGCCAAAATCAGGCATCGTCCAACCTTAGCGTCTGACATCCGATCGCCTTCAAACACTGAATCAAAAAGACGGCGGAAAACCCGCCCCGGCTGATCTTGGTGCGAAGGTTTTGCGGCGTCTCGCGAACGCCAAATTCAGCCAACCGTTCCGACAGCATGTCGTAGGTCAGATTGCGCCGTTTGATCTCGCCTTTAAGCATTCCTTTGACCGTGCCGGACCAATCGATATCGTTCATGCGACATGCCTCAATGATGGAAACGAACGTCATCATATTTGTAACATATGTTGTTGACAATGTTTTGTGATGTTGCCATATTCGTAATGTTAGTTACGGAAAAAGCAACAAATAGCCCAACGCTTCCTTCTTTCCGCCCAAGCCCGGACGCTCAGCGTGGCCAAGGTGGCGCGCATGAGCGATGAGGAAGCGCGTGGCGTGTTCCGCAAGATCCGCTGGAGTGAGACCGACGGCGAGGCTGTTTGCCCGCATTGCGGCTGCTGCGCCTGCTACAAGTTCAAGAGCCGGCCGATCTTCAAGTGCGAGGGCTGCTTCAAGCAGTTCAGCCTGACCAGCGGGACGCTGTTCGCCAGCCGCAAGCTGCCGATCCGCGACTATCTGTTGGCCATGGCCATCTTCGTGAACGGTGCCAAGGGCGTTTCCGCCCTGC
>JAWKVM010000024.1:0-168930 GCA_041398025.1 Alphaproteobacteria bacterium
GCGCCCATGCCGACGCACTCTCCATCCCCCTGGATGGCGTGACAATCGCCGAGGAAGAGATGAGCGCCCTCGTGATGCACGCGAAATGAGACGCTGTTGCCGGTGGTGATCTCCTGGACGTCGAGATTGCCGCCATGGGCGCCATTGTCGACGGTGAGCACGGCGCCGTGCAGCGGCGCGACGCCGGCGACGCCGATCATCGGCCTGACCGGCAGCTTCAGCTTGTCGTCCCAGTGAACGATGCCGTCCTTCACCTCGACCGCCTGGGTCTTGATGCCGAACTCTTTTTGCCGGACCCAGTCCGGAAAGATGCCGATGCCCGGCCAGAGCGAACTGAAGCCCACGCCCTCGACCTTCATGTCCAGAATGTCGACGGTGACCATGTCGCCGGGCATGGCACCCTTGACCTCGATCGGCCCGGTGGCGCCGTTGACGAAGGGGAGATGCACGTCGTCGGGAGTGAGCTGCTGGCCGACATGGGTGATCACACCGTCGTTGATGTTGATGGCGCACTGCACCTCGAAGACCTCGTCCCGCTCCACCTTGTCGATGAAGGGGTCGTTGCCGGAGAGCGCATATTTGATGTTGTCGGCTTTGGTGACGATTTTCGTGCTCAAGACGATCCTCCCTCGATCGGTGGCGTGCTGGAAAGAGATGGCTTCATGCCGTGGGCGTCGCGGGCTTGGCGTTCAGACCTCCTCGCGCCAGGGCGTCAGATACTGCTCGAGCTTGCCGACCAGAAAGGCAAGGATGAGCGCCAGCGCAATCGTGGCGACCAGGGCGGCGAAGACCTTGGGGATGATGTAGAGGCTGCCGGCCTTGAAGATGGCGTGCCCCAGCCCTTCGGAGGACGACATGAACTCGCCGATAATCGCGCCGATCAGCGCGAAGCCCACGGTGAGCTTGAGGCCGGCGAAAATGTCGGTGAGCGACGCCGGAACGACAAGTTTTCTGAAGATCTGGCTTTTCTTCGCCCCCAGCGTGCGCATCAGGTTGATCTGATCGGGGTCCACGCTCATGGCGCCTTTGTAGGAGGTGAGCAGCGCCACGACCACGACCGACAGGGTGGACATCGCGACCTTGGAGGCCAGGCCCGTGCCGAACCAGATGATCATGATCGGCGCGAGCGCGATGATCGGGATGGAGCCGAGTGCCACGATAAAGGGCTGGACCACGCGCGAGACGAAGCGCGAATACCAAAGCGAGAGGCCGAGGATCGTGCCGATGACATTGCCCAGGACGAAGCCAAGAGCAGTCTCCAGACCGGTGATCCAGCTATCCCGCAGCAGGCTACCGTCCTGCCACATCTGGACCAGAAAGCCGGCAATGGCGCTGGGCGATCCGAACAGAAACGCGGTCTGCCTGTCCTGCGCGGTCGCCCATTCCCAAAGGCCGAGGAAGATCATCAGAACGCCGATCTGGCAGGCGAGGACAAGGATGTGCTCGCGCCATTGCCGGCCTCGCGGCAGCATCCGCCAGGAGCGTTTGGCCGCTCCGACGGATCGTTTGTCATCCAGTGTGGTTCTCATGCCGTGCCGACGTCCAGATCGGCCCAGATGCTGCGTACGTACTGGCTGAAATTGGGGCTTTCACGGGCGGCCATCATGTCGGCGCGATCGCCGTCCAACTCAATGTCGTAGCTGGAGCGGATGCGCGTCGGGCGATGGCTCAGGACCACCACTCGGTCCGACAGCGACACCGCTTCTTCGATGTCATGGGTGATCAGAAGCACTGATCGATGCTGGTTGCGAACCAGCCTCGCGGTGTCGCCCTCGATCACAAGCTTGGTCTGGAAGTCGAGGGAGGCGAAAGGCTCGTCCAGCAGCAGCACTTCGGGCTCGTTCACCAGCGTGCGCGCCAACGCCACCCGCTGCCGCATGCCGCCCGAGAGGGTCGAGGGATAGTGGGTCTCGAAGCCATGCAGACCGAGCTGGTCCAAAAGCACATGGGCGCGCTCCCTCGCCTCGGAGGTCGGCATGCCTTTCACCTCCAGGCCGAGCATGACGTTGGCGATCGCCGTTCGCCAGGGAAAGAGCAGGTCCTTCTGCAGCATATAGCCGACGCCATCGGGCATGCTGGTCAGCGGCCGGCCGTACCAGCGGACCTCGCCGCCGCTCGGCGCCAGGAGCCCGCAGAGCACGTTGAGCAGGGTCGTCTTGCCACAGCCGGACGGACCGACGATGCTGACGATCCTGCCGGCTTCGAGCGTCAGGGAAAGGTCCGCGATAACCGGGATGAGCGCCTCGCCATCGCCGTAGGTCTTGGCGAGCTTTTCGGCAACCAATGGAGGCTCCGGCAGAGGAGGGACCGGCATCCCTCCTCCGTTGTTCTCGCCGGCGATCATGAGGCCCTTCCGGGACTCTGCTTCTGCATCATGGAGGCTAGCCGTCGAGTTCCTTGACGGCTTTCTCGGCGAAGGAATTGTCGATGATTTCTTCGAAGGGCACCTCGCCTTTGACGTTGCCGAGATAAATCTGCATGTCGATCAGATTGCCCCACTGGTCCTCTTTGGTGACGACCGACTGCGCCGGAATCAGATATTCGAGCTCGGCGTCGATCGCGGCGTCCACCACCTCGCCCGGAAGGTCGGGAAATTCGAGGCGCGCCACCTTCTTCGCGAAATCGGGATCTGCATACGTCATGCGCGAAGCCTCCTCGAAGGAGGTGACCAGAGCCTGCACCATCTCCGGATCTTCCTCGATGGTCGACGGCAGCACCATGATGCCGGTGTTGCAGAACGGGCCGACATAATTGGAGAAGTCGAACACCACCTTGGCGCCTTGATCCACCGCCGAGGCGACGCTCGGCTGATAGGCGATCGCCATGTCGGCCTGGCCGGCAAGCATCGCGCCGATCTCCGTGCCCGGATTGACCTGGAGGATCTCGGTGTCGGTGCCGATCTCGAGGCCCGCCGTTTCCAGCATGCGCTTGGCGACGCTGTAATTGGTGTTCGGCTCCGGCGAGGTGACAATGGTCAGGCCCTTGAACTGCGTCGGGTCGGTGATCGGCTCCAGGTTCTTGGAGACGCCGAAATAATGCGCACGCTGCACTACGGTCCCGACCACGACGCCCGGACCGCCGGCTTCACGCGACATCTGCGCCATGGTGGCATCGCCGATGGCGAAGTCGGCCGAGCCGCCGAGCACGGCGGCGAAGGTCTGGGTGTCACCGCCGGCGGCCGTGACGTTCATCTTCAAGCCGTTCTTCTCGAAGATCCCGGCATGCATGCCGACATAGAGATTGATGTAGCCGAGATTGTGGACCGCCTCGCTGAAGTTCACTTCCTTCAACTCGGCCGCCGACGCCGAAGACATCGCCGCCGACGACACTGCCAATGCGCCAAGCGCGGAGAGGCCGGCGATCCAGCCGACGCTTCTTTGCTTAAGCGTCTTTCCCTGCGTCATAGTGTTTCCCCCGAGTGATGCTGTCGTTTGGTTTTTGCCGTACCAGTCGGTGAACAGCATTTTTCGTGCCATATCGATTGCGGACCGCATGTCAGGGCAGGGATCGATCGACGGAGGGAGATGGAGACGGCGTGGATGGATCCTGGAAGGGAACGACTTCGCGCCATCATTACCGCTTGAATCAAAGGAGATCGGCAGGCGTGTCGCGGCATTCCTTGCGGACGATGCTGCCATGTCGGCATCGGCGCGCTTACGGAAGAAGCCGTAGAGGTATAAATGTTGAAAAACTGGGCAGATGGTGGCGAATTGTGATCGAAACTATCCACTCTCAGGAGAAATAACGCCTACGTTGCCTGGCATGCTCCTTGCTGCTTGACGGTCCGACCATGTCGCTTTCTGCTGGCGTCGAGGATCGCTGTTCGGAAGGACCGCCGATGGATATGATCAAAGAGACGCTCCTTGCCGTCGAGCCCGTAAGCGTCACGGCCTTCGCGCCCTTCGGTGAGTTGCTCCTGCGTCCGGAAGGCGAACCTTCCTTCCGGGGCATCCAGGCGTCGAGCTGGCCAACCTGTTTTGCCTGTGTGGATGGCGTTCAGCTGATGTATGTCCGCTTTGGCTGGCAGGAGCCGCTGTTCACCAAGTTCGAGCGGCATCGAGGGATCACGCAGACCTTTGTCGCTCTGATGCCAAGGCGGTTCGTGATGGTCGTGGCACCACCGGCGGCGGCGGGGGACTGGCCCGACATCGACGCGGTCCGCGCCTTTCTGATACCGCCGGGCGCCGCCGTGATCATCGGTGACGGGATCTGGCATGCTCTCGACCGTTTCCTTCCGGAGCGCGAGGCGCTGGATTGCCTGATGCTGACCAGCGCAGGCGTTCAGGCCGAACTCGAGGCGCAGTATCAGGGCGGCGGCGAGCCTCGGCGCACGGATGTGGTCGACTACGCTGCCCGTGGCCGACAATTCCGCCTGGATTTGCCGTCTTGAAGGAGCTGCAGGAATGACCGACTTCGATCTCGTGGTCCGCGGCGGCACGGTCATCACGGCCGCATCGCGCGCAGGCTGCGATCTTGGTATCAAGGACGGCCGCATCGCCGCGATCGGGCTGGACTTGCCAGCCGGCGTGCGGGAGCTCGATGCGCACGGGCTCTGGGTGCTGCCGGGCGGCATCGACAGCCATGTGCATTTCGATCAGCCGACCCCGCCGGGGATCACCTTCGCCGACGATTTTCTCTCCGGCACGCGGGCCGCGGCGGCCGGCGGCAACACGCTGGTCATGCCGTTCGTCATGCAGGAGAAGGGCAAATCGCTGCGCGACGCGGTCACGGCCTACAAGGCCAGGGCGGAAGGGCGCTGTCATATCGATGTCTCCTTCCACCTGATCATCTCCGACCCGACCCCAGCCGTGCTCGGCCAGGAGCTGCCAGCGCTGGTCGCCGATGGCATGACCTCCTTCAAGGTGTTCATGACCTATGACGATCTCGTGCTCGACGATCGGCAGCTGCTCCAGGTGTTCGAGGTCGCCAAACGCGAGCAAGCCCTGGTGATGGTTCATGCGGAAGGCTACGACACGATCAACTATCTGACGGAGAAGCTGGAAGCCGACGGCAGGACCGCGCCGCTCTATCATGGCGCCTCGAGGCCGGCGATCGTCGAGCGGGAGGCGACCCACCGGGCGATCAGCCACGCCGAACTCCTGGACGTGCCGATCATGATCGTCCACGTCTCCTCGGCCGATGCCATGGAACAAATCCGCTGGGCGCAGCAGCGCAATCTCAAGGTCTATGCCGAAACCTGCCCGCAATATCTGGTCCTGACCGAAAAGGACATGGACGGGCTGAACATGGAAGGCGCTCGCTATGTCTGCAGCCCGCCGCCGCGTGACGAGGCCAGCCAGCGGGCGATCTGGAACGGTCTTTCGACCGGCGTCTTCCAGACCTTCTCCTCCGATCACTGCCCGTTCTACTATGAAGGCTCCGAGGGCAAGCAGAACCCGAAGGCCAGAACCTCCTTCCGCTGGGTCCCGAACGGCATCCCCGGAGTCGAGACCCGGCTGCCTATCCTGTTCTCCGAGGGCGTCTCGAGGGGCCGCATGGCGGTGGAGGAGTTCGTCGCGCTCAGCGCCACCAACCACGCCAAAATGTATGGTCTCTATCCCAGGAAGGGCACGATCGCGGTCGGCTCGGATGCCGATCTGGCGATCTGGGATCCCGAGCTCGAACGTCCGATCACGCAGGCCGGACTGCATCACGGCAGCGACTACACGCCCTATGAAGGCTTCATGGTGAAAGGCTGGCCGGTCACCACCGTGGCGGGCGGCCGGGTCGTCTTCGAAGACGGCGAGGTGGTCGGCGATCCCTCCTGGGGCAGGGAACTGCCGCGCGACATCTCGCCTTACGCCGCATGAGCGTCGATGCCCCAGCCGGCATGCGCCTCCGCCCAGGCAAGATAGTCCAGGGCGGTCTCGGACATGCTCCATTCGCGGCGCGCACCTAGACTAGTGGTGGCGTGGCCACCTCATTCACGTCCTGCCGCCATGGCCTGGGCCGCGGGTTTGCGCGCAAGTTTCCGACCGACGTGAAGGAACTTTTCATGGCGGTGGGGCAGGCTTAGCGTGACGGCATCATCGGACCAGGAACAAAAGCCAAAAAGAACCGCTGTCGGGAGAGAAGCATGAAAACGATCGGCGTCGATGTCGGCGGCACCTTTACCGACCTGGTCTATGTCGATTCCGAAAGCGGCAGGCTTATCGTGCACAAGGTGCCAACCACGCCGGACCAGCCGGCAAACGGTGTCATGGCCGGGATCGAGGCGCTCTGTGCAGACCACGCGATCACGCCTGGATCGATCGACCACGTGTTTCACGGCACCACGATCGCGACCAATGCGATGCTTGAGCACAAGGGTGCGAAGACCGGCATGATCACCAATGACGGCTTTCGCGACATCATCCATATCGGCCGGCATCAGCGCGTCGAGCATTATTCGATCATGCAGACGCTGCCCTGGCAGCAGCGGCCTCTAGTGAAGCGCCGCCATCGAAAGACGGTGCCCGGCCGCCTGACGCCGCCCCATGGAAACGAAGTCACGCCGCTCGACGAGGACGCCGTCCGCCGTGCCGCGGAAGAGCTTCGGGACGAGGGTGTCGAGGCCGTCGTCATCGCCTTTCTCTTCGCTTATCTCAATCCCGATCACGAGCGCCGCGCCCAGGCGATCGTCGAGGCGGTCATGCCCGATGCCTTCGTCACCACGTCCTCCTTCATCGCACCGCAATTTCGAGAGTTCGAGCGCTTCACCACCGCCTCGATGGCCGCCTTCATCGGGCCGAAAGTGGGCCGCTACATCCGGGATCTCGACGGTTCGCTGAAGGCTGCGGGCATCGCCGGCGATCTGCGTATCATGGCATCCCATGGCGGTGTGGCCACGCCGAAGATGACCTCGGAGAAACCGACCCTGACGCTCCTGTCGGGCCTGGTCGCGGGCGTTCTTGGCGGGGCCTGGATCGGAGGGCTCGCCGGGCGCAAGCGTCTGATCAGCTTCGACATCGGCGGCACCAGCGCCGATATCGGCATCACCGTCGACGGCGTGTTTGCCGAGACCGATGCGCGTTCCGCCTCGATCGCCGGCTTTCCCCTGCTGATGCCAATGCTCGACATCCACACCATCGGCGCCGGCGGCGGCTCGATCGCCTATCGGGACCACGGCGGCGCCTTTCGTGTCGGGCCGAGGAGCGCTGGCGCCGATCCCGGCCCTGCTGCCTATGGACGGGGCGGCGCGGAGCCGACCGTGACCGACGCCCATGTGGTGCTCGGGCGCCTCGATCCCGGCGACGGTCTCGCAGGCAACATGTGCCTCGATGCGGATGCCGCTAGAGCCGCGATCCAGCGCCTCGCCGACCAGCTTGGCTTGTCGCTGCACGAAACGGCCGCGGGCGTGCTCACCATCATCAACGCCAACATGGCGAATGCGATCCGCTCGCGCACCGTGCAAAAGGGCATCGATCCGCGCGGTTTCGCTCTGGTTGCCTTCGGCGGCGCCGGCCCGCTGCACGGCGCCGAGGTCGCAGCCCTCCTGGACATTCCCGAGGTGATCGTGCCGCCCTTTCCGGGCATCACCTCGGCCATGGGCCTCCTGACCACCGATCTCAAATACGACGCTATCCGCACCCAGTTTCAGACCTCGGCGACGATCGATCTCGAGGGCCTGAAAGGGGCTCTTCAGGCGATGGAAGCGGAGATCAAAGAGCAGTTCGCCGCGGACGGCATTGCGCCTTTGTCGATCACCTTGCAGCGCTTCGCCGAGCTTCGCTATGTCGGCCAAGGCTACGAGCTCAAGGTGCCGATCGCGAGCGATGTCGTCACGGAAGCATCGCTGGCCGAGCTCTGGCGCGATTTTCACGCCGCCCACATGGCAGAATACAGCCATGCGTTCGACGCCAACCCGATCGAAATTGTCAATCTCAGGGTAAGCGGCATCGGTGAGATCCAAAAGCTGAAGCCGGTGCAGGCAAGCGAAGGCGGATCGCTCGACCAGGCCCTCATCCGGGTGCGGCCGGCGATCTTTCGCGTGGGCGGCGACCTCACCAGCCTCGAGACGCGGTTCTTCTCGCGCGAAGACCTGCCCGTCGGACAAGCGGTCGAGGGTCCGGCCATTTTACTGCAGGCGGATTCGACCACCGTCGTGCCGCCCGGCTGCAGTTTCGCAGTCGATCCGTCCGGCAGCGTGGTCATCAGGACGGGGAGTGTCCGATGACCGGGACCGAGGCGAACGCAACCACCCGGGTCGATCCGGTGACCGGCGCGGTCATCCAGGGTGCGCTCGACAACATCGCGATCGAGATGGGCGTCAAGCTGATGCGCATGAGCTATTCCTCGATCATCCGCGAGTCCGAGGATTTCGGGGCGGCACTGACCGACGCCGAGGGCCGTCAGCTGGCCGAATGCAGGATGTCGACGCCGCTCCAATCCGGCCCTATTCCGGGCTATATCCGGGGCATTCTGGCGACGCTGTCGGCGCGCGGTGAGACGATCGAGCCCGGCGACGTGATCATGCACAACGATCCCTATGGCGGCGCCAGCCACGGGCCGGACGTCGCGTTCTGCATCCCCGTCTTTCATGACGGCATGTTGATCGGCTTTTCGGCCACGACCGCGCACCATCTCGACATCGGCGCGCTCACGCCCGGCAGCTGCGGCATCGTCGATGCGGTCGACACCTATGCCGAAGGCCTGCAGTTCAAGGCGATCAAGGTGATTGCAGCGGGACGGCGCAATAACGCGGTCTGGAGCCTGCTTCGGGACAATATCCGTGCCTCCGATCTGGTGGTCGGCGACATGGAGGCGCAGATCAAGGCCGCCGAGATCGGCGCCGAACGCTACCTAGCCCTGGTCGAGCAATACGGGATCGAGACCGTGCGCGCGGCCTATGAGGATCTGATGGACTATGCCGAGCGGCTGATGCGGGGTGCGATCAGCGCTTTGCCCGACGGGGACTACGCCGCGACCACGATTATCGACGGCTATCTCGACGATCCGTCGCCGGCGAGGCGGGATCTGCCGATCAGCGTGACGCTCAAGGTCCGGGGTGATCGCATGGTGGTCGATCTCACCGGCACCGCACCCGAGATCCCGGACAAGCCGATCAACATGCCGCTGGTCGGCACCGTGGACTGCGCGATCTGGCTGACGCTCCGCTCCATCCTCCTGGACAGCGAGACCTATGGCAACATCCCGCAAAATGCCGGCCTGACCCGCCCGATCGAGATCGTGGCACCCTTGGGAACGCTCGCCAATCCGCGCTTTCCCGCCCCGGTGATCGCCCGTTTTTGTCCCGGCAATCAGCTCGCCGACACGGTGATGAAGGCGCTGGCAAAGGCCGTGCCCGAGCAGGTCTCCGCTGGGATCGGCAATCTCCGCGTGGTCGCCTTTTCCGGCCTCGAGGACGGCCGGCACTGGGTGCATATGGAGATCCTCGAGGGCAGCTATGGCGGCCGTCATGGGCTGGACGGCATGGACGCAGTCGACACGCTCTACGCCAATACCCGCAACAACCCGATCGAAGACATGGAATCGCATTTGCCTCTGCGCATCGATTGCTACCAGCTGCGGGACGACGTCGCCGCCGCCGGGCGCTGGCGCGGCGGCATCGGCACCGAGCGGCGCTTCATCTATCTCGCCGATGGCGGATTTTCGATCGAGGGCGAGGGGCACCGCTATCGGCCCTGGGGCCTCAAGGGCGGCGATGACGGCACCACCGCCGAGCTCAGGCTGGTGAGGCGGGACGGCGATGAGATCTCGCTGCCCTCGAAAGTGCCCTATCACAGGGTCCAGGCCGGCGACCAGCTGGTGGCGCTCGGCCCCTGCGGCGGCGGCTATGACGATCCGTTGCTGCGCGATCCCGCGGCCGTGCTCGCGGACTGGGAGGACGGTCTGATCGCCGACGACGCGGCGGAGCGTGACTACGGCGTAGTGATCCGGGATGGCGAGGTCGACGCCGCAGCGACCGAGCGCTGCCGCGCGGACAGGCGGAACCAAGCCGGTGCAGAGAAGGGGAGCTGACCATGCGTGCGATCGTTTTCGAGCAGCCGGACGACAGCCGGGAGACCATGTTTCTTCGTGATGTCCCGGAGCCCGAGCCGGCCGCGGACGAGGTCCTGGTCGCCGTCTCGCACGCCGGCCTCAACTTCGCCGATCTGATGATGAGCAAAGGCGTCTACCCCCATCCGAAAGGATATCCGCTGGTGGCCGGCATCGAGCTCGCCGGCACGGTGGTCGCGTGTGGTGCCGAGGTCGAGGATGTCGCCATCGGTACGCGGGTCGCGGCGTTCAGTGAGAATGCCGGGGCCTTTGCCGAGCTCTGCGCCGTGCCTGCCGATCGGATCCTGCATCTCCCGGACGACATCGGCTTCGAGACCGCCGCCGCCTTCTTCGTGCAGGGCCTCACCGCCTGGCACCTTTTGCATACCGTTAGCAGGACGGAAAAGGGCGACATCCTCCTGATCCACGCCATCGGCGGCGGCGTCGGCCTCTATCTGACCCAGATTGCCAAGCGCGCCGGTGCAATTGTCGTCGGCACGGTGGGCACGGCCGGCAAGGAGCAGCGCGCGCTCGATTTCGGCGCGGATCGCGTGATCAACCGCGCAGAGCAGCGCTTTGAGGATGCTGTCCTGGCCTTCACCGGCGGCAGGCTCGTGGACAAGATCGTCGATTCCACCGGCGCCAGCATTCTCGATCGCAGCTTCGCGCTGATCCGTCCGCTCGGCCACGTGGTCAGCTACGGCGAAGCGGAGGGCAAACCCTACGACAATCTCTGGGAGCGCCTGGTGCGCGGCTCGCTCACCTTCACGCGCCTCCATCTCGGCCATCTGGACAGCCGCTCGGATGCCTGGTCCAAAGCGGCGGACGGCATGCTTGCGCATCTTCGTGACGGTTCGGTCACCGTGCCGATCGAGGGCGTCTTTCACCTGACTGAAGCGCGCACCATGTTCGAGCGTCTGGCATCCCGCCAGGTCGCCGGCAAGTTGCTGCTCGCCATCTCGTAGAGACTCGATCTGTCCAGACACTTAATTTCACGCTGATTGATGCGAATTCTCAATGTGCTCTTGTTGCTCAATAGCTATTTTATGAAGCCAGTCTGCTTCATTGAAGAAATAGGGGCCATGTCCCGATCTCTGGTGAGATCCTCTGAGAGTTCGACTCGTCATCCAATAGGTTGATCGTGGCCTCGACAATCTGCGGACCATGACCTTGACGCTGGCAATCATGAGCCACTCGCCTCACTGACGAGCAGGCGTCTAAAGGTCCGATCGCCCATGAAGCCCCGTCTTCGTCGAACGCTTCGCATCGCAACGCTGCTATTCCTGCCCGCCGGCCGACGTCCTCCTGTGAGAGCTTGCCGAGCGTGACGACGTGCTGCCGCTCGGTATTCACATCACCTATTGGGAATCGGCTTGGATGGCCCGACACGCTCGTGATCCTGCCCAACTGAACTGGTCCACCGTTATGTATAGGAAACGGAGGCCAGAAGATGGCGAACAAGCGGCACAAGCCTGAGGAGATTGTTCAGAAGCTTCGGCAGGTTGACGTGCTTGTGGGACGGGGCATGGCGCGCGTTGATGCGATCCGGGAGGTTCGCATTACGGAGCAGACCTACTACCGATGGCGCAAGCAATATGGCGGGATGGGCACCGACCAACTGAGGGAACTCAAGCGCCTGCAGAAGGAGAATGATCGGCTTCGGAAAGCCGTGTCGGATTTGACCCTCGACAAGCTGATCTTGAAGGAAGCGGCGCGGGGAAACTTCTGAGCCCTTCGCGTCGCCGTGCCTGCATTGATCAGGTTCTCACTCAGTTCTGTGTGTCCGAGAGACGGGTTTGTCGCGTGCTGGGCCAGCATCGGTCCACGCAGCGATATCGGCCACGCGGACGAGCTGACGAAGACCAACTGGTGGCCGATATGATCGAGCTTGCCCGGCAATATGGGCGTTATGGCTATCGGCGGATTGCGGCTCTGCTCAGGGATGCGGGGTGGCAGGTCAGCGATGGTCGGATCGACCGTCTCTGGCGGCGCGAGGGGCTGAAGGTGCCTTCAAAGCAACCGAAGAAAGGACGGCTCTGGCTGAATGACGGTTCCTGCGTTCGTCTTCGACCAGGCTATCAGAACCATGTCTGGTCGTATGACTTCGTCCATTGCCGGACCGACGATGGGCGGGCTTTCAGGGCCTTGAACATTCTGGACGAGTTCAGCCGCGAATGTCTGGCGATCCGGGTGAAGCGAAAGCTGAACTCGACGGGTGTGATCGATGCCTTAACCGACCTCTTCATCCTGCGAGGGCCAACCGCTTTCATTCGCAGCGACAACGGCCCTGAGTTCGTTGCCGAAGCGGTTCGAGGCTGGATTGAAGCCGTCGCCGCGAAGACCGCCTTCATCGAACCTGGCAGTCCCTGGGAGAACGGCTATGTCGAGAGCTTCAATGCCCGGCTGCGAGACGAGCTGCTTGATGGCGAAATCTTCTACTCGCTGAAGGAGGCACAGATCATCATCGAAGACTGGCGCAAGCACGATAACACCAAACGCCCTCACAGCGCCTTGGGATATCGGCCTCCAGCCCCTGAAACCATCGTCACGCTGGAGCAAAGACCAACAAGGCACTAACAATCACACCGGGCCAGTCAGATAAGGCTGCTCAGTCGAGGCGGTCGTGAACCATGCAAGCGGCCATAAGGCCGGGATTGCTGGTGTCTACAATCGAGCGACCTACGCTGTGGAAAAGCGCGCTGCGCTTCAGATTTGGGCTGACCATCTGACAGAAGTGACGAGCGACGAGCCTGCAAAGGTGGTGCCGATGCGGCCGCGCGAGCATGTAAAGCAGGAATGCTCAGCATGACTCTATGCACAGCAGAAGGATGGCCGGAAGGTGTATTCGATGGCTGGCCGGAGGGGATCACAGCGCCGCCGCTTTTAGCCATTATGACGTTCCCCCGCGATACCCAAAGGCAGCTTGAATTCTGCGAGGCTGCCCGCGAGCAATTACGACTCATAAATTGTCAAGAACCGAAAGACCTACTCTTCAACGTCATTCAGGGCGCGCGAGATCGCTATCTTCATGACGGTAATCCGCTGCTTCGCGGGAGCATCGCCGGCCATCTATTGGTCATTCTTCGGCAAATCGCAGAGCATCACAAACGACATGTCGTTAGCCTCCGAAAGGCGATGGTGATCTTTGAAGCATCGGCAAGAGATGACCGAACACGAGGCAACAAAAAGATTCCCACATCGCGGAACTCGCTTCTTACCATATGGTCTGCTTACAAGCCGGTTGCGCATCTCTGGGCGGCGTATCTAGTCACGATGTGGACAAAGCATCCCGACTTCGATTCGAAACCAGATGATGAGCTGACTTCCGTTTTTGGTGACGTGCCATTGCTGCTATCTGTTGCCGAACGCATGCGCGAGTTTGGAGAGCGCCAGATGCTGGCGGACAAAGAGCATGGCGGAGCAGAGCGTCCAATCCTTGATCCTGCAGAGACATTTATCGTAACGGCGGATGTCATGCGTGATGTGGAATTGAACCTGCCACCATTGGCCGGCGATCAATTGAAAGCGCTCGAAGGTTATCAAGCGCCAGTCTCCTAGAAGTTGATTCTATGGTGCAAATCAAATTGCACCAATGCAGAACGTTCTCATGATGCGCCATGCTGCCTGCCACATCGTCTTTCGATTGGAGGCCAAGCAATGCAGCAAACTGCAGTTTCCCAAGATCCACGGCTCATTCAGCCGGAGAGCAGCATCAACCCCGATGTCGTCTATCCCGAGAGCTTCAGCGCGAAAGTTTTGAATATCTCCCTGCCGCACCATCGGTTGTTGCGGCGGCGCGACGAAGCGGAAGGCACGCCGGGAAGGCGCACACCAATCCCGATTCGTGTCACTGAACGGCGAATTGGATTTCAGGGAAAGGCGATCCTGCGTTTCCTTTCGGAGCGTGAGCATTCGCAACCGGCCCCCTTTCGGAATGATGAATAGAGATCCGAGCGGGCGGGCCTTTGCCAGGCAATCGAGTCATTGAAGAGTTGGGCGGCCGGCTGGTGCCCTTCCAAGCTTCACAGCCGCGGCGGAGACCCGCTGCGCTGTGTCAGCGGCGCTCCGCCGTGAGCCTTGGTGCCGAGTTCGAGTCTCGGGGCCGCCACCACACTGAGTCACGACCATGAACACATATGAGGATCGATTGCGCAAGGGCGTTGATTTCACCGTGGTCAACGCTGCGGCGCGCACCAACCTGTTGCCGATCCTGCAACGCTGGCTGCCCGATGGTCGCGTGCATGGACGGGAATTTGTCGCGCGCAATCCAAAGCGCGAGGATCGCAGACCGGGATCGTTCTCGATCAATCTTCGCAGTGGGAAATGGGCCGATTTTGCGAGCAACGATCGCGGCGGCGACCCGGTCAGCCTGGCGGCCTATCTCTTCGATCTGAGCCAAATGGAAGCCGCCCGGCGACTCGCTGATATGTTGGGTGTTCAAAGATGAAACCCGATGACGCCGGCGCCTTCGAGCCGTTTTCCGAACGGCAACTGGCAGAGGCGAAGAGAGCGCACCGCAAGAGCGATGTCCAAGCCGCGGGAGCCGAGTTCACGGCCAAGGTACTTGGCGAGTGCATCGCTCTGCACGGCACGCGAGGGGCCGCCTATCTCGCCGATCGTGGAATCACATGGGACTCCCTGTCCGGCATCGATAGGCGGGGCGATCTGCTCTTTCATCCGTCGCTTTGGCACAAAGAAACCAAGCTAGAGCTGCCCGCCCTTGTCTGCCGGTTGCGTGATGAAGCGGACAAGATCACCTCTGCCCAACGCATCTTCCTGGATCGAGAACAACCGCGACGGCTGCATCATGGAGCCACAAAGAAGCTCACCGCGTCTTCGGCTGGCGCGGCGCTTCGACTTGGCAGGCTGGACGCCGATCATGTGCTCTTGGGCGAAGGGCCGGAAACGACCCTGTCGGCGGCGGTCGCCGATCCTTCGGCGCTCTCGCTGGCATGCTGTGGCCCCTTACGCTCGGAGGTGGTGCCAGCGTCGGCGCGGTCGGCGACGATCCTGGTCGATCGCGGCGCGGAAGAGAAGGCACTGGCTGTCGCTGTCGAGCTTCGAACGCGCGGGATCGAGCCGCGGCTTGCCTTCTTGCCGACCGATCTGCCGGACCCGGACGGCGGCAAGGCCGATGTCAACACGCTGCTTCAAGCCCGCGATCTCGATGCCGTGCGCGTCATGCTGGACGCTGCGGAACCGCCGAAGGAGCCGATCGAGCAAGCCCTAAATCGGTTGGGGAAGCTGCTGCCGATTGAGTATGACCGCGTCCGCGCGAGCGAAGCTGAAAGGCTTGGCGTTCGCGTCGGCACGCTGGACAGTGAAGTCGCCAAGCGTCGACCGTCTGACATGGCGCAGACCGCCGGCCAGGGACAACCGCTTGTCCTGATCGATCCCACGCCGTGGCCAGACCCGGTGGGCGGCACCGACCTCCTGAATGGCCTGGTCACTGCCTTTGAGCGATATCTCGCCTTGGCGCAATATGCGGCCCATGCGTTGGCGCTTTGGGTGCTGCATGGCTTCTGTCTGTCGATCGCGACCAGCAATCCACGGCTTGCGATCGTCTCGCCGCAAAGGCGCTGTGGCAAGACGACCCTGATCTCAGTCTTGAGCAGGCTTGTCCCGCGTCCGCTGCCAGCGGCCAACATAACGCCCGCGGCGGTCTATCGTGCGATTGAGGCTTGCACGCCGACGCTCTTGCTGGACGAAGCCGATACCTTCCTTGCTGACAATTTCGAGCTTCGAGGCGTGCTCAATAGCGGCCACACACGCGCGACCGCCTATGTCATTCGAAGCGTCGGCGACGAACACGAGCCGCGGCAGTTCGCGACTAGGCCTGCATGGCCCATTGAAGCGTATCAGTCGACGGCGGCGCACTCGGACGTACAAAGATATCGCGGTTCACGGAGTAAACCCAAGGAACTTGAAACCTTCGCCAATCCACTGTGCGCCAAGTTGACCAGGCTTCTCAGGGAGCCAGCAGCATGAAGAACAGCGCATCTTCAACCGCATCAGGAAACCTTCTCTTATGTGGCTCGATCCTCCCCAAGTCTTTGGGCACGTCCATAAAAAGGGCAGGAAAGTGGCGCTTCTCTGGTTCTGAATCGAGTTCCACATTTTCCTCGACGACCAACCAACTGAACTCCGAAAACCGATGGGCATCAAAGTCCGCACGCGGCAACATCCGATTCAGCCGCGTTGCATCGATCATCACATTTAGCTTGTCTGGCGTGAACCGGCCAACCCGGGCGGACCCAAACGAAATTGGAGGGAAATCTGCAGCCATATCCATGGGTGCAAAATGCAGACGTTGTGCGTGAGTGGCACGGATTGCTGCATCAAGCTGATTGAACGCGTCCTCGACCGGAGACGCCAAATGCTTTGTATCAGCTCTGAAGTTGCAGGGGAGGCCTAGTGCGTCAAGCGCCGTCGAAAGCACAAAGCCTGAGATGTTGCCTTCACCGATGTTGGGGTAGCTATCTCTACAAACTTCGCACAATCGCTGGAAGGCTGGAACTGATAGCATGTCATCGGGACGCGGCGGAGAGAGCTGCCATAACTCCTTCATCGCTTCGAGCATTGCATCGCTAGGATCAGGCGACTGCTGAAAATACACCTTCTTGCTTCCCATATGCTTCCCAATTGCAAAGCCTGGGAAGCGGTCGAGCTCCAAATTTCTTCTAACTCATTGAAATGATTGGCGCGCCCGGGAGGATTCGAACCCCCAACCTCCTGATCCGTAGTCAGACGCTCTATCCAGTTGAGCTACGGGCGCCGGGAAGGATTTGAAGGGCGGTATGTAGCGAGTTCTGCCGGCTTGGGCAAGGGGGCTGCAGGGGCTCGTCAGCTGTTTTTCAGTTCGGCCTTCAGGCGCTCGGCGATCTCCTCCGGGCTGGCGTCGTGGCTGAAATGGGTGCGGTAGGTGCCGTCGGGGCCCATCAGGTAGATGAAGGTGGAGTGGTCGACGCCGTAGTCCTCGCCCTGGTTCGGCGGAATGGCGTAGTAGATGCGATACGCTTTGGCGGCCGCCGCGACCTCCTCGTCGCTGCCGGTCAGGCCGACCAGCCGGGGATGAAAATGGGTGACGTAGTCGGCCAACTGCTCGACCGTGTCGCGCGCGGGGTCGACCGTGAAGAACACCGGCGTGATCCGTTCGGCGTCCTCCTCGTCCAGGAGGTCGAGCGCCTCGGTGATCGTGCTGAGGCCGAGCGGGCAGAAGTCCGGGCAGAAGGTGTAGCCGAAATAGGCGAGCATGAAGCGGCCCTCGAAATCCTTCTCGGTCACGCGCCTGCCGGTCTGATCGACAAGCGAGAACGGGCCGCCGATCAGCGCCTTGCCGCCGGCGACCGCGTCGCCGCTGTTCTGCCAGATGGTGAGCGCGCCGAAAGCGGCGGCGACCGCCAGAAAGCCGGCGATGGCGATCACCAGCAGGCGCGTCGACATGATGCTTCTCCCCCTTGCCTAACTCTCACCGACCTCGTCTCCAGATCCCGTCCCGCCTATGGCATCGCCCACCGCCGCCCGCCAGGAAAACATCTCCGACCCCGTCACCCACCCCGGCCATGCCCTCACCAACGCCCCCGACCCCGGGCGCAAACCGGCGAGCCAGGCACTGACGGTCGACGTCAACGAGGTGGCCGCGCCACCCGGGGTGCCGGGCGCATGGCGGCCCAGAGGTCGTCGGTCATGTGCTCCTTGAGAAAGCTGAACTGGCCAGCGCCTTTCAGCCACTCGCCGCCGTCGATGGTGACGACGTCGCCGTTGATGTAGGCGCTGCCGTTGGCCATCAAGAAGGCGACCAGGTTGGTGAGCTCGCGATGCTCGCCCGGGCGGCCGAGCGGGTTGCGGGTCTCGAAAGCCCTGGCGATCTCCTCGTTCGGCACCAGGCGGTCCCAGGCACCCTTGGTCGGGAAGGGGCCGGGCGCGATGGCGTTCAGGCGGATGCCGCGATCGCCCCATTCGACCGCGAGGCTCTGGGTCATGGCGAGCACGCCCGCCTTGGCCATGGCTGACGGCAGGACGTAGGCGGAGCCGGTCCAGGCGTAGGAGGTGACGATGCTCAGCACCGTGCCCGGCCGTCCCGCGTCCAGCCAGCGCCGGCCTGCGGCCAGGGTGCAGTTGGCGGAGCCCTTGAGCACGATGTCGACCACGGCGTCGACCGCGCGCGGCGAGAGCGTCTCGCTTTTCGCCAGGATATTGCCGGCGGCGTTGTTGATCAGGCCGTCGAGCGGTTTCCTTGCGAACAGGCTGTCCATCAGCGCGTCGACAGCACCTGCCTCACGGATGTCACAGCCATGGGCTTCGATCTGTCCGCCGGTGGCGTCGGCGAGCTCCTTCGCGGTGGCGTCGAGCACGTCCTCGCGACGGCCGCAGATGGCGATCTCGGCGCCGAGTTCGAGCAGATGGCGCGCCATGCTCTTGCCGAGGCCGGTGCCGCCGCCGGTGATCAGGATGCGCTTGCCGGCGAGGAGATCCGCTTGAAACATGGCCCGAGGCTCCGTCAGGGAGGGCGGTGCGTACCGGCGGGATGCCGATCGCCGGGAAGTCTAGCCGAGACGGCGGTGCTGTAAACCGTCGGCGTGTCGTCAGGCCGGGCGGCATCTGATCACTTGCCCCTTTCGGCCGGACGGGCTTTGCTCATGCGGTTGAGATCGGCGACGGATGAGGTGACAGGGTTATGGCGAGCCGGGCGAAGACCGGAGACACGGCGGAGGGGAGGACGGTCATTCCGCTGAAACGCCTGCTGGCGCGGTCGGCGCGGCTGGCGCTGCCCGCTTTTCTGGTGCTCTTCGGGCTGCTCGTGAGCGGGGCGCTGGCGCCTGTGCCGGCGCTGCTCGGGCTTGTGCTGGCCTTTTCGTTCGGGGTGCTGCTCGCCCATGCGCGCGAGCGCCGGCTGCTGGCGGTCGAGCGCCGGCTGCACGGGCTGATGGTCGGACACGAGACCGAGGGCGCCGGGTTCGAGCTGATGGGCGGCGATGCGCTGCCGGTGATGGCGGAGCAGGTGGAGCGCAGCCTGGAGCACATGCGCGTGCGCCAGGACGAGCTGGATCGCACGCTGTCCAGCCTGGTCGAAGCGCTCCCGGATCCGCTGCTGCTGGTGCTGGCGAACCGGCAGGTCGAGCGCGCCAACCGTTCGGCCAAGCGCTTGTTCGAGCGCGACGGCACCGGGCACAGCATCGAGACCGTGATCCGCGATCCGGGCTTTCTCGCGGCGATCGACGACGTGCTCGACGGCAGCGACGAGGCCGAGGTCAATCTGCAGTTCCCGGGACCGCCGGTGCGCGCCTTCGGCGGGCGGATCGTGCCCTGCCGCTGGCATGATCGCCCCGCCGCCCTGATCAGCCTGCGCGAGCTCACCGAGCAGGTGGCGATCGAGCGCATGCGCTCCGATTTCGTCGCCAATGCCAGCCATGAGCTCAGGACGCCGCTCGCCGTCATCCGCGGCTTCGTCGAGACCCTGGCCGGGCCGGCGAAGGACGATCCGGACGCGCAGGCGCGCTTTTTGAAGACCATGGCGGCGGAGACCGAGCGCATGTCGCGCCTGGTCGAGGACCTGCTGTCGCTCTCGCGCATCGAGCAGAACGAGCATGTCACGCCGAGCGAGCGTATCGCGCTGCCCGATGTGCTCGGCGCCGTGGTCGATGCGCTCAAGCCCTACGCCTCCGACCGGCAGGTCAAGCTCGGCATCGACGCGGCCGCCGACCTGCCGCCGGTGCTCGGCGATCGCGACCAGCTCGCCCAGCTCTTCACCAACCTGATCGACAACGCGATCAAATATGGCGGCGAGGGCGGCTCGGTGACCATCGGCGCGCGCTTCCATGACAAGGCGCCGCCCGGCGCCGGGCCGCTCACCGGCCGGCGGACCGTCGCGGTCACCGTCGAGGACCAGGGCGGGGGCATCCCGGCCGAGTATCTGCCGCGCCTCACCGAGCGCTTCTTCCGGGTCGACCCCGCGCGCTCGCGCCGGCTCGGCGGCACCGGCCTCGGGCTCGCGATCGTCAACCACATCCTGCGCCGCCATCGCGGCCACATCGCCTTTGCGAGCGAGGTCGGCGTCGGCACCAGGGTCACGGTCCATCTGGTCGCGGCCTGATCGGCCGATTGTCATCATTCTGTCAAAAATCTGTCACATAGAGACATGATCGAGGTGAGGGTCTGCGCGTGTCGGACCCGATGAATCCTTAGGGAGAACGCCCCATGAGAGGCACCACCTTCGCCCTCGCCACCATGGCGGCCACCGTCGCCCTGATCGGCGCCGCCGAGGCGCGTGACCAGATCCGCATCGTCGGATCGTCCACCGTGTTTCCGTTTTCCACCGCGGTCGCCGAGCAGTTCGGCCAGACCAGCGGCTTCCCGACGCCGGTCGTCGAGAGCACCGGCTCCGGCGGCGGCCTGAAGCTGTTCTGCGCCGGCGTCGGCGAGCAGCATCCGGACATCACCAACGCGTCCCGGCGGATCAAGGCGAGCGAGGTCGAGACCTGCGCCACCAACGGCGTCAAGGAGATCACCGAGGTCAAGATCGGCTATGACGGCATCGTGTTCGCCCATTCCAAGGCGTCCGAGCCGCTCGCCATCACCATCCCGCAGCTCTGGCTGGCGCTCGCCAAGGAGGTGCCGGTCGACGGCGAGATCACAGCCAACCCCTATAAGATGTGGAGCGACATCGATCCGGGCCTGCCGGCCGAGAAGATCGAGGTGCTCGGCCCGCCGCCCACCTCCGGCACGCGCGACGCCTTCGTCGAGCTGGTGATGGACAAGGGCTGCGAAGGGTTCCCCGAGGTCGAGGCGCTCGGCAACGAGGACCAGATGAAGGCCGTCTGCCAGACCATGCGCGAGGACGGCGGCTTCGTCGAGGCGGGCGAGAACGACAATCTGATCGTGCAGAAGCTCGAGGCCAATCCCGCCGCGTTCGGCATCTTCGGCTTCAGCTTTCTCGACCAGAATATCGACAAGCTGCAGGGCAGCCTGATCGACGGCGTCGAGCCGACCTTCGAGGCGATCGCGGACGGCGACTACCCCGTCTCCCGCTCGCTCTTCTTCTATGTCAAGAACGCCCATGTCGGCGTGATCCCCGGCATCGAGGACTATGTCGAGGAGTTCACCGGCGAGGCGGCCATGGGCGAGGACGGCTATCTCGCCGACAAGGGGCTGATCCCGCTGCCGGAAGACGAGCTCGAAGCGGTGCGCGCCGCCGCCGTGAGCTTCACGCCGCTCTCGATGTAACCCGATCACGGACGCCGGGCGGGTCGAGGATCTGCCCGGCCTGCCGCCGATCGAGGCCGAGGAAACTCTGGCGACATGATCATCGCGCTTGTCATCCTGCTGATCGCCGGGGCGGCTTACGTCCTGGGCTGGCAGCGTGCCCTCGCCAAGAGCGCCGGGCATGTCTCCTCGCTGCATTCGAGGCCCGGCCACTACGCCTGGTATGCCGCCCTGCTCGCCGCGGGCCCCGCTCTGGCACTCTGGCTCGGCTGGATGCTGTTCGGCGATCTGATCCTGCGCTCGCTGATCACGACGCGCCTGCCGGCCGATGTCGCAGGCCAGTCGCCCGCCATGCTCAGCTTCTTCTTCGACGACGTGAGGCGCCTCGCCTCCGGCCTCGCGCCGTCGGGCGAGCCGAGCGCCGCCATGCAGGAGGCCGCCCTGCTCTATGGCCGTTTCGATCAGATCGGCAAGGTCGCCTTCGTCGCCGCGGCCCTGGCGCTCGCGGTCGGCCTGGCCCTTTTCGCCTGGCGGCGGATCGCGCCCGACTTTCGGGCGAGAAACCGGGTCGAGACCTGGGTCACCTGGGGCTTGCTGCTGACCGCGGCGATCTCGGTGCTGACCACCGCGGGCATCGTCTTCTCCGTGCTCTTCGAAAGCATCCGCTTCTTCCAGAAGGTGCCGATATCAGAGTTCCTTTTCGGCCTCGACTGGAGCCCGCAGACCGCGATCCGCGCCGATCAGGTGGGCTCATCCGGTGCCTTCGGTGCGATCCCGCTGTTCGTCGGCACGCTTCTGATCACCGTGATCGCCATGCTGGTCGCGGGTCCGCTCGGCCTGCTTTCCGCGATCTTCCTCGCCGAATACGCCTCGCCGCGCTTTCGCGCCGTCGGCAAGCCGCTGCTCGAGATCCTGGCGGGCGTGCCGACCGTGGTCTACGGCTTTTTCGCAGCCCTGACCGTCGCTCCCTTCATCCGCGGGATCGGCCAGTCGATCGGCCTCGACGTCGCCTCCGAAAGCGCGCTCGCCGCGGGCCTGGTCATGGGCATCATGATCATCCCCTTCGTCTCCTCGGTCTCCGAGGATGCGATCAGCGCCGTGCCCCAGGGCCTGCGCGACGCCTCCCTCGGCCTCGGCGCCACCCATGGCGAGACCATCAACCAGGTGATCGTGCCGGCAGCGCTGCCGGGCATCATCGCGGGCTTTCTGCTCGCGATCTCGCGCGCCATCGGCGAGACCATGATCGTGGTCATGGCCGCAGGCCTGGCCGCCAACCTCACCGTCAACCCGCTCGAAGCCGTCACGACCGTCACGGTGCAGATCGTCACCCTCCTGGTCGGTGATCAGGAGTTCGACAGCGCCAAGACGCTCGCCGCCTTCGCGCTCGGCCTGATGCTGTTCGTCGCCACGCTGTTCCTGAACGTGCTGGCCCTCCACGTCATGCGCACCTATCGGGAAAAATATGACTGACATTTCCGAGCCTTCCTTCGCCACCCTGGCGATCAAGCCGAGGCGGCTCTCGCCCGAGGCCTCGAACCAGCGCACACGCGAACGCTATGCGCGCGAGCGCCGCTATCGCCTGATCGGGCTCGGTGCGGTCGTCCTTTCCCTCGGCCTGCTCGCGCTGCTGCTGCTCACCATCCTCGCCCAGGGCTACACCGCCTTCGTCCAGACCACGATCCGCCTGCCGGTCACCCTGTCGGCCGACGTCATCGATCCCGACGGCAGCAAAGATCCCGCTGACATCGGCAAGGCGAACTACGGCAAGCTGATCAACGAGGCGCTCTATCAGCGCTTCCCCAATGTCGAGGAGCGGCGGGACAAGAAGGCGCTGCGCGCCCTGGTGAGCAAGGGCGCTGCTCTCGATTTGCGCCAGAAGGTGCTGAACGACCCCGAGCTGATCGGCCAGACCATCGAGGTCGACCTGCTGGCCGCGGCCGATGTCGATCAGTTCGAGAAGGGCTATGTCGACCCGCACGCACCCGAAGCCAACCGCCGCCTGAAGGACCGGGACCTCGCCTGGATCGAGACCCTGCAGCAGGAGGGCCGCATCGACACGGTGTTCAATCGCTGGCTGTTCACCCGCGGCGACTCGCGCGAGCCGGAATATGCCGGCATCTGGGGTGCTGTGGTCGGCTCCGCCTACATGATGCTGGTCACGATCCTGGTGTCGCTGCCGCTCGGCGTCGGCGCCGCGATCTATCTCGAAGAGTTCGCGCCTAAGAACAGCCGCTGGGTCGACCTGATCGAGATCAACGTCAACAACCTCGCCGCCGTGCCCTCGATCGTGTTCGGCCTGCTCGGCCTCGCCGTCTTTCTGGGGCTCTTCGGCATGCCGCGATCCGCGCCGCTGGTCGGCGGCCTCACGCTCTCGCTGATGACCCTTCCGACCATCGTGGTGGTGACCCGCGCCGCCCTTCGCGCCGTGCCGCCCTCGATCCGCGAGGCCGCCCTCGGCGTCGGCGCCTCCAAGCTGCAGGTGGTCAGCCACCACGTCCTGCCGCTCGCCTTGCCCGGCATCCTCACCGGCGCGATCATCGGCATGGCGCGAGCACTCGGCGAGACTGCGCCGCTGTTGATGATCGGCATGATCGCGTTCATTGTCGACATCCCTCAAGGTCCGACGGACCCGGCGACCGCCCTTCCGGTCCAGGTCTATCTCTGGGCCGACAGCCCCGAGCGCGCCTTTGCCGAGCGCACCGCCGCCGCGATCCTGGTGCTGCTCGGCTTCCTGATGGCCATGAACGCCATCGCCGTTTTTCTGAGACAGAGGTTCCAGGTCAAATGGTAGCCCTTGCCGATCTCGAAGCCCCCGCCCCCGCCTCCGCCAAGACCGCGTCCACACCCGCACGCCGGGCCGGCGACCTGGCACCGGCGCCGCTGCCCGCCAAGATGTCGACCCGGGGCGTCAATCTCTGGTATGGCGAAAAGCAGGCGCTGTTCGATGTCAGCCTCGACATCCTGGAGCGCAGGGTGACTGCGTTGATCGGTCCTTCCGGCTGCGGCAAGTCGACCTTTCTGCGCTGCCTCAACCGCATGAACGACACCATCGAGGGCTGCCGCACCGAGGGCGACATCCGGCTCGACGGCGAGGACATCTACGACCGCTCGATCGACCCGGTGCAGCTGCGCGCCCGCGTCGGCATGGTGTTCCAGAAACCGAACCCCTTTCCGAAGTCGATCTACGACAACGTCGCCTACGGCCCGAAGATCCATGGCCTCGCCCAGGGCCGCGCCGAGCTCGACGAGATCGTCGAGGCCAGCCTCAAGGGTGCCGGCCTCTGGAAAGAGGTGCAGGACCGGCTCGACACCCCCGGCAACAGCCTCTCCGGCGGCCAGCAGCAGCGCCTCTGCATTGCTCGCGCGATCGCGGTCAGCCCCGAGGTGATCCTGATGGACGAGCCCTGCTCGGCGCTCGATCCGATCGCGACCGCCCATATCGAGGAGCTGATCGACGAGCTCAGGCAGAACTTCACCATCGTCATCGTCACCCACAACATGCAGCAGGCAGCGCGCGTCTCGCAGAAGACCGCGTTCTTCCACCTGGGCAAGCTGATCGAACATGACGACACCGACCGGATCTTCACCAATCCAAGGGAGTCGATGACCCAGGACTACATCACCGGCCGCTTCGGCTAATGGTGCGACCATCTCGTTGGGTTCAGGCCGTCGTCTCCCCGCCTGCAGCCGCATCGCGGCGAAGGTCGGGCCCGTCATGCCGGATCTTCGGAGCTTTGCTCCTGCAGACCGGGATCGCCTGGATCGGGGGTATGCGGCCAGGTTTTGCAGGTTGATATGTATTGAGAATGAGCCGAGGGTTCGGCGAGCGAGGAGCTGAGGACAAGGCGGATGGTGCACGTTCAGGACGATAGTCAGCACATCGTCAAATCCTATGACGACGAGATCAACGCGCTGCAGCGCCAGATCATCCAGATGGGCGGTCTGGTCGAGAAACAGGTCTCGGAGGCGATCCGGGCGCTCAAGGACCGGGACGTCGAGGTCGCGGCCCGGGTGATCGACCAGGACGACCAGGTCGACCAGATGGAGGAGGCGATCGACAAGGAGACGATCCGCCTGCTCGCGACGCGCCAGCCGCTCGCCGTCGACCTGCGCCTGGTCGCCATGGCGATGAAGATCTCGAACGACCTGGAGCGCATCGGCGACTACGCCGCGAACATGGCCAAGCGCGCCATCAGCCTGGCCGAGCACCCGCCGCTGAAGCCGCTCTACACCATCCCCCACATGGGCCAGATCACCCAGGCGATGGTGAAGCAGATCCTCGATGCCTATGTCGAGCGCGACGCCGAGAAGGCCATGGCCGCCTGGCATCGGGACGACGAGGTCGACCAGCTCTACGAAAGCCTGTTCCGCGAGCTCATGACCTTCATGCTCGAAGACCCGCGCCACATCCCGATCTGCGTCGACCTGCTCTCGGTCGCCAAGCACGTCGAGCGCATCGGCGACCACGCCTGCAACATCGCGGAAAAAATCCACTACATGGTGCACAGCGAGCGCATCAACCGCATGCCGCTCCCGCGCAAGGGGCAGCGCAAGGATGACTAGCGGACCGATGCAGCCTCTGGTCCTGATCGTCGAGGACGAAGCCCCCCTGCAGGAGCTTCTCGCCTACAATCTGCAGCGTGCCGATTTCGAGGTCGAGCAGGCCTTCGACGGCGACCAGGCGACCAGTCTCGTCGCCGAGCGCATACCCGATCTGATCCTCCTCGACTGGATGCTCCCCCATGTATCCGGCATCGAACTTTGCCGGCAATTTAGGCGAAAGCCCGAGACTGCCAACGTCCCGATCATCATGCTGACCGCGCGCGCCGAGGAGTCTGATCGGCTGCGCGGTCTGAACACGGGTGCGGACGATTACGTCACGAAACCGTTCTCGGTCGAGGAGCTGATCGCGCGCATGCGCGCGGTTCTGCGCCGCGTGCGTCCGGCCTTCGCCGAGGAGCTTCTGTCCTTCGCCGACCTCACCATGGACCTCGCCGCGCACCGCGTCACGAGGGGTGACGACGAGGTCCATCTCAGCCCCACCGAGTTCCGCCTGCTCCGCAAGTTTCTCGAAAGACCGGGCCGGGTTTTCTCGCGAGATCAACTGCTTGACCTGGTCTGGGGCCACGATCAGGACGTCGAACTGCGCACCGTGGACGCCACCATCCGGCGCCTGCGCCGCGCCCTCAATGAAAACGGCCGCGCTGATCTCCTGCGCACCGTCCGCGCCGCCGGCTACGCCCTCGATCAGGGCGAGACACAAAAGCACACTGCGTAAATTTTGGCAGTATTGCGCCTACCGCGTTTGTCTTCGCGTCGAAAGCGGGCTATGAGCCAGCTTGAGCATTGGATGACAGGCCCACTCTGAGCTGACGATCGCTGCATGCAAGACCTGCGCAACCGCCTGGAGGCCCTCGGCTTTCGTCTGTTTCTGAAAGCTGCGGGTAGCGTTGGCATCGAGCGTGCCTCGGCGCTGGGTGATCGGCTGCTGCGGCTGATCGGGCCGCGCTCCGAGCGCCACGGGAAGGTGCTGAAGAACCTCAAGATCGCCTTTCCCAAACACGACGCTGCCTGGCGCCAGCGCACCGCCGTCGCCATGTGGGGCGAGTTCGGCAGGAGCCTCGCCGAATATGCCTATCTGCCTGAATTGTCGCGCGACTCCGACGACGCCAGAGTCAGCTTCGTCGACCTCGCCGACAGCGACATCCTGCGGCGGGATGGCCAGCCGATCGTGTTCGTCGCCGCGCATCAGGCCAACTGGAACCTGCCGGCGCTGGTCGGCCAGCATATCGGCCGGCCGCTCAGTGTCCTCTATCGGCGGCGCAGGAACGCGCATCTCGAAGCGGTGATCGGGCACTGGCGCGATCAGATGCCCTGCGGCTTCATCGACGTCGGCGAGCGTGCGCCGAAAGCCATGCTCGACGAGCTGAAGCGCGGCAACTGCATCGGCCTGTTCATCGACCGCCGTTCGCGCGACGGCGAGGCCTTGCCGTTCTTCAGCATCGCCACGCCGACCCCGACCATCGCCGCCAGACTGGCGCTCAAGACCGGCGCCGCCTTCATCCCTGTCAGGGGGGAGCGCCTGCCGGGCGTGCGTTTCCGCATCACCCTGCACCCGCCGATCGACCCGCCTGCCGACGCCGCCGACGATCGCGACGCCGCCCGCCGGATGACGGAAACCGCCAACGGCCTGTTCGAAGGCTGGATCCGCAAACATCCCGAACAGTGGCTGAGCACGTCCAAACGCTGGCCGAGTGGCTCGGTTGCCAAGGCGTGCGAGGCGAACTACCGGCCTGTCAGGCCGTAAAGCGCGATCCCGCAGGCGACCGAGACGTTCAGGCTCTCCATGCGCTCGCTGATCGGCAGGCGCAGCAGCAGGTCGCAATGCTCGGCCACAAGGCGGCGGATGCCGGAGCCTTCGGCGCCGAGCACCAGCGCGAGCTTCTCGAACCTTGGCGCTTCGTCAAGGGTCTGCGCCCCGCAGCCGTCGAGGCCGGCACGCCAGTAGCCGAGATCCTTGAGCTGATCGAGAGCGCGCGAAAGATTGGCGACCTCGACGATCGGGATCATGTCCAGCGCGCCCGACGCCGCCTTCGCCGTGGCGCCGCCGAGCTCGGCGCTCTGCCGGTGCGGCAGGATGACGGCGCGCACACCGAACGCCACGGCCGAACGCAGGATCGCCCCCAGATTATGCGGATCGTTGACACGGTCGAGAACGAGCACCGTGGCGGTGGCAGCGCCACCGGCGTCACGTGGTTCGGTGTCGTTCTCGGACTCCGTCGGCTCGACTGCACAGGCCTTCTCGAGGGAGAGCTGCGGAAGAGGGGCGACGGCGAGCGCGAGGCCCTGATGCACCGTGTGCTCGCCGAGCCTCGCGTCGAGGTCGGCGCGCTCGACCCGCTGGATCTCCGGCGCCTCGGCCCGCGCCTGCGCATCCAGCCGCTCCAGCGCCTCGTCGGTCGCCAGCAGCCGGTGGCAAGTGCGCCTCGGGTTCAAGAGTGCTGCCTCGACCGCATGCCGCCCATAGAGCCAGAGCCTTCCTCCCCCGCCGCCTGCAGACGGCCGACCGCCGCCGGCGGATGGCTGACTTGCCTGAGCTGGCTGGTCGCGTCCGGGCGTTCTCGTGCGGGATCCTGGCCTGGAGGAGGGGGGCGATTTCGGGGGGGAAGGGCGGCGTTTTTTGTTGCCGGGACGACCGCCGGAGCGCTGCATGGGCATATTCGTGAGAAATCCTGAGCGTTGAGGGGCACCCTTATTGACAAAGGCTGGGCATTATCGATACTCGCGGCGTTCTTTTCCCTTCCGCGCACGGATTTGGCAAGGGTAGGGGAGGGGTGGCCGAGTGGTTAAAGGCAGCAGACTGTAAATCTGCCCGCGTACGCGTACGTAGGTTCGAATCCTACCCCCTCCACCAAGCTGTTTCCGGACCGGTCGAGAAAGGCGGTGCTCATGGATCGGTGGTTGACATCGGGCCGTGAGCCACGACATGAGCAGGTTGATAAAACCAATGGACGTCGAAAACGTCCGGCATTGAACAGGCGGCGGATGCGCGGGTGTAGCTTAATGGTAAAGCCCCAGCCTTCCAAGCTGGTTACGTGGGTTCGATTCCCATCACCCGCTCCAGCCGCTTGAAACCGACCGCCGATAGGCGGGGATGGGGTTGCAGTCGAGGATCATGAGCCATGGCGAAAGCGAAGTTTGAGCGTACGAAGCCGCATGCGAACATTGGTACGGTTGGTCATGTTGACCACGGTAAGACGACGCTGACGGCAGCGATCACGAAGGTTTTGGCGGAGTCGGGCGGTGCGACGTTTGCGGCGTATGATTCTGATCGACAAGGCGCCGGAGGAGCGTGAGCGCGGGATCACGATCAACACGGCGCATGTCGAATATGAGACGGCGAACCGGCATTACGCGCACGTCGACTGCCCTGGCCATGCCGACTACGTGAAGAACATGATCACCGGTGCGGCGCAGATGGACGGTGCGATTCTGGTTGTGTCTGCGGCCGACGGCCCGATGCCGCAGACGCGCGAGCACATCCTGCTGGCCCGCCAGGTGGGCGTGCCGGCGATCGTGGTTTATCTGAACAAGGTGGACCAGGTGGACGACGAGGAGCTTTTTGAGCTGGTCGAGCTCGAAGTCCGTGAATTGCTGTCGGCCTATGAATTTCCCGGGACGACATCCCGATCGTGAAGGGCAGTGCGTTGTCGGCGCTCGAGGGCAAGGACGACGACAGCATCGGCAAGGCGTCGATCCTGGAGCTGATGAAGGCTGTCGACGACTATATTCCGCAGCCTGAGCGTGCGATGGACCGTCCGTTCCTGATGCCGATCGAGGACGTTTTTTCGATCTCGGGCCGTGGCACGGTGGTGACCGGCCGTGTCGAGCGCGGCGTGGTGAATGTGGGCGACGAGATCGAGATCGTGGGCATTCGCGACACGCAGAAGAGCACCTGCACGGGTGTGGAGATGTTCCGCAAGCTTCTGGACCGTGGCGAGCCCGGCGACAATGTGGGTGTGCTGCTGCGCGGCACGAAGCGTGACGACGTGGAGCGTGGTCAGGTTCTGTGCAAGCCGGGCTCGATCACGCCGCACACGAAGTTTTCTGCGGAGACCTATGTTCTGACCAAGGAGGAGGGCGGTCGTCACACGCCGTTTTTCTCGAACTACCGTCCGCAGTTCTTTTCCGGACGACGGACGTGACCGGGACGATCGACCTGCCCGAGGGCACGGAGATGGTGATGCCCGGCGACAACATCACGATGCAGGTCAATCTGATCTGCCCGATCGCGATGGAGGAGGGTCTGCGCTTCGCGATCCGCGAAGGCGGCCGTACCGTCGGCGCCGGCGTGGTGGCCAAAATCGTCGAGTAGCGAACAGCGCTTTTTCGACAATTTCGCGAAACGCCCCTTGCGAAGGGGCCTGAAAAAGCGTAGCTAAAGCGGGCTGTTGGCGGAAACGTCGACGGCCTGCTCTGTTTCGCGGCAAAACCCAGGGCTGATGCCCAGGGCTGTCGACAAAGCGCAGAGCAAAGTCGAGCCAACCGGCGCTGCCGGTAGGAGTGTAGCTCAATTGGTAGAGCACCGGTCTCCAAAACCGGGGGTTGGGGGTTCGAGTCCCTCCACTCCTGCCAGGAGGCCCAGGCCTTATCAAGACAAGAAGCGGTAGATCGGATGGCGAAGACGTCGCCGGCGCAGTTTGTTCGCGAAGTGCGCCAGGAAATGGCCAAGGTTACATGGCCGACGAGGAAGGAGCTGGTCACGACCACGGCGATGGTGTTCGTGATGGCGATCCTGGCGGCGATCTTTTTCTTCACGGTCGATCAGATCATCGCCTGGGTGATCAAGCTGATTCTCGGACTTGGCGGATAGCATGACAGGTACGGCAGAGGCGGTCGCGCCCGATGCGCGATCGAAAGATATTGGGGGCAAGATGGCGGCCCGTTGGTACATCATTCACGTCTATTCCAACTTCGAGCAGAAGGTGGCGCAGTCGATCCGCGAACAGGCCCAGCAGCAGGGGCTGGAGGACATGTTCGAAGAGGTCCTGGTGCCGACCGAGGAACTGGTCGAGGTCAAGCGCGGCAAGAAGGTCAACACGGAACGCAAATTCTTCCCGGGCTATGTCCTGGTGAAGATGGAGCTCAATGACGAGACCTGGCATCTGGTCAGGAACACTGCCAAGGTCACGGGCTTTCTCGGGCCGAACGGCAAGCCTGCGCCGATCACCGAGGAAGAGGCGCTGCGCATCCAGAATCAGATGCAGGAGGGCACGGAGCATCCGCGTCCGATGATCACCTTCCTCTCCGGCGACCAGGTGCGCGTCGTGGACGGGCCGTTCAGCTCGTTCAACGGCACCGTCGAGGAGGTCGACGAGGCCAAGGGCCGTCTCAAGGTCTCGGTCTCGATCTTCGGGCGTGCCACCCCGGTCGAGCTCGAATATTCCCAGGTCGAGAGACTCTAGTCGAAGAACAAACCCCGTGCGGGAGCGGTTGCGGGAGGGCCCGGGCCGCGTTTGCACCGCGCGAAGATGAGGTCAGATCATGGCCAAGAAGATAGCGGGCTATATCAAGCTCCAGGTGCCGGCCGGCAAGGCCAATCCCTCTCCCCCGATCGGGCCGGCGCTCGGTCAGCGCGGTCTGAACATCATGGAGTTCTGCAAGGCGTTCAACGCCGCGACCCAGGGCATGGAGCCCGGGATGCCGATCCCCGTGGTGATCACCGCCTTCCAGGATCGCACCTTCACCTTCACCACCAAGACGCCGCCGGCGAGCTACTTTCTGAAGAAGGCCGCGAAGCTTTCCAAGGGCGGCAAGACGCCGGGCCGTGATACCGCCGGCAAGGTGACCATGGCGCAGGTTCGGGAAATCGCCGAGCAGAAGATGGTGGACCTGAACGCCAACGACATCGACGCCGCGGCCGAGATGATCAAGGGCTCCGCCCGTTCCATGGGCCTCGAGGTGGTGGATTAAGACGATGGCGAAGCAGGGAAAGCGGCAAAAGGCGATCGAGAGCACGGTCGACCGGGAGAAGCTGTACGGCCTCGACGAGGCGGTGAAGCTGGTCAAGCAGAACGCCAAGGCCAAGTTCGACGAAACCATCGAGGTTTCGCTGAATCTCGGCGTCGATCCGCGCCATGCGGACCAGATGGTGCGCGGCACGGTCAACCTGCCCCACGGCACCGGCAAGACCTTGCGTGTTGCCGTGTTCGCCAAGGGCGACAAGGCTGAGGAGGCGAAGGCGGCCGGAGCCGATGTGGTCGGTGCCGACGATCTCGCCCAGGCCGTCCAGGGCGGCGAGATCAACTTCGATCGCTGCATCGCCACCCCCGACATGATGCCGGTGGTCGGCAGGCTGGGCCGTGTGCTCGGTCCGCGCGGCCTGATGCCCAACCCGAAGCTCGGCACCGTGACGCCGAACGTCAGGGAAGCGGTCGAGGCGGCCAAGGGCGGCCAGGTGCAGTTCCGCGTGGAAAAGGCCGGCATCATCCATGGCGGCGTCGGCAAGGCGAGCTTCGACGAAGCCAAGCTCACCGACAACATCAAGGCCTTCGTCGACGCGGTCAACAAGGCCAAGCCGACGGGCGCCAAGGGCACTTATCTGAAGAAGGCCGCGGTCAGCTCGACCATGGGTGCGGGCATTCATCTGGACGTCGGCAGCCTCGGATCATGACCGGACTGTTGCAGGGAAACCGCAATTCCAGCAAAAAGGGGGTTGCGCTTCGGCAAAGCGTGCCTATGTTTAACGATATTGGCAGGTGCTCGGTCGGAATGCCAACTACGAACTGCTGGAAAGAAAGTCCTGCGGTCAAAGCGGCGTGGGTGTTGAACCATGCGCCGCCAACACCGTTTGGTCCCTTCGCAATGGCGGCTTGATGATCGCCCGGTTGCCGGGCGTTTGTCGCTGTTTGATGAACAAAGACGTGGCGGTCCGGCCTCTGCCGGGCATGTCGGATAAAGTTGCTAGCGTACTGGAGCTTTAAGTGCTTCGAGCGGAAAAACTGGAGATCGTCGACAGCTTGCATGGCGTGTTTGCCGATGCTGGTGTCGTGGTGGTCACCCACTTTCAGGGACTGAGCGTCGCTGAGGTGACGGAACTCAGGCGCGGTATGAAGGACGCCGGCGCCAAATTCCGCGTGACCAAGAACAGGCTCGCCAAGATCGCCTTGGCCGATACGGCTTATACATCCATCGCCGAGCTGTTCACCGGTCCGACGGCGATCGCCTATTCGGAAGATCCGGTGGCAGCGCCCAAGGCGGTGGTCGATTTTGCCAAGAAGAACGAGAAGCTCGTGGTGATCGGCGGCGGGCTGGACGGCAATCTCTTGACCTCTGATCAGGTCAAGGCGCTGGCGTCCCTGCCGTCGCTGGACGAGCTCAGGGCCAAGATCATCGGTATGATCAATACGCCTGCGCAGCGCATCGCGAGTGTCCTGCAGGCGCCCGCCGGTCAGATCGCGCGGGTGCTGAGCGCGCACGCCGAGCAAGGCTGAAACCCAACAACGAAACGAGATACGCGGCGTCGCGGCGGGCGATGGCCGGATGAGATCGAAGGAGAAGATGTCATGGCAGCGAATTTGGAACAAATGGTCGACAGCCTTTCGGCATTGACCGTCATGGAGGCGGCCGAGCTTTCCAAGATGCTTGAGGAGAAGTGGGGCGTTTCTGCCGCTGCTCCTGTCGCCGTGGCTGCGGCCGGTCCTGCCGCCGCTGCCGAAGCGGCCGAGGAGAAGACCGAATTTGACGTGATTCTGGCCGCCGCCGGCGACAAGAAGATCAACGTCATCAAGGAGGTCCGCGCGATCACCGGTCTCGGCCTGAAGGAGGCCAAGGATCTGGTCGAGAGCGCGCCGAAGCCGATCAAGGAAGGCGTCGACAAGGACGAGGCCGCCAAGCTCAAGGAGCAGCTTGAGGGCGCAGGCGCTTCCGTCGAGGTCAAATAATCGGCGCCGCCCGATCGGCGCAGCCGTCGCGCTGCAGCCACTTAGCGGTGGCTGGCGGCGCGATTGGCGTTTCCGGTCGGGCAGTTGCCGCCTGTGCTCAGGTCCCATCCGGCCACGTCCCGGTCTTGTCAACATGACCGGTGCGTACCATCTATGGGGCCGGGCGCTTCTTGGTCGAAGGACACCGCCCGTCTGATCCCATGCCCATCGCCCCTGGACCATCGAAGAGGTCGCCGCCCTCCGCAGTGCCTGCGCGTCGCACGCCTGCAGGCCCTTTCGGCCGCGGCTTCTTTGCGTTGCGGTCGAACGGGACGATGGTGCCAGGAAACGCTCGGGATCGCCAGCCGTCGAAACGGGATTCGCAATGACACATTCGTTCACGGGTCGCAAACGGATTCGCAAAAGCTTCGGGCGCATTCCCGAAGTCACCGTCATGCCCAACCTCATCGAGGTGCAGCGCAGCTCCTATGAGAGCTTCCTGCAGATGCTGGTTCGGCCGGAAGACCGGGTCGAATCCGTCATGGGCCTGCAGGAGGTCTTCACCTCCGTCTTTCCGATCCGCGACTTCGCCGAACGGGCCGCGCTCGACTTCGTGAAGTACGAGCTGGAAGAGCCGAAATACGACGTCGAGGAGTGCCACCAGCGCGGCATGACCTATGCCGCGCCGTTGCGCGTCACCCTTCGGCTGATCGTCTGGGACGTCGACGACGACACTGGCGCCAAGTCCGTGCGCGACATCAAGGAGCAGGACGTCTATATGGGCGACCTGCCGCTGATGACCGACAACGGCACCTTCGTGATCAACGGCACGGAGCGGGTGATCGTCTCGCAGATGCACCGTTCTCCGGGTGTATTCTACGATCATGACAAAGGTAAGACGCACAGCTCCGGAAAATTCCTGTTTTCCGCGCGCATCATTCCCTATCGCGGTTCCTGGCTCGATTTCGAGTTCGACGCCAAGGATCTCGTCTATGTGCGCATCGATCGCCGCAGGAAGCTGCCGGCGACCACGCTTCTGCTCGCCCTCGGGCTCACCCAGGAAGAGATCCTGGGCTTCTTCTACGATCAGATCGAGCTTACCAAGTCCGGTCAGGGCTGGCGTGCGCCGTTCCGCTCGGAGCGGCTGCGCGGCCAGAAGCTGACCAGCGATCTGGTCGATGCCAAGAGCGGCGACGTGCTTGCCGAGGCCGGCACCAAGATGACCCCGCGTCTCCTGAAGAAGCTGGAGGAGCAGGGGCTGTCCGAGCTCTATGTCTCGCCGGAGGAGCTGGTGGGCCGCGCCGTCGCGGTCGATCTGGTCGACGAGAAGACCGGCCTGGTGCATGCCGAGGCCGGCGAGGAGCTGACCCCGGAACTGCTGGCGAAGCTGCAGGAAGCCGATCTCAAGCGTCTGCCGATCCTCGACATCGATCACCTGACGGCAGGGCCGTACATCCGCAGCACGCTTGCGGCCGAGCGCTGCGCCAATCGCGAAGAGGCGCTGCTCGACATCTACCGCGTGCTGCGTCCGGGCGAGCCGCCGAACCTCGACACTGCCGAGAACCTGTTCCACGGCCTGTTCTTCGATGCCGAGCGCTATGATCTGTCGCCGGTCGGCCGGGTCAAGATGAACTCGCGGCTTCAGCTGGAAACCGACGATTCGATCCGCGTGCTGCGTCGGGAAGATATCCTCGCGGTCCTGAAGCATCTGATCGAGATCAAGGACGGCCGCGGCGAGGTCGACGATATCGACCATCTGGGCAACCGGCGTGTGCGCTCGGTCGGCGAGCTGATGGAAAATCAGTTCCGCGTCGGCCTGCTGCGCATGGAGCGCGCGGTACGTGAACGCATGAGCTCGGTCGAGATCGATGCGGCGATGCCGCACGACCTGATCAATGCGAAACCTGTGGCGGCCGCAGTCCGGGAATTCTTCGGATCCTCGCAGCTCTCGCAGTTCATGGACCAGACCAACCCGCTCTCGGAGATCACCCACAAGCGGCGCCTCTCGGCGCTCGGCCCGGGCGGTCTCACCCGCGAGCGCGCCGGCTTCGAGGTGCGCGACGTGCATCCGACCCACTATGGCCGGATCTGCCCGATCGAGACCCCGGAAGGTCCAAATATCGGCCTGATCAACTCGCTCGCGACCTATGCGCGCATCAATAAATACGGCTTCATCGAGAGCCCCTACAGCCCGGTGGTCGACGGCCAGGTGCAGAATGAGGTGCATTACCTCTCGGCCATGGAAGAAGGCCGCTACACCATCTCCCAGGCCAATGCCGAGCTGACCGAGGACAAGCGCTTTGCCAATGATCTCGTGAGCTGCCGGCAGGCCGGTGAGTACATCATGGCGACGCCGGATCAGATCGACTATATCGACGTGTCGCCGAAGCAGCTTGTTTCGGTCGCCGCGGCGCTGATCCCGTTTCTCGAGAACGACGACGCCAACCGGGCGCTGATGGGCTCGAACATGCAGCGCCAGGCGGTGCCGCTGGTCAAGTCGGAGGCGCCGCTGGTCGGCACCGGCATGGAGGCGGTGGTCGCCCGCGATTCCGGGGCGGCCGTGGTCGCCAAGCGCAGCGGTGTGGTCGATCAGGTGGATGCGTCGCGCATCGTGCTGCGCATCACCGACGAGAGCGAACAGGCCGATTCGGTGGTCGACATCTACAACCTCCGGAAGTTTCAGCGCTCGAACCAGAACACCTGCATCAACCAGCGCCCGGTGGTGAAGATGGGCGATGCGGTCGAAAAGGGCGACATCATCGCCGACGGCCCGTCGACCAATCTCGGCGAACTCGCGCTCGGCCGCAACGTGCTGGTCGCGTTCATGCCCTGGAACGGCTACAATTTCGAGGACAGCATCCTGATCTCCGAGCGCATCGTGCGCGATGACGTCTTCACCTCGATCCATATCGAGGAGTTCGAGGTCATGGCCCGCGACACCAAGCTCGGGCCGGAGGCGATCACCCGCGACATCCCGAATGTCGGCGAGGAAAGCCTGCGCAATCTCGACGAGGCGGGCATCGTCTATATCGGTGCCGAGGTCCATGCCGGCGACATCCTGGTCGGCAAGGTCACGCCCAAGGGCGAGACCCCGATGACCCCCGAGGAAAAGCTGCTGCGCGCCATCTTCGGCGAGAAGGCGGCCGACGTGCGCGACACCTCCCTGAAGGTGCCGCCTGGCGTCACCGGCACGGTGGTCGAGGTGCGTGTGTTCCAGCGGCGCGGCATCTCCAAGGACGAGCGCGCCATGGCGATCGAGCGGTCCGAGATCGAGCATCTCGCCAAGGACCGCGACGACGAGCGCGAGATCCTGGAGCGCAACATCTACGGCCGCCTGTCCGAACTGCTCGACAGCCGCACCGTCACGTCGGGTCCGAAGGAGCTTTCAAAGGGCAAGACCGTGACGACCGAGGCCCTCGCAGGGCTGGCTAAGCGTCAGTGGTGGGATATCGGTGTCGACGATGCCCAGATCATGGTGCAGGTCGAGCAGCTCAAGCGTCAGCTCGACGACGGCCTGAAGCATCTGGAAGAGCGTTTCGACAACAAGGTCGAGAAGCTGCAGCGCGGCGACGAGCTGCCGCCCGGCGTGCTCAAGATGGTCAAGGTGTTCGTCGCGGTGAAGCGCAAGCTGCAGCCCGGCGACAAGATGGCCGGCCGTCACGGCAACAAGGGCGTCATCTCCAAGATCGCGCCGATCGAGGACATGCCGCATCTGGAAGACGGCACCCATGTCGACATCGTGCTCAATCCGTTGGGCGTGCCGTCGCGCATGAATGTCGGTCAGATCCTGGAGACCCATCTCGGATGGGCCTGCTCCAATCTCGGTCGTCAGATCAACCAGACGATCCGTCTGTACCAGCAGAACCAGGACCTGGCACCTGTACGCAAGGAGCTGGAGCGGGTCTATGACGACGGCCCCGATGGGAACGGGGGCGGTGCCGGTCTCGACGACTTCGACGACGAGGCGATCAAGGAGCTTGCCGGCAATCTCGTGAACGGCGTGCCGATCGCGACGCCGGTGTTCGACGGTGCGCGCGAGCAGGACATCGTCGAGCATCTCAAGATGAGCGGCTGCGACGTTTCCGGCCAGGTCACGCTCTATGACGGGCGGACCGGTGAGGCCTTCGATCGCAAGGTCACGGTCGGCTACATCTACATGCTGAAGCTCGGCCATCTGGTGGACGACAAGATCCACGCGCGTTCGGTCGGCCCTTACAGCCTGGTCACCCAGCAGCCGCTGGGCGGCAAGGCGCAGTTCGGCGGCCAGCGTTTCGGCGAAATGGAGTGCTGGGCGCTGCAGGCCTACGGTGCGGCTTACACCCTGCAGGAGATGCTGACGGTCAAGTCGGACGACGTGTCCGGCCGGACCAAGATCTACGAGGCGATCGTGCGCGGCGAAGACACCTTCGAGGCGGGTATTCCGGAATCCTTCAACGTGCTGGTGAAGGAGCTCCAGGCGCTCAGCCTGAACGTCGAGCTGCAGCAGGATATGAAGGAAGCGGGCGACGATTGATCCGAGGCGAGGGCAGCCGGCAGCAGAGCGGCGCCCGTCCTCTAGCGGTCAATCGGAAAGGAGCGGCAGATGAACGAGTTGATGTATTTCTTCGGTCAGCCCAGCGGCACGCTGAAGTTCGATCAGATCCAGATCGCGATCGCGAGCCCCGAGCAGATCCGGGCCTGGTCCTACGGCGAGGTCAAGAAGCCGGAGACCATCAACTACCGGACCTTCAAGCCGGAACGGGACGGCCTCTTTTGTGCGCGAATCTTCGGTCCGATCAAGGACTACGAATGCCTCTGCGGCAAATATAAGCGCATGAAGTATCGCGGCATCGTCTGCGAGAAATGCGGCGTCGAGGTCATTCAGTCCAAGGTCCGGCGCGAGCGCATGGGCCATATCGAGCTGGCGGCCCCGGTCGCCCATATCTGGTTCATGAAGTCGGTGCCGACCCGCATCGGCATTCTGCTCGACATGACGCTGCGCGATCTGGAGCGCGTGCTCTATTTCGAGCAGTTCGTGGTGATCGAGCCCGGCCTCACCGAGCTCAAGAAGGGCGAGCTTCTCACCGAAGAGCAGGTGATGAAGTACAAGGAGGATCTGGGCGAAGAAAGCTTCACCGTCGGCATCGGCGCCGAGGCGGTGCGCGAGCTTCTGGCGCAGATCGATCTCCCGGTCGAGCGCGAGCAGCTCCGGGTCGAGCTCGCCGACACCAATTCCGAAGCCAAGCGCAAGAAGATCGTCAAGCGCCTGAAGCTGATCGAGGTGTTTCTGGAGTCCAACAACCGGCCGGAATGGATGATCCTGACGATCGTCCCGGTGATTCCGCCGGAGCTGCGTCCGCTGGTCCCGCTGGACGGCGGCCGCTTCGCGACCTCGGATCTGAACGACCTCTACCGCCGCGTGATCAACCGCAACAATCGCCTGAAGCGCCTGATCGAGCTCAGAGCACCCGACATCATCGTGCGCAATGAGAAGCGCATGCTGCAGGAATCGGTCGACGCGCTGTTCGACAACGGGCGACGTGGTCGCGTCATTACAGGTGCGAACAAAAGGCCGCTGAAGTCGCTCTCCGACATGCTCAAGGGCAAGCAGGGCCGCTTCCGCCAGAACCTGCTCGGCAAGCGCGTCGACTATTCCGGCCGTTCGGTGATCGTCGTGGGCCCGGAGCTGATGCTGCATCAGTGCGGCCTGCCCAAGAAGATGGCGCTCGAGCTGTTCAAGCCCTTCGTCTATTCCAAGCTCGAACTCTACGGCATGGCGCAGACCATCAAGGCGGCGAAGCGCATGGTGGAGAAGGAGCGTCCGGAGGTCTGGGATATCCTAGAGCAGGTGATCCGCGAGCATCCGGTGATGCTGAACCGGGCACCGACGCTTCACCGTCTCGGTATTCAGGCGTTCGAGCCTGTCCTGATCGAAGGCAAGGCGATCCAGCTGCACCCGCTGGTCTGCACGGCGTTCAACGCCGACTTCGACGGCGATCAGATGGCGGTGCACGTGCCGCTGTCGCTGGAAAGCCAGCTCGAAGCGCGCGTGCTCATGATGTCGACCAACAACATCCTGAGCCCGGCCAACGGCAAGCCGATCATCGTGCCAACCCAGGACATCGTGCTCGGCATCTACTATTTGTCGCTGATGCTCGAAGGCGAGCCCGGCGAGGGCATGGTCTTCGGCAGCGTCGGCGAGGTGGTGCAGGCGCTCGATGCCAAGGTGGTCACGCTGCACAGCAAGATCACCTGCCGGGTGCCTGACGGTGTCGAAGAGGGCATCAACGGGTCGGGCGAGACGATCCAGAAATATCGTCGCGTCGACACCACGCCTGGCCGCATGCTGCTCTATCAGATCCTGCCGCAGCATCCGAACCTGCAGTTCGACCGGGTCCTGAACCGCGTGCTGACCAAGCGCGAGATCACCAATGTGGTCGACGAGGTCTATCGCCATTGCGGTCAGAAGGAGACGGTGATCTTCGCCGACCGTCTGATGCTCCTGGGCTTCGGCCATGCGGCCAAGGCCGGCATCTCCTTCGGCAAGGACGACATGGTCATCCCGAAGACCAAGGACAAGCTGGTCGACCGCACCAAGGAGCTGGTCAAGCAGTATGAGCAGCAATATGCCGACGGCCTGATCACCAAGGGCGAGAAGTACAACAAGGTGGTGGATGCCTGGGCGACCTGCACGGACGCGGTCGCCGACGAGATGATGAAGGAGATCCGCGCGACCGCCGAGATCAGGGACGAGGAGACGGGACGTCGCCATCAGCCGAACTCGATCTACATGATGGCGGACAGCGGTGCCCGTGGCTCGGCCGCCCAGATCAAGCAGCTCGCCGGCATGCGCGGCCTCATGGCCAAGCCGTCCGGTGAGATCATCGAGACGCCGATCATCTCGAACTTCAAGGAAGGCCTCTCGGTGCTGGAGTACTTCAACTCCACCCACGGCGCCCGCAAGGGTCTGGCCGACACCGCGCTCAAGACGGCGAACTCCGGTTACCTCACCCGCCGTCTGGTGGACGTCGCCCAGGACTGCATCATCGTCGAGGAGGATTGCGGCACCGAAGAGTTCATCACCCTGACCCCTGTGGTGCAGGGCGGCGAGGTGCTGGAGGAGCTGGCCGAGCGCATTCTCGGCCGGACCACGGCAGAGGACGTGCTGCATCCGCAGACCGGCGAGGTGCTTGCCAAATGCAACACCACCCTTGACGAGGAGCTGGTCAAGGTCATCGACGAGGCGGTGGTCGACAGCATGCGCGTGCGCTCGGTGCTGACCTGCAAGAGTTCGGGCGGTGTCTGCGGCAAGTGCTACGGGCGCGATCTCGCGCGCGGCACGCCGGTCAATCCGGGCGAGGCGGTCGGCGTGATCGCCGCGCAGTCGATCGGCGAGCCTGGCACGCAGCTCACCATGCGCACCTTCCACATCGGCGGTGCGGCGCAGCAGCAGGCCGAGCGCTCCAATGTCGAGGCCACGATCAACGGCACCATGGAGCTGATCAACGCCAATCTGGTGGTGGACAGCAAGAAGCGTACGGTCACGCTCTCGCGCAACACCGAGCTGGTGCTGCATGACGAGAACGGCCGCGAAAAGGCGCGTCACAAGGTGCCTTATGGCGCCCATGTTCTGCTCAAGGATGGCGCCAAGGTCGAGAAGGGCCAGAAGCTGGTGGAGTGGGATCCGCACACCCTGCCGATCCTCTCCGAGGTCTCGGGTAAGGCGGTGTTCCTCGACATGGAAGAGGGCACGACCTTCCGCGAGGTGGTCGACGAGGCGACCGGCCGGGCGAGCAAGGAGCTGATCGACTGGCGTCAGCAGGCGCGCGGCTCCAATCTGCGCCCCTCGATCCTGATCCAGGATGACAAGGGCGAGCCGCTGATGCTCGCCTCCGGTGCGGAAGCCCGCTACTTCCTGCCCGTGGGTGCGATCCTGAACGTCGACAACGGTATCGATGTCCATGCCGGCGACGTGCTGGTGCGCCTGCCGCGTGAAGCCTCCAAGACTCGCGACATCACCGGCGGTCTGCCGCGCGTGGCCGAGCTGTTCGAGGCGCGACGTCCCAAGGATCCGGCGATCATCGCCGAGGCCGAGGGCCGCGTCGAATATGGCAAGGACTACAAGACCAAGCGTCGCCTGAAGATCGTGCCGCTGGAGGAAGGCGGCGAGCCCGTGGAGCATCTGATCCCGAAGGGACGGCATATCGTCGTCCAGGAGGGTGACATGGTGCGCGCCGGCGACCTGCTGGTGGACGGCAATCCCGTCCCCCACGACATTCTTCTGGTGAAGGGTGTCGAGGCGCTGGCCGGGTTCCTGGTGAACGAGATCCAGGAGGTCTATCGCCTGCAGGGCGTGAAGATCAACGACAAGCATGTCGAGGTGATCGTTCGCCAGATGCTGCAGAAGGTCGAGATCGCCGACCCCGGCGAGACCACCTTCCTCACCGGCGAGCAGGTCGACCGCGTCGAGTTCGACGAGGTCAACGACAAGGCGGTGCGCGACAATCTGCGTCCCGCCACCTGCATCTCGGTGCTGCAGGGCATCACCAAGGCATCGCTGCAGACCCAGAGCTTCATCTCCGCCGCCTCCTTCCAGGAGACGACGAGGGTGCTCACGGATGCCGCGTTTGCCGGCAAGGTCGACGATCTCAACGGCCTGAAGGAGAACGTGATCGTCGGTCGCCTGATCCCGGCGGGCTCGGGCGGCGTGATGCCCAGGCTGAAGAAGCTGCCGGGCATCGACGAGAAGTTCGCGCCGCCGCAGGAGGCGGTGCCGGAAGAGACCGTGATGACCCTGCCCGAGATGAGCGAGATGCCGTCGGCCGAATAAGGCCCCGGCCATCGATGATGGGGACAGAAGCCGGCCTCGGGGCCGGCTTCTTTTTTCCCTGCGACGGAATGGCAATTCCTTCGGATTTCAGTCAATTGCCCGGGTTTTTGGTGAATAGAGGGTTGACGAGTCCAAGGCGGATCTCTAGTTAACGTTTTCGACTGTCCAGTTGGGTTGCTGGTGGTGAACTTACGGTTCAGACGCGGCATCCATCTTTAAGGACCTTTTTGAGGAACCTCGCTCGAAGCCGGATAGCCGAAAGGCTTGATCTGGGCTTTCCGGGCGTTTGCTGTCTTGGTGCATGGATCGGCGCCTGGACCGGCTTTGGAGCAATGCATGCCGACGATCAATCAGCTCGTCCGCAAGCCGCGGAAAGGCGAACCGGCGCGGAACAAGGTGCCGGCCCTTCAGGAATGCCCGCAGCGGCGCGGCGTCTGCACCCGTGTCTATACGACCACGCCGAAGAAGCCTAATTCCGCTCTTCGGAAAGTGGCGCGCGTGCGGCTGACCAACGGCTTCGAAGTCACGAGCTACATCCCCGGTGAGGGGCACAACCTGCAGGAGCACTCGGTGGTGCTGATCCGCGGCGGCCGCGTCAAGGATCTGCCTGGTGTGCGCTATCACATCGTCCGCGGCACGCTCGATACGCAGGGTGTATCCGATCGCCGCCAGCGCCGTTCGAAATACGGCGCGAAACGACCGAAGTAGGACAAGAGGCCATGGCACGTCGCCGCGCAGCGGAAAAACGCGAGATCCTGCCGGATCCGAAGTTCAAGGATCAGGTGGTGACCCGCCTGATGAACGCCATCATGCTCGACGGCAAGAAGTCGGTCGCCGAGCGCATCGTCTATGGCGCCTTCGACAAGATGGAAAGCCGCATGTCGCGCGATCCGCTGGAGGTGTTCAGAGAAGCGCTCGAGAACGTCAAGCCGTCGCTCGAAGTGCGCTCGCGCCGCGTCGGCGGTGCCACCTATCAGGTGCCGGTCGAGGTCCGCCCGAGCCGTCGGCAGACTCTCGCAATCCGCTGGATCATCGACACCGCGCGCAAGCGGTCCGAGAAGACCATGGTGGATCGCCTGGCGGGCGAGCTGATGGACGCCGCCCAGAGCCGTGGCGCCGCCTTCAAGAAGCGGGAGGATACGCTCAGGATGGCCGAAGCCAACCGTGCGTTCTCCCATTACCGCTGGTAAAGATAGAGACGCCCGATCATGCCTCGCACGACCCCGCTTGAGCGCTATCGCAATATCGGCATCATGGCCCACATCGATGCCGGTAAGACCACGACGACCGAGCGCATCCTCTTCTACACCGGTAAGTCCTACAAGATCGGTGAGGTCCATGATGGCGCCGCCACCATGGACTGGATGGAGCAGGAGCAGGAGCGCGGTATCACGATTACGTCGGCCGCGACCACGGCCGCCTGGAAGAACCACCGCATCAACATCATCGACACGCCGGGCCATGTCGACTTCACCATCGAGGTCGAGCGTTCGCTGCGCGTGCTCGACGGCGCGGTCGCGGTGTTCGACTCGGTCGCCGGCGTCGAGCCCCAGTCCGAGACGGTCTGGCGCCAGGCCGACAAGTACAAGGTCCCGCGCATCTGCTTCGTCAACAAGATGGACCGCACGGGCGCCGACTATTTCCGCTGCATCGAGATGATCAAGGATCGTCTGGGTGCCGTGCCGATCGTGCTGACCCTGCCGATCGGTGCGGAAGCCGACTATGTCGGCAATGTCGATCTGATCAAGAACCAGTCGGTCACCTGGAAGGACGACAGCCTCGGCGCCGAGTTCGAATATGGCGACGTCCCCGGCGATCTCGCCGATCAGGCCGAGACCTATCGCTCGCAGCTGATCGAGGCCGCGGTCGAGCTCGATGACGATGCGCTGGAAGCCTATTTCGGCGGCGAGGAGCCGGACGAAGAGACGCTGAAGCGCTGCATCCGCAAGGGCACGCTCGAAGGCAAGTTCGTGCCGGTGCTGTGCGGCTCCGCCTTCAAGAACAAGGGCGTGCAGCCGCTGCTCGACGCCGTGGTCGACTTCCTGCCGTCGCCGCTCGACGTTCCGCCGACCCCCGGCATCAAGCCGGGCACCGACGAGCCGATGACCCGGAAATCGTCGGACGACGAGCCGTTCGCGGCGCTCGCCTTCAAGATCATGACCGACCCGTTTGTCGGCACGCTCTCCTTCATCCGCATCTATTCCGGCGTGCTGGAAAGCGGCTCCTACGTGATCAACACGGTCAAGGGCCAGCGCGAGCGCATCGGCCGCATCCTCGAGATGCACGCCAACAGCCGCGAGGAGATCAAGGAAGCGCGCGCCGGCGACATCGTCGCCCTGGTCGGCATGAAGTCGACCACCACGGGCGACACGCTCTCCGACAGCGACAAGCAGGTCATCCTGGAGCGCATGGAGTTCCCGGAGCCGGTGATCGAGGTTTCGGTCGAGCCGAAGACCAAGGCGGACCAGGAGAAGCTCTCGGTGGCACTCGGCAAGCTTGCCGCCGAGGATCCCTCCTTCCGTGTCGGCACCGATCCCGAGACCGCGCAGACCCTGATCAAGGGCATGGGCGAGCTGCATCTGGAGATCATCGTCGATCGTCTCCGCCGCGAGTTCAAGGTCGATGCCAATGTCGGTCCGCCGCAGGTTGCGTATCGCGAGACCGTCACTGGCCATTCCGACATCGACTACACCCACAAGAAGCAGACCGGCGGTTCCGGTCAGTTCGCGCGTATCAAGCTCAAGTTCGAGCCGGGAGAGCGCGGCACAGGCTTCGTGTTCGAGAGCAAGATCGTCGGCGGCAATGTGCCGAAGGAATACATCCCGGGCGTCGAGAAGGGCTTGAAGTCCTCCATGGAGACCGGCGTGCTCGCCGGCTTTCCGATGGTCGACATGATGGTGACGCTTTATGACGGCGCCTACCACGACGTCGACAGCTCGGTCATGGCCTTTGAGATCGCGGCCCGTGCCGCCTTCCGCGAGGGCGTCGGCAAGGCGAAGCCGATCCTCCTCGAGCCGGTCATGTCGGTCGAGGTGGTGACGCCTGAAGAGTATATGGGCGACATCATCGGCGACCTGAACAGCCGGCGCGGCAATATCAGCGGCATGGAGCCACGCGCCAATGCGCAGGTGATCAATGCCATGGTGCCGCTGGCCACCATGTTCGGTTACGTGAACACGCTTCGCTCCCTGTCCCAGGGCCGCGCCCAGTTCACGATGACGTTCGACCATTACGAACCCGTGCCGCAGATGGTCGCTGAAGAGATCAAGGAGAAATACGCCTGAGCCTGCTTTTGAGCGTGTTCGGGATAATGGAGAAGGACGATGGCGAAAGCGAAGTTTGAGCGTACGAAGCCGCATGCGAACATTGGTACGGTTGGTCATGTTGACCACGGTAAGACGACGCTGACGGCAGCGATCACGAAGGTTTTGGCGGAGTCGGGCGGTGCGACGTTTGCGGCGTATGATTCGATCGACAAGGCGCCGGAGGAGCGTGAGCGCGGGATCACGATCAACACGGCGCATGTCGAATACGAGACGGCGAACCGGCATTACGCGCACGTCGACTGCCCTGGCCATGCCGACTACGTGAAGAACATGATCACCGGTGCGGCGCAGATGGACGGTGCGATTCTGGTTGTGTCTGCGGCCGACGGCCCGATGCCGCAGACGCGCGAGCACATCCTGCTGGCCCGCCAGGTGGGCGTGCCGGCGATCGTGGTTTATCTGAACAAGGTGGACCAGGTGGACGACGAGGAGCTTTTGGAGCTGGTCGAGCTCGAAGTCCGTGAATTGCTGTCGGCCTATGAATTTCCCGGGGACGACATCCCGATCGTGAAGGGCAGTGCGTTGTCGGCGCTCGAGGGCAAGGACGACGACAGCATCGGCAAGGCGTCGATTCTGGAGCTGATGAAGGCTGTCGACGACTATATTCCGCAGCCTGAGCGTGCGATGGACCGTCCGTTCCTGATGCCGATCGAGGACGTTTTTTCGATCTCGGGCCGTGGCACGGTGGTGACCGGCCGTGTCGAGCGCGGCGTGGTGAATGTGGGCGACGAGATCGAGATCGTGGGCATTCGCGACACGCAGAAGAGCACCTGCACGGGTGTGGAGATGTTCCGCAAGCTTCTGGACCGTGGCGAGCCCGGCGACAATGTGGGTGTGCTGCTGCGCGGCACGAAGCGTGACGACGTGGAGCGTGGTCAGGTTCTGTGCAAGCCGGGCTCGATCACGCCGCACACGAAGTTTTCTGCGGAGACCTATGTTCTGACCAAGGAGGAGGGCGGTCGTCACACGCCGTTTTTCTCGAACTACCGTCCGCAGTTCTTTTTCCGGACGACGGACGTGACCGGGACGATCGACCTGCCCGAGGGCACGGAGATGGTGATGCCCGGCGACAACATCACGATGCAGGTCAATCTGATCTGCCCGATCGCGATGGAGGAGGGTCTGCGCTTCGCGATCCGCGAAGGCGGCCGTACCGTCGGCGCCGGCGTGGTGGCCAAAATCGTCGAGTAGTTTTCGTTGACATTGGGCCGGTCCCCTGGGCCGGCCCTCGCTTTGGAAAGATCATGGCCGGCTTCCGGCCGGTCATGGGGTGAGCAAAGACCATGGACGCACAGAATATAAGGATCCGCCTCAAGGCGTTCGATCATCGCGTGCTGGACCAGTCCGCGAGCGAGATCGTCAATACGGCGAAGCGGACCGGTGCACGGGTGCGCGGGCCGATTCCGCTGCCGACCCGGATGGAGAAGATCACGGTGCTGCGCTCGCCGCATATCGACAAGAAATCGCGTGAGCAGTTCGAGATCAGAACGCATAAGCGCATGCTCGATATCGTCGATCCGACGCCGCAGACCGTGGACGCGCTGATGAAGCTCGACCTGGCTGCCGGTGTCGACGTCGAGATCAAGGTCTGAGGCTGGGGCTCGGGAGAAGACAGATGCGAATTGGGCTCTTGGCCGAAAAAGTGGGCATGACGCGGATCTTCACGCCCAATGGTGAGCATGTTCCGGTCACCGTACTGCGCGTCGATGACTGTGAGGTGACAGGCGTGCGCACCGCCGGCAAGGACGGCTACACCGCGGTGCAGCTCGGCAGCGGCAAGGCGAAGACCAAGAATGTGTCGAAGCCGATGCGCGGCCACTTCGCCAAGGCGAAGGTGACGCCGAAGAAGAAAGTCGCCGAGTTTCGCGTCGACGAGGACGGGCTGGTCGAGCCGGGCACGCAGCTCTCGGTCAACCATTTCGTGGTCGGCCAGTATGTCGACGTCTCCGGCACGTCGATCGGCAAAGGCTTTGCCGGCGGCATGAAGCGTCACGGCTTCGGCGGCCTGCGCGCCAGCCATGGCGTCTCGATCTCGCACCGCTCCCACGGCTCGACCGGTCAGTGCCAGGACCCGGGCCGGGTGTTCAAGGGCAAGAAGATGGCGGGTCATATGGGCGCTGCCGCCCGGACCGCGCAGAACCTGCTGGTGATGGGCGTCGATCCCGAGCGCGGGCTCCTGCTGATCAAGGGCGGTATTCCCGGCGCCAAGGGCGGATGGGTGAAGGTCGCCGACAGCGTGAAGAAGGCGCTGCCGAGCGAAGCGCCGTTCCCGGCGGGCACGGTCGCCACCCAGACCCAGATCGTCGGTGAAGGCGAGGTCGAGGGCACGGCCATGGACGAGGCGGCCCACCAGGCCGAGGTTGCCGCGCATGAGGGCGGTGCCGAGAACCAGGCTGGCGGCGAGACTGGCGAAGCGCCAGCTCAGGACGAACAGAAGAGCGGCGAGGAGTAGGATTGATGGAGGTCGCTGTCACGACCTTGTCCCAGGGGGACGCCGGCAAGATCGATCTCGCCGCTTCGGTGTTCGAGCAGCCGGTTCGCAAGGACATTCTGCATCAGGTGGTTCTCTGGCAGCTCGCCAAGCGGCGCCAGGGCACGCATGCCACCAAGACCCGCGGTCAGGTCAAGGCCACGGGCAAGAAGATGTACAAGCAGAAGGGCACCGGCCGGGCGCGTCATGGTTCCGCCGACGTCACCCAGTTCCGCGGCGGCGGCGTGCCGTTCGGCCCGAAGCCCAGGGACTACAGCCACGACCTGCCGAAGAAGGTCAGAGCTCTCGGCCTGAAGTCGGCGCTGTCGGCGAAGCTCAAGGAGGGCAAGCTGGTGGTGCTGGACGAGGCGGTGCTCGGCGAGCCCAAGACCAAGCAGCTCGCCGAAAGCGTCGCGAAGCACGGCTGGGGCCGCACCACCCTGATCGACGGTGGCGAGATCGACCGTAATTTTCAGCTGGCCGCGCGCAATCTGGTCGGGATCAAGGTCCTGCCGTCCGCGGGTGCCAATGTCTACGACATCCTGCATGGCGAGACGCTGGTGCTGACCAAGGCGGCGATCAAAGCCCTCGAGGAGCGCCTGGCATGAACAAGGAACGCATGTACAACGTCATCCTGGCACCGTTGATCACCGAAAAGTCGACCATGGGCGGTGAGTTCAACCAAGTGACCTTCAAGGTCGCCAGGGACTCGACCAAGCCCGAGATCAAGCAGGCGGTCGAGGCACTGTTCGACGTCAAGGTGAAGGCGGTCAACACCCTCAATCAGAAGGGCAAGCTGAAGCGTTTTCGCGGCCGCCTGGGTAAGCGCAGCGACGTCAAGAAAGCGATCGTCACCCTGGAAGAGGGCCAGATGATCGACGTGACCACCGGTATCTGAGGCGGAGATCATGGCACTCAAATCCTTCAAGCCAGCGACACCTTCGCTTCGCGAACTGGTCATCGTCGACCGTTCCGAGCTTTGGAAGGGCAAGCCGGTCAAGAAGCTGACCGAAGGGCTCTCCAAGAAGGGCGGACGCAACAATACCGGCCGGGTCACGATCTGGCATCGCGGCGGTGGCCACAAGCGCAGCTATCGGATCATCGATTTCAAGCGCAACACCAAGTTCGGCGTGCAAGGCACGGTCGAGCGGCTGGAATATGACCCGAACCGCACGGCGTTCATCGCGCTGATCAAGTATGACGACGGCGATCAGGCCTATATCCTGGCGCCGCAGCGCATCAAGCCCGGCGACAAGGTGATCGCCGACGACAAGGTCGACGTGAAGCCCGGTAATGCCGCGCCGCTGAAGAACGTGCCGATCGGCACGATCATCCACAATGTCGAGCTGAAGCCCGGCAAGGGTGGCCAGATCGCACGCTCCGCCGGCAACTACGCGCAGCTCGTCGGCCGCGACGGCGACTATGCGCAGATCCGGCTCTCCTCCGGTGAAATCCGCCGGGTGCGCCAGGAATGCATGGCGTCCATGGGCGCGGTTTCCAACGCCGATCATCAGAACATCAATCTCGGCAAGGCCGGGCGTTCGCGCTGGCTCGGCCGCAAGGGCGTGGTTCGTGGTGTCGCGATGAACCCGGTCGATCATCCCCATGGCGGCGGCGAGGGCCGCACGTCGGGTGGTCGTCATCCGGTGACCCCCTGGGGCAAGCCGACCAAGGGTGCGCGCACCCGCCGCAACAAGAAGAGCAATCATCTGATCATCCGCTCACGCCACCAGGCAAAGAAGAGAGGAGGCTGAGCCGATGCCGCGCTCGGTTTGGAAAGGGCCTTTCGTCGACGGCTATCTGTACGACAAGGCGGAGAAGGCGAGAGCTTCCTCCAGGAACGAGATCATCAAGACCTGGTCGCGCCGCTCGACCATCGTGCCGGAGTTCGTCGGCCTGACCTTTGCCGTCTACAACGGCCAGAAGTTCCTGCCGGTCTACGTCACCGAGAACATGGTCGGGCACAAGCTCGGCGAGTTCTCGCCGACCCGGACCTATTACGGCCACGGCGCCGACAAGAAGGCCAAGCGGCGCTGAGCCGATAGCGAAGGATTGTTCCGAGATGGGTAAGGAAAAACGGGAACGTGCGCTGGCGGACAATCAGGCCATGGCCATGGCGCGTCTGCTGCGCATCAGCCCGCAGAAGCTGAACCTGGTGGCCGAGATGATCCGCGGCATGAAGGCCGAGGACGCGCTGAACCAGCTGCAGTTCTCGAAGAAGGCGATCGCCCGCGACGTCAAGAAGGTGCTGATGTCCGCAGTCGCCAATGCCGAGAACAATCACGGATTGGACGTCGACAGTTTGGTGGTCGCCGAGGCGAGCGTCGGCAAGTCGATGGTCATGAAGCGCTTCAAGCCGCGTGCGCGCGGTCGCGCCGGGCGGATCGAAAAGCCGTTTTCGCGCATCAGGATCGTGGTCGAAGAGCGAGAGGAGGCGGCCTGATGGGCCAGAAAGTCAACCCGATCGGGCTCAGGCTCGGCATCAACCGCACCTGGGACAGCCGCTGGTTCTCCGATGGGCACTATGCCGATCTGCTCGCCGAGGATCTGAAGATCCGTGAGTTCCTGCAAAAGCGTCTGAAGCAGGCCGGCATCAGCAAGATCGTGATCGAGCGGCCGGCGAAGAAGGCCAGGATCAGCATCCACACCGCGCGGCCGGGCGTGGTCATCGGCAAGAAGGGCCAGGAGATCGAGACCCTCAGGAAGCAGCTCGCCGCGATGACCACCGGCGACGTGCACCTGAACATCGTCGAGATCCGGAAGCCCGAGATCGACGCCAAGCTGGTCGCCGAGAACATCGCGCAGCAGCTGGAGCGTCGCGTCACCTTCCGCCGCGCGATGAAGCGCGCGATGCAGTCCGCCATGCGCCTCGGCGCGCTCGGCATCCGCGTGCACTGCACCGGCCGTCTGGGCGGTGCGGAAATCGCACGCGGAGAGACCTATCGTGAAGGCCGGGTGCCGCTGCACACCCTTCGCGCCGACGTCGATTTCGGCCGTGCGACCGCGCTCACCCCTTACGGCACCAATGGCGTCAAGGTCTGGATCTTCAAGGGTGAGATCATGGAGCATGACCCGATGGCCCAGGACAAGCGTGCCGCCGACCCGTCGGCGCTGCGCGGCAATTGAGGAGTTCTGAGCCATGATGCAGCCGAAACGAACAAAGTTCAGAAAGCGTCACAAGGGGCGCAATGACGGCATCACCAAAGGCGGTGCCGATCTGAACTTCGGTGCCTTCGGCATGAAGGCCACCACCAACGCCCGGATCACCGCCCGTCAGATCGAAGCGGCGAGGCGTGCGATCACCAGGCATCTGAAGCGCGCTGGCCGCGTCTGGATCCGCATCTTTCCGGACCAGCCCGTGTCCAGGAAGCCTGCCGAAGTGCGCATGGGCAAGGGCAAGGGCTCGGTCGAATACTGGGTCGCCCCGGTCAAGGCCGGTCGTGTGATGTTCGAAATCGATGGCGTCCCTGCCGGCCTCGCTGAAGAGGCGATCCGGCGTGGTGCCGCCAAGCTTCCGGTGCGCACGCGCTTCGTGATGCGTCCGGGCGGCGGGGAGGCGCACGCATGAAGGCCGAGGAATTGAGGGGCAAGACCCCGGATCAGTTGAAGGAGCAGCTTCTGGACCTGAAGAAGGAGCAGTTCAATCTGCGCTTCCAGAAGGCCACGGGGCAGCTCGAGAATACCGCGCGGGTGCGCGAGGTCAGGCGGGACATCGCCAGGATCAAGACGATTCTGACGAGCCAGCAGCCGGCCCAGGCAAGTGCGAGCTAAGGAGTAAGGGGTCGTGCCAAGGCGCGTTTTGCAAGGAACCGTGGTGAGCGACAAGCAGGACAAGACGGTGGTGGTCAAGGTGAACCGCCGGGTCATGCATCCGCTCTACAAGAAGTACATCAATCGGTCGAAGAACTACTCGGCCCACGACGAGCAGAACCAGTTCAAGGCTGGGGACATCGTCAAGATCCGTGAGTGCCGGCCGATCTCCAAGCATAAGTGCTGGGAAGTGGTGTTGGAGGACTCTGCCTCTTAGGCGGATGCGATTGCGTAGAGGGCGGCAGCCATGATTCAGTCAGAAACCAATCTCGATGTTGCGGACAATTCCGGTGCTCGCCGGGTCCAGTGCATCCGCGTGCTTGGCGGTTCCAGGCGTCGCTGGGCGTCGGTCGGCGACATCATCGTGGTGGCCGTCAAGGAAGCGATTCCGCGGGGCAAGGTGAAGAAGGGCGACGTGCACAAGGCGGTGATCGTGCGTACGTCCAAGGAAATTCACCGGCAGGACGGCAGCGCCATCCGCTTCGATCGCAACGCCGCGGTCCTGATCAACAACACCGGCGAGCCGATCGGCACCCGCATCTTCGGTCCGGTGACCAGAGAGCTGCGTGCGAAGCGGTTCATGAAGATCATCTCGCTGGCTCCAGAGGTTCTCTGACCTCCGTCACCGCCGGTGACCGGAACTGGCTGCAGGATTTAGGAACGAAAGACGCCGATATGGCTAAGAAGCTGAAGATCAAGAAAGGCGACCAGGTGGTCGTCATGGCGGGCCGGGACAAAGGCAAGCGCGGCGAGGTGCTGCGCGTGATCCCGAAGGAAGACCGCCTGATCGTGCAGGGCGTGAACATGGTGCACCGGCACACGCGCCCGTCGCCGCAGCATCCGGGCGGGATCGTCGACAAGGAAGCGACGATCCACGTCTCGAACGTCGCCCATATCGATCCCAAGACGTCCGCACCCTCACGGGTCGGCTACAAGACTCTCGAAGACGGCCGCAAGGTGCGCTTTGCCAAGCGTTCCGGCGAAGTCATCGATCGCTAGGAGAGACAAGATGGCTCGATTGATGGCGAAATATAACGACGAGATCCGGGCGAAGCTGCAGGAGCAGTTCAACTACGAGAACCCCATGCAGATCCCGAAGCTCGAGAAGATCGTCCTGAACATGGCGGTCGGCAAGGCGGTGCAGGACAGCAAGAAGCTGCAGCAGGCGATCAAGGAGATGACCCTGATCACCGGCCAGAAGCCCTACACCTGCCGGGCCCGGAAGTCGGTCGCGAACTTCAAGCTCAGAGAAGGCATGGCGATCGGCTGCAAGGTCACCATGCGCGGCCGGCGGATGTACGAGTTCCTGGATCGTCTGATCACCATCGCGCTGCCGCGCGTACGCGACTTTCGCGGCGTGCCGGCCAAGAGCTTCGATGGCCGCGGCAACTATGCGATGGGTTTGAAGGAACAGATCGTCTTTCCCGAGATCAATTACGACGATGTCGACGAGATCCGGGGCATGGACGTGATCATCTGCACGACGGCGGCCAATGACGACGAGGCCAAGGCGTTGTTGGCACATTTCAGCATGCCGTTCGCGGCGTAAGAGGAGACGGGTTGATGGCCAAGAAGAGCGCCGTCGAGAAGAACAAGAACCGCAGGAAGCTGGTCGACAAATACGCGGCGAAGCGCGCTGCGTTGAAGGCGATCATCCGGGATCGCGAGGGCGATCCCGAGGAGCGGTTCGAAGCGACGCTTAAGCTTGCCGCCCTGCCGCGCAACGGTGCCAGGAACAGGCTGCGCAACCGCTGCGGCCTGACCGGCCGTCCGCGCGGTTATTATCGGAAGTTCGGTCTATCGCGGATTGCGGTTCGCGAGCTCGGTTCGATCGGCCAGATTCCCGGCCTGGTCAAGTCGAGCTGGTAGCCAAGGTCAGGTATTGAAGGAGAGGACGCCATGTCGTTGAGCGATCCATTGGGCGATATGCTGACCCGGATCCGCAATGGCCAGTCGGCGCAGAAGAGCGCCATCGCGAGCCCGGCATCGAAGCTCAGGAAGAACGTGCTCGAGGTGCTGAAGCGCGAAGGCTACATCCGTGGCTATTCGCAGAGCGACCAGGGCCATCAGGAGCTGTCGATCGAGCTCAAATATCACAATGGCGAGCCGGTGATCAAAGAGCTCCGGCGCGTGTCCAAGCCGGGCCGCCGTGTCTATTCCGGGGTCAAGGATCTGCCGCGCATCTACAACGGTCTCGGCATCGCCATTCTGTCGACGCCGCGCGGCGTCATGTCCGATGCCGAGGCGCGTGAAGCGCATGTCGGCGGCGAAATCCTCTGCACGGTATTCTGATCATGTCCCGTATCGGCAAACATCCAGTCTCCGTTCCCGACGGCGTCAAGGTCGCGCTGGCCGGCCAGGAAATGACGGTCTCCGGCAAGCTCGGCGAGCTCAACCGCAAGCTTCCGGACGAGGTCGAGATCAAGCAGGAAGACGGTGCGATCACCGTGTCGCCGCGCGGCGAGGACAAGCGTTCCCGCGCCATGTGGGGCATGTCGCGCACGCTGGTCTCCAACATGGTCGAAGGCGTCTCCACCGGTTTCACGCGCAATCTGGTGATTGCCGGCGTGGGCTATCGTGCGGCCATGGACGGCAAGATTCTCAATCTGCAGCTCGGTTACAGCCACGACATCAAATACGCGATTCCGCAGGACATCGACGTGAAGTGCGCGACGCCGACCCAGATCTCGATCACCGGTGCGGATCGTCAGCGGGTCGGACAGATCGCGGCCGAAATCCGCGCGTTCAGAAAGCCGGAGCCCTATAAGGGCAAGGGCATTCGCTATGACGATGAGCGGATCATCCGCAAGGAAGGCAAGAAGAAGTAGCCATGATCAAGCCAGGAAAACGGTTCGAGCGCAGGAAGCGGCGTACGCGCTATGCGCTCCAGCAGGGCAATCGCGGCCGGGCCAGGCTCTCGGTCTTCCGCTCCTCGAAGCACATCTATGCGCAGGTGATCGACGACGAGCAGGGCCGCACGGTGGCCGCTGCGTCGACCATCGACAAGACGCTGCGTCCCGACCTGAAGACGGGGTGCGACCTCAAGGCGGCCGAGGCGGTGGGCAAGCTGGTCGCCGAACGCGCCAAGCAAGCCGGTGTCGAGACCGTGGTGTTCGATCGCGGCGGCTACCGCTATCACGGCCGGGTCAAGGCCGTCGCCGATGCCGCGCGCGAAGCCGGCCTGAAATTCTAAAGGAAAGACCATGGCACGCTTCGACAGAGATGACAGGCAGGATGGCGGCGAGCTCGTAGACAAGCTGGTCAACGTCAACCGTGTCGCCAAGGTGGTGAAGGGCGGCCGTCGGTTCGGCTTCTCGGCGCTGGTGGTGGTCGGCGACGGCAAGGGCCGGGTCGGCTATGGCGGCGGCAAGGCGCGCGAGGTGCCGGAAGCTGTGAGAAAGGCGACCGAACAGGCCAAGCGCAGCATGATCCGCGTGCCGCTTCGTCAGGGCCGCACGCTGCATCACGACGTGCAGGGCCATTTTGGCGCCGGCCGTGTGGTGCTGCGCGCCGCACCTCCGGGCACCGGCATCATCGCCGGCGGTCCGATGCGTGCGGTGTTCGAGGCACTCGGCATCGGCGACGTGGTCGCGAAGTCGATCGGCACGTCCAATCCGCATAACATGATCAAGGCGACCTTCGACGCGCTGAAGAACACCAACTCGCCGCGTTCGGTGGCGGCGAAGCGCGGCAAGAAGGTCGGCGAGATCGTCGGACGGCGCGAGCCGAGCGGCGAAGCGCGGGCGGAGGCAGGCTGATGGCGAAGACGGATGATGCCGCCGGCATGATCAAGGTGACGCAGACCGGCAGCCCGATCGGGCGCCACCGCCGGCAGCGCGAGAACCTGATCGGCCTCGGGCTGAACAAGATCGGCCGCTCCAAGGTCTGGCCGGACAGCCCGCAGGTGCGCGGCAAGATCGACAAAGTGCACCATCTGGTGAAGGTCGAAGCCGCCGACGGCTAGGCCGAAGGTCGGCCTCCCTTTACTCGGGGCGGAGGCTGCTTATCTAACGTTTGGCGAATGGCGCGGCCATCCGCCACCGCATGGCAGGAAGAGGGCGATGAAGCTCAACGAACTGGCGCCTAATCCAGGTGCGCGCAAGGCAAGGAAGCGGGTTGGCCGCGGTATCGGCTCGGGCATGGGCAAGACCTCGACCCGTGGCCAGAAGGGCCAGCGCTCCCGCTCCGGCGTGGCAACGCGCACCTTCGAAGGCGGCCAGATGCCGGTCTACCGGCGCCTGCCGAAGCGCGGCTTCCAGAACCCCTTCAAGAAGGAATTCGCGCCGTTGAACCTGGATCGCCTGCAGGCCGCGATCGACGCGGGCAAGCTCGATCCGAAGGCGACCATCGGCCTTCCAGCCCTGCGCGCTGCAGGGCTGATCGGCAAGAGGAAGGACGGCGTGCGCCTGCTCGCCCGCGGCGAACTCAAGGCCGCGATCACGCTCGAGGTCGACAGCGCCTCCAAGGCCGCGGCCGAGGCGGTGGAAAAAGCAGGCGGCAAGCTGGTGCTCGGTTCGACCGAGGCCGCTGACAGCGCCGCCGTCGAGGCGGCAACCAAGCCTGCGAAAGCCCCGAAGCCTGCGAAGTCGGAGCCGAAGGCCGAAGTGGCACCTGCTGAAGATGCCGGCGACGGCGAGGAGAAGGAGCTCGAGGGCGAGCGTCCTGCAGGTCTGGATGCGCCCAGGGGCGAGCCGGACGACCTGAAGAAGATCGGCGGCGTCGGCCCGAAGCTCGAAGGCACCCTCAACGAGCTCGGCATCTATCACTACTGGCAGATCGCCGAGTTCACGCCCGACAATGTCGCCTGGGTCGACGGCTACCTGTCCTTCAAGGGACGGATCGATCGTGACGACTGGATCGGTCAGGCCAAGGCGCTCGCCGCCGAAGCTGGTGCCGACAAGAAAGACGACGTCTCTGAAGACGAGGCGTAATCGGAGACCGCCATGGCGTCGATGGCCGAACAGCTTGCAGCGAATGTCAACTTCTCGGCATTCAGCAAGGCGACCGAACTCAAGAAGCGGCTCTGGTTCGCGCTTGGCTGCCTGATCGTTTACCGCTTCGGCACCTACATTCCGCTGCCCGGCATCGATCCGGTGGTGATGTCGCAGATCTTCGAGCAGAATTCCGGCGGCATCATGGGCATGTTCAACATGTTCGCCGGCGGCGCGCTGGCGCGCATGTCGATCTTCGCGCTCGGCATTCTTCCCTACATCTCCGCCTCGATCATCATGCAGCTGATGACCGCGGTCTCGCCCACCATCGAGCAGCTCAAGAAGGAAGGCGAGACCGGGCGCAAGACGATCAACCAGTACACCCGCTACCTCACCGTGTTCCTCGCCGCCTTCCAGGGCTATGGCCTGTCGGTCGGCCTGGAAGCGATGAGCGGTCCCGGCGGCAGTGCGGTTCTCGATCCGGGCTGGTATTTCCGCATCATCACGGTGATCACCATCGTCGGCGGCACCATGTTCCTGATGTGGCTCGGCGAGCAGATCACGGCGCGCGGCATCGGCAACGGCATCTCGCTGATCATCTTCACCGGCATCATCGCATCCCTGCCGTCAGCCCTTGCCAGCACCCTCGAGCTCGGCCGCACCGGCGCCATCTCGTCGGTTCTGATCATCTTCCTGCTGGTCATGTCGGTAGCGGTGGTCGCGTTCATCGTGTTCATGGAGCGCGCCCAGCGCCGCATCCTGGTGCAATATCCGAAACGCCAGCAGGGCAACCGCATGTTCGGCGGCGAGAGTTCGCATCTGCCGCTCAAGATCAACGTCTCCGGCGTGATCCCGCCGATCTTCGCAAGCTCGCTGCTGCTGATGCCGGCGACCCTTGCGAGCTTCGGTGGTGCTGGCGGACCGGACTGGCTGGCGCAGATCACGGCCCTGCTCGGCCGTGGTCAGCCGCTCTTCATCCTGCTGTTCGTCGGCCTGATCATCTTCTTCGCCTTCTTCTACACGTCGATCGTCTTCAATCCGCAGGACACGGCGGAGAACCTCCGTAAGCATGGCGGGTTCATTCCAGGCATCCGTCCGGGCCAGCGCACGGCCGAATATTTCGACTATGTGCTCACCCGCCTGACCGTGGTCGGCGCGCTCTATCTCTCGGCCGTCTGCATCCTGCCGGAGATCCTGATCTCGCAATATGCGGTGCCGTTCTACTTCGGCGGCACCAGCCTGCTGATCGTGGTCTCCGTGACCATGGACACCACGGCGCAGATCCAGTCCCATCTGATCGCTCATCAATATGAAGGCTTGATCAAGAAATCCCGCCTACGGGGGGCGAGGCGCTGATGATTCTGATTCTTCTCGGACCGCCTGGTGCCGGCAAAGGCACCCAGGCAGCGCGCATCAAGGACAAATATCGGATCGCGCATCTGTCCACGGGTGACATGCTGCGCGGCGCGATTGCGGCCGGTACGGAGCTTGGCAAGAAGGCCAAGGGGGTCATGGATGCGGGCAAGCTGGTGTCGGATGACATCATGATCGGCTTGGTCGGCGAGCGCATCGGTGAGCCGGACTGCGCCAACGGTTTTCTGCTGGACGGCTTTCCGCGGACCCTGGCCCAGGCCGAAGCGCTGGACGCGCTGCTCGCCGACAAGGAGCGGACGCTGGATGCGGTGGTCGAGATCGCGGTCGACGACGATGCTCTGATCGAGCGCATCTCCGGCCGCTATGCCTGCGCGACCTGCGGCGCCGGCTATCACGATCACTTCCAGAAGCCCAAGCAGCAGGGCGTTTGTGATAAATGCGGCGGCACCGAGTTCAAGCGACGTTCCGACGACAATGCGGAAGCGGTGCGGACCCGGCTGGTCGCCTATCACGGGCAGACGGCGCCGCTCTTGCCCTACTATCGTGACAAGGGCGTCTTGAAGACCGTCGACGGCATGGGTGAGATCGACGCGGTGACCGAGCAGATCTTCAAGGAGATCGACGGTTAACCGCAAGATGAGCGACGTTGACAGCGAACGGAGCAGGCCTATAATCGCGCGGCTGGCGCGAGACGTTGGCCTTTTCCGACATTGAAACGAGAGAACCCAGGCCCCATCTAAGGCCTGGCCGGAGTTCGAGGAGACCAAGAGTGGCGCGTATCGCCGGTGTGAACATCCCAAGCGGCAAGCCTGTGGGCATTGCGCTGACCTATATCTACGGCATCGGCCGCACGACGTCGGAAAAGATCCTGGCCGAGGTCGAGATCGACTTCGCGCGGCGGGTCAACGAGCTGTCCGACGCCGAGGTCGCCAAGCTGCGTGAGACCATCGACCGGCAGCATCGGGTCGAGGGTGAGCTCCGGCGTGACGTCGCCATGAACATCAAGCGGCTGATGGATCTCGGCTGCTACAAGGGGCTGCGCCACAGGAAGGGCCTTCCGGTTAACGGCCAGCGCACCCACACCAACGCCCGCACCCGCAAGGGGCCGGCGAAGCCGATCGCAGGCAAGAAGAAGGTGACCAAGTAACATGGCCAACGAGTCCACACCCCGCCTTCGCCGCCGCGAACGGAAGAACATCTCCTCGGGCGTCGCCCATGTGAACGCGACGTTCAACAACACCATGATTACCATCACCGACGCGCAGGGGAATGCCATCTCCTGGTCGTCGGCCGGCGCCCAGGGCTTCAAGGGCTCGCGCAAGTCCACGCCGTTTGCCGCGCAGATTGCTGCCGAAAATGCCGGCCGCAAGGCTCAGGAGCATGGCATGCGCACCCTTTCGGTCGAGGTGCGCGGCCCGGGCTCGGGACGGGAATCGGCGCTGCGTGCGCTGTCCGCCGTCGGTTTTGAGATCACGTCGATCCGTGACGTGACTCCGATCCCGCATAACGGATGCCGTGCGAGAAAGCGGCGCCGCGTCTGAGTTGACGACATAGGGACCGGATCGGCGCTGCGAGACGCCGGCAGGTCCGAAAAGGCCTCGGCAATGATGCCGGGGCTTTCCCATTGAGAAGTTCGAGGTGTGCCCGTGATTCAGAAAAACTGGCAAGAGCTCATCAAGCCGCCCAAGCTCGAGGTCCAGCCCGGCATGCGGCCGGACCGTGAGGCGACCATCGTCGCCGAACCGCTGGAGCGCGGCTTCGGTGTCACGCTCGGCAATGCCCTTCGCCGCATCCTTCTGTCGTCCCTGCAGGGCTCGGCGATCACCGCCGTGCAGATCGACAGTGTGCTGCACGAGTTCTCGACCGTGCCCGGCGTGCGCGAGGACGTCACCGACATCGTGCTCAATCTGAAGTCGCTGGCGATCCGCATGCACAGCGAGACGCAAAAGCGCATCTATCTCAAGGCCAAGGGGCCGTGCGCGGTCACCGCCTCGATGATCGAGGTCGGTCACGACATCGAGATCATGGATCCGGATCACGTGATCTGCCATCTCGACGAGGAAGCCGAGCTTTCCATGGAGATGACGGTCAAGACCGGCCGCGGCTACGTGCCTGCTGCGATGAACAAGTCCGAGGACGCCCCGATCGGCCTGATCGCGGTCGATGCCATCTACAGCCCCGTGCGCAAGGTCGCCTACAAGGTCGATCATGCCCGCGTCGGCCAGGTGACGGACTATGACAAGCTGACCATGCAGCTCGAGACCAACGGCTCGGTGTCTCCCGAGGATGCCGTGGCGCTGGCCGCGAGAATCCTGCAGGATCAGCTGCAGCTGTTCATCAACTTCGAGGAGCCGAAATCCGCCTCCTCGCAGGACAGCAAGCCGGAGCTGCCGTTCAACCCGCATCTGCTCAGGAAGGTCGACGAGCTGGAGCTGTCGGTGCGTTCGGCGAATTGCCTCAAGAACGACAACATCGTCTACATCGGCGATCTCGTGCAGAAGACCGAGTCCGAGATGCTGCGGACGCCGAACTTCGGCCGCAAGTCCCTGAACGAGATCAAGGAAGTGCTCTCGCAGATGGGCCTGTCGCTCGGCATGGAAGTCACCGGCTGGCCGCCCGAGAACATCGAAGAGCTCGCCCGCCGCATCGAAGAGCCCTACTAGGGCGGAGGTTACTTTTTCCGGCTTCGCCGGGCTAAGAAGCCGTCTGTGTTATACGGAGTTAAGAAATGCGCCATCGTCTAAGTGGCCGTAAGCTGAACCGGACCTCGAGCCACAGGAAGGCGATGTTCGCCAACATGGCGGCGGCGCTGGTGAAGCACGAGCAGATCAAGACCACGCTGCCCAAGGCGAAGGAGCTTCGGCCCTTCGTCGAGAAGCTGGTGACGCTCGGCAAGCGCGGCGATCTGCATGCGCGCCGTCAGATCATCGCCAAGACCCGCGATGAGAAGACCGCGGCGAAGCTGATCGACACGCTCGCACCGCGCTATGAAGGTCGTACCGGTGGCTATATCCGCGTCCTGAAGGCCGGGTTCCGCCAGGGCGACAACGCACCGATGGCGATCATCGAGTTCGTCGAACGCGATGTCGAGGCCAAGGGGCAGGACAGCGGTCCCGTGCAACACAAGGCTGAAGAGGAGGAGGCCGAGGCAGTCGCGGCCTGACGCCGGTTTGCTTCCAATCTGGTCTTCGAGAACGTCAAGTCTTGGGAAGGGGGCCTTCGGCAGAGCCGAGGGCCTCGTTCGTTTCATTGGCTGGCTTTTAGCCGCATTTCTGCTGGGAAACCTCTTCGTCCAGCCCCTGGTCGCCGACCAGGTGCCGAGCAGCCGCGAGCAGATCGCACTCAGCTTCGCCCCCGTGGTGCGCGAAGCATCGCCTGCGGTCGTCAATATCTACACGCGCAAGGCCAGCCGGGCGTCTGACCTCGATCCGTTTTTCTCCGATCCGTTCTTTCAGTTCTTCTTCGAAGGCATGGGCCGCACGCCACCTCCCGAGCGTCAGCAGAACTCGCTCGGCTCCGGCGTGATCATCGAAGGCGACGGGCTGATCGTTACCAATCATCATGTGATCGAGGATGCCGACGAGATCATGGTGGTGCTGAACGATCGCCGCGAGTTCCAGGCGGATGTGGTCGGCGCCGATGCGGCTGCTGATCTCGCTTTGCTGCGCATCCATCCGCCCGCGGACCTTCCCGCTTTGCCGATGGGCTCCTCCGACAATCTCGAGGTCGGCGACCTCGTGCTGGCGATCGGCAACCCGTTCGGCATCGGCCAGACCGTGACCTCGGGAATCATCTCGGCTCTCTCGCGCACCGGGCCGGGCATGGGCTCGGACCTCTCCTTCATCCAGACCGACGCCGCGATTAACCCTGGCAATTCCGGCGGCGCGCTCGTGACCATCGACGGCCAGCTGATCGGTGTGAACACCGCGATCTTCACTCGCGGTGGCGGGTCGATCGGCATCGGCTTTGCCATCCCGATCGATCTGGTGAGAGCGCTGGTGCGCTCGATCGAAGGCGGCGGCAGCAGCCTCGCCCGCCCGTGGCTCGGCGCCAAGGTGCAGACGGTGACGCCGGAGCTTGCCGCCGGCCTCGGGCTGGAGCGACCGGTCGGCGTCCTTTTGAACGAAGTGCACCGCGCAGGCCCGGCCCGTCGCGCCGGGCTCGAGCCGGGTGACGTGATCACCGCGGTCGATGGTGCGGAGATCGTCGACAATCACGGCCTCAATTTCCGTCTCGCCGTCGGCAAGGTCGGCAGCACCGCCGAGCTCGACGTCTGGCGGGAAGGGCGGGTGCTTACCACTGAGCTGTCGCTGGAGCTGCCGCCGCGCGACCCGCTGCCCGACGTCACCGAACTCCGCGGTCGCCACGCGCTCGCCGGCGCCACCGTCGCCAATCTGTCGCCGGCCTTCAACCAGGATGCAGGCCTCGATCTCTTTGCCGAGGGCGTGGTGATCCTGCGCATCGGCCGGAGCAGCCCCGCCGACCGCCTCGGCCTCAGGCGCGGCGACATCGTCGCCAGTATCGCCGATCAGCCGATCGACAGCGTCGCCGCGCTCAGCGACATGCTCGGCCACCTTCCCTCGGCCTGGCGTCTCGAAATCGATCGCGGCGGCCGCCGTCTCGGTGTTACCATCGGCCAATGAAAGATCTCTTTGGCGATCAGACGCCTGCTACGCCGGTGTCCAAGGAAAAAGCCGGGACCGCCGCTCATCAGACACCTGCCAAGGCAGGTGGCGCTGCCACCCCGCTGGCTGAACGACTGCGGCCGGAGCGGCTGGAGGATGTCGTCGGCCAGGAGCATCTGTTCGGCGACGGCACGCCGCTTGGGCGGATGCTCGGCCGCGGCAAGATCAGCTCGGTGATCCTCTGGGGACCGCCGGGGACAGGCAAGACCACGCTCGCCCGCCTCCTGGCGCGCTCCGTCGGGCAGCCGCTGGTGCAGCTGTCCGCGGTCATGTCGGGCGTCGCCGATCTCAGGAAGGTCTACGAGGAGGCAAAGAAGCGCCGGCATACCGGCCAGCCGACGCTCTTGTTCATCGACGAGATCCACCGCTTCAACCGCGCCCAGCAGGACGGGCTGCTCGCCCAGGTCGAGGACGGCACGGTCGTCCTGATCGGCGCGACCACGGAAAACCCGTCCTTCGCGCTCACCGGCGCCTTGATGTCGCGCTGCCAGGTCCTGGTGCTCAACCGTCTCGGCGAGGCGCCGCTCCTTCACATTATCGAGCGCGCGGAGGAGGCGATCGGCCACAAGCTGCCGCTCGCCGACGAGGCGCGTCAGCGTCTGACGGAACTCGCCGACGGCGACGGGCGCTATCTTCTGAACCTTGTCGAAAGCCTCGCCGACCTCCCGACCGAGTCAACCCTCGACGCGGCCGCGTTGGCGCAGACCTTGCAGCGCCGGATGCCGCTCTACGACAAGCAGCAGGAGGCGCATTACAATCTGATCAGCGCGCTGCACAAATCGGTGCGCGGGTCGGACCCGGACGCGGCGCTCTACTGGTTCGCGCGCATGATCGACGGGGGCGAGGACCCGCGCTATCTGGCAAGGCGCATCGTGCGCATGGCCTCCGAGGACATCGGCGCCGCCGATCCTGCCGCCCTGCCGCTGACGCTTGCCGCGGCCGAGGCCTATGAGCGTCTGGGCTCGCCCGAGGGCGAACTGGCGCTTGCTCAGGCCGTGGTTCATCTGGCGATGGCGCCGAAATCGAACGCGGTCTATGTCGCCTTCAAGCGGGCGATGGCCGCCGCCAAGGAAAGCGGCTCCCTGCTGCCGCCTGCGCATATTCTGAATGCACCGACCAGGTTCATGAGGGATCAGCTCGGCTACGGCAAGGGCTACGACTACGACCACGACGCACCCGACCGCTTCTCCGGCCAGAACTATTTTCCCGACGGCATGGTGCGTCAGTCCTTCTACCGGCCCATCGATGAAGGCGCTGAAGTCGGGGTCAAGGCAAGGCTGGAGCGCTTCGCCCAGCTTCGGCGCAAACGTGCAGGCAAGGACGAAAGAAAATGAGGGCCGTCGAGCAGCGCGCCGTCGCCACTGACGAGGCGGACATCCGCCTGGATCGCTGGTTCAAGCGGCATTTTCCTGATCTCGGCCATGGCCGCCTGCAGAAGCTGCTGCGCACCGGGCAGGTGCGCGTCGACGGCAAGCGTGCGCAGGCCAATGCTCGCCTGGCCACGGGCCAGATCGTTCGGATTCCCCCGCTCGGCACGGCCGAGAGCGCGGACTTGAAGTCATCGCCTGCTCGACGTGACGAAAAAGACGCCGATGAGCTGCGTCGGATCATCCTGCATGAGGACGATGCGCTGATTGCCCTCGACAAGCCCGCCGGCCTTGCCGTGCAGGGTGGCAGCAAGACGCGCCGCCACATCGACGGCATGCTCGCATCGCTGGCGCCCAAGGGTGAGCGCTATCGCCTCGTGCATCGCCTCGATCGCGACACGTCTGGGTTGCTGGTGGTGGCGAAGACACCGTCCGCCGCGGCGAAGCTCTCCAAGGCCTTCCAGCGTCACGATGTCAAGAAGCTCTACTGGGCCCTGGTCGCAGGCCTGCCGCCGCTCGAGCACGGTATCATCGACAAACCCCTTGCCAAGGCCGCCAGCGGCGGCCGGCCGGACTTTGAGCTGGTGCAGGCGGATATTGACGGTGCTCAAGACGCCAAGACTCGGTATCGCACGATCGCGCGGGCCGGCAAGCTTTTCGCGTGGCTCGCCTTGCAGCCGCTTTCCGGGCGCACCCACCAGCTGCGCGTGCATTGCGCGTCGATGGATTGCCCGATCCTCGGCGATCCGAAATATGGCGGCGAGAAGACACGTCCGGCCGGCGCTCCCGGCGCCCTCATGCTGCATGCGAGAGAACTGGCTCTGCCCCATCCGGATGGCGGGCGCTTGACGCTGGAAGCCCCTTTGCCCGATACCATGCGGGCGGGCTTTGCCTGGATCGGCTTCGAGCCCGATCCGAACTTGCCGGGTGCGCGCCTTTTGGATTTCGAGGAGCTTTGAAAGCCCCGTGCTGAGATTGATGTCATGGTCAGTCTGATTCTGTTCGATTGCGACGGCACGCTGGTGGACAGCCAGTTCGTCATCATCGAGACCATGACCCGCACCTTCCGCGCCCGCGGTCTGATGCCGCCGACACCCGAGCAGACCCGATCGATCGTCGGCCTGTCCCTGGAAAACGCCATGGCGATCCTGGCGCCGGAGCTGGAGGGCTCGGATCATCGGGATCTCGCCGAGATCTACAAGGAGCAGTTCGCCAAGCTTCGGCTCGCTGAGGATTTTTCCGAGCCGATGTTCGCAGGCGTGACCGAGACCCTGGACAGGCTGCAGGCCGTCGGCCTGCTGCTCGGCGTCGCCACCGGCAAGAGCCTGAGCGGCCTGCGCATGGTGCTCGAGCATCACGGCCTGCGCGACCATTTCGTCACGCTGCAGACGGCGGATTTTCACCCGAGCAAGCCCCATCCCAGCATGATCGAGACGGCGATCAGGGAGACCGGCGGTTCGCCGGCGGAGACCTGGCTGATCGGCGATACCAGCTTCGACATGGAGATGGCGGTCGCGGCGGGCGTGCGCCCGATCGGGGTGAACTGGGGCTATCACCCGGAGACCCATCTCAAGGAAGCCGGCGCCGAGATCATCCTCGATCGCTTCGAGCAGATCCTCGATCTCGTCGACGCGGATCGCCGATGAAGCGTTTCTACAAGACCACCGGCGTCGACGCGGCGGATGGCGGCTTTCGCGTGCTGCTCGACGGCAGGCCGATGAAGACTCCCGCGAAGCGCGCGCTCCTCCTTCCGGTCGAAGACCTTGCCCAGGCGGTCGCCGAGGAGTGGGAGGCTCAGAGCGAGGAAATCCAGCCTGATCTCATGCCGATCACCCGGCTCGCCACCACGGCGAACGACCGCATGCCCGGTCTGCGCGATGCGGCGATCGACGATGTCGCCAACTACGCCGCGACCGATCTGGTCTGCTACCGGGCACCCGGCCCGGATCTGCTGGTGCGTCGTCAGCATGACGCCTGGCAGCCGGCGCTGGACTGGATGGCCAGGCGCTTCGACATCGCCTTCGAAGTCACCACGGCGCTCGTCCCGATGTCGCAGCCCGAGGCGACCTTGGAGCGCGTCCGAAGCGTGATCGAAGCGATCGACGACTGGCCATTGGTCGGCATTCATGGGGCGACCACCAGCCTGGGCTCGGTGGTGCTGGCGCTCGCGCTTTGGCATGGACAGTTGGGACAGGGCGGATCCGGGGATGACGGATCGGAGACGGACGATCTCGGCGCCGACGCCGCAGCCGAGTCGAGCCTGGTGGACGCACTGTTCGAGATCGAGCAATGGGGCGAAGAGCGAGACGCGGCCAAGCGTCATGAGACGGTCAGGCGCGATGTGCGCGGTGCTGCCCGCTATCTTAGCCATTTCCCGCCGAAGGACCTCATGACCGCCGACGGCGGGGGCTAGCCGGGGCGAGGCAGATGGCAGCGGGCTCCTCGAAAACCGTCATCTACGCCGCCTTGCTCGGCAATGGCCTGATCGCCCTGACGAAATTCGTCGCCGCCGGGTTCACCGGCAGCGCGGCCATGCTCTCCGAGGCCGTGCATTCGGTGGTCGACACCGGCAATCAGGCCTTGTTGCTCTATGGCCTCAAGCGCTCGACCCGGCCCGCTGACGACGACCATCCCTTCGGCTACGGCATGGAACTCTATTTCTGGGCCTTCGTCGTCGCCATCCTGATCTTTGCCGGCGGCGCCGGCATCTCGATCTACCATGGCGTCGAGAAGATCCGGCATCCCGAGCCGATCAGCCATGTCTATGTCAATTATGTGGTGCTGATGCTGGCGATGCTGTTCGAGGCGTTCGCCTGGTGGGTGGCGCTCAGGACCTTTCGCGCGAGCAAAGGATCGCGCGGCTGGATCGAGGCGGTGCGCCGGAGCAAGGATCCCGCCTTGTTCACGGTGCTGTTCGAGGACAGCGCCGCGATGCTCGGCCTGGTGGTCGCCATGCTCGGCATCGCACTCGGTCAGGCGCTCGGCATGCCGGTGCTGGACGGCGTCGCCTCCGTGCTGATCGGCGTCATCCTGGCCCTGACTGCGGCCCTCCTCGCTTACGAGGCCAAGGGGCTTCTCATCGGCGAGGGCGTCGAGCCCGAGACCAGACGCGGCATTCGCGCGGTGATCGCCGAGCAGCAGGGCATTCTCAGGCTGAACGAACTGCGCAGCATGCATCTCGGGCCTCAGGAGGTGCTGCTCACGATCAGTGTCGATTTCGGCAGCGACATGACCGCGGATCAGGTCGAGACGGCGATCTCAAAGATGGAACGGGAGATTAAAGCGCGCTATCCTGAGGTGAGACGCGTCTTCATCGAGGCACAGAACTGGCGAGCCCACCAGGCCGATCGTCTCGCGACGGCGGAGCGGGCTGCGGCAGGGCAGGCAGCTCGTGCCGAGGCGTCATCACCGTCCCATCCCGTCGAGGGCGCATGAACGATTTTGCGATGTCGGAGTCGATCATCGAGACCGAGAGGCTCTGGCTGCCGCGCCTGAGCGAGGCGGATGCCGGCGATTTCGAAAGCCTGTTCAAGGACGACTGGGATGCCGTCAAGCAGACGGGGCAGATCCCGTTCCCCGCGACCAAGGCGGCGATGCAGGTCTGGATCAGGAAGCACACCGGTCCGGGCGGGTATGTCTATCTGCTGCGCCGCAAGAGCGATGGCCGCTCGATCGGTGCCGTGGGCTTCGGCGGCAGCAGCGCGATCGCCGAGCTCGGCTACGCGCTCGGGCGAGCTTATTGGGGGCAGGGCTACGCCACCGAAGCCGTCATCGCGATGATCCAGACCGCGCGATCCCTTGGTCTGGGCGGACTTCAGGCCTATAGCTTTGTCGAGAACCCGGCATCGGCCAGGGTTCTGGAGAAAGCCGGTTTCGCAAATTTGGGGACGATCGTTCGGGAATATCCCAAGCGCGGCGGCATGCGCCGGGTGATGCATTTCAGAACGATCCTTTGAGCAGCGATTGAACGGGAAGGCCTGGCACGGAGCCGATCGCCTTGATCGGGCCATGCACGCAACGCAGCCGCGACCTGCGTGAAGGGAGCATGTTGATGGACTACAGGAAACTGGGGCGTAGCGGTCTCATGGTGTCGCCGCTCTGTCTCGGCACCATGATGTTCGGCGGGCAGACCAGCGAGCCGGCGGCGACCCGCATCATCGAGAAAGCGCGCTATCAGGGCCTGAATTTCATCGACACGGCCGATGTCTACAATCAGGGTCGCTCGGAGGAGGTTGTCGGCCGCGCCATTCGCGGTTCCCGGGACGACTGGATCCTCGCGACCAAGATGGCCAACCGCATGGGCAAGGGGCCGAATCAGGGCGGGCTGTCGCGGCGCTGGATGTTCAGGGCGGCGGAAGCGTCGCTCAAGCGTCTCGGCACCGAGTGGATCGACGTCATGTACCTCCACAAGGAGGATCACGACACGCCGCTCGAAGAGACCATCGGGGCGATGGCGGACCTGGTGAGGAGCGGCAAGATCCGCTATTTCGGGCTGTCCAACTACCGCAGCTGGCGCGTCGCCACGATCTGCGATCTGTGCGATCGCCTCGGCGTCGACCGGCCTGTGGTCAGCCAGCCCTATTACAACGCCATGAACCGCATGCCCGAGGTCGAGCATCTGCCGGCCTGCGACTATTTCGGGCTCGGTGTCGTGCCCTACAGCCCGCTCGCGCGCGGCGTGCTCACCGGCAAGTATCAGCCGGGCGAGAAGCCGCCCGAGGACACGCGCGCCGGCCGCCAGGACACCCGCATGATGCAGAGCGAATGGCGGGAGGAAAGCCTGGTGATCGCGCAGAAGATCAAGACGCACGCCAAGGAACGCGGCGTCACCTCCGGCCAGTTCGCGGTCGCCTGGGTGCTGAACAACCGGATCGTCACGGCACCCATCGCCGGGCCGCGCACCGAGGAGCAGTTCGACGCCTATATGGGCGCTCTCGACTACCGCTTCACCGCCGAGGACGAGGCCCTGATCGACAGCCTGGTGCCGACCGGTCATCCCTCCACGCCCGGCTACAACGACCCGGCCTATCCGATCGAGGGCCGCCCGACCTGGACGGCGGAGGCCTGATCGGGATCCGCTCTAGGGAAGCGGCATGACGCTTTCTGCACCGCTGTCGCCAAAGGCGACCAGTTCACTGCGGTAGCCATTGGCGGTCTCGGTCTTGACGACACCGCTGACGGGCACGGCAGCGTTGAACCAGGCCGTCGTCGACGTGTTGCCGATGAAAGGCAGCGCAATACCCTCGGATGACCCCTTGCGTGCCTCGAACCGTCCGGCTGGAACTGCGACGGTCTCGACCGGTCCATTGGCGCCCGGGCTGACGGAAAAGCCGACATTGCTGGCCAGCGAACCTGGCAGCGTTCCGAGGACCGCAACCGGCAGCTCCCTCGGCTCTCCGCCATTCGACTGCGTGAACGACCTGCGAATGTCGATATTGCCGGGCTGGCTCCAGTCGGCGGCAAAGATCAGCGACTTCACCACCGTGGTGCCGCTTGGCGCTTGGTTTTCGCTCTCGATCCAGTAGGCGCCGGCTTCCTCGCCGACGACCTTTTGGAGGGCTCGCGAAACCTGGCCGCTGTCATCGATCGCGCGATATTCTGCCCATGATCCGACCACCGGCGGCGTGTGCCGCAATCCGTGATCGGCGTAAGTCGCACTGCTTGTCTGCACGCCGGCGTTCCATTGGGTCAGCGCAGCCTGTGCCGCGGGATCGACGGGCGGTGTGAGGGAGCAGGCGGAAAGGGCGAAAAGGCCGACAATCGCAAAGCGCTTCATGGACGACATCTCCCGTTGATGGGCCTCGGCAGACCGAAGCCGAGGATGTTGGCGCGCCATGTGTACAACAGGATGATCGCCGTGGAACCTCCGGAACACAGGCTCCGGCGAGAAAGATCGGCGGCCTTTGAAACGGCAGCTGCCAAAGCGGTGAAGGTATGCAACGACAGGTAATGCATTCATCGTTGGGGCGTCCTTTCTGGCAGGGACTTCCAGGATCGCAAAGACCAGGACGGCATGATCACCGGGCTTGTCCAGGAGGCCGAGGCGATGCCGGGGATGGCGTTCGCCGAGCGGTGGAAGAGCCGCTGTGGGAAGGAGTGTTCGCCCGTCGGGCCGCCGGGGCGCACTCTTGTCCGCGGTCGCACTTTTCGGCATAAGCATAGCAGCGCCCGGTCGATCCGGCGCGACGCGGGGCAGGATTTTCCCGCGGGCTGTACGCCTGCGGTTCAGAAGAGAGATCATCGCTTCCTGCCTGAGAAGGACAACCCATTGGACAAGATGTCGACCTCGCACGAGCAGCGCCTCGGCGACGACGCCGGTTCGGCTGTCATTCGGGCGAGAAATCTCGAGAAGCGCTATGGCGACTTTCAGGCGGTGCGCGGCCTCGATCTGACCGTGCTGCGCGGCCAGTGCGTCGGTCTGCTCGGCCCCAACGGCGCCGGCAAGACCACCACCATGCGCATGATCATGGGGCTGACCAAGGTCACGGCCGGCGAGCTCACCATCTTCGGCAAGTCGGTCGCCGACCTCGGCCGCGCCGATCGCGCGCGCATCGGCCTGGTGCCGCAGGAGGACAACCTCGATCCGGATCTCAGGGTTCGCGAAAATCTCGAAGTTTACGGCCGTTACTTCAAGCTGCCGTCGGCCGTGATCCGGGAGCGCGTGCTGCGTCTGCTGGAGTTCATGGAACTCGGCGAGAAGGCTGGGCAGAGTGTGGCGCAGCTTTCGGGGGGCATGAAGCGCCGGCTGGTGATCGCGCGTGCGCTGATCAGCGATCCCGAACTGGTCATCCTGGACGAGCCGACGACGGGCCTCGATCCGCAGGCGCGCGTCCTGATCTGGCGCCAGCTCCAGCGGCTGAAGCGCGAAGGCAAGACGCTTCTCCTGACCACCCACTATATGGACGAGGCCGAACGCCTCTCCGATCACATCGTGATCATCGACGAGGGCAAGATCCTGGCCGAAGGCTCGCCCGCCGAGCTGATCAGGCGCCATGTGCGCGGCCATGTGTTCGACGTGCAAAAGCCGCTGCCGGGATCGCTCGCCAATGGCAGCGACGCGCTGGAACGCTTCGAATGCGAGGATATCGGCGACTCCGTCCTCTTCTATGTCGAGCAGGCCGATGAGCTCAGGAAAGAGCTCTCGGAGCAGGCGATCTATCTGCATCGCCCCGCCAATCTCGAGGACGTCTTTCTGCGTCTCACCGGCCGGAAGCTCAGGGAGAACGCATGAACGCGATCATCGAGCGCCTGCCCTACGGCATCGCCGTCTGGTGGCGCCATATCCTGGTCTGGCGGCGCATGATGTGGTCGTCGCTGACCATGCAGCTGATGAACCCCGTGCTCTATCTCTTCGCCTTCGGCTTCGGCCTGGGTGCGGTGATCAGGGATATGGACGGGCTCGACTACCTGGCCTTCGTGGTCCCGGGCATGATGGCCTATTCGATGATGTTCACCGCGAGCTTCGAAGCCAGCATCAGCGCCTATGCCAGGCTGACCATGCAGCAGACCTGGAGCGCCATCCTGGCCTCGCCGGTAACCCTGTTCGAGCTGATGATCGGCGAGATCGGCTGGGCGATCACCAAGGGGCTGATCTCGACGCTCGGCGTGGTCGTCGTCGCCTCGGTCTGGGGCGGGGTGGGCTCGCTCGCAGGCGCGGTTCTCGGCCTGCTCGTGGTCATGCTCGCCGGCTTCACCTACGCCGCCTGCGGCCTCGCCGCCACCGCCTATGCCAAAAGCTGGGAGTTCACCAGCTATTTCATGACGTTCTGGGTCACCCCCAACTTCATCTTCTCCGGCGTTTTCTTTTCGATCGAGCGCTTTCCGACCTATGTCCAGGCGATCAGCTGGCTTCTCCCCACCACCCACCTGATCGCCGTCATTCGCCCGCTCACCGCCGGCCTGCCTCTCAACCCGTTGCTGACCGCCCTGCATCTCGCCCTGCTGGCCCTGCTTGGCGTCGTAATGTTCTACCTCGCCCACCGAAAGCTCCAGGCCCGCCTATTCGACTAAGTGGCGTGGCCACCTCATGGACTTGGACCGGTATCGCCCGGATCGAGGGTATGCCGCCTAGTGCATCGATCCAAACAGAGCGATCAGCGGTGTTTGGAAACATCGATGCAAAACCAATAACCTAGTGCTGCGGCTTGTGAATCATCCGAATGCGCCGCTGCACTAGCTTTCGGGCAAGTCGGGGCAAGCCATGGGAAAGCCGGACGAAAAGGCATGGCCAGGGATGGGGCGCAGCGATGAAGGGGCAGCTTAGGCTTTCCTTGAGACTTTCACGGCACAATGCTGCCTTTGTGGTCCATGCGATCCTGGAAGCCGAGCCTCGGTCTGCCCTTCTGCCACGGGCGGGCGGATTCCCAGGATCGCATGGACCGAGAAGGAATTTAGCGGAGTGAAGTTAACGCCGGGTTAAGAATGCGGGTCGGCGGACGAACGAACCGGGGCCCTGGCGTCCAATTGTCGGCCGAGCTGGTCGTTCAGGAACCGGCCATTGCGTATCGAACCTTTCAGGCGGGGAGCCGAGCGATATGATCGGCGCATCACTGGTGCTGGCGTCGCCGGCCTACAAGAAGGACTACGTCCGAGCCTTGCGCGAGGGTTTCCGCCGCGGCGATCAGCCTGCCATGAAGCCCGGCGCGATCGACAGGATCGAGGCCGACTTCGACACGTTTCTTGCGGAGCTCACCAGGCAGACCGGCGATGTCGAGCTTCCCGACGGCACCCTGATCCCGCGCATCCCCCAGGATATGTGCTGGCTGGTGCATGACGAGACCTTCATCGGCGAGACCGGTATCCGCTACCGCCTGAACGACTGGCTGATCCAGATCGGCGGTCACGTCGGCTACGGCATCCGTCCGTCGTTCCAGCAGAAGGGTTACGGCAAGCTGATCCTGAGGCTTGCGCTCGACCGGCTGCGCCAGGCGGGCATCGATCGTGCGCTGGTCACCTGCTACGACCATAATGTCGGTTCGGCTAAGGTAATCGAAGCCAATGGCGGCGTTCTCGAGAACATCATCGATGACCCCAGAGGCGGCGGTCAATCCAGGCGCTACTGGATCGATCTGTAGCCGATGGTCCGCCTGATCGACAGGGACATGCAGCGATAGCCGAGAGACAGAGCGTGCAGCACGATCACATCCGATCGGCATCCGTACTGGGGTCGAAACACGATCAGCGTCCCTTCGCTCCATGAAGGCTGTTGGGGGTCTGACGATCCGGGGCGGCTCGCCTGGTCAAGAGCAACCGGTTCTTTACCGTTTCGTCATCTTTTCATGCGACACCCGTTCTTGCTGGTCCACGCGATCCTGGGAGTCCGCCCGCCCGTCAGACAGGTGGGGCGAGGCTCGGATTCCCAGGATCGCATGGATCAGAACGCGGACATTACAGGCCAAGTGTTAAGGTTTTCTTACCTCCGAGCCTGACCCTGCCCCGCTTGAGGGGACGACCCGGCAAGGTGCATCGGGCGGGCCTGGTCATCGGCTCGAAAGCCTGGTCATGCGTCCTGCAGCCAGGCGCTGAATGACGACGCTCAGGATTATTGTGATTACCGCGATCCATCGGACCAAGGCCCGCTTGGCGTCCTCGCGGGTCGCCATGATGATCGGCAGAGCCGGTCATCCGCTCGCAAGGCGACGGCGCGTATTCGCGCCGAGGGATGCGGCGACATGCAGCCGGCCTTCGCCGGTGGGCACATGGGTGATGCCGGCGGTGATGTCGGCGAGCCAGGCTTCATCCGGCCTGACGGCTTCGAAACGTCGTCCCGGAAGATTGGGCGCGACCGGATGGTCGTGACGGCTGTCCGTCGTCACCGGCAGCCGGGGTTTCTTTCGCGGCACGATCAGACCCTGCGCGCGCATCAGCCGGGCGATCCGCTTTCTGCCGATGCGGCGGCCCCCGGCGCGCGGCTCGGCATGGATACGCGGACTGCCAGGTCCTGCCGCTCTGCTCGAAGATCTCCCGGATCCCGGCGATCAGGGCAGCGTCGCCCTGCGCGCGCCGCAGGGGCCCGCGGCGGAGCCAGGCGTGGAACGCACCCGCCGCGACACCGATCAGCCGGCCCAAAGAGGGATCACGGGTCGCCGCACGGGAAAGGTCGCCCGCTCAGCGGCGATGAACGCAGACCTCATGTCCCGACCTCGCCTGCGAAAAAAGCTGCGGCGCGCTTCAGGAGTTCGTTCTCCTGCCCGAGCCGGCGGTTCGCGCGCCGCAAACGGGCGAGCTCGGCAGCCTCCGCCTTCTGCCTGGCCAGCGCCCTGCGCCGTGCCTGCCGCCAGAAACCCGCTGCCAGCCCGACGCTGCCGACGCGAACGCCCATCCGCAGCCGACCGGCAGAGAGCGACCGCTCGCCTCCGCAGCGGCGCATCCGGATGATGCACAAGCTGCAGCGCCAGAAGATGGTTTCGCACCGATTTTCCAAACACCGCTGATCGCTCCGTTTGGCTCGATGCCCTGGAATTGGACCGGCTCCGCCTTGTCCTCCGACGTGAAACGGCGACCCTTCCACGCCGACATCTCTCTTCCCCATCGGTGCAAACAACCCAAACTCACCGGAGCCTCCGCCCAAGCGGGGCAAAGGTCACTTTCATTCGTCGAACGTCGTCTCGCTGATGCCGTGCCACCGGCTGAGTCCGGCGACCTTCGCCCCAGCCTCCTGATCCTTCAAATGCCGATGATCGGCTCTTCGCTGAACCGGCTGCGCTTCATATCCATCTCCCTAGAGCAATTTTCATTTACGTAGATCCATATCCGCAATGTCGGAGGTAGCCTTCGAATTCATCGGCGTCGCAGCGTTCGAGGGCTATGCGAATGGCGTCCCAGAACACTTCCTTGGTTCTCGCCGCGACCTTGCGCAGGATGGCTTTGATCTTGGCGAAGACCTGCTCGATCGGATTGAGATCGGGGCTGTAGGGTGGCAGGTAGAGGACCGACGCGCCGGCGCGCTCGATGGCCTGCTGGACGCCGTCGACCTTGTGCGCCGACAGGTTGTCCATCACGACGACGTCGCCCGGTTCGAGGGCTGGCGCGAGGAACTGCTGGCGTAGGTCTGAAAAGCCGCAACCGTCATCGGCCCGTCGGAGCACTGCGGCCGTGATCCCGCTTTGCCTGAGCCCGGCGACGAAGGTGGTGGTTTTCCAATGTCCATGGGGCGCCTTGGCGACCAGGCGCCGGTTCGAGTGGGCAGCGGCCATAGCGCCTGGTCATGTTGGTGGCGGTCGCCGTCTCGTCGATGAACACGGTGAAGCGCCCGGGATCCATGAAGTTAGCTGCCAGGCGCGCCAGCGGCGGCGTTTCGCGGCGACGTCTGGCTGATCCTGCTCTTCGGCGGTTTCCAGCGACTTTTGAGCTTGAGCCTGAGCCGGCAAGCATGCGATGAATGAAAACGAAAGCCTGGCTGTCACATCGAAGCGCCGCTCGAGCTCGCCCTGGATCTCGACCAGGGTCATGTCGTGATCGTCTGCGACCATGCCGGCCAGCGCCTCAGCATGGGGTTCAAGCAAAGCGGTTTGCGCCCGCCCGATGGCTCCGGCTCCAGACTGCCGGTCGTCTCGACCCGCATCAGCTTGATCGCCGCAGATGGGCTCACCGAATACCGGCGCGCCGCCTGTCTGACTGAACCGCCGCTCTCCACGGCCTCAACAAGCCGCCCCCTCAAATCCAACGACAATGGTGCCGGCATCATCCCTACTCGACTGTCTCAACCGACATCGTCGAATCACAGGGATCGATTCCACGCAATAGGAAAATGCTCTAAAATCCGCGACGGACTCTACATCAAGCTGGTGGAGAGTCAGGCGACCAGGTCATAGCGAATGTCGAAAACGGTAAAGCACCCCGCGCCGCGACCAAGTCGGTACGCTTTGATCCCAACCCCAAGCCTCCCGCCACCGTCTCCAAGCCGCACACCGACATCCTCAAACTTGGCCGCACACCCGTGCGCCAGGCTCCGGCAGTCCGAGTCCATGAGGTGGCCACGCCACTAGGGCAAGAGGTCGAGGAGGTTCCAGACGGGGCAGAAGCGATCGCCTGGTCCGAAGGATGCCATGCCGTGGCGTGCCAGCGTACCGTCAGGCGCTTTGACCAGGCCCGACACGCCGGGAAGCGGCTTGCCGTGCCGCTCGAAGCCCAGATCCTTTGCGAGCGTGCTGCCTGCCGTCGATAGCATGGGAAATCGCCAGCCCCGTGCCATGGCATCGCGTCGCTGGCGGTCGACCGGATCAGGGCTCGAGAGGACGAACGCCGCTTTGGCGGCGACATGATCGTAGACCGCGTTGAAGCCGTCGGCCCACATGGTGCAGTAGGGGCAGTCGAAGCCCATATTGTGGATCAGCAGCATGTGATCCTGGGCTCCGAACAGCGTCGACAGGCGAACCTTTTCACCTTCCCAGTTGGTGAGCTCGTAATCGGCGACGGCTTCGCCGGCGAGTTTTGCGCGGAGCTGGGCAAGCTCTTCTTCCAACTCGAAAATGCGCCCTTCAAGGGCATAAATTCTTTCGGCTGTTTCCGTCATGTCCTGTCCAATATCGAGGACGCATTGATTGAAGAAAGGCGATCATAAAGATTGATTCCTTATATAGAAGCGCCAATGTCTAAAGTCACTTGGCGTTTGCGAGGACGGGCGGGCCGTTGGCGCGAGCGACCGAAATCCCGGCATGCCGAGCGCGCGTCTGACGTCGGCAGTCGCCATCATCGGAGCCTTGGACATGACCGCCTGCATCGTCGGCTGGAGCCACACCCCTTTCGGCAAGCATGAGGATGAGGACGTCGAGAGCCTGATCGTGCGTGCCGCCGGCGATGCGCTGAGAGATGCCGGCATAGCCCCTTCGGACGTCGACGAGATCGTGCTCGGCCACTATGGCGGCGGCTTCTCCGGCCAGGGCTTCACCAGCTCGCTGGTGCTCCAGGCCGACGACGCCTTTCGCTTCAAGCCGGCGACCCGGGTCGAGAACGCCTGCGCCACCGGCTCGGCCGCCGTGCATCAGGGGCTGAAGACGATCAGGGCCGGTCAGGCGCGCTTCGTCCTCGTGGTCGGCGTCGAAAAGATGACGGATCTCCCCGGCCGCGAGATCCCGGCCGCCTTGCTCACCGCCGCCTATTTGAAGGAGGAGGCCGAGATCGAGGGCGGCTTTGCCGGTGTTTTCGGCCAGATCGCGCATAACTATTTCCAGCGTCATGGCGACCAGAGCGAGGCGCTCGCTGCGATCGCCGCCAAGAACCACAGGAACGGCTGCGACAACCCGCTCGCCCAGATGCGGAAGGACCTCGGCATCGAGTTTTGCCGCACCGTGTCCGACAAGAATCCGCTGGTCGCCGGCCCGCTCAAGCGTACCGACTGCTCCCTGGTCTCCGACGGCGCCGCCGCGCTGGTGCTGACCGATGTCGAGACGGCGCTCACCATGAACAAGGCCGTGGTCTTCCGCGCCGCCACCCAGATCAACGACTTCCTGCCGATGAGCCGACGCGACATCATCCAGTTCGAAGGCTGCGAGGCGGCGTGGCGCCGCGGCCTCGATCAGAGCAGGTTGTCGCTCGACGACCTGGACTTCGTCGAGACCCATGACTGCTTCACCATCGCCGAGCTCCTGGAGTACGAAGCCATGGGCCTGACGCCGAGAGGCGAGGGGGCTCGCGCCGTGCTCGAAGGCTGGACCGCCAAGGACGGCAAGCTGCCGGTCAATCCCTCCGGCGGCCTCAAGGCCAAGGGCCACCCGATCGGCGCCACCGGCGTCTCCATGCATGCCCTCGCAGCCATGCAGCTCACCGGCCGCGCAGGCGACATGCAGGTCAAGGACGCCAGGCTCGGCGGCATCTTCAACATGGGCGGTGCCGCCGTCGCCAATTACGTCTCGATTCTCGAACCGCTGCGTTGAGGTGGCGGGCTACAACGGGCTGGACCTGGAGCCGGGCTAACTGTCCATGACGGCGGCACGAGGCTCAGGCAAGTCGACCGATCGGCGGGCTGCCGAGCGGGCGCGGCTGGGCACGACGGCCGTGTTCTTCATCTGCGGGATCGGCCATGGCACCTGGGCGCCGCGGCTTGCCGAGCTCAAGGAGCAGGTGGGTGCCAGCGATGGTCAGCTCGGCATGGCGCTCCTGATGATCGGGCTCGGCGCGCTGATCGCGATGCCGGTCACCGGCCTGCTGATCGGCCGCCTCGGCAGCAGGCAGGTCAGCATCACCATGGCGCTCGCCCAGGCCCTGATCTTCCCGCTGCAGGCGCTCGCCTGGCACTGGCTCGCGCTCGGTGCGGCGATGCTGCTCTACGGCCTCGCCATCGCCAGCCTGGATGTCGCCATGAATGTCCAGGCGACCGAGATCGAGCGGCGCTACGGCCGGCCGATCATGTCCTCCTTCCACGGCGGCTACAGCGTCGGTGACATGGCGGGCGCCTTGCTGACGGGCGTCGCCGCTTCGATCGCTCTCGGGCTTGCAAGCCACTTCTTCCTCGCGGCTTTCTTCATGCTGATCGCCGGCGTCGGCGGCTGTCTCCTGATGATCGCCGACCGGCAGGCCGAACCCTCCGCCGGCCCGACCTTCGCGTTGCCGAAGGGTGTTCTGATCGCGATCGGCCTGATCGCCTTCGCCAGTCTGCTCGCCGAAGGTTCGGTCGGTGATTGGAGCGCCATCTATCTGATCGACTATCAGCACAGCGACACCGAAACCGCCGCGATCGCCCTCACCGTCTTCGCTTTCGCCATGGCGATCATGCGCTTCGCCGGCGACCGCCTGGTCCACCGTTTCGGCCCCTTCGCCATCCTGCAGGCCAGCGGGCTGCTGGCAGCAACAGGCTTGACGATCGCGCTGCTCGCGCCCTCCTCGACGGTCGCGATCCTCGGCTATGGCGTCAGTGGGCTTGGCGTCGCCGTCCTCTTCCCCGTCACGCTTTCGATCGCGCCACGCTTCAGCGGCGGCCTGAGCCCCGGTGTGTCGGTCGCGGCGGTCGCGACCCTGGGCTATGGCGGTTTTCTCGTCGGCCCGCCGCTGATCGGCCTTATCGCCGATCACGTCGGCCTGCCGATGGCGCTCGGTATCGTGGTGCTCCTGACCGTCTCGATTCTGCCGCTGGCGCTCTTGGCCAGGCGCACTCCAAAAGGCCATGACATCCGGACTTCCGAGTCGACCTAGCGCGACGATCTCTGAACATGGCCGTCCAGACGCCGCTATGTCTCCGCCAGAAGGGGCCCAGGATATTTTCAGCCGATCAGGTGTCGATCGATTTCAACTTGTTGATCGAATTTTAACGTTTCCCACATAGGCTGCGCTTCGAGGTTAACTTGCGGAACAGATAGATGGCATTTTTCGGCTCCTTGGGTAAGACCGCGTCGACGCAACATGATCGATCCGAAAGCAAGCTCCAGGCCATCGATCGGTCGTTAGCTGTCGCCGAGTTCGATCTCGACGGAACCATTCGCTCCGCGAATAGCAATTTTCTTACGCTCATGGGTTACGACCTCTCGGAGGTCGTCGGCCGGCATCACCGCATGTTCGTCGATCCCGCAGAAGCGGCAGGGCAGGACTACACGAAACTCTGGCTGACCCTGCGTGGCGGTGATTTCGTTGCATCCCAGTTCAGGCGCTTCGGCAAGGGCGGCAAGGAGATCTGGATCCAAGCTTCCTACAACCCGCTGTTCGGAGCTGATGGCAAACCGAGTGGAGTCATCAAGGTCGCAACCGACATCACGGAGCAGAAACGCCTTGCTGCGGATGCCAGCGGCAAGATTCAGGCGATCGGACGCTCGCAGGCCGTGATCGAATTCACCGTGGACGGCGACATCCTCGACGCCAATGACAATTTCCTGAATGTCATGGGCTATCGCCTCGATGACATTCGTGGTCGGCATCACCGCATGTTGGTCGAGCCTGCCGAAGCTGCCAGCCAAGCCTACCAGAACTTCTGGGCTGCCCTCAAACGCGGCGAGTTTCAGGCGGATGAATACAAGCGCCTGGGCAAGGGGGGCAGGGAGATCTGGATTCAGGCTTCCTACAATCCGGTTCTCGATGAAGCCGGCAAGGTGGTGAAGGTCATCAAGTTCGCGACCGACATCACTGTGCGCCGGAGCGCTATCCAGACTCTCGACGAGTCCCTTCAGCAGCTTGCCAAGGGCAATCTGCAGGCGACGATCGATGTCACCTTTCCCCGCGATCTCGAAACGCTGCGCCAGGCCTTCAACCGATCCCTGCAGCAGTTCACCCAGCTGGTGCATGAGATCAAGTCGGTAACCGGTGAGGTCGACTCGGCAGCGAGGGAGATCGCCACCGGATCAAGCGCTCTCTCCAGCCGCACCGAAGAGGCTGCGGCCAATATCGAGGAGACCGCGGCATCGACGGAGGAAGTCACAGCCACCGTCAAGCAGAATGCCGAGAATGCGGCCAATGCCAGCAAGCTCGCGGAAGACGCCAATCGGACAGCCATCCGCGGCGGCGAGGTGGTCAAGCAGGCGGTGACCGCGATGACCGGAATCGAGGGTTCGGCCCAGAAGATCACCGACATTATCGGGGTCATCGACGAGATCGCTTTCCAGACCAACCTCCTGGCCCTCAACGCCAGCGTTGAGGCCGCACGCGCCGGCGAGGCCGGCAAGGGCTTTGCGGTGGTTGCCCAGGAGGTCCGGCAGCTGGCGCAGCGGTCGGCGCAAGCAGCGTCTGACATCAAATCGCTGATTCAGGGCAGCAACGGCCAGGTCAAGAACGGTGTCGAGCTGGTCAATCGCGCAGGTCAGGCCCTGAATGAGATTGTCGGCTCGATCGGCAAGGTGGCCGGCATCGTCGAGGAGATCTCCGGCGCCTCCCAGGAACAGGCTTCAGGAGTCCAGGAAATCAGCCGTTCGATCACCAGCATGGATGAGGTGACTCAGCAAACCTCCGCCATGGTTGAGCAGAGCAGCGCGGCAGCGCGCATGCTGAGCGATCAGGCCGGACGGCTGAGTGAGCTGATAGCCTTCTTCAAATTTGCGGGAAGCGAGACCGTCAAGCGGGCACGCCCGCTGGGCCCGGCGGCGGCGTCCAAGGCCCAACCCGTCAAGGCCATGGCGGTCGACGAAGGCTGGGACGAGTTCTAGTGCATCGATCCAAACAGAGCGATCAGCGGTGTTTGGAAACATCGATGCAAAACCAATAACCTAGTGCTGCGGCTTGTGAATCATCCGAATGCGCCGCTGCACCAGGTGGTCTCGCCAGAAATCATGCGTTTCATGAAAGCCGGACAATGCAGCAAGGTGGACAATCGATGCAGGACTTAGCAGTGGTCGAATCAAGACCGGCCGGTCAAACCGATGATCAGGCTTGGTCGCAATATGTTACCTTTACCGTCGATCGTCGTCTCTATGGTATCGAGATTACCAAGGTCAGGGAAATCAAAGGGTGGTCCGAGCCGACAGAGCTGCCCAACTCTCCCTACGCCATGCGCGGGGTGCAGAATCTGCGCGGCGTGATCGTGCCGATCTTCGACCTCCGTGCCCAATTCGGCCAGGGTGAGACCCAGGCCCGGGAGGAGCATGTGGTGATCATCGTCACCCTCGGTGATCGGTTGATCGGTGTGCTCGTGGATGCTGTTTCCGACATTCTCACCCTCGAGCCCGGCGAGGTTCTGCCGGTGCCCGCGATGGATCAGGGCGCCAGCCAGCGCTTCCTGTCGGGCCTGGTGTCACGAGACAACCGCATGGTCGCCTTGCTCAAGCTCGAAGAGCTGTTTGGTGTCGATCTGCCGGCGGATCTCGGTCTTTGACGAATGGCCCCACCGGTGCCGCTCTGCCTTGAGCGGCGACGTCTGGCTTTCGATGCGGGTTCGGTCGCGGCGTTCGCTACGGCCCAGGCGTGCCATTATCCATGGCGGATGGCGATCGTCTTCAGGGTTGAAAACCCATAGAGCGCTTCAAAGCCTTTCTCGCGCCCGAAGCCTGAACTCTTGACGCCACCGAAGGGCAGTTCGACGCCGCCGCCTGCCCCATAATTGTTGATGAACACCTGTCCCGTCTTGATCGCGCGGGCAAGGCGCATCTGGCGGCTGCCATCGCGGGTCCACACGCCGGCGACCAGTCCATAGGCGCTGTCGTTGGCAAGACGCAGCGCCTCGTCCTCGTTGCTGAAGCGGATCATGCTGAGGACCGGTCCGAAGATTTCTTCCTGTGCCAGTGGATGCTCTGCGGGAACCCGTCCCAGGAGTGCTGGCCGGACGTAGTAGCCGCCTTCAGGTGCATCCGCCACGATCCTGCCTTCCGCGACGACGGTGATGCGATCAGTCCGCGCCTGGTCGAGATAGCCCTGAATGCGGCGTTTCTGGATCGGATTGATCACCGGACCGCAGGCGAGGTCGCGCTCGGCCGGGCCGACCTCCAGCCGGTCGAAGCGTTCGGCCAGTCGGTGTGTGAGCTCGTCATAGATCCAGTCCTGCACCAGCAGGCGCGACCCAGCGGAGCAGGTCTGGCCGGCATTCTGGATCGCGGCATTGGCCAGGAAAGGCAGGGCGTGATCGAGATCAGCGTCGGCGAAGACGATCTGCGGGGACTTGCCGCCGAGTTCGAGGGTCACGGGACAGCTATGCGTGCTCGCCGCCTGCTGCACCTGTTTGCCCGTTTCGAGCGAGCCGGTGAAGGACAGGTGGTCGATCCCCGGATGCTCGGCGAGGGCAGCGCCGGCTTCTTCGCCGAGGCCGGTCACGATATTCAGAACCCCAGGCGGCAGCCCGGCCTCCAGGGCCAGCCTGCCGATCTCGAGCGCCGTCAGAGATGCATCCTCGCCAGGTTTCAGCACCGCGGCATTGCCCATGGCGAGGGCAGCACCGACACTGCGTCCGATGATCTGCATCGGGTAGTTCCAGGGAACGATATGCCCGGTCACCCCATGCGGTTCGCGCAGCGTCAGGACGGTATAGCCGTCGTGATAGGGAATGGTCTGGCCGTGGATCTTGTCGGCGGCACCGCCATAGAATTCGAAATAGCGAGCGAGCGCCAGCGCATCGGCGCGTGCCTGGCTCAGCGGTTTGCCGACGTCTCTCGTCTCCAGCCTGGCGAGGTCGTCGACCTGCTCGTGCACCAAGGCCGCCATCCGCGCGAGGATGCGGCCGCGCTCGAACGCAGGAAGGCGGCCCCAGGGCCCGTCCATGGCGCGCCGCGCTGCTCTGACCGCCCGGTCGATATCCGCCGGCGTTCCGCGCGCGATATAGCCGAAGGTAGTGCCGTCTGAAGGATTGATCGCCTTGAGCAGACGATCGTCGGACGCATCGTGCCACTGCCCGTCGATCAGGTTCTGGCCCTGGATCATCGAGGGCTGGTCGACGGGTGCCGGTGTCGGTCTGACCACAGGCATCGGGTCAGGACGCGCGGGTGGCGTCAGCTGTGAGGATATCGCGGCATCCGGTTCCGGTTCAGGCTCGACCGTTGCCGTGTCCTCAAGCGCTTCCGTCTCTGCTGGCCGTTCGCCGGCGTCCCCGTGCGCTTCGCTCCTCATCTCGATCACGTCCGGTTCCGCTGGCGCAGCCTTCTGCGGGGCCACATCGCGATCCAGGCGAACCGAGGCGATCGCGGTCGCGATGGCGGCATCCGCAGCCTTGAGCGCGGCAACCGCATCGATCACCTGCGGGATCTCCTCCAATGCCGCCTCGTCCTCCAGCGGCGCTGCTTCGGGCGGATCGATGGCCGCTGTGATCGGCGTCACGCTCACAGGCCTCATGTTCCATCTGGGCTTTATCGCCGGACCCTCGCCATCGTCGTGGGCCGGCCCGTGCTCTCTCTCGGCCGCCTCAGTCGGCTGCTCGGCGATATCGTCCTCCTGTCGCCTGGCCAAGGTCTGCTCAGCATCGACATCCAGAATCGAGTCCATGAGCATTTTGGTGTAGTCATGCCTGGGGGCGTCGAAGACCTCCCCCGTGTCGCCTTGTTCGACGATGGAACCCGACTTCATGACGGCGAGGCGGTCGGTGACGTGACGCACGACCGAGAGGTCATGGCTGATGATGACGTAGGTCAGGTTGAAGCGCTCCTGCAGGTCCATCATCAGGTTCAGAACCTGCGCCTGCACCGAGACGTCGAGCGCCGAGACCGGCTCGTCGGCGACGATCAGGTCGGGGCGCGTGATCAGCGCCCGCGCGATCGCGATGCGCTGGCGCTGCCCACCCGAAAACTCATGCGGATATTTGTCGAGATCAGCGACATCGAGCCCGACATCGGTCAGGGCTTCGGCCACTCTGTCATCGTATTCCGACTTGCTGATCTCGCTGATCAGGGCAAGCGGTTCGGCGACCACTGAACGGACCTTGTGCTTGGGATCGAGCGATCCGAACGGATCCTGAAAGACCATCTGGATATGCCGTCTGACGGCGATCTTGCGATTGGCCGGCAGATTCGACAGGTTCTCTCCGCGGAAATAGACGGCCCCGGCACTCGGCTCCTCCAGCGCCAGGATCGCGCGCGCCAGCGTCGACTTGCCGGAGCCGCTTTCACCGACGATGCCGAAGCTCTCGCCTTGCTGAACGGTGAAACTGACGCCGTTCAGGGCTTCGACGATCTGCTTCTTGCCGAACAGGCTCTTGCGCGGCCGCTCGTAATGGCGGACGAGGTTCCTGACCTCGAGGAGCGGTGGGCTCAATGGACGCACTCCGTCAGACGTTCATGGCCTTGCGGATGATGGCAGGCGACGTAGTGAGCCGGCGCGATTGCCTCGAGGCGCGGCACCTGCGCCCGGCAATCGTCGTCGGCATGCCGGCAGCGGTTGGCAAAGGCGCAGCCCCGGATCGCGGCGAGCGGATCCGGAACCGTGCCGGGGATGGTCGGCAGCCGTGGCCGCGCCCGCGCCGGCCGTCCGGACGGGGGCGCATGCTGCGGCATCGCGCGGTAGAGTCCGCGGCCGTAGGGATGGGCCATAAGCGACAGGAGCCGCGCGGTCTCGCCCATTTCGACGAAGCGCCCGGCATACATGACGGCCATGCGCTCGGTGGTGCGTGCGATGACACCGAGATCATGGCTGATCATCAGCAGTCCCATCTGCCGCTCCTCGGCAAGGCTAAGGAGCAGCTCGAGAATGCCCTTCTGAATGGTGACGTCGAGCGCGGTCGTCGGCTCGTCGGCGATCAGAAGGTCGGGCTCGCAGGCGAGCGCGATGGCGATCACCACGCGCTGACGCTGACCGCCTGAAAGCTGGTGCGGGTAGAGACGCTGCGAGAAGCGTTCGGGCGGCAGGCCGACCCTCGCCAGCAGGGAGGTCGCGCGCTCCAGCGCCTCGCGCCGGCCGAGTCCGAGATGCACGCGCGGCCCCTCGGCCACCTGCTCGCCGATGGTCTGCACCGGATTGAGCGCGGTCGTCGGTTCCTGGAACACCATCGCCATCCGGAGTCCACGAAGCGCGCAGAGCCTGTCTTCGCCTGCCGCCAGCAGATCCTCGCCCGAAAGCATCAGCTTGCCCTGCACGCGCGCGGCACCCGGCAGCAGGCCCATGATCGCGAGCGCCAGCATCGATTTGCCCGAACCGCTTTCGCCGACGATGCCGAGCCGTTCACCCGCGGCCAGGGTCAGGTCGATGCCGCGGAGGATCGGTGCCTTGCCGCGGGGCGTTTCGATATCGACGCTCAGATTTCGCAATTCAAGAAGTGCTGATGTCATGCCATCACAGGATCGAAATCAAACCGATTGCGGATGAAGCCGGACCGACGGGCCCGCTTGGCCCGTGACCGGCATCTAAGGCGGATCGCAGGGGGCAGCGTTGCCATCGTCAGGCTGGCCGGTGCCCAGGGCGTGGAGGCCATCGAAGGGCGCGGCCAAGGCAGCAGCCGTTGCCGTGCGTGCAGGCACAATGCTGCCGACAGTCGCATCGAAGGCTTGATAGACCGGCCTTGGCAGGACTGCAATGGCCCATCGGCCGGTACAACCTTGCCGGACCGAGGTGAATGACACCAGAATAATGGCTGCAAACACGACCGGACGTCCTCAAGCGGTGTCTACGGCTTCGAAAGAGCCGAGACGCATTTTCTCCTACCCTACTCCGGTCCTGCCGGATTGGCCAAGTCGGGCTCGTTGTTTTGCGATGTTCGGGCAGCCAGGGACTTGGTTTTCTGATACGCAGAGTTGTCAGGCTCGGACAATGCCAACAATGGTCCAACCGGAGGGAATGCCGAAAACGTGATGATGGAGACGGTCGCTCAATGGTTCGATGCCTTGTGGTTGCTGACGCTGGATGGCGCTGATTGGCTGCTCGGCAGGCTGATCATCCTGCTCGATGCGATCACCGCCGACCACGTCGAGGGCGCGGCGGTCATGGCGCTCATTCTCCTCGGCCCGTCGCTGGCCATGGGGCTGGCCAACGGCTTCTGGGAGGGTTTGCGCATCGAATGGCGGCAGCTTCAGGGCAGGCCCCGGGTGGTCGACGGCGATACGATCGAGCTGCGCGGCGAGCGCATCCGGCTATTCGGAATCGACGCGCCCGAGCTCGGCCAGCCCTGGTGGGATCAGGACGGCCGCGAGCAGGACGCTGGCCAATCCGCCATGGATGCTCTGGCCATCCTGGTCGAGGGCCGACGCCTTGCCGTCAAGGTGCTGCGCGAGGACAAATACCAGCGTTCGATCGCGATCGTGAAGGTAGATGGCAGCGATATCGCGCGTTCGCTGGTCAGCCAGGGCTGGGCCTTCGCATCGCCCGGCAGCAGCCGGTACCGCAGAACCGAAAACGCTGCGCGCCGCCGGCGTCGCGGCTTCTGGCAGGGCGAAGTGATGATGCCCTGGGATTTCAGGGCCGCGGCATGAGCAGGCTGCATCTCCATCTCGACCCGGTCGGCGGCATTGCGGGGGATATGTTCGTCGCGGCGCTGCTCGACGCCTGGCCGGAGCACGCCGACGGCGCGATCGCTGCGGTGCGTGCGGCCGGACTCGGGGAGGAGATCGGGATCGAGCACCGGCCGCATCGAGACGAGGTGCTGGTCGGCAGCCGTTTCGTCGTCAGCAGGTGGCGTGAGGTGACGGACGGCCATGCGCACGTCCATTGGCGCGATCTGCAGAGGCACCTCGCAGGATCGGCCCTCGATGCGCCGGTGCGTGAGCGCGCGATCGCGATCTTCGGGCAGCTGGCCGCGGCCGAAGCTGGGGTGCATGGAGTGGAGGTCGACGCGGCGACCTTTCACGAAGTCGGCGCCTGGGACTCGATCGCCGATATCGTCGCCGCCGCATTTCTGATCGAAGCGATCGGCGCCGAGTGCTGGTCGGTCGGCGCTTTACCGCTGGGCAGCGGCCGTGTGCACGCTGCCCATGGCGAGCTGCCGGTGCCGGCGCCGGCGACCGCGCGGCTTCTCCAGGGCTTCGTCTTTCAGGATGATGGCCGCCCGGGTGAAAGGGTCACGCCGACCGGTGCCGCCATCCTGAAGCAGCTTGGTGCGGCAAACGCCGTCCGCCCCGACGCAGGCCGCCTGCTCAGGACCGGGCATGGCTTCGGCCTGAGAAGGCTCGACGGCATCAGCAATATCCTGCGCGTTCTGGCGTTCGACCTCGTTCCTGAGGCAAGTCCACCGCCCGCCGGCGGCGGCAGCGTGGGGGTGGTGAGCTTCGAGGTCGACGATCAGACGCCTGAAGACCTGGCGATCGGCCTCGATCGCGTGCGTGCGGCGGAGGGCGTGCTCGATCTGGTGCAGATGCCGGTCTTCGCCAAAAAGGGGCGCGTCGCGACCTCGATCCGGCTTCTGGTGCTGCCCGAGGCGGTCGATGGCGTGATCCAAACCTGTTTCGCCGAGACCACGACGCTCGGCGTGCGCTGGCGCCTGGAGCGGCGCGCGGTGCTTGCGCGCAGCATGGCGAGGTCGGATGATGGTGTTGCGGTGAAGCTGGCCGAACGTCCGGGCGGGCGGCTGACGGCCAAGGCGGAAAGCGACCATGTGGCCGCCATCGCTGGTCATGCCGAGCGCGACAGGGTCAGGCGTTCAGCGGAGATCGAGGCGCTTTCACGACAGCTGGACGAGGAGGATCAGGCGTGACGGCATCGCGCGATCGGCTGGACGCACTGCATCGGCGCCTGGATGAGGCGGCACCCGCAGCCGTCGCGGTGTCCGGCGGTGTCGACAGCATGACGCTCGCCTTCCTCGCCCATCGCCGGCTTGGCGCTGATGTCTCGATGTTTCACGCGGTCTCGCCGGCCGTACCCGAAGCGGCGACGGCGCGGGTGAGGGCCTATGGCGAACGGGAGGGCTGGGCGCTGACGACGCTCGATGCCGGCGAGTTCGGCGACGAGCGCTACATGGCCAATCCCGCGAATCGCTGCTTTTTCTGCAAGACCAACCTCTACGGCACGCTGGCTGCGCAAACCGAACGCCGACTTCTGTCCGGCACCAATCTCGACGATCTCGGCGACTGGCGACCCGGCCTCAAGGCGGCCGAAGCCGAAGGGGTGCGCCATCCCTTCGTCGAAGCCGGGATCGACAAGTCAGGCGTGCGCCGGCTCGCAGCCCATCACGGGCTGGACGATCTCGCCGAGCTGCCGGCGGCACCCTGTCTCTCCAGCCGCATCGAGACCGGCCTTCGCATCGATGCCGCCCTGCTGCCGCGGATCGATCGGGTCGAGAGCCTGCTGCGCGCGCGCCTGTCACCGGAAACCGTGCGCTGCCGAATGAGGAAGGAGGGCGTGGTCATCGAACTCGACCAGGCCGCCTTCGACCGCCTCGATGAAGCAAAGCGGCAGGCCTTGACGCGGGACATCGCAGAGCTTGTCGGTGAGCGCCATGCGCAGCGCATCGCGTTCGGGCCGTACCGCCGCGGCAGCGCGTTCCTGCGCGAAACCGTCGAGACCGACCGGTGACCGAGGATCAGATCAAGCTCGACTGGGAACGCCGCCGGCGGCTTGGCTTCGACGAGGCGGTGTTCTGCGCGGGCAAATCGATCGCGCAGATTTCGGCCATTCTCGACCAGATCGCCGCCGCCGAAGAGCGCATGCTGCTCACCCGCCTGGACGAGGCGATGTTGTCGGACCTGCCGGACATCCACCGAAAGGCTCTCGACTACGACCCCACCTCCCGCACCGCTTTCTTCGGTGATCGACCTCGAGTCAGCACCCGGCGCGTCGCCGTGGTGACGGCGGGGAGTTCGGATGTGCCGGTAGCAGCGGAGGCGGTCAGGACGCTCGCTTTCAACGGCATCGGCGCGCTTGCCGTCAACGACGTCGGCGTCGCCGGGCTCTGGCGGCTGGTGGAGCGTATCGACGAGATCAAGACCATGCCGGTGGTGATCGTGGTCGCCGGCATGGACGGCGCGCTGCCGAGCGTGGTCGGTGGCCTCGTGCCCGGCCTGGTGATCGCGGTGCCAACCTCGGTCGGCTATGGGGCTGCGCGCGCCGGCGAGACCGCGCTCGCCGCAGCCCTCGCCTCTTGTGCGCCCGGGCTGGTGGTCTGCAATATCGATAATGGCTACGGCGCTGCCTGCGCTGCCCTGCGCGCACTCGGTCGCTGAGCTCGCGGCAGCCGGACCGACCCCTTTCCTCTCAGACCAGCCCGACGATCTTGCCGACATGGCCGCCTGTCGCGAGGCGTTCCAGGGCCGCTTTCAGGTCCTGGAAGGCGAAGCGCTCATCGTCGATCGCCGGCTTCGTGCGGTGCAGGGTCATCGCGCGGACCATGCGCTCGAACATCGCCTTGCTGCCGACGGTGATGCCCTGAAGGCGGACATGGCGAGTGACCACGCGGCCGAGCTGGAGCTCGCTGGCAGCACCGCCGAGCACGCCGATCAGGCTGATCATGCCGCTCTGGCGGACCGCCTGGATGGCCTTGTCGAGGGTGCCGGCGCCGCCGATGTCGACGATGTGGTCGACGCCGCGGCCGTCGGTGATCGCAAGTGCGCGTTTGTGCCAGTCCGGATCGGACCGGTAGTTGATCAGGTGATCGGCGCCGAGCGCCCTGGCGCGCTCGAGCTTGGCGTCGCTGGACGAGATCAGGATGGCTTCGGCACCCAGCATCTTGGCGAATTGCAGGGCGAAGAGCGACACGCCGCCGGTGCCCTGAAGCAGCACGATATCGCCCGCCCTGACTCCGCCGGTTTCGACGATCGCGTTCCAGGCGGTGACCGCGGCGCAGGGCAGCGTTGCCGCTTCGGCGGCGTCCATATGGGCGGGCGCCTTGACGACGGCCGCGGCGGGCACGGTCATCAGTTCCCGCGCGGTGCCGTCGATCATGCCGCCATGCGAGCCGTCATGGGTGCCGGGGCCGGCGGTGCCGTGCGGCCAGCTCGTGCTGTAGGCCGGACAGACCAGGTCGCCGGCGACGATGTGCTGGACATGGGCGCCGGTGGCCATGACCCGGCCGGCGCCATCGCAAAGTGGAATGAGCGGCAGGGGCCCGGCCATGCGGCCATAGCCGCCCTCGATCAGGATCTTGTCGCGCGGATTGATCGAGATCGCCTCGATCCGGATCAGCACCTCGTCCGGGCCGGGTGTCGGCTCGGCTAGGTCGACCAGGTGCAGATTGTCCAGGCCGAAGGCCCCTTCGATACGAAACGCCTTCATTCATCGCCCTCCAACGCACGCTCGATCTCCGCCTCGCTCAACCCTGCCTCCGCCAGCACCTCACGTCCATGCTCGCCGAGCCGGGGCTGCGGGCGATGCACCGGCAGCGACTGTCGATCGAAGCGAAAGGCGGTGTCGGGGATCGACAACGCGCCCTCGCTCGGATGGTCGAGCGGGCGGAAAAACCCGGTCGCCAGGAGGTGACGATCGTCGAACAGGTCCTCCAGGCGGTTGACCGGCCCCGCCGGTATCTCGGCGGCGCGCAGGCGAGCAAGCCACGTTTCCGTGGTCTCTGTCGCCAGCACCTCGCCCGCGATCCTGTAGAGGGCATTGATGTTCTCATGTCGACGGCGAACGCTGCTGAACCGCGGATCCGCTGCCCGCGCCGGGCCGCCGGTCAGGTCCCAGAACCGGCGCCATTGGGCATCGGTGTAGGCGAGCAGGCAGAGATAGCCGTCGGCCGTCCTATGCGGGCGGCGTTCGGGCGAGAGGGCGCGCGGATAGCCGGGACCTGCGGCGGGCGGATCGAAGATCATGCCGTTTTGGTGCTCAAGGAGGACGTAGCCGACCAGGCCCTCGAACATCGAGGTCTCGACATAGACGCCCTTGCCGGTCGTCAGGCGCTGGACCAGAGCGGCGAGCAGGCCGTTCGAGGCCAGCAGCGCCGCCGTCTTGTCGGCGACGATGGTCGGCATCAGCACGGGCTCGCCATCGCGCGCGCTGAACGTGCCGGCGAGCCCCGACTGCCCCTGGATGACGTCGTCATAGGCCGGCATGCCGCCATAGGGGCCGTCCTCGCGGTAGCCGAGCAATGCACCGTAGACGAGTCGTTCGTTGCGTTGCAGAACCGAATCGGGATCGAAGCCGAGCTTTGCGACCTTCTGCGGGCGGATATTGTGCACGAGCATGTCGGCACCATCGATCAACCGCCAGAGCGCGTCCTTCGCCGCATCCCGTTTGAGATCGAGGACGATGCTTCGCTTGTTACGGTTCGAGCCCAGAAACAGCGCCGTCATCTTGTCGTTCCTGGCGACGCCGATGTCTCGCACCATGTCGCCGCCGGGCGCTTCGATCTTGATCACATCGGCGCCGAAATCGCCGAGCATCTGGGTGGTGTAGGGACCAAAGATCACGGTGGTCAAATCGAGCACGCGCAGGCCCGAAAGCGGCAGCGGCTGTCCGGTCAGCATCTTTTCTGACCCGCATTCACCATCATCACACCGTTTTCGCACCCAAACCAAGCCGCATATCTTGTTTCCAGGGAGCTATGGAAAAAGCCCACAATGTGGCCACACCAGTGTCCTGTCGTTAACGATACCTTAACCCCCAACGACTACATCCATGATCTGGTCCATGCGATCCTGCGAGTCCGAGCCTCGCCCGATTCTTCTGCGGGCAGACGGATTCCCAGGATCGCATGGACCAGATCGATGATGGTAGTAGGAGTGGGTTAATATTTTCTTTCTGACGCGCGTTCGCCAAATTCGATTGATCGTCACGCTCTAAAGAGACCTGAGCGCGGATAGGGTATGCTTCGGTGTTATCTTTCTGATTCGATTGAAGAAAGAGAAAGAGGAACGCCGCTATGCCGCGTCGCCGGATCGGTCAGGAGACGATGTTTGGAGCCAGTGAGAAGCGCTCGTCGTTGGACGAACTCGCGGAGCTGATCGACTGGGCGCCGATCGAAAGGCGGCTGGAGGTCATCTATTCGGCGCCACGGGGTGAGGCGAGCTGGCCGCCACTTTCCATGTTCCGCGGGATGCTGCTGGCAGTCTGGTATGACCTTTCGGACGTGAAGCTCGCCGACGCGCTGGATGACTGCGCGTTGTTCCGCCGGGTCTGCGGCTTTGCCCGCACCGAGCCGACGCCGGAGCGGACCGCCTTCGTGCGCTTCCGCCAGGAATTGCTGCGTCACGATCTTGACCAGGTGCTGGTCGACGAGATCACGGCGCAACTCAAGGCCAAGACGATCCGGGTGAAGACCGGCACGCTGGTGGACACGACCGTCGTGGGCTCGGCTAGCGAAGGCGACGGTGAGGCAAGGTGGTCAGGCCACCGTTCGCGTAAGGTGATTCATGGCTACAAGGCCCATGTCGGCGCCGATGCCGATATGGCGCTGGTGGAAAAAGTCGCGGTCACGCCAGGCAACGCTCACGACGGTCGCGGGTTTGCCCGCATGCGCCAGCCGGCGGTAGCGGCGGCAGAGCCTGAGCTCTGCCTTCCAGACGGTCTCGCGGATCGGCTTGGGCAGACCTTCCTGCCGAAGCAGCGGCTCCCGACGGACCCGAGGCGGAAAACGATAGCTCCAGCCTGCCTCCACCAGCATGCGGCGCGCCGCATCGTTGCCGGTTTCGGTGATCCCGCCGCGCCGTGGCAGCCTCGACGGTGGCGATCATATCGTCGAGCACGACATGATGGGCTGCCTGGTCAAACGGAGACCTGCCAGCCAATGACGATGCATCGGGCCCCACGTCCTGCGGCCGGAGTGCCGTCTCTGGCGCAACGCCCGAACGGCCGCGAGGCGCGCGCCAGATCGCGCCCAGGGTCCAGGTCGGGCCTCGTGCGCCGGGCCGGGAACCCAGACCGATGTCAGCTCCCCGGCGCGATGCAGCCTCGCCAGCTTGAGCGCGTCGCGCCGGTTGATCTCGATGCGGTCACCAGGTCTCCTGGGAATGAGTGCCGGCGCGACGACCACGCAGTCATGACCGGCTTCGCAGCAACAGCGCAGCTCGTGGTCGTCGCGCGCCAGCCTGGTCAGCAACGTTCTCAGGGCATCGGGCCGATTGGCGACCTCGCCATAAACTCGAGCTTCGCCTCGCTCGCGGCCCGCCGCCAACGCTACCGAAATCGTCTCTTCATGCACATCCAGACCAATGAAGGTGAGAGTGTTCGCCAAGACCCGTCTCCCAGGCATGACGCTCCGCGCTGGACCATCCAGCGCAACCCTCGATAACCTGCACACCGTGAGACCGGTCGCCCCGTTCTCAGGCAAATATCTGCGCTAGGCAGTGGACCGCAGCCGGCGCTACGACTATGTCATCGTCGGCGACGGGTCCGCTGGCTGCATCATGGCGGCGAGACTTGGCGAGATCGCCGATGCGAGGATCCTCCTGATCGAAGCGGGTCCGCCGGACGTCAGTCCGGACATCCATCGACTGGTCTCCTTCTACAAGATGACCTCAGGTGCGCTCACCTGGGGCTACCAGACGGCGCCCTCGCCGCAACGCGAAGGACAGGTCGTGCCGCTCGCCCAGGCTCGCGTCCTTAGCGGCGGCAGCTCGATCAACGCCATGGTGTTCACTCGCGGCAACCCCAAGGACTACGACGCCTGGGCGAGCGAGGAAGGATGCGGCGGCTGGGCGTTCGAGGACGTGCTGCCCTATTTTCGCCGCGCCGAGGACAACAACCGCCTCGCCGACGCCTATCACGGCACCGGCGGTCCCCTGGCAGCCTCGGACCTGATCAGCCCGCATCCGCTCAGCCGCGCCTTCGTGCGCGCCGCGCAGCAGGCGGGGCTTCAACACAACGGTGATTTCAACGGAGCCGAGCAGGAAGGCGCCGGTCTTTATCAGGTGACCCAGCGCGACGGGCGCCGCTGCAGCGCCGCCGTCGCCTATCTGCGCCCCGCCGTGCGCCGCGGCAATATCGACGTTGTCACCGACGCGCTCGCCCATCGCCTGATCGTGGAGAAGGGTCGCGCGGTCGGCGTCCGCTATTTCGCCAACGGTGCCCTGGCGGACGTCCGGGCCGAGCAGGAGGTGATCGTCGCTGCCGGTGCGATCGGCTCGCCGAAGTTGCTGTTGCTGTCCGGCATCGGTCCTGCGGACGAGCTGAGGGTGGTCGGCGTCCAGTCCCTGCATGATCTGCCTGGCGCCGGTCTCGAGGCGGGTGTGCCACCCGTGCCCGGCGGCTATGGCTGCACCATCAATTCCTGCCATCTGCGCCCGCGCGGCTCGGTCACCCTGCGGAGCCCGGATCCGCTGATCCCGCCGGAGATCGACCCGAACTACTGGGCCGAGGCTTACGATTTCGAGATGTCGTTGCGCGGCCTCGAGATGACACGGCAAATCGCCCACCAAAGCTGCGCTAGCTGTTCAGTCCCGTGGTGTGGTTTGACGGATCAGTGTTGGATCGTTTTGGCTGTTTCGTCGATTGTTGAATGACGGACTCGCAGGGTTTAAGCCCGCGTAGCGTCTTGAGCCGCCTGGCATGATTGTCGGCTTCAATGAACAGCAGAAGATGCCGTCGAAGTTCATCATGGCTGGCATAGGGGTAGCGTCTGACCGTGGCGTCCTTGATGGTCCTGTTCATGCGTTCGACTTGGCCATTGGTCCATGGGTGGTTTGGCTTGGTCAGGCGGTGCTCAATCCGATTTTCTGCGCAGATGCGCTCGAACGGATGGCCGGCGAACTTTGCTGTCGGCCCATCGCGATAGCGCGGTGGATGACGGAACTGGACGCGGTTGTCGGTCAGGACGGTGTGCAGTCGATAGGGGAACGCGTCGATCGGGTCGCGCAGGAACTGGCAGGCGATCATGCGGGTGGCCTTGGGCTCCAGCCTGGCGAAGACGAGCTTGGAGGTTCGATCGATACCAACGAACAGGTGGAGCCTGCCTTCTTCGGTTCGGACCTCGGCCCAGTGTCAGCTTGTGGGTCGATGTGAACCTAACCGATCGCATAGGCCTTGAACTTCGATCTCGATGGCCTGTCACGAACATCCGCCAGCCGACTGATGCCCAAAATTCAAGGCTTGGGCCGCTGGAACAAACGATGCAGCGAGGATCGTGTCAGCGTCGGGATCGAGGGCTGCAGGGCGCAGAGGCAGTCATCGATCGGCAGCAGCGTATGACGGCGAAACACGATGCAGCCGCCTCTTGCTCGACGGAAAGGACCGTCGATCGGCGGTCCTTCGGCCCCATCCGTGCGTCCGTCACGAAGTCACGCTTCTTCCACTTCTGCACCGTCGTCGGACTGTTGCCTCCGTCGTTCCGGCGCTGCCGTGTAGAAGCTGGCCCAAAGTTCATCCCTCCAGATGGGCCGATCTCCCCTATCACCACACCACCGGACTGAACGGCTAGGTCGGTGGCACAAGCCTCCATGCCGTTTGAGCAGGGCGAAACCCCGGAGAAATGCTTCAGAAACCGACGCCGTCACACCTGACGACGGACGACAACCCGGCCAGACGCGTCAACGCCATGAACCTGAAAGACGTTCGCCGCGATATCCAGACCAATCGTGCCAATCTCATCCGGAGCTATGCGTCAAAGTTGGCGACGGCGATCCGGAAAGGAGGCGGCGTATCGTGGCGGTCATGAAGCCATCACCTCCTCGCGGCCATCAAACTCGTCGCAATCAGGCTATGCCTCAAATCCGATGAGTCTGCGCTCTAGCGAAATTCATAAAGAAGGAGCACCCGCCCGGTCCGAACGTGACCGGAAGAGCCGCGCTCGAGGCCTATGCCAAGCGCTTCGGCAAGACCGATTACCACCCCGTCGGCACCTGCAGAATGGGCACGGGCGACATGGCGGTGGTCGACCCGCAATGCCAGGTACACTGCATCGACGGCCTGCGCGTCGCCGACAGCTCGATCATGCCGCGCCTGATCAGGTCCAACACCAACGCCGCCTCGATCATGATCGGCGAGAAGGCGAGCGATATGATCAAAGGCAATCGAAGTTCGATACCTCTATCCTGATCGGTGGGGCGACGCTGTCGACGAGCCGAAGGCCAGGGTTTGCGCCGTCATCCTGAAAAGAAGGCCGCAGCCGCGCCTAGACAGGTCGAAGTCCGGCCTCTATAAGAACATCGCTTCGTCGACAATCGAAGCCCGCCCAGGTAGCTCAGTTGGTAGAGCAGCGGACTGAAAATCCGCGTGTCGGCAGTTCGATTCTGTCCCTGGGCACCATCTTTTCAACGGGTTAGCGAACCATCGCACAGAGTATCAGGCAAATTGGCTACCGCTCTGGCTACCAAAATTTCAGTTTGCGTATCTTCATGTCCTACATCTCGGGAGAGCCGAGAAAATGATCGGCAAGCGTCTCCATGATTGGACGAAGGCAGATATTGACGCGCTGATCAGCGGTCAGGCTCCCGAAGACGATGGGATTGAGTTCAAAGAAGATCACAATTCCAAGAATGGTCGTCGCGCTGATCCTTGGTTGCAAGGCGGCAGCGTAGGCGACAAGGCACGCAATGAGGTCATCGAGGAAGTAGTTGCCTTTGCCAACGGCCACGGGGGGACGGTGATCGTCGGCGTCGAGGAAACGGACTCCAAACCGGCGCGGGCTGCTTCAATCGCACCTCTGCCAAGGTGTGGGGAGTTGGCGGAGCGCTTCAAGAATTTCTGCCGGGATATGATCGAGCCAAGACCCGCGATTGTCGACGTCGTTCCGATCGTGACCGAAGGCGACGACTGGGGTGTCGTGGCGATCTACACGCCGAAGCCCATGTCAGGCCCTCATCGTCATACAGCAACGAAGGAATGCTATGTCCGAAGGGGCGACAGCTCGGAAAGGATGACGATGCGAGAGATACAGGATCTGACACTCCTGTTGGATCGCGGAGTCAAAGCAATCGAGCGACGTTTCGAGGAGCGCCGTGCGCATTTGTTCGAACAAAGAGCAGGCCTTCTGGACTCAAAAGCCTTTACCATTCAGGCAACGTTGCTTCCCTTGTCAGAAATCTTCGCCGACAGTGTCCATGCTGTCCCGGCGTTTGAACCGCCGATGAGAAGCTTCGTGGCGGAAAGTGAAATCGAGCAGTTTCGATGCGAGGTAAAGACGCCTGTTGGTGACTGGGGTTCGTGGAGGCCGGACATCCGCAGCAGGCGGATAGACGGCGAGCATGGGCGATCATTGCGCCGCGAAGTGCATCGTGATGGACTCATTGAGTATCGATTGGAGCACAGCTTGCGGGAAGGCGACTCGACCCTTCCTTTCGAGTGGCTCCTTTCCATCTTTGCCAAGCTCTATTTGCTGCGAGTAGCTTTCGAAACGCAGCTGGCGCTTCGGGAGTCGCCCATGGGCTTGAATTTGCCATTGACGTTCATGGAGGTGAACTAGACCTTGCCCACTTCAGGGCCGCTCCCCACAAGCAGCGAGCATTTCCTATTGGGGGCGTCCCTCCTGGCACAAGATTATTTCCGCACTATTTAGTTGGACCTTTTGAGGATTTTCAAGCGCTCGCGGCTCTGTTTCAGATAGACTTGCATCACTACATCGGTGTGTCTCGATTTACGCCCTACCTGCTTGATTTTGGTGAGCGCAAGGTAGTTGATTGAAGCCTGAAAGCAGAACGGGCAGCCGAGCCGCCCGTCCTCATAAAACATTCATTCCATCGTTGAAACGAATATTCTGCCACCGCTCCAGCCAAGCCGAGACATCCTGAACCGGCTGGGCGGCGATATGGCTGCTTTGCGCTGGATAGCGGGAGCGCTCGGTGGATGGTCCTGAGGCTCAGTGCTTAGCCGGAGCTGACTCAAGCGCCGCAGGGTGTCACAGGGGCAATGAGTTCCACAGCGGAGCGACCTAGCACCTCCCGATTTGAAGTGAAGCAGGCTCAGCATGCATGACACTGAGTTCCATTCCTATTGGATTTCCTCCGCCAAAACCCAGGCCGGAAGTGGGGCATTTGCCAAGCGCTTCCCATAAGCCTCCAGCGAGTCTGACGGGCACGGCCTCAGCACCTTGGTCGGGTCGGTGTCGAGATCGAGCCAGCGGTCATAATCGTCGGCACCGAGGATCACCGGCATGCGGTCGTGGATCTCCGCCATGAGTTCGTTCGGCTCGGTGGTCATGATGGTGTAGCTGGTGATCTCTTCGCCCTCCGGCGGGCGCCAGGTTGCCCATAGGCCGGTAAAGACAACAGGCCCCGCGCAGCGCGACGCGAGGCCTGTCTTCTTCATTCAGGCGATGAGGTTAGGCTTCTGCCATTTCGATGATCATTTCAGCGCAAGCCTTTGCGACATCGCGATCGCCCTTCTCACTTCCCGGCATCGTCGCCCATCCTCCATCTTCGATGAATGCGGGGCGCTGACAAGTCCGCGTTTCGTTCAGCTCGGTCAGCTTGGCTCCAAAGCTGGAATCGGCTTGAAACCGAGCTGCGCAGATCGGCGCCAAAGCCGCCACGATGGCTGATTTTGCTTGTGTCTTGGCCATTGCCTCGGCGGTGCCGCCTGTCACCCAGCCAGCCCAACCAAAACCCACAATCGCAGGCGCTACAGCGCCACTTGCGGCGCCCAACAGGGCAGGTTTGATGCTTTCGGATTTGAACATGAGGACGTCCTTTCTACGCGCGCAAGAAGAGGAATCTTGCGTTTGCAATATTAACCCTTGTGTCGCTTGCTCGTAACTACCAACGAGATAATCAAAGAATCGTACCTGATTACACAAAAAGACCTTGCGAGCTCGAAATGGATCTTCGGAGAATATCGGACAACTTGATCAACAAACGCTCGCCTCCGCTGCCCGTCGGCCCTGTCTGGAAATCGCTTCCAAAACCGTCAGAGCGCCGACTATGCGATGATGCGGTTCCGCAAGCGCCTGATCGGCTCCCGGTGCGGCTCGAAGGATGTCCGGTTGGTTGGGTCCTATTGAGGGTTGCCGTGATGACCTGGGACGAGTTCACCTTTCCTTAACCCAGCCGTGGCATGTTCGGATTTTCCCCCAAGCGTTGACGTCCCGGGTTTGCTCCCTCCCAGGACGTTCTCTCTCTTCCAAGCCATCCCATGGCTCGCCGCCGTCGAAAAATGCAAGAGCTAGTCCGACTAACCCGCATTTTTCAGAGCGCCCCGACGGCGCGGACAACGAGTGGAGGAAGGATCCACCCAGATAGTAGTCGGTTTGATCTGGTAGCTAGCAGGCGATGTCGTTGGGTGACGAGCGGCATCGAAGCCCTGTGACAAAGGCTGTCCTTGGGACGGTTGAGCAACCCTGCGGGCCGCAACGCGTGTGAAGCCTGAGCAGGCCTCGAAAGTGATGTTACGAATGCCGACCCGCCTGAGATCGGGGAAGGCCGTGTGGAATCGAGAAGGAAGCCGACATGAGCATCGATCTGGTTCGTCAGGGTAGTGGGCGCGGCACGCAGGGAAGGTTGTTCGGGTAATCGGGGGAGATCCAAGTCGGTCGAGGTAGCAGCCTCAACGTCCAGCCGGGCTGGCGGTCTGCTTGGAAGTCGGAGAGGTCATACGACTGTTGACGCCGGGTAATGCCGGTCGAGGAAAGGGCCCTGCTTCCGACACGCTTTCAACGAAGACGAGGGAAGGTGATTGGCTTTGAGCCCGGCAACACCGATAAAGATCCGGACGCTTCAGCGAAAGCTCTATGGCAAGGCGAAGGCGGAACCGGCCTTCTGCTTTTACCAGCTCTACGACAAGGTCTATCGGGACGACATCCTACGTCATGCTTATCGCTTGGCGAGAGCCAAACGGGGAGCCGGGCGTGGATGGCGAGACGTTCGCAATGATCGAAGCGGCGGGGCTGGATGAGTGGTTGGCCGGCATCCAGGAAAACCTCCGTGCTAAGACGTACCGGCCGCAGCCGGTGCGGCGGGTTTTGATCGACAAGCCTGGGGGCGGAACCAGGCCACTCGGCATTCCGACGATTCGGGATCGGGTGGTTCAAACCGCGGCCAAGCTTGTGATCGAGCCGATTTTCGAGGCTGATCTCGAACCTCAGGCCTATGGCTATCGGCCGAAGCGCGGAGCCAAGGACGCGATCGAGAAGGTCCACAAGCTGCTTTGTCGCGGCTACACGGATGTCGTTGACGCGGATCTGGAATCCTATTTCGAGACGATCCCGCATCCAGAGCTGATGCAATCGGTCGCTCGCCGGATCGCCGATCGACAGATGCTACGTCTGATCAAGATGTGGCTGAAGACGCCGATCGAGGAAACGGATGGCGAGGGACGCCGGCGCATGACGGGCGGCAAGAAGAGGCGATCTGGCACCCCGCAAGGGGGTGTGATTTCGCCGACGCTCGCCGTTTTGTACATGAACCGCTTCTTGAAATATTGGCGCCAGACCGGTCAGAGAGAGGTTTCAAGCCGAGGTGGTGACCTATGCGGACGACCTGGTGATTCTCAGCCGCGGATGCGCGGCCGAGGCAAGGATATGGACGCAGCAGGTGATGACCCGGCTCGGGCTGACCCTGAACGACGCGAAGACCGCAGTTCGTGACGCTCGTGCCGAACAGTTCGACTTTCTCGGTTACAGCTTTGGCCCGCACCGCTTATCGGAAAGATGGACATTGGTATTTGGGAGCGAGCCCATCCAAGAAGAGCGTCGCCCGGCTGAAGCGGAAAGTGAGCGCACTGCTGCTTCCGGCGCGCCGATCAGGCATCGAATTGATCGATCGCGTTGCCGCCTGTTTCGTCGATCACCGTTCTCCGCGATTTCGTTGTCCATGGCCTGCCGGCGGGCCAACGGATCGTCGGCATCGCGCTCGGCTGCGAGGATGTCGGCGACCACGGCGATCTGCGTCATGATCCGGTACTGGCGCGCTGGCTGGCCGGATCAGTCGAGGCAAGCTGCTGCTGCGGTTCTGCCAGCAAAACGCATCAATCGTCCGGTACGCACCGGCGGATCGCCGGGGCGCTGTCACAGGGTCAGCCATGACCCGACAAAGCTCGAGACCCTGTTGGTCGATCTGTTCCGCCAGACGCCCCGACGCAGCGGATCATCATCTGGCCTCAGGCCGCCGACGACCCTCTCCACGGCCATCAGGAAGGACGGCTCAGCATCCCACCAAAGGCCCTTCGCTTCACGGCTATTGCGGCTGCTAGCTTTGCCGCTCCATCTTCTGCGACCGGTCGGCTGCTTGCCGCCGAGCTGCGGCCATCGACCATCGACGCCACGCAGCCGGCGCATGAAGAGATCGAGCGGATCGCGGCGGCATAGGAAAACAGGATCAAGAGTACAGCTCGATCGTTGCCGATCGCACCTCGACCGCCTCCATGAAGGCCAATCAGCTCCGGCTCCGGTTCGCCGCGTTTGCCCATGTCCTGATCGAAGCGCTCCGTCGGCCGGCCTTCGCCACACCCAGTTCGCCACCGCGACCGCCGGCACCATTCGCAACCGGCAGCTCAAGATCGGCGCCCTGGCAACTGTCAGCGTGCGCCGCTGCCTGGTGCGCATGGCTCAGACCTGCCCTATCAGAGCGAGTTCGCGCTCGCCTGCCTCAGGCTCGGTCATCGGGCCGCCTGATCTGCTGAAAAACCCGATCAGACACAGGGCCTCGCCGAGGTCACGGCAAAGGACGGGCTGATCTTGTCATCGCAAACCGAAAAAGGTTCGACCGTCCTGTCGAAAAGGAAAAAAGACGAAACTTGACGATGCACTCAGATTACTCCCGTCGTCTCAACGCCAAATCAGACGATCAAACGCGCCGAAATGCCGGTGCCGTGCGAAATCCAGGTTAGGCCCAAGCCATGCGCTCGCGGCCGCTTTTTCCGGCAACTTTGGACGCTACGGCTAGCTAGACCGCGAAGGTGATCAGTGCCACTAGCAGACATCAAGCGATGAAACAAAATGGCAAGGACATCCAGAATGGCTTGCTGGCGCCAGGAGTTGACTCGACGCAGTCGTACTAGCGTAAAGGATTGTTGCAGAACGCTCGGCGCCCCGCCGTGTCACCGTTTCGCGACACGGCAAGGCGCCGGGTAGGCTGATTGTGTACGTCTCAAGTGACGGCAGCCCGCGCCGAGGGCAGCGGTTGCCATTTGATGGTGACCCGAATGAACAGCGCGAGCAGCGCCGTTGTGCCCGTCAGGATGGCACCGATGTCTGCAGCGAGGGCGATCCAGGCCTCGCCGATGAAGTCGTGCACGACCCAGAAGCCGCCGCCCGCGATCAGCAGCAGACGCAGGCCAAGCTCGCTGACTTGCATGCGCGCCAGGGCGATCAAGGTCATGGCAGCGACGCTGAAGGCTGAGATCGGCCCTTGCCAGAACCAGAAGCCGGACAGCACCATCAGAACGATCAGCAGATAGCCCAACCGCGCCATGGCAGCGCTTCTAACCGCGTAGAAAGCCGTGCCGATCTGCACGATGTTCAGCATGTTGGCAACCGAGGCCACGGTGATGCCGAGCAGCATGTAGTGGGTGGCGAAGAAAACCGCGGCACCGAGCTGTGCCAGCAGGATTGATTGCCGGCTTCGAAACATGGGTGCGATCGTCAAGCAGAGTGCCGCGCCGCAGCCTGAAAGCAGCGTTGGCGCGTCGAGTCCGAGGAGGGCGGCGTTCACCGTTAACGCCGCCAGAAGGACGGTTCATCGGCCATGGCGGCTCGAACCATGTCACGGGAAACGCCGATGTCGCGAAGCATGTAGTCCGGCAAGGCGAGCAAGCGCCGGTAGTCCTGCATGGCCTTGCGCTTGTCATGCCAGAAGCGAAGAGCGCGTCCGATCCAGCCGCAGGCCGCGAAGACGGCGCCGATCATGGAGGCGGTGAGGCTTCGCTCGGGGCGCGCGGCGTCCAGTCCGTGAACGCGCGCAAGGGATTGGGGAGTGTGCAGTTGCATGTCTGTTCCTTTGAAATTCGGGTTTCGCCGGGTCCGGGACAAAGCAGCGTTCGCAGCGCCTGCCCGGCACCCAGCCTGTCGGATGGTCCTGATTGAAAACGGTGGCCGCGTTCTGAGGGTTCAGTGAATCCGCACGCGCATCGGCGTGATCTGACGAATGCCGCCGAAGCCGCGCATGCGCGGGGTCGTCTCCATCTCGATCTCGGAGACCCCAGCGAGCAGTGCTGCCAAGCCCTCCTCCATCTCGATCCTTGCCAGCATCTCGCCGATGCAGCGATGCGGACCGTGTCCGAACACCGCATGCAGGCGCGGATGGTCGATGCGATGAATGTCGAACCGTTCGGGACTTCTGTAGTGCCCGGGATCGCGCATCGCGGAGAGCGTGCTCACGCTCAGCTGCACACCGGCAGGCAGGGCGGCGCCACCGACCTCAAGCGCCTTGGTCGTGAACCGCGCGATCGAGCCGACCGGCGGCTCGTAACGCAAAGCTTCCGCGACCGCGCCCGGGATCAGGCTCGGCTGGGCGCGCACCGCCGCCCAATGCTCCGGATGCCGGATCAGCAAGGCGACCAGCATGGCAAACGCGGCGCGGGTGGTGTCGCTGCCGCCGACGATGATGCCGAGAACCTGATTGACCAGGCTCGCGAACGAAATCACCGGGTCCTTTTGCCAGTCGGCGATCAGGGTCGAGAGGACGTCGTCCCTGGGCGCCTTCAGGCGCGCGCGCATATGCTGATCGACATAAGCGAACAGGTCGAGCGCTGCCGCCTCGATTCGGTCGTGCTCCGCGATTGGATAGACCGGCGCGATGGCACGGGCGAATTCATAGACGCGGCTCGCGAAATAGGGGGCTTCGACCACGGGAAGCCCGAGGATCACGGCGATCATTTCGGCCGGAATACGAGCGGCCATCTGGTCGACGAAGTCGACGTTCTCGCCCCGCGGCAGTGTGTCGACGATCTCATCGGCGACCACCCGAATCTGCCCCCTCGCCGCGCGGATCGCAGCAAAGCCGAAGGCGCGGGCGAACAGGCGGCGCTTGGCGCGGTGCGCGTCGCTGTTGGCGAACAGAAAGAAATCCGCGAGAAAGCGTGCCGCGGCGCCGTCGGGGATCGCCCGCAGGCGGACATAGTCCGGCCCTTCGATCTGCTTGGTGCGGGGATCGGTCAGCAGGGCGAGCACGTCGTCTGCGCGCAGCGCCATATACTGTTTCTCGCCGATCTCGATGACCGGATGGTGAGGCCGGAGTCTGGCGAAAGCCGCATGCGGATCGTCCATCAGCGTCGTCGGATCGACGCGATGGGCTGCGTCCATGCGGCCCAGAGTCTCCTGGAAAGCAATGCTCAGTGCGTTCAATGTCGTGCTCCATATGTGCATCGGCGACGGTCCCGATGGGATCCTCGTCATGCCTCTGCCCGATGGGAGCGCCCCCGCTCCGGGCCTCGATCGAAGCCGAGGGTGGTTTCTCACGTGAGCGTTGTTGTCAGCGTTGTCGTCGGCGTTGTACGCTCTGTTGTATCGGCGCTGCTTCGGCGTTGTATTTTAAAGGGCGGAGCCTGCAGTGGCTCGAGATCTCGAGATTTCCCTTTTCGGCGAACCACGCGTCGTCCTGTCGGGAAAAGAGGTCGCTCTTCCGGCATCGCGCAAGGCGCGCGCACTGCTGGCCTTTCTTGTGGCCACCGGCAGGCCGCATCGGCGCGAGCGGCTGTGCGAGCTGTTCTGGGACTTGCCGGACGATCCCAAGGCTGCGCTCCGCTGGTCGTTGAGCAAGCTGAGAAAGGCGGTCGACAGCCCTGATCGGACCCGGATCGCCGCCGATCGGGAACGTGTCTATTTCGACGCCGAGGATGTCGTCGTCGACATCAAGGACGTCTATGCGCGCCTGCGGCAGGATGATGAGCCGATCTCGGTCGATGATCTGGAGCGCATGGCGGAGCGGCTCGCTCTGGTCCTGATGGACGGTCTCGACGGCGCCGGTGACGAGGCGTTCGACTCCTGGCTGACCGCCGAGCGCGAGGATGCGTCGGCGGCGCGCGTTGCCGTCATCCGCAAGCTCGCGACCCATCCCGACATCGAGCCGGTGGCGGCGCGAAAATGGCAGCGCCTCTGGCGCGACGCCGATCCCGAAGGCGCTGCCGCCTATCGGCCGGATGCATCCGGTGCCGCGTCCGAACGAAGGGAAGGAACGAAGGCAGCAAGAAGCTCCCCGGCGATGAGCGGGAGCACGATGGAACCCAGGCGGTCTGCCTCCAGAAAGAACGCCATTCGCGAGCAGCGGATCGGCTTTTGCGAGGCCAGGGACGGCACCAAGATTGCCTATGCGACCATCGGTTCGGGGCCGCCGCTCTTGAAGGCGGCGAACTGGCTCAATCATCTGGAATTCGACTGGGGCAGCCCGATCTGGGGGCGGAGCTTCGCCGAGATCGCGCGGCATCGCACCTTCATCCGTTATGACGAGCGCGGCTGCGGCCTTTCGGACTGGGAGGTCGACGCGCTGAGCTTCGATGCTTTCGTCGAGGACCTCGAATCGGTCGCCGACCAACTGGGGCTGGAGCGCTTCCCGCTGCTCGGCATTTCCCAGGGCTGCGCAGTGTCGATCGAGTATGCCGTGCGCCACCCCGAGCGGGTCAGCGGACTGGTACTGCTGGGCGGCTATGCGGCAGGCTGGCGGCACACCGCGACCCCTGAAGAGCAGGCCAGGCGCGAGGCGGTGATGACGCTCACCGAGCTCGGCTGGGGCACGGACAACCCCGCCTACCGGCATATTTTCTCGCAGACCTTCATGCCCGAAGCGACGGCGGAAGATCTCGCCTGGTTCGACGAATTCCAGCGCCAGACCACCTCACCAGCCAATGCCGCGCGCTTTCAGGATGCGTTCGGCTATATCGACGTCCGCCACCGGCTCGCCGATGTCAATGTGCCGACCATCGTGCTCCATTCGAAATACGACCAGCGCATCCCCCTAGACCTCGGTCGTGCGGTGGCATCCGGAATCCCGGGCGCACGCTTCGTGCCGCTGGAAAGCCGCAACCACATTCTGGTCGACCACGAGCCCGCCTGGCGCGTCTGTTTCGAGACCGTCGGCCGGTTCTTTGCCGAACAACGCATTTGAGCTCATCGCTCCGATAGCTACCCAGACCTCAGGTTTCTCACCCGTCCTGCCCACTCCCAGTCAGCTGCGACATTGACTGACCGTCAGGGTCATCTATGAGCGCAAGCGTCATTCACGGCGCCTGCCTGCTCTCCAGCAGAAAGCCGACAGATCGCCGCCAGGCCTCTCAGAAGCCCGTCAGAGGCCGATAGGCTATTTCCGCACTTACTGGACGCGTGAAACCGCCACATGGCCTCGTGGTCGCCGAGCACCGCCGCCTTGATAGTCTTTTCCTTGAAAAGCTGGTTGACGAAGGTCTCATCGATCACGGTCACGTCGCCGCGCTTCCAGGTCAGCGTGTGCGCGATATAGGCGGATGGCGCGAACACCGCGCCCTCGGCCTTGATGACCTCTGCCAGAACCGGGCGTTGCGCCCTGTAGCCGCAGACGCCGCGCAGCGGGCAGGCCGGGCAGATGATTTCCGAGACGTTGATCCCGATCGCGGCGAGCGGCTGAACCGTGCCTGCGCGCGGGCACATCAGGTCCATCTTCCAGGACTTTTCCCGCTCGCCCTTGAATTCCGCGGTGCGGTTCAGCGGGTCTTCCTTGCTGCGGCCCCTGGCGCGCGCGTGCCGCTTCTCGCTCTTCCTGGAGAAATCGCTTTCGGATTGATCCAGCAGTTTGTGGAAGAACGCGTGCCAGTCGAACCGGGAGGCCCTGGGCTTGGCAATTTCCTCGACGGCGGCGGATGTCTTGCCGAGCCCGGTGGTTGCCTTGACCACCACCAGCCCCGGAGGCTTCGGGATCTTGAGGAATCCATGCTCCTGGGCGACTTGCGCGCTCATCCCCCGGGTAGCCGCGGCCTTGGCCTTGCGTTGCTCGTCCTTGAACGCCTTGTGGTCGGGATGCTCCTTGTCCCGCGCCGCCGGGCCCCATTTCCTGGACATTTCGGCCTCGATCGCATCGTGGAGCGGCGCGACCAGCTCGCCACGTTGCAGGAGCATGCTTTTGATGAGGTCGATCCGGTCATCCGAGCCTCCATGCCTTGCCCAGGACCTGCTCGCGCTTGATCAGCCCGAAATACCGGCTGTCGAAACTGTCGTCGGCTTTGCCCGCCCCGAAATACTGCCCCTTGGGCACGACGAAGACGCGCGAGAAAGCGTTCGGTGTCTGACCGTGGCGTCCTTGATGGTCCTGTTCGTGCGTTCGACTTGGCCATTGGTCCATGGGTGGTTTGGCTTGATCAGGCGGTGCTCAATCCGATTTTCTGCGCAGATGCGCTCGAACGGATGGCCGGCGAACTTTGCTGTCGGCCCATCGCGATAGCGCGGTGGATGACGGAACTGGACGCGGTTGTCGGTCAGGACGGTGTGCGGTCGATAGGGGAACGCGTCGATCGGGTCGCGCAGGAACTGGCAGGCAATCATGCGGGTGGCCTTGGGCTCCAGCCTGGCGAAGACGAGCCTAGAGTGTCTGGATCGATACCAACGAACAGTGGAGTTCGCCTTCTTCGGTTCCTGGACCTCGGCCCAGTGTCAGCTTATGGGTCGATGTGAACTCTAACCGATCGCATAGGCCTTGAACTTCGATCTTGATGGCCTGTCACGAACATCCGCCAGCCGATCGATGCCCAAAATTCAAGGCTTGGGCCGCTGGAACAAACGATGCGCAGCGAGGATCGTGGGTCAGCGTCGGGATCGAGGGCTGCAGGGCGCAGAGGCAGTCATCGATCGGCAGCAGCGTATGACGGCGAAACACGATGCAGCCGCCTCTTGCTCGACGGAAAGGACCGTCGATCGACGGTCCTTCGGCCCCATCCGTGCGTCCGTCACGAAGTCACGCTTCTTCCACTTCTGCACCGTCGTCGGACTGTTGCCTCCGTCGTTCCGGCGCTGCCGTGTAGAAGCTGGCCCAACGTTCATCCCTCCAGATGTGCCGATCTCCCCTATCACCACACCACAGGACTGAACGGCTAGAGGTGGTGTAGGGGTACTCTACCGCGTCCGTGGAGCTGGGCGCTTTGCTCTCGGCTCTCGGCGATGCTGTCCTCGCCACGCAGGCCCTCCAGCACGATCCTGATCTTCTCCCCGGCCGAATAGCGCTTGCGTGTGGCACGACGGATGTTCTCAACAACCTTCTCGGCCGGTTCCTTCAACGACCCGGATTTCTGGCTCATCTTCGCTCCTTAAATGGCTACGATGACCCAGAAATCCCGCCTTCTTCAACAACCAAATTCTGTCTCATAAGCCCTGACGCCGGACACTGAGATCGGAATGCTCTCTTAGTCGCGACAGCTTCCAGAGGATGACGGAGGTGTGGCCGTTCGAACGTGCTCGGCCAGAGGCTTCAGCCGGCGTCAGCTTCCTGCGTTGCGTGTCAAATCACGGCCACGCAGGCGTACGGCATTGCCCTCATAATCATAGACGTAGTTGGCGCTTTCGAAAAAGCTGAAGGGGACCTCGACGCCGATCGCCCGGGCCCGGCGGAAGTTGATCGCGATATCCGGCGGCGAGACGATACCGACCTTGAGATCACCCGCCTTGGTCTTGCCCATCAGGACGTCGTAACCGTAGACTGCAGCTAGATAGCCGTTGCTCTCAAAGCTGATGCCGATGGACATCACGGCGCTCTTGTCGCCAGCCTGGACGACCTCGGGGACGGCGCTGAGCACTGGCACCGGGCCGGCATACTGATTGATCGTCTCGATCTCCCGAAACACGCTGGTCGCACCTGTGATCCAGAACATCGAATGGTCGAGCGACGGGTCGGTCTTACGCATCTCGACGAGGGCGCTTTCGATCAGCCCGGGCAATTCCTCTTTGGCGTTGGCAGGGTCTTGCACGGCAAGATAGACGGCATTGATTCCTTTGGCTTCAACCGCTTCCTGCATCGGCTTGGCTTGTGTGCGTACTGCGCTGATATTGTTGCGCGCTACGAGAATGCCGAGATTCTTCAATCCTGGCATGAAGTCCATGAGATAGGCGACCTGAACCTCGGTCGGCATGTTGAGCGACGTGAAGGCGAAATTGGTGCCGGATCCGTTCTCATAGTCAGCGACATGACCGAGAGCCACGGGATCCTTCGAACAGACGGTGACAACAGGTGTATCGCCGTTCCGATAATATTGGTAAAGCCAGGCAGTGGACTCCGACCCCATAGAAAAGATCAGGTCGAACCGATCTTCTTCTGCCAGGTCGAGGACCTCGGCACCCAGGCCGTCATCGTTATTAAAATTGATCACCTGAAATTCGATCGGCATGTTTTTGCTTGCGAACACGTCCAGGATTTTGCTCATGGCGATATCATAGGCCGAGGAACGCTTCGGATAGAGCACGAGAATCCGTTTCGGCTTTCCCTCACCAGTAACGGTGCTCTTGATCATGACCTGTTGCGGATCGGCGCCGACTTCTGTGAACGTCCATGCACCGGTGATATGTTCGCTATGGCGGAACCAGCCGGCATAGACTGGTGCGGCGTCACCCTTGGCCGGCCACACTGAAGCAATGACACCTGCCAGGAGAAGACCCCTGATCATGCAGCGGAAAATCGGCAGGGAACGTTTGCATTTGCGGTCCATGGACTGTGGCTCCTCGTTGGTTGGTCACAACATGAAATGGCGGCCTCACTCAATCCCCGACTGCACGAAGGATGGGAGAATGCTCAGCATCGATAGGGGGAGGCTCGTCGCGCCGCTTCGGCCGTCGCAGCGATGCCGTGCCGGTCCAGACGAGTTGACCGCCCCCACGATTGAGATGGGCCTTCAACTCCGACATCAGTTCCTCGGCGCTGCCATGCTCTGTCCCAAGGCTCGAATCCAGACTCAACAGGGCGAGCCAGCCGCGCATCTGATCCAGCCAGGCTTGGACATGCGGCATGACGACGACGCGGCTCCCTGATCGCCGGTCAAGCCAGGTCGCGAGCTCAATACCGCTGGCATCGATGTGCGCTGAACAGACGACGAGAAGAAGGGGGCGGTCAGAAGTGGTGTCTGCGCATGCTGCCGCCAGAAAGTGTTTGAAGCGAAGCGCTCGGCGGCGATCGGCGATGAGGTCTGATACATCTTTCGCCGACTTTCCTGCTTCGTCCATCCGTGCCGCGAACTGATCCGCATCAACCTTGCGCCCATGCTGGTGCAGATGGTGAAGCAGGATGTCCTGGGCCGGATCGGGCGGACCATCGAGGTTGGACGGACGTATCGCCAGAACCAGTGCTTGATGCTGACTATCAAGCTGCAAGCCGATCACGTCCTCGATGGCGCCAACTGGTGCTTCGATTGAACGTCTGCGTGGTATCGCCGGTGACGTCGAGGGTCGGCTGAACAGCAGATAGATCAAGCCGAAGGCGGCGATTGCCAGTCCCGACCAAGCGAGTACGATCGCATCCTCGCCGACCAGAATGAACATCTGACCGATAACGAGAGGTCCAGCGACATGGCCGATGCGCTCAAGAAAGCGGTAGGTAGCAGTAAGCGCACTGACACCGATATGCTCGCTAATCGGAAGGGCTGCGACGTGGCCGACGATCGGCGCATTGATCAGCCCATGGGCGAGACCCAGGGTGACGATGCCGATCAGGACAAAGGTGACTTCCAGGGCGGTGCCAAAGGCGATCTCATGCAGCCTGCCCAGCCCTCCCCAGCCGATCAGCCAGAGGCCTGCTCCACTCAAGACCGCACCGAGAATGAGGACGAAGCGTGAGTCGCCTGTGCGGTCCACCCATCGGGAAATGAGTTCGTTCGCCAGCACCACGCTCGCCGCATAGAGCATGAGGATCTGTCCGATATCTTCCTGACGGTAGCCGCGCTGGGTCATGAGCAGCGGCAGGGCGAACACGACGATGCCGGTCAGAACCGCCTTTGCAGGGATCCCAATCAAGGCGATCACGCGCAGCAACTGTGGATTGCGAATAGCGAGCAGAACGTTCCGGCCAAGGATTCGTATGTTGGTGCTGAAGCCTTGGGGATTGGTGGGTGCAGCGTTGGCGATCGCCGGAACCGCGAAGAAGGCGTAGATCATGGTCAGGGTGATCACGATACTACCGACTGCGAAGACGCCTGTCGGACCGATATAGCCAACGAGGAGCGAGCCGATCGCCATGCCGGAAATCATGCCGCCTTGAAATCCGTAAACGATAATCGCGGCGCCTTGTGTTTTGCGCTCGGGCGCTGCGACGCATAAAATAAAGGATTGCACGCCGATGAACAGCATCGCCTGACCCACGCCGGCGGCTGCACGCGCCATGATCAATTGCCAGATGCTGTTCCCTTCGACCAGCAACAGGAACGACATGGCGGACAGGAACAATCCAAAGATCATCAGAGGCTTTGGACTAAAGCGCTGTGCCAGATGGCCCGCAGGAATCAGGGTCAGGGCAAAGCCGAGATAGTAGGACGTGAAGATCGTCGACGTCAGTTCAGGAGGGAGACCAAGCGATTCGACGATGCCCGCGATGTAGCTTGCGAGGAACGCATAGGACAAATGTTCCACGCACATCGTGACGTAGAACACAGGCTTGACCAGTTTGAGATAGCGCTCGTCGTCCTTGATCCGCTGATCCGAGACGCGCCTGTGGCCAGGGCCGTCCCGCTGGTTGACTGACCCAGCGAGCTGCAGGAAAAGGCTGGCTAGAAAGGCTGAGGCGACAAAGAGGGCGGCGAAGTTTTTGACGCTGCGTAACGTCTGACGGTAAACGATCTCCTGGGGCAGGGTAACCGCAATATGGACGCGTCGCTCACTGCCTCTCGGGCTGATGTCGACCAGATATTCATAGACGTCGCGGGTGTTCTCCCAAGGCTGGCCGACCATAAAGGGATCGGTATGAATCAGGATAGTCCCGTCGACCACCAAAGCAGCGGCGGCGATGTCTGGATTGAGGCGTCTATATTCCGAAAAGGCCCGATCCAGCCCCGGTATCTGGGCGATGTCCAGGTTGAAGCCGACCACTTCGGTCATACGCTGCCCGAGCGAATCAGCCAGTGCCTTGGTCTTGATCTGAGTGCCCTTTGTGTAGAGCGTCACGAGATTGCCGACGACCAGAGCAGCGATCACCAGGAACAGACCTGCATAGACCATCTGAACGACGGGCCAGCGCTGGCGTGCAAGCCAGCCACTTGCGCTTCCGACGAACAGGCCAAAGCCGATTGACAAGGCGAGTCCGACGGGGATGAGAGGGAGAAAGCGCTCTTCGACCTGTTTCGAGATCAGGAGATGCGGCATCGAAATGGCGATGCTGCCGATGGTCTCGCGGTTGTTCTCCAGCGGCAGGACGACCTGAAGATAGGTATCGTCATGACGAACGCTCGATCTGTGATCATCGGCGGGCTCGCTCACCGATCGGAGATGAGGAAGAAAACCGATATCAGCATCGCCGCTGACGAAGACCGGCCGATTCCTGTCGTCGAAGACAGCAATCGAGACAATGGTCTTGTCCGAGTTCAAAAGTCGCTCGGCGCGTGGGCGAAAACCGACGTACTGATCAAGCGGAAGGTCGCGCTTCAAGAAGCTTTCGACGGCGTTGACCAGCACCTTGGCCTGCGCGGTCAGCTTGCCGACGTAGAATTGCTCGTAGTTGCGATTAGCCTCGCCGAAGCCGATGTAGACGAGAAGGACAAACGAGATGCCAGCAACCAATGCCATGGTGAGGGCATCGATCACACGCCTTCGGACGCTGACGAACTCAGCCATGGCTAATGATCAGCATCCCGAACCGTCCGCCAAGGCTAGTTCAGGAGAGCGGTGAGATGATCGACGACGGCTCGGCGCTCGCTGAACAGCACGTCGACCCGGTCAGCGATCAGAGAAAGGATGAGATCGTCATAGGTCATTCCTTCCTGATCGAGCCCGGCGCAAACGATACTCGTGCGGTTCTCGACCGGAGCCGCGAGATCTGGCTTTGGGTTCGCCTCGAGTACAAAGAGGGCGCCTCGGTCATCTGCGCGGACATCCAGTCTGATGAGCGTCTCGATGTCGAATTCGCTGTAGACCAGACGGCCGATCTCGACGAGCTTTTGGTAAAGTGCAGCCTCGGACGCGGGATTCAGACTGCGGACCCGATCGGTGGTGATCGGTCGATGATCCATCGAGGTGAACACGCGTTCGTCCGGATCCAGCATGCGTTCGACTGCGGCGAAGGCGAACGGATGGCCAAGTCGGATCAACCTGCCCTGTTGCGCCACGACCTCACCACAAACAGCAATGCAGAACTCCCGTCCTGGCAGAAAGCGTTCGATCAGGACCGGATTGTCCGTTGCTGCATAGATTCCTTCCACGGTCGCCGCCAGACCGGAGATATGGTCGACTGCGACCACATGGCGGGACGCTCGCCCGGAAATCGGCTTCGCAATGAACGGTCCTTCGTAGGCACCGAAGGCATTTCTCAAGCGGAGATCGTAGCCAGGCTTCAAGGACCCCCGGTTCGGATGCCAGACCATGAAGGGGGCGGTCGGGATCCCGGCAAGCATCAGGTCCCGTTTCATCGCGTTCTTACAGTCCATGGTTGCGGCACTCAGAGGATTGTGCCCAACATAGGGAATACCGAACATTTCGAGCATCGCCGGCGCATGGCCGACGGAACCAAGTCCCTGGACGCCGCCGGTGTTCAGCCAGGCGAAGTGCACTTGGTGCCGGCGCAGCCGCTCACCGAGATGCATATCATCTGGCATGGTGACGACATGGCGAAAGCCGATCCGGCGCAGGGCCGCGGCGATATCCTCAGCGACGGCTTCGTAGCTCTTCCAGTGGCGTGGGTTGAAGGTCGGGTTGATGACGGCGCCGGGCACGTTTTTGTCGCCACCAAAGACGACTGCGACCCGCATGGTTTCGGCGAGACGTTCCACCTGACGCTGCAGGTCGTCGACCCGCGTTTGCCTTCGGACGACCTGCTCGATACCTGCTTCTGACGTCCGCGACGTCACGTCACCATAAGCTCGTGCCAATTCCATCACTGAGTCACCTGCGCCTGTTGTCAAGCGGAGCGATCGACGTCGTTTGTGCCGACGACACGACCACCGAAGAACCGCCCGGACGGCCTTCGTGATCCCGATGTCCCGCCCATTCGCATGGCATTAGTAATCCTCATCAAGTTAAGATTACGCTAAAATCTGGATAACGATTGCTAACCAAATCCAGACGCGTCTTCCTAAGCGGTGATACGTCAAACAGGTTAAAAAATTATCAAGAAAAATGTGCCGGCAAAGATACTGGAATCTAACCTAATATTAAATTCTCCATTCAATTATTCTGACCCTATCGTCGGATGGATTGTGCGGACAGAGCGACTCGTCGAGCATGCATCCGCCGCTCGTCTCCTCTGGTCTGCACAGCATCGAGATCGTCCAGGGTATGAATATGAACGTTACTGCGATCGATAGAGTGGCCGTCGTCGGCCTGGATCCAGCGGCTCAGCATGCGGCAGCTTCAGCAGCTCGGCGCTGCCCCCTTTTGGATACTTACGATCAGGTCCTCAGGCTGATTGCGCGGGATGGCGAGCTTGGCGAGTGTCTGAAGGCGATTGCTTTCGCACTCAAAGAGCTCCATGGCGGAGCGGACTGTCTGATCGTCGCCTTTGAGCCCGACTGCCAGAGAATCATCGGCAGCGCTTCCACCTCGGGCACGCTCGCCACCCTGCTGACGACGCTGACGGCGAGGGGTGATGCAGGCAGAGCGGACGCGATAGAAGAAGCGGTGCGGTCGGCCGATGTGGCTGTCGGCAGCCGCCATTGCATCGGCAATCATGCAGGGCAGACGCTCGGCAGTTTCATGATCACGGGCAATTCGCCGGCGAGCCGGGAGCCTGTCGATCCTGCCGCACTCGACAGTCTCAAGCTCCTGACTGGCTATGCCATCGATTCCACCAGGCGGACCCAGGAGCTTCTCTCAGCCAACGCGCGCTTTGCGGCACTGTCCAAGAATATCCCCGGCGTTGTCTATCAGCGGGTCGTTCGCCCCGATGGCGACATCCGCTACAGCTATATCAGCGAGGCGGCGAGAGACCTCTTCGGCGTATCCCCCGAAGAAATCCTCTCGGACCCCCAAGCACTGTTTGATTGTCACGGGCCTGACTACTACGCGACCTTTCACGATCGACTACTCGCAGCATCCCGCAAAATGCAACTCTGGGACGTCGAGGCGACCATCATCTCCAGAGATGGGACCCGGAAATTCACCCACGCCATCGCACGTCCGCACAGAGAGCCGGACGGCTCGGTGGTGTGGAACGGCGTGATCCTCGATCAGACGCGGATCAAGGAAGCAGAACTCGAAGCGGCAGCGGCGAGTGCAAGAACGCGGGATGCCATCATCGAGAGCATTCCTCAGGCGTTTGCGCTCTATGATCGCGATGACCGTCTGGTGACGTGGAACACCCGCTTTCTCGAACTCTATCCGGAACTTGCCGAAGTCATCGCTCCGGGCACGAACTATGAAACCTTGCTGCGCAGGGAGATCGAGACCGGAATCGATCCTCGGCCAGAGGACACCATCCTCGAGGATCATGTTGCCCAGCGCCTGAACCAGCATCGCGCCTCGGGCCAGGTTCTCGAGCGCAGGCTTCCCAATGGGCGTTGGATTCTCATCAACGAACACCGCACCGGCGATGGCGGCGTGGTGGTTCTGCACACCGACATCACCGATTTGAAGGATCGGGAGTCTGCGCTGGCGCGCAGCAACCGAGAGCTGGAAGCTTTTGCCTCGATCGCGTCGCATGATCTGCAGGAACCGCTGCGCAAGGTCGAAGCCTTCGGCGACCGCTTGAAGCGCAAATACGAGCCGGAACTCGGTGATGACGGTAAGATGTATATCGACCGTATGCAGAATGCCGTTATTCGCATGCGCGCCCTCATCAACGATCTGCTCGACTATTCCAGGGTCACGACCAAGGGCAAGCCATTCGAGCCGGTCGACCTCACCGAAATTATCCGGGACGTCTTGTCCGATCTCGAAGTGCGTATCGAAGAGGTGCGCGGAGGGGTCGACTACGATCTGCTTCCCGTGATCGATGCCGACCGAACTCAGCTGCGTCAGCTTTTCCAGAATCTCATCGCCAATGCTCTGAAGTTCCATCGGCCGGACGAGCGGCCACGGGTCGTGATCCGTGCTGAGACCGTCGAGTCGGGCAGACATGTCAACCAGCGCTGCTGCAGGATCGAGGTCGCCGACAACGGCATCGGGTTCGAGATGAAATATGCCGATCGAATCTTCGGCATCTTTCAGCGGCTCCACAGCCGTGCCGAATTCGAAGGTACCGGCATCGGGCTCGCGACCTGTCGCAAGATCGTCGAACGCCATGAGGGCGATATCCGCGTCGAAAGCATCTGCGGCGAGGGCACGATCTTCATTATCGAATTGCCGCTGCGGCAGGCGAAAGTCCGGCATTAAGGAGAGTGGCGATGACCGAACGGCCGATTTCGATTCTTGTCGCCGATGACGATCCCGATGATCGAATGATGATCCAAGAAGCCTTTACGGAGAACCGCATCGCCAATCGGATAGTCTTCGTCGAGGATGGTGAGGAACTCATGTCCTTCCTTCGAAGGGAAGGGGCCTACAGCCAGTTCGCGGACGAGCCCTATCCAGGCATTATCCTGCTCGATCTCAACATGCCCAAGAAGGACGGTCGGGAGGCGCTGAAAGAACTGAAGGCAGACCCCGATCTCTGTCGCATTCCGATCATCGTCCTCACCACCTCCCAGGCCGAAGAGGACATCGTCCGTACCTATGGAGACGGCGTTAGCTCATTCATCACCAAGCCCGTCAGCTTCGAAGGGCTCGTCGATGCGGTGCGCGTAATCTGCCAGTATTGGATCCAAATCGTCGCCCTGCCGCCGGAATGTTCGGCTCGGCGTGTCTGAACTGACCTCGATGCATCTTCGTGTTCTTCTCGTCGAGGATGATGATGATGACTATCTTCTCATCCGGGATCTGACCGGCGACCTGCGCGATCTCGAGGTCGAACTCATCCGTGCGTCGGACTATGACGCAGGGCTGAAGCTGTTGCTGGATGCCAATATCCAGACCTGTCTGGTCGACTTTCGGATCGGTGAGGCCTCGGGCGTCGATTTTGTGCGTAAGCTCAAGGGGATCGGCTGCGATCTGCCGATGATTCTTCTGACAGGCGCCGATGATACGGGGGTTGATCGCGAAGCCCTGGCGGCCGGGGCCGCCAATTTTCTCGACAAGGCGGGGCTCGATGCCGAAAGGCTCGAGCGTGTGTTGCGCTATACGGCGACCCAGTCGCAGCGCGTCGATGTCAGCCTCTCACCGATGGCTCCGGCAAGTGCTTTCCCTTCACCTGCCGAAGACGGCACGATGCGGATCCTGCTGATCGAGGATGACGAGGACGACTACTTTTTGACGAAGGAACTGCTCTCGGACGTCTTCGGCCGGCAATTGGCGCTCGAGTGGGTTTCCGCATGGCAGCCAGCTTTGGAACGGGTTCTGGAAGGCCGTCACGACGTGGTTGTCGTCGACTACAGGCTTGGTGCCCGCAATGGATTGGAGCTTGTCAGGGAGGCCGTTCACCTGGGCTGCGGCATGCCGTTCATCGTGCTCACCGGTGAGGGCAATCGCGAGATCGATCTTGAGGCAATGCATGCCGGCGCGACCGACTATCTGGTCAAAGGCGAGATCACGGCACCGCTGCTCGATCGCTCCATTCGCTATGCCATCGAGCGTCGGAAATCCGAACGACACCTTGCGCAGCTCGCGCAGATCGATCAGCTGACAGGGCTCGCCAATCGCTACCACTTCCGTGAATTCCTGGATCGCAGCATCGCCCTGGCCAAGCGACAGCAAAGCAAGGTCGCCCTGATGTTGATCGATCTCAACCGGTTCAAGGCGGTCAACGACACCTATGGTCATGCGGCGGGCGACCTGCTGCTCAAGGAGATTGCTGGCCGACTACGGCGCAATGTCCGGCCATGCGATCTAGTCGGGCGGCTCGGCGGAGATGAATTTACCATTGTCATGACCGAAGTCGACGATGTCGCGAGCGTCGGTGCAACTGCCGAACGGCTCCTGGCCGAGATCCGCCATCCGGTCAATATCGGAATCTGTGAGGTCGATGTCGGCGCGAGCATTGGCATTGCCCACTATCCAGACGACGCCAACTGTGCCGATTCGATCATTGTGAGTGCCGACACGGCAATGTATGCCGGCAAGGGGCAGCAGGTCGGTTGTTTCCATTTCTACACGCCGGAGATGCATCAGCGCGCCACGCATCGGCTCGAACTGGAACGCGATCTTCGCCGTGCGATTCGGCAGCAGCAATTCGAGCTTTTCTTTCAGCCGCAGGTCGACCTGTCCTCGGGTCGCCTTCTGGGATTCGAGGCGCTGCTGCGCTGGCACCATCCGGAGTTTGGCCTTGTCGCACCGAACGAGTTTATTGAGCTCGCCGAAGAAAGTAGCCTGATCGTGCCCATCGGCGAGTGGGCCTTGGAAACCACCTGCGCGCAGCTTGCCGCCTGGCGCGATGCGCACATGCCGGAGGTTCATGTCGCCGTCAATTTTTCAGCTCGCCAGTTCCAGGACGACGGCCTGCTTGATCTGGTCAGGACCACGCTGGCACGGCACGATCTGCCGCCGCGTCTGCTCGAAATCGAGATTACCGAGAGTGACATTCTGCAAAATCCAGCGGAAGCCAACCGACTGCTGACCTGCTTTTCCGATCTCGGGATCCGCGTCGCCCTCGATGATTTCGGCACGGGCTATTCGTCGCTCAACCATCTCCGCGCCTTTCCCGGTGCGATCATCAAGATCGACCGGTCCTTTGTGCGGGATATCGAAACATCCACCAGCAATCGCGCGATCGTGCAATCACTGATCGCGATGGCCCATGACCTCGATCTGAAAGTCGTGGCCGAGGGGGTCGAAAACACCGGTCAGCTTGACTATTTGCGCTCGCGCACCTGCGACATCGTGCAGGGCTTTCTGATCTCCAGGCCGATTCCCGCGAGCGCGATCGGATGGGAACTCTTCAGCGACAATCTGCTGCCACGCACATTCTCCGAAGCCGAGGCTGTCGCCTGAAGATCCGCAGGCTCCCGCTAGCAGCAGGTGCTCTGCACTCGGTGTCGTAGAGGAAGGCTCGTGGCGGGCGGTGTATCCACGCCGTCATTCCGATCATTTATCCTTCGATATTTTATGCTTAAAATATATCGTCGACTGCGCTACTCTCTGTCAGATGCCGACGACAGCGGATCGATCCGGACTGGACGGGGAGTGTGGCATGCGCGTCGCATGTTTGGGTGGAGGGCCCGCGGGGCTCTATTTCGCGATTTCGATGAAACTTCGAGATCCCGCCCATGAGGTGGTGGTGATCGAGCGCAACCGCGCGAACGACACCTTCGGCTGGGGTGTGGTGCTGTCGGACGAAGCGCTCGCGAATCTGTGCGCTAACGATGCAATCAGCGGCGAGGCGATCCGTGAGCATGTCGCCTATTGGGACGATATTGCCGTGATTCGGGACGGCTGGCGCACGGTTTCGGGCGGACATGGATTTGCCGGGATCGGGCGGCGGCAGATGCTGATCCTGCTGCAGGAACGCGCCCGCGAACTGGGCGTCGATCTCCGCTTCGAGAACGAGTTCGACTCGGCTGACCACTATCGCGATGCCTATGACGTCGTCGTCGCCTGCGATGGCATCAATTCGCGCGTGCGCAGCGAGTATGCGCATGCATTCAAGCCTGAGATGGACGTTCGCCCGCTGAAGTTCGTCTGGCTCGGCACCCGTCAGAAGTTCGATGACGCCTTCACCTTCATCTTCGAGCGCACCGAGCACGGCTGGATCTGGGCGCATGTCTACCAGTTCGACGACGAGACCGCGACCTTCATCGTCGAATGCGGCCCGGAGACTTGGGAGCGCTTCGGCTTCGAGGGCATGGCCAAGGAGGAGACGGTCGAGACCTGCAGGCGCGTGTTCGAAACCCATCTCGGCGGCCATGACCTCATGTCCAATGCCGCCCATCTGCGCGGCTCCGCGGTCTGGATCAATTTTCCGCGCGTGCTCTGCGAGACCTGGCATCACGGGAACGTGGTCCTGCTGGGCGATGCCTCGGCGACCGCGCATTTCTCGATCGGCTCGGGCACGCGCCTTGCCTTCGAAAGCGCGATCGCGCTCGCGGATTATCTGCATACCGAGACGACCATCGAGGCGGCTTTCACGCGCTATCAGGAGGAGCGCCGCCTAGAGGTGCTGCGCCTGCAGTCGGCGGCGCGCAATTCCATGGAATGGTTCGAGCAGGTCGAGCGCTATCTCCACATGGCGCCCGAACAGTTCACCTATTCGCTGCTGACCCGCTCCCAGCGTATCAGCCACGAGAATCTGCGCCTGCGCGACCCTGAATGGCTCGAGACCGCGGAGCGCTGGTTTCAATCCCAGGCGGGCGTCCCGGCCAAAGCGCCCGTGCGCGCGCCGATTTTCGCGCCGCTCCAGCTTCGCGGCATGGCGCTCAAGAACCGCATCGTGGTTTCCCCGATGGCGCAATATAAGGCGGTCGACGGCTGTCCGACCGACTGGCATCTGGTGCATCTGGGCGAGCGCGCCAAGGGCGGGGCGGGGTTGGTCTATACCGAGATGACTTGCGTCTCGCCGGAAGGCCGGATCACGCTCGGCTGCCCGGGGCTCTACGCGCCCGAGCATGAAGCGGCGTGGAAACGCATCACCGGCTTCGTGCATGCCGAGACAGGCGCGAAAATCTGCTGCCAGATCGGGCATGCCGGACGCAAGGGCTCGACCGGGCTCGGCTGGGAGGGCATGGATCAGCCGCTCGCCGCCGGCAATTGGGAACTGGTCTCGGCCTCGGCGCTTCCCTGGTCCGAGGCGAACGCGATCCCGCGTGCGGCGACGCCTGACGACCTCGACGCGATCAAGGCTGACTTCGTCGCCTCCACCGAAATGGCGGCGCGCGCCGGCTTCGACATGATCGAGCTGCACGCCGCCCATGGCTATCTGATGTCGTCGTTCATTTCGCCGCTCTCCAACATCCGAGCCGATCACTACGGCGGCAGCCTGGAGAACCGCATGCGCTATCCGCTGGAGGTCTTCGCAGCGATGCGTGCCGCCTGGCCCGACGGCAAACCGATGGCGGTTCGGATCTCGGCGAGCGACTGGGTCGGCGAGGATGGTGTGACGCCCGAGGACGCGGTCGAGATCGCGAAAGCCTTTCATGCGGCGGGCGCCGATATCATCGACGTCTCGGCGGGCCAGACCAGCCCCTCGGCGCGGCCGGTCTACGGGCGCATGTTTCAGACGCCGTTTTCGGACCGCATCCGCAACGAGACCGGGATCAGGACCATGGCGGTCGGCAATATCTACGAGGCCGATCATGTGAACTCGATCCTGATGGCGGGCCGCGCGGATCTGGTCTGCCTGGCGCGGCCGCATCTGGCCGATCCCTATTGGACGCTGCATGCGGCCGCCGGCATCGGCGACCGGCGGGAAGACTGGCCGCTGCCTTACCTCGCCGGTCGTGATCAGGCCTGGCGTCTCGCCGATCGGGAAGCGGAAACGGTGGTGCGCGTATGAACCTGGAACAAAAACATATCGTGGTGACGGGCGGCGGCACCGGCGTGGGCGTAGCGAGCGCCGCAGCACTCGCCGAGGCCGGAGCCAGGGTGACCGTGATGGGGCGGCGCGAAGCCGAGCTCGCAGCCTCGGGCTTTCCCTATCAGGTCTGCGACGTCACCGACCCCGCGGCGGTGACCGCGGCCTTCGAGAGCGCACGCGGCGAGAACGGCCCCGTGCTCGGCGTGGTCGCCAGCGCCGGTAGAGCTGAGAGCGTGCCGTTTGCCAGGATGCCGCTCGAAACGCTGAACGCGATGCTCACGGTCAACCTCGTCGGGGTCGTCAATGTCTGGCAGGCGGCGCTTCCTGACATGAAGGCTGCCGGCTGGGGGCGCCTGATCGCGATCGCCTCGATCGCTGGCCTCAAAGGCCATGCTTATGTCTCCGGCTACTGCGCCTCGAAGCACGCCGTCATCGGGCTCACCCGCGCGCTCGCGCTCGAACTCGCGGAGACCGGCATCACCGTGAACGCCGTCTGCCCCGGCTATGTCGAAACGCCGATGCTGGAGCGCGCGGTTGCGGGCATCGTCGACAAGACTGGGATGAGCACCGAAGAGGCGCGCGCGACCCTGGCCAAAAGCAACCCGCAGAGGCGCTTCATTCAGGCGGACGAGGTGGCCGGCAGCGTGCGCTGGCTCTGCTCGGAGGAGGCGCGCTCGGTCAACGGCCATGCGCTGACGCTCTCCGGAGGAGAGCCATGAGCGCCCGGTCCGAGGAGCGAAAGGGGAAGGAGCCGATCTCCAAGGCGCGGCTTCGCCTCTGGCTGAAGCTTTTGAAGGCGAGCCGCATGGTCGAAGAAGAAATCCGCCGGCGTCTGCGCAGCCGATGCGCCTCGACCCTGCCGCGCTTCGACGTCATGTCGGCGCTCGCGCGCGCACCTGATGGCCTGAAGATGAGCGAGATCTCGAAACGCCTTCGTGTCTCCAACGGCAATATCACCGGCATCGTCGACAAGCTCGTGGAGGAAGGGCTGGTGCTTCGGGTCGCCGTGCCGGGCGATCGGCGCGCCAATCTGGTCTGTCTGACCGCGAAGGGACAGGACGTGTTCGCCGCGCACGCTCTGACGCACGAAGCCTGGATCGACGAGATCCTGAGCGGTCTCGATGACGATGACATCGCTGGCATGGTCAAGCGGCTCGATCATCTGACGGCGACCCTGGAGGAGCGGGGCTGAGATGCGAAGCGATCTTCAACATGTGCAATGTGCGATCGCCAACGGCGTCGCGACCCTGGCCCTGGACCGGCCGGAGAAAAAGAATCCGTTGACCTTCGAGAGCTATGCGGAGCTGCGCGACTGGTTTCGCGATCTGCATTATGCCGACGACGTCAAGGCTGTGGTGATCACCCCGAATGGCGGCAATTTCAGCTCGGGCGGGGACGTGCACGAGATCATCGGCCCGCTCACCGAGATGAGCATGAAAGAGCTGCTGCGCTTCACCCGCATGACCGGGGATGTGGTCAAGGCGATGCTCGCCTGCGGCAAGCCGGTCCTGTCGGCGGTGGATGGGGTGTGCGCCGGCGCGGGCGCCATCCTGGCCATGGCGTCCGATCTGCGCATCGCGACTCCCGAGGCGAAGACCGCCTTTCTGTTCACGCGCGTCGGGCTTGCCGGCTGCGACATGGGGGCGTGTGCCATGCTGCCCCGGATCATCGGCCAGGCGCGCGCCGCGGAGCTGCTCTATACCGGGCGCAGCATGACCGCCGAGGAAGGCGTGGCCTGGGGATTTTACAGCCGGCTGGTGCCGTCGGAGGAACTGGTGAACGAGGCGATGGCCCTGGCATCGCGCATCGCCGAGGGGCCGGGCTTCGCCCATATGATGACCAAGACCATGCTCACTCAGGAATGGTCCATGAGCCTGGAGCAGGCGATCGAAGCCGAAGCCCAGGCGCAGGCGATCTGCATGCAGGGGGAGGACTTCAAGCGCGCCTATCGCGCCTTCGTCGCCAAGGAAAAACCGGTGTTCGAGGGCGACTGATGGCAGACCGGGCTTTTCTGACTTGGCCGTTTTTCGAGGAGCGCCACCGGGCGCTGGCTGAGGAGGTTGACGCTTGGGCTGAAGCCTCGCTTGGTGCGATCGATCATAGTGACACGGATGCCGCCTGCCGGGCTCTGGTTTCGGCTTTAGGTGTGGCTGGATTTTTGCGGCATGCGGCGATCGATCCCGCCGATTCGGAGCCGCTCGACGTGCGCTCGCTCTGCCTCCTTCGGGAAACGCTGGCGCGCCATGACGGTCTCGTCGATTTCGCCTTCGCCATGCAGGGGCTCGGCACGGGCGCGATCTCGTTGTTCGGTTCGGACGAACAGAAGGCCGACTGGCTGCCGCTGGTCAGGGCAGGGCAGGCGATTGCCGCCTTCGCGCTGACCGAGCCCGCCTCCGGCTCCGATGTCGCCAACATCTCGATGACGGCAGTGCCTGATGGCAATCACTACGTGCTGAACGGCGAGAAAACCTGGATCTCGAACGGCGGCATCGCCGATGTCTACACGCTGTTCGCGCGCACCGGTGAGGCACCGGGCGCGCGCGGGCTCTCGGCCTTCGTGGTACCGGCCGATGTGCCCGGTTTCGAGATCGTCGAGCGCCTGCAGACCATCGCGCCGCATCCGCTGGCGCGGCTGCGTTTTTCGGACTGCCGCGTGCCGGCGACAGCGATGATCGGTGCTGCGGGCGCCGGCTTCAAGATCTCCATGTCGGTCCTCGACGTGTTTCGCTCGACCGTCGCAGCCGCTGCGCTTGGCTTTGCGCGGCGTGCTCTTGATGAAGCACTCTCCCGGATCAAACGACGCCAGGTGCAGGGCGCGTTGCTCGCCGAACTGCAGATGGTGCAGGGGCATATCGCTGATATGGCGCTGGACGTGGATGCGGCAGCACTCCTGGTCTACCGCGCGGCCTGGACCAAGGACAGCGGCGCGGGGCGCGTGACGCGCGAGGCGGCGATGGCCAAGCTGTTCGCGACCGAGCGGGCGCAACAGGTGATCGACAAGGCGGTGCAGCTGCATGGGGGCGACGGCGTGCGTTCGGGCGAGACCGTCGAGCGGCTCTATCGGGAGATCCGGGCGCTTCGCATCTACGAGGGGGCGTCGGACGTGCAGCGCGTGGTCATTGCGCGACAGACATTTTCGGCATTTGCGGCTTCGAGGGAGAGCAGCGATGTCTGGACCGTCTGCCCATGTGGATACATTTGCGCGCGACAACCTTTCGCCTGGCCGGCCTGTGGCTGACTGCTCCTCGACGGCTTCGACTATCCCGAACGGCTGAAGCGCGGTCGAGCTGACCGACGCGATGGTGGCGAGAGGCTTCGGCGACCATACGGCGCTGATCGGCAATGGCCGGCGGCGCACCTATAAGGAACTGAGCGACTGGACCAACCGCCTCGCCCATGCGCTGGTGGAGGATCTGGGTGTGAGGCCCGGCAACCGGGTGCTGATCCGCTCGGCTAACAATCCGGCGATGGTGGCCTGCTGGCTGGCCGCGACCAAGGCGGGCGCCGTAGTGGTCAACACCATGCCCATGCTGCGCGCGGCCGAGCTGAAAAAATACATCGACCTGGCCGAGATCGCGCTTGCGCTTTGCGACACCCGGCTGATGGACGAGCTGGTGGCGGTCGCGAAGACCAGCGGCTTTCTCGAGAAGGTCGTGGGTTTCGACGGCACCTCCAACCACGATGCCGAGCTGGATCGCCTTGCGCTCGAGAAGCCGGTGACCTTCGAGGCGGTCGAGACCGCCGCGGACGACGTGGCGCTGATCGGCTTCACCTCCGGCTCGACCGGCGAGCCCAAAGGCACCATGCATTTCCATCGCGATCTGCTGATCATCGCGGACGGCTATGCCAGGGAGGTCTTGGGGGTGACGCCCGATGACGTGTTCGTCGGTTCGCCGCCGCTCGCCTTCACCTTCGGTCTCGGCGGGCTCGCGATCTTTCCGCTGCGCTTCGGTGCTGCGGCGACCTTGCTGGAAAACGCGGCGCCGCCGCATATGGTCGAGATCATCGAGCGCTACAGGGCGACGGTCTGCTTCACCGCGCCGACCGCCTATCGGGTGATGATGCGCGCGATGGAGGAGGGCGCCGATCTGTCCTCGCTGCGCGCCGCGGTCTCGGCGGGCGAGACGCTGCCGGGGCCTGTCTATGAAGAGTGGCGGCAGAAGACCGGCAAGCCCATGCTGGATGGCATCGGCGCGACCGAGATGCTGCACATCTTCATCACCAACCGCTTCAAGGACCACCGGCCGGCCTGCACCGGCAAGCCGGTCACCGGCTACGAGGCCAAGGTGATCGGACCCGACGGCGCCGAGCTGCCGCCGGGCGAGACCGGCAGGCTTGCGGTGCGCGGGCCGACCGGCTGCCGCTATCTGCGCGGCGCGCGCCAGGCCGAATATGTGAAGGACGGATGGAACGTGACGGGCGACGCCTTCTGGAAGGATGAGGAGGGGTATTTCCATTTCGCCGCGCGTAATGACGACATGATCCTGTCGTCCGGCTACAACATCGCCGGGCCGGAGGTGGAGGCGGCGCTGTTGGCGCATGAGGCGGTGGTGGAATGCGCCGTGATAGGTGTTCCCGACGACGAGCGCGGGCAGATCGTCGAGGCGCATGTGGTGCTGGCGGCGGGATTCGAGGCTGGTGATGCGCTGGTCAAGGGGCTGCAGGAGCATGTGAAGGCGGCGATCGCGCCCTATAAATATCCGCGCTCGGTGGTGTTCGCCGCGGATCTGCCCAAGACCCAGACCGGCAAGATCCAGCGCTTCCGTCTGAGGCGGCCTTCATGAGCGTGCGGACATCCGAGCCGGGTGGTCTGACCTATGGCGACTATCTGCACCTCGACCAGATCCTGACGCAGCAGCATCCGCGGAGCGACGCGCATGACGAGATGCTGTTCATCATCCAGCACCAGACCAGCGAGCTCTGGATGAAGCAGGTGCTGCACGAGCTTCGTGCGGCGCGCGCCGCGCTGAAGGCGGGGGACATAGCCAACATGTTCAAGATGCTGGCGCGCGTCTCCCGGATTTTCGAGCAGCTCAACAACGCCTGGGACGTGCTGCGCACCATGACGCCTGCGGACTACACCCGCTTTCGTGCGGCGCTCGGGCCGTCGTCGGGCTTTCAGTCCTATCAATACCGGCTGATCGAATTCACGCTCGGCAATCGCAATCCGGCGATGGTGCAGGCGCACAGTGCCGAGGTTCGACAAAAGCTCGAAGAGGAACTCGCGCGGCCGAGCTTCTATGACGAGGTCGTCGCCCTTTTGTTTCGCACGATCGACGGTGACGCGTGCCTGACGCCCGCGCCGCAGCTCGCAACGCCGAGAAAACCGCTGCCCGAGGTGCAGGCGCGGTGGAAGGCGGTGTACGAAAATGTCGATCGCTACTGGTCGCTGTACGAGCTTGGCGAGAAGCTGGTGGATCTCGAAGACTATTTTCGGCGCTGGCGCTTCAATCACGTCACCACCGTGGAGCGCGTCATCGGGTTCAAGCGCGGCACCGGCGGCACGGCTGGCGTGCCCTATCTGAAAAAGATGCTGGAGGTCGTGCTGTTTCCCGAACTCTGGCATGTGCGCGGCGAGCTTTGAGGATGACGAGCCTGCCGCAGAAGGACCTGTTCGAGCTTCCGGCTGGCGTCGTCTATCTCGACGGCAACTCGCTCGGGCCGCTGCCCAAGGGGGCGGTGGCGAGGGCAGAGGAGGTGATGCGCAGGGAGTGGGGCGGGGAGCTGATCCGGGCCTGGAACAGTGCGGACTGGATTTCGCTGCCGAAGCGCGTCGGCGATCGCATCGCCAGGCTGATCGGTGCGCCGGAAGGCTCGATCGCGACCGGGGACACGCTCTCGATCAAGGTCTATCAGGCGCTCGCCGCCGCCCTGAAGATGCGGCCAGGACGCAGGGTCATTCTTTCGGACGATGGCAATTTTCCGACCGATCTCTACATGGCCGAGGGGCTGATCGGGACGATCGACAAGGGCTATCGGCTGCTGACGCCGGCGCCGGAGGAGGTTGCCGAGGCCATCGACGACGAGGTCGCTGCAGTCATGCTCACCCAGGCCGACTACCGCACCGGGCGGATGCACGACATGGCGGCGATCACCCGCCGCGCGCAGGCGGCTGGCGCGGTGATGATCTGGGATCTCGCGCACAGCGCCGGCGCGGTTCCGATCGATCTTGCGGCGAGCGGCGCCGAGTTCGCGGTGGGCTGCAGCTACAAATATCTGAATGGCGGGCCGGGGGCGCCCGCCTTCATCTATGCCCGGCCGGACATCGTCACCGAGCTCGAGCCCGCCCTTGCCGGCTGGATGGGCCACGCCGCGCCCTTCGCCATGGAGCGGAGCTACCGCCCGGCCATGTCGACCGAGCGCCTGCGCGTGGGCACGCCGCCGGTGCTGCAGCTCGCTATCCTGGAGCAGGCGCTCCGGGTCTGGGACGGCGTCGACATGGCCGAGGTCCGTGCGGCCTCGATCAGGCTTTCCGAATGTTTCATCGCCGAGATCGAGGCGCGCTGTCCCGCGCTGACGCTTGCCTCGCCGCGTGATCCCGAAAAGCGCGGCTCGCAGGTCTCGTTCCGGTTCACGCATGGCTATGCCGCCATGCAGGCGCTGATCGAGCGCGGCGTCATCGGCGATTTCCGGCCGCCCGACATCATGCGTTTCGGCATCACCCCGCTCTATCTCGACGAGGCGGACATCCTCGCCGCCGTCGAGATCGTTGAAAAGGTCATCCGTGAAAAGCTCTGGGACCAGCCGCGCTACAAGACCAGGGCGCGGGTCACGTGACGCGATGACCGTGGAAGGATCTGCATGACCGGCAAGACGATTCATCCCGAAGGCTGGGCGCCGGCGCTCGGCTATGCGAACGGCATGCTGATGGCCGACGGCACGCTGCATGTCGGCGGGCAGATCGGCTGGAACGGGGAGAAGCGCTTCGTCGCCAGGGACTTCGTCGGGCAGATGGAACAGGCACTCGCCAATATCGCCGAGATCGTGCGTGCTGCCGGCGGCGAGGTCACCGATGTCGGCAGGCTCACCTGGTTCGTGAAGGACAAGCGGGAGTATCTGGAAAAACAGCGCGAGGTCGGCCTGGCCTATCGCCGGATGTTCGGCCGGCATTTTCCGGCGATGTCCCTGGTCGTGGTCAAGGATCTGCTGGAGGATGAGGCCTTGGTGGAGATCGAGGCCACGGCCCATATCCAGCCGCGCTGAGTGCCCGAAAGATCCGGTGCGCCCATGAACATCCTTGCAGGTCTTTCGCAGGCCGCCTGTCGATGACACGGCATCACGCCCCCGGTTCCGGGCGCGCGTGAACTTCCCTATGGTGCAGGACATCAGCCAAGGAGGACGAGAGAGAGTATGAGCAGCATCTTTGCGCGTGTCGTCGCCATGGTCGGGGACGTGCTGGTGGCCATGCGAGCGCCGGGCGAGCGCGGCAACGTGCCGGCTTTCGGGCAGGCACCGTCGATCCCGGACGCGAAGCCGCAGGGCATTCCGACGTTGAAACTGCCGACGGCGCGGGGCTGGGATCCTGACCAGACACCGACGGCGGCGTCCGGCCTTGCGGTCAACGCCTACGCCCGGAATCTCGATCATCCGCGCTGGGTGCATGTGCTGCCCAATGGCGACGTGCTGGTCGCCGAGGCGCAGCCGGAGCCCGGCGCGCCGAAGTCGCTGTTCGACCGCGCGATGCAGACCACCATGGAACGCGCCGGCGCTCGCGGCAAAAGCGCCAACCGCATCACGTTGCTGCGCGATCCCGACGGCGACGGCGTGGCCGAAATTCGAAAAGCCTTTCTCGAAGGCCAGAACCTGCCCTTCGGCATGGCCCTGGTGAACGGCACCTTCTATGTCGGCAATACCGACGGCATCACCGCCTTCTCCTACCAGGAGGGGGCGACACGCATCGAAGGCGAGGGCAAGAAGTTGGTCGACTTCAAGCCAGGCGGCCATTGGACCCGCAATCTTTTGGCAAGCCCCGACGGCAGGAAACTCTATGCCGGCGTCGGCTCGCTCACCAATATCGCCGATGACGGCATGGCGGTGGAGGAGGGGCGCGCCGCGATTCACGTGCTCGACATCGAGAGCGGCCGGAGCCGCATCTTCGCGTCCGGCCTGCGCAATGCCGTGGGCATGGCGTTCGAGCCGACCACCGGCGCGCTCTGGACCGTGGTCAACGAACGCGACGGCCTCGGCGACGAGGTGCCGCCCGACTATCTGACCTCGGTGCAGGAAGGCGGCTTCTATGGCTGGCCCTATTGCTATTGGGGCCGGACGGTCGACCATCGGGTGCCGCAGGACCCTGATCTGGTGGCGAAGGCGATCAGGCCGGACTACGCGCTCGGCGGGCATACCGCCTCGCTCGGTCTCTGCTGGCATCCGGCGGAGACGCTGCCGGGCTTTCCGGATGGCATGATCATCGGCCAGCATGGCTCCTGGAACCGCAGCACACTGAGCGGCTACAAGGTGATCTTCGTGCCCTTCGAGAACGGCCGTCCGTCCGGACCGCCGCGCGACATCCTGAGCGATTTTCTGGCGCCGGACGAGAAGATGTCCTATGGACGGCCGGTCGGCGTCACGCTCACTGCCGACGGCGCGCTGCTGGTGGCCGACGATGTCGGCGACGTGCTTTGGCGGGTGACCGGGGCTGCCAGGAGCTGAGCCGTCCGCAGCGACATGATCGAACAAGAGTCTGGACGCGCCCTGCCTTCCCGCGACAATATCGGGAAGGCGGGGTGCGTCGCAGATAGAGGTAGGACATGACCAAACCCGTCGTGGGTGTGATCGGCAACAGCTATCGGGTCGAGGATCGTTTTGCCGTGCAGATGGCCGGCGAGCGTAATCTGCGTGCGATTGCGGAGGTCGCGGACGCCCTCCCGGTGATCTTCGCAGGCGCTCCTGACATCACCGATATTGGCACGCTTTTGGATACGGTGGACGGCATTCTGCTCACCGGCGGGCGCGCCAACGTCCATCCCAGCTACTTCGCGACCGAGCCCCACCCCGCCTACGAGCCCTATGATCAGGATCGCGACGCCATGGCGCTGGCGCTGATCAGAGCCTGTGTCGAGCAGGCTGTGCCGGTGTTCGGCATCTGCCGCGGCATGCAGGAAATGAATGTCGCGTTCGGCGGCAGCCTGCACCCGGAGATCCGCGAGCTGCCCGGGCGCATGAACCACAGAATGCCGCGGCTGGAGACCGGGGAGATTCATCCTGATCCGGCCGTGGTCTTCGCCGACCGGCACGAGGTGCGGCTGATCCCGGATGGCATCTTCAGAAAGATCCTGGGCGAGGACAGCATCCGCGTGAACTCGCTCCACGGCCAGGGCATTCTTAAGCTCGGCGAGCGCATCGTCCCCGAAGGCGTGGCCGAGGACGAGACGATCGAAGCGATCCGGATCGACGGTGCCGCCACCTTCGCGCTCGGCGTGCAGTGGCATTGCGAATACGACCCGCAGATCAATCCCGTGAATCGCCTGCTGTTCCAGGCGTTCGGCGAAGCGCTCTCGACGAGGCGCTGACGCGCGGATCGACAGGACCGATCGACGACGGTGCCGTCACCGACGCCCCGTGCGGCGGGTCAGCTCCAATCGCGATTTCCAGGCTCGATCAGCGAAACATGACCGGGTTCCGGTGACCCCCGACTCACGGTCGCCAGACACGCCAAAAAAATAGGCAGTGCCGCTTAACGAAGCAGCAACTGGCGCTCCGGTTGCACGGCATTCACCTGTTTCAGCCCCTGATCCGCCCATGGCACAGCAATTGCTCATCTCTGCCCACCAAACCGTCAACTGGCCAAAAGGTCGAACCAATAGGAGAGGACATGGGCGGACTAAAGGAGAGGCGGGCGTCGATCGTGGCGGCCGCGGCGGCGCTGTCGATGCTCGTAGCGGGCGCTGCCCACGCGCAGGAAGACACCATCAAGGTCGGCATTCTGCATTCGCTTTCCGGCACCATGGCGATCAGCGAAACCACGCTGAAGGACGTCATGCTGATGCTGATCGAGAAGCAGAACGAGGCGGGCGGCGTGCTCGGCAAGAAGCTCGAAGCCGTAGTGGTCGATCCGGCCTCGGACTGGCCGCTGTTCGCCGAGAAGGCGCGTGAGCTGATCGAGGTCGACAAGGTCGCGGCGACCTTCGGCTGCTGGACCTCGGTGTCCCGAAAGTCCGTGCTCCCGGTGTTCGAGGAGCTCAACAGCCTCCTTTTCTACCCCGTTCAGTATGAGGGTGAGGAGAGCTCGAAGAACGTGTTCTACACCGGGGCTGCGCCGAACCAGCAGGCCATTCCCGCCGTCGATTATCTGATGGCGGAGGAAGGCGTCGAGCGCTGGGTGCTGGCGGGCACCGACTACGTCTATCCGCGCACCACCAACAAGATCCTCGAGGCCTATCTCAAGAGCAAAGGTGTCGCCGACGAGGATCTGATGATCAACTACACGCCGTTCGGTCATTCCGACTGGCAGACCATCGTCGCCGACATCAAGGCGTTCGGTTCGGCCGGCAAGAAGACCGCGGTGGTCTCGACCATCAACGGCGACGCCAATGTGCCGTTCTACAAGGAGCTCGGCAATCAGGGCATCGCGGCGGAGGACATCCCGGTCGTGGCCTTCTCGGTCGGTGAAGAGGAACTGGCCGGCATCGACACGGCGCCGCTGGTCGGCCATCTCGCCGCCTGGAACTACTTCATGAGCGTTGACAGCGAGGAGAACGACGAGTTCATCACCGCCTGGCACGACTTCATCAAGAGCGAGGACCGCGTCACCAACGATCCGATGGAGGCCCACTATATTGGCTTCAACATGTGGGTCGAGGCGGTTGAAAAGGCCGGCACCACCGATCCGGATGCGGTGATCGACGCGATCGTTGGCGTGTCGGTGCCCAATCTGTCGGGCGGCTATTCCTCGATGATGCCGAACCACCACATCAGCAAGCCTGTTCTGATCGGCGAGATTCAAGATGACGGTCAGTTCGACATCGTCTACGAGACGCCCGGCCTCGTGGTCGGCGACGAATGGTCCGACTTTCTCCCGGACAGCAAGGATCTGATCTCGGACTGGAGGAAGCCCATGAGCTGCGGCAACTTCAATGTCGCCACCGGCAAATGCGGCGGCAGCGAGAGCTGATCTTTTGCAACTGAGCCTTGCATACGGGTGGAGCGGCGGCGCCATGCTGCGCTCTGCCCGTTGTTTTCTGACCGCCGTCGCCTGGCTCCTGGCGCTGCTGGTCAACGTGCTGCCCGCGGCAGCGGCGGATGAGGCGGTGCTCAGACCGCTGGTCCAGGCGCTGGCCGAGGGCTCGTTCGACGACAAGGCGGCCGCGATCCAGGCCCTCGCCGGCACCGGCGATCCCGTGGTCGCGCGCGTCCTCGAGGTGCTGCGCGAAGGCGATCTCTACCAGCGCACGTCCGACGACCTCGTGGTCATCGCCGAGAAGAAGCAGCGCGAGCTCGTGCTGTTCGATCCGATCACCGGCGAGGAGCTGGAGACGGTCAAGAGCCGTGCTGCGTCCAAGATCAAGGTCAACAATCGCCTGCGCCGCCAGATCGACGGTGCTCTCGGCGCTCTGACGCTGATGAGTCCCGATCGCGGCACGCGCCTGCGCGCGGCGCAGGCGGTGTTCGATCGTGCAAATCCGGATCAGCTGGAAGGCGTTCGGACGGCGTCGACGGCGGAGCAGGACCCCGAGATCGCCGAGATTCTGGGCCAGGCCGAGGCCGCGATGGTCCTGCAGTCGGAGGAGCCGGAGAAGGCCAAGCTCGCCGCCGTCGACACCCTCCGGAAGCGCGGCGACCGCGCTGCCATGGCCAAGCTCCAGGGCGTCGTCGACGATGACTCGATGCCCGGGCTGCAGGAGGCCGCGCGCGCAGCGCTCGTCGCGATCGAGCGCCACTATGCCATGCTGAGTGCTGCTCAGAACGTCTATTACGGGCTGTCGCTGGGCTCCGTCCTGCTGCTCGCCGCCATCGGGCTGGCGATCACCTTCGGCGTCATGGGGGTGATCAACATGGCCCATGGCGAAATGGTGATGCTGGGGGCCTACACCACCTTCGTCATCCAGGAGATCATCCGCCAGAAGGCGCCCTGGCTGTTCGACGTCTCACTGCTGATCGCGATTCCGTCAGCTTTCCTGATCGCCGGCGGCGTCGGCGTGCTGATCGAGCGCGGCATCATCCGCTTTCTCTATGGTCGGCCGCTCGAAACCCTCCTCGCCACCTGGGGCGTCAGCCTGATCCTGCAGCAGGCCGTGCGTTCGATCTTCGGCCCGACCAACCAGCAGGTTGGCAACCCGTCCTGGATGTCCGGCGCCGTCAACTGGATGGGCCTGACCTTCACCTACAACCGTCTCTGGATCATCGTCTTCTCGCTGGCGGTCCTGGCGCTGCTGATGGCCGCCATCAGGCTGACGCCTTTCGGACTGCAGATGCGCGCGGTAACGCAAAACCGCCAGATGGCCGGCTCCATGGGCATCCGCACGCCCTGGGTCGACGCGCTCACCTTCGGCCTGGGCTCGGGTGTCGCGGGCATCGCCGGGGTGGCGCTCTCGCAAATCGACAATGTCAGCCCGAACCTCGGGCAGGGGTACATTATCGACAGCTTCATGGTCGTCGTCTTCGGCGGTGTCGGCAATCTCTGGGGCACGCTGGTCGCCGCCATGACCCTCGGCGTCGCCAACAAGTTCCTCGAGCCCTACGCCGGCGCCGTGCTGGCGAAGATCTTCGTCCTGGTCTTCATTATCCTGTTCATCCAAAAGCGCCCGCGGGGCCTGTTCGCCCTCAAGGGCCGCGCGGTGGAGGTGTAGAGGATGTTGATCGCCAAGCATCTCGACCGCAGCGCCTGGATCTTCCTCGCCATCATCGCACTGATCGCCGTCGCGGTCCCGGCGATGAACCTTCTCGCGACACCCGGATCGACCTTCCATCTGCCGACCTATGCGGTGAGCCTGATCGGCAAATATCTGACCTACGCGCTGCTCGCCCTTTCGGTCGATCTGATCTGGGGCTATTGCGGCATCCTCTCGCTTGGCCACGGTGCCTTTTTCGCCCTCGGCGGCTATGCCATGGGCATGTATCTGATGCGTCAGATCGGCGATCGTGGCGTCTACGCCAATCCCGACCTGCCGGACTTCATGGTTTTCCTGAATTGGCCGGAGCTGCCCTGGTACTGGTACGGCTTCGGTTGGTTTCCGTTCGCCATGCTGATGGTCCTGCTGGTGCCGGGGGCCCTTGCCTTCGTCTTCGGCTGGCTCGCCTTTCGCTCGCGCGTCACCGGCGTCTATTTCTCGATCATCACCCAGGCCATGACCTATGCGCTGCTGCTCGCCTTCTTCCGCAACGACATGGGCTTCGGCGGCAATAACGGCCTGACCGACTTCAAGGACATCCTCGGCTTCGACATCCAGGCGGGCACGACGCGCGCAGCGTTGCTCGTCGCGTCTGCGGTCGCTCTCGCCGCGGGCTTCATCATCTGCCGCGTGGTGACCGGCTCGAAGCTCGGCAAGGTGCTGATCGCGATCCGCGACGCCGAAAGCCGCACCCGCTTCCTCGGCTATCAGGTCGAGCACTACAAGCTGTTCGTCTTCACCCTCTCCGCCATGATGGCGGGCGTGGCCGGCGCCCTCTACGTGCCCCAGGTCGGCATCATCAATCCCGGCGAATTCGCGCCCGCCAATTCGATCGAGATCGTGATCTGGGTCGCGGTCGGCGGCCGCGGCACGCTGATGGGCGCTGCCCTCGGCGCGGTGCTCGTCAACTACGCCAAGACCTACCTCACCGCGGCCCTGCCGGACATCTGGCTGTTCGCGCTCGGCGGTCTCTTCGTTGCGGTGACCCTCTTCCTGCCCAAAGGCATTCTCGGAACCCTGCAAGCCTGGTGGCGCTCGAAAAGAAAAAAAGACCTCAAGCCGTTCTCGAAAGCGGATTCACGTGAAGCGCCGCCGCTCGGTGGCGAACTCGGAGAGAAGGCGACATGAAGGTCAACCCGACCCACGAAGAGATCGCGGAAAAGCGCCCGATCCTCTATCTCAACGGCGTTTCCGTCAGCTTCGACGGCTTCAAGGCGCTGAACGGCCTCTCCTTTTATATCGAGCCCGGCGAGATGCGCGCGATCATCGGACCGAACGGGGCTGGCAAGACCACCATGATGGACGTGATCACCGGCAAGACCAGGCCGAACGAGGGTGATGTCTTCTTCGAGGGCGATATCGACCTCACCAAGCTGGACGAGGCGGCGATCGCCAATCTCGGCATCGGGCGCAAGTTCCAGAAGCCGACCGTGTTCGACAATCACAGCGTCATCGACAATCTGATGCTCGCCATGCCCGCCAGGCGCTCACCGCTGCTCGCTTTGCTCGCTGACGAGGACCATGCCGACCGGCTGGACGAGGTGCTGGCCACCATCGGCCTGGAGAACCGCCGCAACCATCTCGCGGGCTCCCTGTCCCACGGCCAGAAACAGTGGCTGGAGATCGGCATGCTGCTCTGTCAGGCGCCGAAGCTGCTGCTGGTGGACGAGCCGGTCGCCGGCATGACCGATGCCGAAACCGAGCAGACCGCGATCCTGCTGCGCCGTATCGCGGGCGATCATTCCGTAGTCGTGGTCGAGCACGACATGGCCTTCGTGCGTGATCTCGATGTGCGCGTCACCGTGCTGCACGAGGGCTCGGTGCTGGCCGAAGGCATGCTCGACCAGGTGAGCGCCGACGAGCGCGTGATCGATGTCTATCTCGGCCGTTAGTGCGGTGCGATGCGCACCTCATGGACTTGCGGCCGCCGTCGCCGAACGTGCCCCGCAAGCCGGGCGTCGGCATACTCTGCCACCAGGCACAATGCGGTACGATGCGCACGTCATGGACTTGGGGGACGCCGTCGCCGAACGCGCCCCGCGTGTCGGGCGTCGGTCTACTCGGTTACCAGGTGCGACGCGTATCTCATGGACGTGCGGCTGTCATCGCCGGACGCGGTCCGCGTCCCGACGTTCGGCGAGATTGGTCAACCGATGCGATGCGCATCTCATGGCCTCGATGGCCGTCTTTGCCGAACGCGGCTCCCCGATCGAGGTCTGCGGTCATCGATCACGAGACCGTCACCGCCACTCGGGAGTATGCTCGACGGCCCGTATTGCTGCAGCCGTGGAGACTCTCTCCGCGGGCGGACGGATTCCCAGGATCGCATGGACCGGAACATGATCTTGGCAAACAAAGGCTAACCAAGCGTGAAGAGAGCGAAGGAAGAAAGAGTGCAGCAGGGTTGACCACGGATTGAGAGACTGACGCCGGGCGAGATCGTCGTCCCGCTGCCAAGGAACAAGGAGCGCCGCCTGATGACCAAACGAGAACTCACTCACCACGGTTTGACGACCGACCGGCAGCCTGGCTCGCACAGCCTCGCCTTCCCGAGCACGCTGTCGGTCGTGATGCCTGTCGCTGAGCCTCGCGCCGAGGACGATTTCGCGCGGGTCCAGGCCCTGGACGGCCTTATCACTTTCTTAACCCCAATCTGTCAGCATGCCTTTCGGTCCATGGGATCCTGGGAATTCGACGGCGAGCGGAAAAAGTGGTATGGCACGGACTCCCAGGGACGCATGGACCTGCCGGGCAGTCTGGCGGCAAAAGTTAAAGATTTCGTTTATCCCGCCGCGATGCGTGCTCTCGGCCTCGGCGGGCTGATGTCGCGTTTGGGCTCCTAGCCTGTGCTCGACGTCCGCGACATCGATCTGCATTACGGGGCCGCCCAGGCGCTGCGTGGCGTGTCGATCGCGGCGGTCGAGGGGGAGGTGACTTGTCTTCTGGGGCGAAACGGCGTCGGCAAGACCAGCCTGCTGCGCGCCATCGTCGGCCATCAGCCCGTGACCTCCGGCTCGGTCACCTTCGATGGTCAATCCCTCGGCAAACTACCGGCGTTCGAGCGCGCACGCCGCGGCATCGCCTACGTGCCGCAGGGCCGGGAGATCTTCCCGTTGCTCACGGTCAGGGAAAATTTGGAGACCGGCTTTGCCCCGCTGCCGCGCAGCCAGCGCCGGGTCGAGGACGAGATCTTCGAGCTGTTTCCGGTCCTCAAAGCCATGCTGTCCCGCCGCGGTGGCGATCTTTCCGGCGGCCAGCAGCAGCAGCTCGCCATTGCCCGCGCGCTCGTCACCAAGCCGAAGCTCCTGGTGCTCGACGAGCCGACCGAGGGCATCCAGCCGTCGATCATCAAGGACATCGAGCGGGTCATCGGTCTGTTGCGCGATCGCGGCAACATGGCCATTCTCCTGGTCGAGCAGTATTACGAATTCGCCCGCGACCTGGCGAACCGTTTCGCCGTGATGGACCGCGGCGAAATCGTCATGGCAGGGACGAGAGGTGAGATGGTCGAAGACGATGTACGCCGCTACCTTGTCGTCTAAGTCGGCAGCGCCGACCGGCTCGACTTGGACCTCGTCACCGGACGTGCCGCCACGGGCTGAGGGACGCGTGGCAGTGCGGTTTGCGCGGCGGGATGATCGAACGGTGCTGGGCGATCTCTACCAGCAGGGGAGCGCCAAGGCGCGCTTTCCCAAGGTGTACGACGGCGGACCGGCGGAAGTGGTGTTGATCAACACGGCCGGCGGCGTCACCGGCGCAGACTGCTACCAGCAGTCGGTTGACTTCGATGAAGGGACACGTGCCGTCGTCACGACGCAGGCGGCGGAGAAGGTTTATAAGGCAAGCGAGGGAGCTTCGCCGGCACGCATCGCCAACAAGCTGACCGCCAAAGCAGCGGCTTTCGCCGAGTGGCTGCCGCAGGAGACGATCTTTTTCGACCGGGGCCGGCTGCATCGGCGCTTCGAAGCCAGGCTCGATCCGACGGCTCGGCTGCTCGCCTGCGAGGCCATCGTCTTCGGCCGCACCGCGATGGGCGAGACCGTCGAAAGCGGTTCTCTGCGCGATGACTGGCGGATCACCGTCGGTGATCGCGTGGTCTTCGCCGACAGCCTTGCGATCGACGGTGCCGTTCAAGCTTGCCTCGATCGCCCTGCTGTCACCGCCGGTGGCCGTGCCCTGGCGACTGTGCTTTATGTCGGGCCGGATAGCGAAAGGCTGATCGACATGGCAAAAGACGCCCTCGGCCCGTTCACGCAGCCAGGCAAACGGGCAGCGGCGAGCCGGATCGACGATCTGATCGTCGCCCGCTTCATCGCCGCCGACGGCCTGTCGCTTCGCCCCATGCTAGACACCTATCTGTCCACAATTCGCTATGCCGCCGGTCAGCATGGCTCAGGCAAGTCAACGCCCCAGCCCGCGGCTGGCGGGGTGCCGAAACTTTGGTGTTGTTGAGGAAAAGACGTTGCAGCTTACACCGCGCGAAAAGGACAAGCTTCTGATTTCCATGGCAGCCATGGTCGCCCGGCGGCGTCTGGAACGCGGCGTCAAGCTGAACCACCCGGAGGCGATCGCGCTGATCACCGATTTTGTGGTCGAGGGTGCGCGCGACGGCCGCTCGGTCGCCGATCTCATGGCGGAAGGCGCCAAGGTGATCGGCCGCGACCAGGTCATGGAGGGCGTCGCCGAGATGATCCACGACGTCCAGGTCGAGGCGACATTCCCCGACGGCACCAAGCTGGTCACGGTCCATGAGCCCATCCGCTGAGTGCGACGCGCACCTCGTGACCTTTAGTGCCGCCAGCAGCGGCGGGATCGTCGTGCGTGCGATGGCGCCGACGGAAGCTGAAGAGCGCATGCGCGGTCTCGTCGCCCTCTTGATCGACTCGGTCGAGGGTGGTGCCTCCATCGGCTTTCACTATCCCCTCGCTCCTGAAAAAGCCGAGACCTTCTGGCAGCGCTGGATCGACGAGGTCGCTGCCGGCCAGCGCCGTCTGCTGATCGCCGAGCACGGAGAGACCATCGTCGGCTGCGTCATGCTGGCGCTGCCGGCGTTCGAGAACGGGTTCAACCGCGCCGACGTGCAAAAGCTCCTGGTGCTGCGGAGCTATCGTCGCCGCGGCATCGCGCGCAGGCTGATGATCGGGCTCGAAACTCTCGGCCGCGACCTGGGTCGCCGTCTTCTGGTGCTCGACAGTTCGACCGACACCGACGGCAACCATTTCTACAGCGCGACCGGCTGGACCCATGTCGGCGACGTTCCGGACTATGCAAGCCTGCCGGACGGCCGGCTGCATCCAACCTCGCTGTTCTACAAGCAGCTCGAAGCCCTGCAAGAAGGAGCGACGGCATGATCCCAGGCGAAATCATCACCGGACCAGGCGAGATCGAGCTGAACGCCGGCGCCAGAACCGTTACGCTCGAGGTCGCCAATCGCGGTGACCGCCCGATCCAGGTCGGCAGCCACTACCATTTTTTCGAGACCAACGAAGCTCTCGACTTCGATCGCGACCAGGCCCGCGGCATGCGTCTGGACATCCCCGCCGGCACCGCTGTGCGCTTCGAGCCCGGCCAGAGTCGTGAGGTCACGCTGGTGCCGATCGCCGGCAGGCGTGAGATCTTTGGCTTCAATCAGAAGATCATGGGGGATCTGGATTGACCGCGATTGCCGCCAATGCCTGTGGCTTTCCTAACCTGTCTGCATGATGGCTCCTTCTTCTCGACCAACAGTGAACCGGCGCACCGCGCATTCGCCGCAGACCGACCTTAGGCGTTCATGGTTAAGAAAGCTTGAAGGCGACGATGATTTTCTTGCCGGCCGGATCTGTCCAGGCGGCGAAGCTTTGCCCGCTTCGTCTCTGCAGGCAAATCAACAGGTTGGCGCCAGCCCTGCACCCTCAGAAGAGGCTTCGGCCCTTCGCTTAACCTTTTCTTCATCCTCTTCCTTCACCATGCCGATCAGGTCCATGCGATCCTGGGAATCCGTCCGCCCGCGGGGAGAGAGCGCTTTCTGGGGACTCCCAGGATCGCATGGACCGGTAAAGGATTGTGACGTCGTTGGGTTAAGGAAGAATGAACACCGTCTCGGGTCCAGGAAGAAGGAACAGGGCGTCAGATCGAGAATGAACGAACGTGGCGTCGGGTCGAAGATGTGTGGCTATGACCTGAGGGCCGCGATGGTCGATCCGAAAGGTTCCGTGACCTTCGGATGGGACGCCTCGCTCGACACCGTCCTGCCGTCAGATTTTTCAGCCCAGGAGCGCTAGCTGCATGCCTGCCAAGATTTCTCGCGCGGCCTATGCCGACATGTACGGGCCGACTGTCGGCGACAAGGTCCGGCTGGCCGATACCGAGCTGTTCGTCGAGGTCGAGGAGGACCGGACGATCTACGGAGAGGAGGTGAAGTTCGGCGGCGGCAAGGTCATTCGGGACGGCATGGGGCAGTCGCAGGTCACGCGCGCGGACGGCGCCGTCGACACTGTCATCACCAACGCGCTGATCGTCGATCACTGGGGGATCGTCAAGGCGGATGTCGGGCTGAAGGACGGGCGCATCGCGGCGGTCGGCAAGGCCGGCAATCCGGATACGCAGCCGGGCGTCGACATCATCGTCGGGCCGTCCACCGAAGCCATCGCGGGCGAGGGAAAAATCCTGACCGCGGGCGGGTTCGATGCGCATATCCACTTCATCTGCCCGCAGCAGATCGAGGAGGCGCTGATGTCCGGCGTCACCACCATGCTCGGCGGCGGGACGGGCCCGGCCACGGGGACCAATGCCACGACCTGCACGCCGGGACCCTGGCATATCGGGCGCATGCTGCAGGCGGCCGAGGCCTTTCCGATGAACCTCGCGCTCTCCGGCAAGGGCAACGCCTCGAAGCCCGCCGGCCTGATCGAGCAGGTGAGGGCCGGTGCGTGCTCGCTGAAGCTGCATGAGGATTGGGGCACCACGCCGGCCGCGATCGACTGCTGCCTCGGTGTCGCCGACGACTACGACGTGCAGGTGATGATCCACACCGACACCCTGAACGAGAGTGGTTTCGTCGAGAACACGGTGAAGGCGTTCAAGGGCCGCACCATCCACGCCTTTCACACCGAGGGCGCGGGCGGCGGTCATGCGCCCGATATCATCAAGGTGTGCGGTGAGGCGAACGTCATCCCGTCCTCGACCAACCCGACCCGGCCGTTCACGGTGAACACGGTGGACGAGCATCTCGACATGCTCATGGTCTGCCATCACCTGGACAGCAACATTCCGGAAGACGTGGCGTTTGCCGAGAGCCGCATCCGGCGCGAGACCATAGCGGCCGAGGACATCCTCCACGACATGGGCGCCTTTTCCATCATCGCCTCGGACAGCCAGGCCATGGGCCGGGTCGGCGAGGTGTTAATTCGAACTTGGCAGACGGCCGACAAGATGAAAAAGCAGCGCGGCCGGCTCGCCGAGGAAACCGGCGACAACGACAATGTCAGGGTCAAGCGCTACATCGCCAAATACACCATCAACCCTGCGATCGCTCATGGGATGAGTTCCCATATCGGATCCGTGGAAGCGGGCAAGCTCGCCGATCTCTGCCTCTGGTCGCCGGCGTTTTTCGGGGTGAAGCCGGATCTGGTGATCAAATGCGGCACCATCGCGGCAGCGCCCATGGGCGACCCGAACGCCTCGATCCCGACGCCGCAGCCGGTGCACTACAGGCCGATGTTCGGCGCCTTCGGCCGGGCGATGACCAGGAGTGCGGTGACCTTCGTCAGCAAGGCGTCGCTGGACGAGCATATCGCCGGCAGGCTCGGGCTGGAGCGGGAGCTGCTCGCGGTCGAGAATGTCAGGGGCGGCATCGGCAAGGCGTCGATGATCCACAATGCGGCGACGCCGATGATTGAGGTCGACCCTGAGACCTACGAGGTGCGTGCCGACGGCGAGCTTCTGACCTGCCAACCCGCAGACGTTCTCCCCATGGCGCAGCGGTACTTTTTGTACTGATGCTGCGCGCGCTTGAAACCGTCGAACGCGGGAGTTTCGATCCTGGCGAGGTTGTCGACAGTGTCACTCTCGATCTGGAGGCGCGGCGAAAGCGGCGTCATACGTTGGAAGGTGTCGGCGGAACCCATTTCCTGGTCGACCTGCCTACCGTGCCCAGTCTCAAACATGGTGACGGGTTTCGGCTGGAGTCCAGAGCGGTCATCGAGATCAGCGCCGCATGCGAGGCGCTGATGGAAGTCAGGTCGTCGGTCTCCGGTGACATGGCGCGTATCGCCTGGCATCTGGGCAATCGTCATCTGCCGGTGCAGTTCGTGGACGGCGGCATCCGGCTTCGCGCCGATCATGTGATCGAGGCGATGCTGCAAAAGCTCGGCGCGGAGGTCAGGCACGTGACGTTTCCCTTCGATCCCGAGGGTGGCGCCTACGGTCACGGCCACACGCACGGACACAGCCATCATCATGACTGAAAGCCACGGGCTCTACCGTTTGCTTTCATGGCTGTCGCCGAGCTATCCGATCGGCTCGTTTTCCTACAGCCATGGGCTGGAAGCTGCGATCGAGGCTGGGTTCGTCAGTGATGCCGAGACCCTGACCACATGGCTCACGGATATCGTCGAGGAGGGGGCCGGTCGCAACGATGCCATCTTCCTGCGTGCAGCCTACGAGGCCTCGCTCGCCGACGATGATCAAGCCTTGAGTAAGGTCGCCGACCTCGCCGCCGCGTTTCAGCCTTCCGCCGAGCTCCTCCTGGAGACCACCGCTCAGGGCCGTGCCTTCCTCGACACCACGTCAGCCGCCTGGCCCGCCGCCACCCTGGAAAGGCTCAGGCAAGTTCAGCCAGGGCGGCTCGCCCTGCCTGTGGTGGTGGGAGCGGCGGCGGCTGGACATGGGGTACCGCCGGGTGCGGCGCTCCATGGCTATCTGCACGGGTTTTCGGCGAATCTGGTGTCGGCGGGAGTGCGGCTGGTGCCGCTCGGGCAGACAGACGGTCAGCGGATCATCGCTGCTCTGGAGCCTGTGATTTCTGGCACCGTCCAGGAAATCCTTGGGCTCGACGAGCCCCTCGATCATCTAGCCTCCAATACCTTCCTCAACGACTGGTGCTCGATGCGCCACGAAACCCAGTACACCAGGCTGTTCCGCTCATGACCCCGCCCCCATCCAGCACCGGCGCCAAGTCCGAAAAGAATCCGCATGGCCCGCTTCGGGTCGGCATCGGCGGGCCGGTCGGGGCCGGAAAGACGTCGCTCACCGCGGCGCTTTGCCGGGCGATGCGCGACGACTACGAACTCGCCGTGATCACCAACGACATCTACACCAAGGAGGACGCCGAGTTCCTGATGCGCGTCCAGGCCCTGCCGTCGGACCGCATCGTCGGCGTCGAGACCGGCGGCTGCCCGCATACCGCGATCCGCGAGGACGCCTCGATCAACCTCGCCGCCATCGCCGACTTGCGCGGCAAGTTCGCGGACTTGGACCTCGTCATGATCGAGAGCGGGGGGGACAATCTGGCGGCGACGTTCAGCCCGGAGCTGGCCGATCTCACGATCTATGTGATCGACGTGGCGGCGGGAGAGGAAATCCCACGAAAGGGCGGGCCGGGGATCACGCGCTCGGACCTGCTGGTGATCAACAAGACCGACCTCGCCCCGCTGGTCGGCGCCGATCTCGGGGTGATGGAGCGGGACGCGAAGAAGATGCGCGGCGAGCGGCCGTTCGTGTTCACCAACATCAAGGCGGGCGAGGGGACCGACGCGGTCCGGCGCTTCATCGAGCAGGCGGGCGGGCTGCGGGTGTGATGCCACGCTCACCAAGTTTGCATCGATGCCACGTCATGCCGCTTCCGTCTGACAGGTCTTCGTTCAAGCGTTAGGTTTTCCTTAACGTTTCCCTGGCATGCTGTTTCATGGTCCATGCGATCCTGGGAATCCGCCCGCATGCCGGAAACAGTTTGGGTGAGGCTCGGACTCCCAGGATCACATGGACCAGCAAGACATGCCGGACCCTGGCCGGGGCGGGTCAGGGAAGGATGAACGGGGCTGCTCGACTGGTTGCATAGGTCAGAACCTGGAAGGGGCGCACTTGGTCACTCCCGACGGGGCGGTCCGGTGAGGTCAGCCTAGCACGGGCCAACCCGCGAACATCCAAAACGGTACAGGGGTGATGTTGTTTCCGAGACGAACTGACCTTCATTTCAGTTCGGCCATTCGGCCGGGGTGCCGTCGCGCCGAACCGCTTTCGACATTCCTGATCAATCATGTCAACACGTAAACGGCATCAGACGTCGAACACCAGCCGGAAGCCCTGATGGGATGTCGTGGTGTCCGGCGAGGCCCCGGTGCGTGCGGCAATGCGGTAGCGGTGGCAATAGCTGGCATGGCAGAGATAGGAGCCGCCCTTCAGCAGCTTCGTGCCCCTCATCTCCCGGGCGTGCCGGCGCGTGGCCTTGCTGAGGGAGCGGAGCTTGTAGGGCTCGGAGGTCCACTCCCAGACATTGCCGCACATATTGAAGACGCCGTAGCCATTGGGCTCGAAAGAGAGGGCGGGCGCCGTCGCCTCGTGGCCGTCTGCTGCGCTGTTGCGGTCGGGGAAGCGGCCCTGCCAGATGTTGCAGGGAAAGAAATCCCGATCGTTCGGAGGACGCTCGCCCCAGGGATAGGGGACGTCGCCGAAACCGCCGCGGGCGGCGTGCTCCCATTCGGCTTCGGTCGGCAGACGGCCGCCGGCCCAGGCGGCAAACGCCCTGGCGTCGGACCAGGAGATGTGCACGGCAGGATGATCGTCGCGGCAGGCCGCCTCCGAGCCCGGGCCGTTCACCATCCGCCAGTGGGCGCCGTCGACGCGCCGCCACCATTCGGCCTTGGGGACGGCCTGGGTTTCGCCGATGGGAGCGGGAACATGGGCGTGAAACACGAAGGACCAGCCGAAGCGCTCCGCCTCGGTGACATGGCCGGTGTCCTCGACGAAGGCGGCGAACTCGGCGTTGGTGATGGTGCCGGCGGTCATGCGAAAGGGCTTCAGCGTGACCGAGCGGCAGGGGCCTTCGCCATCCAGCGGGATCTGCACCTGGTCGGTCCCGACCAGCGCTTTGCCGCCTGGAATCGGCACGGTGTCGAACGCCTCGATGGGGCGGCCGCGTTCTGGCATGGGGGCTGCTTCTCTCGACGCAGGGCCTTCGGCGGCTCGCTCGACCCGGCAGCAGCGCTGCTCGCTCATCCACCCAGGTCCAGCGCTTTTCGCTGCTTGTCGGCAAAGCCCTGGATCAGGCGGTCGGTGACCAAAGCGAGCAGCGCCATGGCAGCGCCGGACGCGATGCCGAGGCCGACGTCGGCCTGACCGAGGGCGAGGTAGATCGACTGGCCGAGGCCCGTGGTGCCGACCAGGGCGGCGATCACCAGCATGGCGAAGGCGTAGAGGATGGTCTGGTTCAGGCCGAGCAGGATGGTGGGCAGCGCGTAGGGGACGCGCACATCGGTGAGGATCTGGCGTTCGGTCGCGCCGGCTGCCGTCGCCGCTTCGAGCAGATCCGGCGGGGTGGTGACCAGGCCGTGGCGGGTGTAGCGGATCATCGGCACGATGGCGTAGAGGCAGATTGCGATGAAGGCGGTGAACTCGCCGATCTGGAAGAGCATCAGCACCGGGATCAGAAAGACGAACAGCGGGATGGTCTGCAGCATGTCGCAGATCGGCCGGAGGATGCGCCAGGCGAGCGTGCTGAAGGCGGCAAGCGTGCCGAGTGCCGCTCCGACGATGGCGCAGGTGATCACGGCGACCCCGGTGAGGTAGAGGGAGAGCATGGCCCGCTCCCAGAGCCCGGCGAGCAGGATCGCGAGCAGCGCCAGTGCGGCGAACAGGGCGAGCGAGCGGCCGCCTGATGCCCAGCCGATCGCGGCGACCACGGCGATCACGGCGGGCCAGGGAACCTGGATGAGGCCGCTGTGCAGGATGCCGAGGGCAGAGACCAGGGCGATCGCGCCGACGGTCCAGCCGCGCCAGACCAGCAGGACGGCGAGACCTGCGGTGACCGCGGCCATGGCGTAGCTCATCGCCGGCGTCCAGGAGAAGCCCCAGGTGAAGGGAAGGACGGCGTCGTCGAGGCCGATGCGGATCGGGAGCAGCACGAAGAACATGGCGCTGTTCTTGATGCTGTCGAAGGTGCTGCCGTAGCTCGCGGTGAAGGCGCCGAGCGCTGTGTCGATGCGCTCGCTGATCGGGGCCATGATGCCGAGGGTGCCCGGGTCAGGAAGGAAGGGCGTGAGCAGGATGGCGAGCGCGATGCCGATGGCGGCGGCGATCGCGATGGTGCGGCCATGGCGCTCGCGGACGGTGGTCTCGGCGAACGCGCCTGAGATGCGGTCGATCAGCACGGCGAAGATGACGATGACCAGGCCGGCGAGCAGGCTCTGGCCGAACTGCGCCTTTCTCATGGTCAAAAGAATTTCCCAGGAGATGTCGTTGAAGCCGCCGATGACCGCGGCGATGATCGCCATGGAGAGGGCCGCCATGATGCATTGGTTGACGCCCACCATGATCTGGGACGAGGCGGCCGGCAGCTCGACATAGAGGAGCTGCTGAAAGCGTGTGGTGCCGGCCATGATGCCCGCTTCGCGGACTTCGGCATCGACCCGATCAAGTCCCAGAAGAACGTTGCGCGCCATGGGCGGGGCGGCGTAGATGGCGGAGGCGATCAACCCGACCACGGGGCCGAAGCCGAACAGGATCAGGAGCGGGGTCAGATAGGCGAAGGTGGGCACGGTCTGCATGACGTCCAGCACCACCTCGATGGCACGGCGCACGGCTTTGATCTCGAAGGCGAGGAGGCCGATGACCATGCCCATGCTCAGGGCGAGCGGCACCGAGACCGCGACCAGAGCGAGCGTGTTCATGCTCGGGATCCAGTAGCCCGAGGCGAGCACGAAGCCGAGGCCGACGATCGCAAGCAAAGCGAGCCTCGCCCCGCCGGCCCAGGCGGCGAGGGCGGTGATCGCGATGACCACGGCGAGCCAGGGGGCCTCGGTCAGAAGGGCATTGGCGGCGTTCATCTGATAGCCAAGCGGCACGGCCAGTGCGCGGGCGATCGGCTTGAGCGCGCCGAGCAGGGCTTCCAGCCCCTGGCCGATCCATGAGGTGACGGGGAGTGTCAGGCTCTGCGGCCAGGCCGTCAGCCAGGGGAGCCATGGGCTGAGCACAGCGAGAAGGGCGAGGGCGGCAAGCAGCGCGAGGGCGGCGGGCGATCGGCCGTCGAGCCAGGCATTCGGCGCCGTGTCGACGCTGGCGATCGCGGTCAAGAGGGCCGCACCTCGCCGGCCGCGGCGCGTGCCATCGCATCGGCCTTGACCGTGCCGATGATCCTGCCGGCGTCATCGGCAACCGGCAGCTCCGGATAGGCGCTGGCACAAACCGCCAGGGCTTCATCCAGGGTCATCGACGCTTTCAGCCGTGGAGCACCGTCAAAGTCAACGCCGGCCGGAGTCCCGGCCCCGTCCAAGTCAGCATTGGCGGGCGCACCCGCCCCGACGAGACTGGCGACGGTCATGTGGCGGCCGCGGGGGATGTCGCGGGAGAACTGGGCGACGTAGTCGTCGGCGGGCTCGAGGATGATCTGGGCAGGCGTGCCGATCTGCACGATCACGCCGTCGCGCATAATGGCGATACGGTCGGCGAGCCGGACGGCTTCGCCGATGTCGTGGGTGATGAACACGATGGTTTTTTTCAAACTTGCCTGCAGGCGCAGGAACTCGTCCTGCAGCTGGCGGCGGATCAGCGGGTCGAGGGCGGAGAAGGGCTCGTCCAGGAACCAGATGGCGGGGTTGACCGCGAGCGAGCGCGCGATGCCGACCCGCTGGCGCTGGCCGCCCGAGAGTTCGCGCGGAAAAGCGTCCTCGCGGCCTTCAAGGCCGACCAGCTCGATCACTTCGTGGGCGCGGTGCAGGCGTGCACCTCGTTCAATTCCCTGGACTTTGAGCGGGAAGGCGACGTTCTCGGCCACGGTCATGTGCGGGAAAAGACCGAAATGCTGGAAGACCATGCCCATCTTGTGGCGGCGGAGCTGGATCAGCTCCTGCCTGGTGGCGTTCAGAATGTCGTCGCCGTCGATGTCGACCTTGCCGGCAGTGGGCTCGATCAGGCGGGAGAGGCAGCGGACGACGGTCGACTTGCCGGAGCCGGACAAACCCATGATCACGAACAGCTCGCCCGCCGCCACCTCGAAGGAAACGCCGCGCACGGCCGGGATCAGCCCTTGGTCGGCGAGGCGTTCGGCGATCGCCGAAACGTCCGCCCCGTCACGTCTGGCATCAGTCAACCCGGCCATGGCATGGCTGCCGAACACCATCCAGAGATCGCGGGCGGTGATCATCCCGTCGGCGCGCAGTCGCCGGCCGTCACTGGGTCGCGGCGTCGACGACGGGCTTCCAGTAGTCCTCGTTGGCATCGAGGAAAGTGGCGACCACCTCTTCGACCGACTTGCCGTCGACGTCGACCGCACCCATCAGCGGCTCCTGCTGCTCGGTCGAGAGCCGATAGTTGTCGATGATCTCGTAGGCGGCCGGCCATGTTTCGGCGAATCCGGACCAGGCGCCCTTGAAGATCCGGGTCGGGATGAAATCGCAGTCATAGGTGGCGTCGGGATTCGGGCCCCAGCTCGGATCCTCGTAGCATTCGGCCGTGCCCTCGGGCAGCTTGGCGAATTTCAGGCCGTAGGCGGGCACCGCCCAGTGCGGCTGCCAGAACACCACGAGCAGCGGGCTTTTCTTCTCGGTCGAGGCGCGGATCTCGGAGATCAAGGCGCCCTCGGAGCCGGCGGGCACGGCCTTGAACGGGAGCTGCAGGCCGGCAATGCGGTCGGCGCCCGGCGTGCCCCAGTCGGCCGGGTAGTCGAGCAGGCGGCCCTGGGGGATGGTCTCGGCGGTGGCGAACTGGCCGGCGCAGTCCTTGAGCGCCTCCCAGTCCGGCAGGCCGGGGCAGAGCTCCTCGACATGGGCGGGGTAGGCGAAGCCCTCGCGCGCGTCGAGGCCGAGGTCGGAGACGTCGACCACGCCGCCCGCCTTCTCCTGCACGGCGAACTGGTCGGAGACGTTGGAGGTCCAGAGCTCGAGCGCTGCGTGGATCTCGCCATCGGCCATGGCCTGGAACATGTTCATGTAGCCGGCGGTGACATACTCGACCTGATAACCGGCCATTTTCAGCATCTCGCCGGCGATGTGGGTGGTCACATGCTGGCCGGTCCATTCGTTGATCGCGAGCTTGATCGGCTGGTCGACCGCGCCCATCTCGGCGGCCTGCACGGCGCCTGCACCGCACACCACCAGGATTGCGGCTCCCGCGAGCCCTTTCTTGTTCATTCGGACCTCTCCTGACATCAGCGCCGAAGGTTTTTTAGGAAAACTCCATCCACTGTTGCAGAATATCGGCAAAAAACTTAACCATTTACGACGGAACCATGATGCAGATCGACATATGGCGGTTTCATCCGACAGAGCTTTTCACATCGCGATCATCGTGACGCCGCGCTTCAATCTGGCGCCGACCGTGGGCTTTCTCGATCCGTTTCGCGCGGCCAACTATCTGGAAGGGCGGGTGCTCTACCATTGGCAGCTGCTCTCGATCGCGGGCGGCGGGGTGGCTGCCAGCAATGGCATCGAGGTCGCGACGACATCGCTTGGCGATGCGCGAACGCCTACGCCGGAGCTCGCGATGGTCTCGGCGAGCTGGACTCCCGAAGCCTACGGCGAGCCGCAGATGCTCGCAGCCCTTCGGCGGCTGGCGCGTCAGGGAGCGGCACTCGGCGGGATCGACACCGGCGCCGTCCTGCTCGCGGCCGCGGGCCTCCTCGACGGGCGCTGCGCCACCGTGCATTACGAGCATCTCGATGCCTTCGCCGAGCTCTATCCGAAGGTGGACGTGCGCGAGGACCTCTATTTCATCGACGGTGATCGCATGACCTGCTGCGGCGGCATCGCTGCGACCGATCTGGCGCTCCAGATCCTCCAGGAGCAGAAGGGGGCGGCCATCGCCAATGCGGTCGCGCGCTACATCTTCCATGATCGTCTGCGCGCGCCGGGGGAGCGGCAGGAAGCGTCCGGCATCGAGCCGCTCGGCGCGACCACGCCCAGGCGTCTGCGCGAGGCCATCCGGCTGATGGGCGATCATCTGGAGGAGCCGCTTTCGGTGCCGGAGCTCGCGCGCCGTGTCGGCCTTTCGCAGCGCCAGCTGGAGCGTCTGTTCGCGGGCAACACCGGCATGTCGCCGATCAGCTATTACCGCGACATCCGCCTGGACCGTGCGCGCGGGCTGATCACCCAGACCGACATGCCGGTGCTCGAAGTGGCGCTCGCCTGCGGCTTCTTCAGTCCCGAGCATTTTTCCCGCGCCTATCGCTTGCGCTTCGGCATCGCGCCGCGCGAGGATCGGGTCGAGGGGCGCATTCCGTTCGAGTTCCGCGCCTGGCCCATGCACACCCGGCGGCGATAATGGAGTGTCGATCTCATTGACTTCAGGATCGAAAACTGGCCGCAGGCAGCAGAACGGCCCGGTCCTGCTGGTCCTGGCATCGGCCCTGTTCTGGGGGCTGTGGTGGGTGCCGGTGCGCCTTGTCGAAGCGCTCGGGCTGACGGGGGTCTGGCCGAATCTGGGGATCAATCTCGGCGCTCTTTTGGGGCTGGGCGCCGCGGTGGCCGTCCGACGGGGCCGAGCGCAGCTCGCGGGGTCCGCGCTGATCGGCAGCGTCCTGATCGGCATTGCCGTCGCCTTCTACGGTGCCGCTCTTTCACTGACCGACGTCGCGCGCGCCGTCCTGCTGTTCTACCTGGCGCCTGCCTGGAGCACGCTGATCGAGGTCGCCTTTTTCGGTCAGCGTTGGCAATGGCGCCGGCTGCTGCCGCTGCTCCTGTCCTTCGGCGGCATGATCGCGGTGTTTCGCGGCGACATCACCCTCGACGGTGTGACGATCGGCGATCTCGCCGCGTTTGCTTCCGGGATCGCTTGGGCCGTGGGCGCCGCCCTGGTGTTCGCGACCGGACCGGGCGAGATCGATCAGGGCAGACCGGGCGCGCTGCGTCTGGGCTTTCTGGTGATGATCGCTGCGGTGGCGACCAGCGTCCTGATGCTGCCGATCGGCTGGCAGGGCTGGCCGAGGTTCGAGAGCGCGGATGCGCCGTTCGCGCTTCTGCTGGCGCTGGCCGCTGGCGGGCTCTATCTGGCGCCGATCATCGGCGTCACGCTTTGGGGGGCGACCAGGCTCACGCCGACCACCATCAGCTTCCTGCTCGCCGCCGAAATCCTCTCCGGCATCACCTCCAGTGCGCTCCTTCTCGACGAGCGCTTCGGCTTCTGGGAGATGACCGGCACGGTGATGATCGTCGCCAGCGTGATCGCCCATATCGCCATCGCCGACGACGATGTGCCCGGCAAGGTCTGACGAATTCGATCATCTCGGCGGCGAAAACGATGAAGGTTCGGCGCGCCCGGCGCGCTCATAGTTTTTGCGAGCGGGGTATGCTGCTCGAACCAACGATGTCGGGGAGCGGGCGATGACGACGGTGATGACAGCGGACGATCTCCGCCGGATCGAAGCCGGCTACCACCACGATCCGAGCCGCTCGTTTTCCCTTAAGGCCGAGGCCTATACCGATGCGCGCTGGCTCGCCTTCGAGCGCCAGGCGATTTTTTCGCGAACATGGCAGTGGGTCTGCCACGCCGAAAAGCTGCGCGAGTCCGGCGCTTACGTCACCACCCAGGTCGCGGGCCAGCCGATCTGCGTGGTCCGGGACAGGAGCGGCAGCCTTCGCGCCTTCTACAATGTCTGCAAGCACCGCGCCCACGAGCTGCTGCACGGCGAGGGGCGGACCCATCTCATTCTCTGCCCCTATCACGCCTGGTCCTACAATCTCGAAGGCCGTCTGGTCCGGGCGCCGGAGACCGAGCAGCTTCAGGACTTCGATCGCGAGAGCATCTGTCTGGATGAGATTCGAGTCGAGGAATTTTGCGGCTTCGTCTACGTCAACCTCTCTGCCGACGCCCCTTCACTCAGGACGCAATCCGGCGACCTCGGCGCCGAAATCATGACGTGGGCGCCGGATGTCGAAAACCTGACCTTCGCGCATCGGCTGACCTACGACATCAAGTCCAACTGGAAGAACGTCGTCGACAATTTCCTGGAGTGCTACCACTGTCCGGTGGCGCACAAGGACTTTTGTACTCTCGTCGACATGGAGACCTATCGGGTGACCACCCACGGCATCTATTCGAGCCATATGGCGGAAGCCGGCAAGAGCGCGAACAGCGCCTATTCGGTCGAGGGGGCGACGGTCCGGGACCACGCGGTCTGGTGGCTCTGGCCCAACACCTGCCTGATGCGCTATCCCGGCCGCGGCAACATGATTGTCATGCACATAGTTCCGGTCGGTGTGGACCGGACGTTCGAGACCTACGACTTCTTCTTCGAGGACGCCGAGCCCAACACCGCCGAGGAAGAGGCGATCCGTTACATCGACGAGGTGCTGCAGGCCGAGGATATCGCCCTGGTCGAAAGCGTGCAGCGCGGCATGGCCACACCCGCCTTCAGCCAGGGCCGCATCGTCCACGACCCCGGCGGCTCCGGCAAGTCGGAGCATGCCGTCCACCATTTCCATGGCTTGATCCTCGACGCCTACAGGGAGGCCGCAGCATGAGTACGGCTCGCATCGGCTCGATGCCCAATATCGTGCTGATCATGGCGGATCAGCTCACGCCGTTCGCGACCGGCGCCTACGGCCATCCGCTGGTGAAGACGCCGGCGATCGATGCGCTGGCCGCACGTGGCGTGCGCTTCGACAGCGCTTATACCAACGCGCCGCTCTGCGCGCCCTCGCGCTTCGCCTTCATGTCCGGCCAGCATGTCACGCGCATCGCCGCCTATGACAACGCCTCGGAATTTCCGAGCGCCATTCCGACCTTCGCGCACGCGCTTCGCCAGCTCGGCTACCACACCTGTCTTTCCGGCAAGATGCATTTCGTCGGCCCGGATCAGCTGCACGGCTTCAACGAGCGCATCACCACGGACATTTACCCCGCGGACTTCGCCTGGACGCCTGACTGGGAACTCCCCGACGAGCGCATCGACAAGTGGTATCACAACATGGACAGCGTGGTCGAAGCGGGTGTCGCCGCCACCACCTTCCAGATCGAGTATGACGAGGAGGTCGGGTTCTTCGCCGAGCGCAAGATCTTCGACTATGCGCGCTCCGCTGGCGACCAGCCTTTCATGATGGTGGTCTCCTTCATCCACCCGCACGATCCCTATGTCGCGCTGCAGAAATGGTGGGACCTCTACGATCACGAGGCCATCGACATGCCGACCGTGCCGGCGCTGCCGATGGACAAGCAGGACGCGCACAGCCGCCGTGTCCTGACCGGAATCGAGGCGGATGTCGATATTGCGACCGACGCGCAGATCAGAAACGCGCGCCACGCCTATTATGCGAACACCTCCTACGTCGACCACTGGATCGGCCGCATTACCGAGACGCTGCGTGCCGCCGAGCTCATCGACAACACCATCGTCATCGTGACCAGCGACCACGGCGACATGCTCGGCGAACGCGGCCTTTGGTACAAAATGAATTTCTTCGAGTGGTCCTGCCGTGTGCCGCTGATCATGGCCGGCCCTGGGCTGCCGTCGGCCAGGGCGGTCGGCAACAACGTGTCGCTGGTCGATATCTTTCCGACACTCGTTGAGGCGGCCGGCGGCACGAACTCGGTGGACGACCTCGACGGCCGCAGTCTCTGGGGGCTGGCGACCGGGACTGTCGATCCCGCCGATGACGTGGATGAAGCGATCGCAGAATATTGTGCGGAATGCGCGTCGCATCCCTGCTTCATGATCCGGCGCGGCCCTTGGAAATACATCCACTGCGATGTCGATCCACCACTCCTGTTCAATGTCGAGGACGACCCGGACGAGCTCACCAACCTCGCGGCCGATCCCGAGCATAACGACATGGCACAGGCCTTCGCCGACGAGGTGGGCCAGCGCTGGGACAGCGGGGCGATCCGCAAGGACGTGATCGCGACTCAGAAAAAACGGCGCGCGGTGTATGAGGCGATGCAGGACGGCACGCTGACCAGCTGGGACTTCCAGCCCAAACGCGATGCCGCCAACGAATATGTGCGCAATCACATGGACTGGACCGTCGCCGCCGCGAAGTCGCGCTTTCCGCCTTATCGGGGTGAAGGCGGGGACGGATGAGCGGACGCCTGTCGGAAAAAATCGCGCTGGTGACCGGCGGGCGCGGCGGCATCGGCCGTGCGATCTGCGAACGGTTTGTGCGCGAAGGGGCCGTCGTGTTTGCGGCCGACCTGTCGGAAGCGGGATCGATGAATGCCGATGGTGGCGGCGGCACATTCGTCAGGCTAGACGTCACCGACGAGGCCTCGGTTCGCCAAGCCATGGCGTCGGTCGACAAGAACCTTCGCTGCCTCGACGTGCTGGTCAATGCCGCCGGGATCGAAATCGAAAAGACCATCGAGGAAACATCGCTCGAGGAGTGGAACCGCATCTTCGCGGTCAACGTCACCGGGACCTTTTTGACGTCGAAGCACGCCTTGCCGCTGCTTCGGCGATCGAGCAGTGCATCGATCGTCAATTTCGGTTCCTATGACGGCTTCATCGCCGATCCCAGGCTTGCCGCCTATTGCGCCACCAAGGGCGCCGTGCACGCGCTCACCCGCGCCATGGCCTGCGACCACGGTCCCGAAGGCATCCGCGTCAACGCCATCTGTCCCGGCTATGTCGACACGCCGATGCTGCAGAGTTTTTTCCAAGACGCAGGCGATATCGAAACGCTGCAGCAGGCCGTACGCGACGTGCATCCGACCAGGACCTACGGCACGCCCGAAGACATCGCCAATCTCGTGCTCTGGCTCGCCTCCGACGAAGCGCGCTACGCGTCGGGCCAGCTCTGGGTGCTGGATGGCGGGCTCACGGCGCAGGTGCAGCAGATGCGACTGCCGTGACGGATCTCAGCGGCAGGGTCGCAGTGGTCACCGGCGGCAGTCGCGGCATCGGCCGCGCCATCGTCGAGCGCCTCGCCGCCGCCGGCGCCACCGTCCTCACCTGCAGCCGGCGGCGCGACGCGCGCGCCGTTCACTTGCCAGACACTGTCGGCTGGCGTCGGTGTGACGTTGCCGACTCCGCGGAGGTGGAGGCGTTGCGAGAGTACGTTGAGAAAAACTTCGGTGCCGCGACGATTCTGGTGAACAACGCGGGCGTGCAGGTCGAGAAGACCGTGACCGACAGCGACGATGCAGATTGGGACGCGGTCGTCGGCGCGAACTGCCGCGGCGTTTTCAATTGCTGCCGGGCGTTCATTCCCGGCATGGAAGCGGCGGGCGGCGGGGCGATCGTCAATATCGGCTCGATCTCGGGCGTGGTCGCCGATCGGGCATGGCGCTCTACAATGCATCGAAAGCGTTCGTGCACGGCTGACCCGCTCGATCGCGATCGATCATGGCCCAACAGTGCGCTGCAATGCGATCCGGCCTGGCTGGATCATGACCGGCATGGCTGATGCCGCGTTTGCGACCGCCAAGGATGTCGAGCGGGCGAAACGGGATGCGCTCGCCCGCCATGCCGCCGGCCGCTTCGGCGAGCCCGCTGATATCGCGGCGGCAGCGCTCTGGCTGGTCTCCCGACGAAGCCGCCTTCGTCACCGGCCAGTGCATCACCGTCGACGGCGGTCTGACCGCGGCCTCGCCCATCCAACCGGGACTTTTCTGATGGCTGACCCCAACCACACCGCCGTTCTCGGCGCCGGCGTGATCGGTGCGAGCTGGACCGCGCTGTTCCTCGCCGCCGGCAAGAGCGTCGCGGTGTTCGACGTCGCCGACGACGTCGAGAAGACTGTCCGTGCCTATGTCGCGAACGCCTGGCCGACACTGACGGACCTCGGCATGACCAGGCGCGGCGACCCCGAAGCCGTGACATTCTGTAGTCGGCCCGTCGACGCTGTCGACCGCGCTGCGTTCGTGCAGGAGAGTGTTCCTGAGCGACTGGCTTTGAAGCACGCGCTCTATGCCGAGATCGAGGAGGCGCTCGACACCGACGCGGTGATCGCGAGCTCGGCCTCGGGCCTGACGCTGTCCGAAATGCAGGCGGGCTGGCGGGATCCGTCGCGTCTGGTGCTCGGCCATCCCTTCAACCCGCCGCATCTGATTCCGCTGGTCGAGGTGATGGGCAATGACCGGACGGCAGCAGGCGTGGTCGAGGCGGCGGAGCGCTTCTACGCGGATGTCGGCAAGGTCACGATCCGGGTGAACAAGGAGGTGCCGGGTCATGTCGCCAATCGCCTGCAGGCCGCGATCTGGCGGGAAGCGCTACATCTGATCAAGGAGGGTGTTGCGTCGGTCGAGGATGTCGACAAGGCGGTGTCGGCGGGACCGGGTCTGCGCTGGGCAGGGATGGGGCCGACCACGCTGTTTCATCTCGCAGCGGGCGAGGGTGGTATCGAGGCGTTCTGTGCGCGCTACGGCGAGAGCTTTCACCGCTGGTGGGCGGATCTCGGCGATCCGCGCCTGGACGACGCCATGCGCAGCCAGCTGGTCGACGGCATCGCCGAGGCGACCGGCGGCCGCTCCATCGCCGAGCTTGCCGCGGAGCGCGACGCCGTGCTGCTTGGCATCCTGAAGGCGTTGAAGGCGCGGTGAGGGGCGTCAGCTTTTCTTGATCGTCCCATAGGCTTCGAGCGCGCGGGCGCGGGCCTTGGCGTGATCGACGATCGGGTTTGGATAGGTCTCGCCGAGCGTGATGCCGGCGGCTTCGAGGGTCGAGGCCGGTGCCTCCCAGGGCGCGTGCAGATGCTCGGTCGGGAGCTCGGCGAGTTCCGGGACGTAGCGCCTGACATAGTCGCCTTTGGGATCGAATTTCCTGCCCTGGAGGATCGGGTTGAAGATCCGGAAATAAGGCGCCGCATCCGCGCCCGAGCCCGCGACCCATTGCCAGCTCGCCGCGTTGTTGGCGAGGTCGGCATCCACCAGCGTGTCCCAGAACCAGGCCTCGCCGTCGCGCCAATGGATCAGAAGATGCTTGATCAGAAAGGAGGCGGTGATCATGCGCACCCGGTTGTGCATCCAGCCGGTCTGCCAGAGTTCGCGCATGCCGGCATCGACGATCGGAAAGCCGGTCAGGCCCTTTCGCCAGGCGCGGAGAGCGTCGGCATCGTCGTTCCAGGGGAACGCGTCGAACTCCGGCCTGAATGCCTTCTTCGGCAGATCGGGCCAGTGGAACAGCAGATGGTGGGAAAACTCGCGCCAGACCAGTTCACGCTGAAAGGAGCGCCCGCCGCGTTGCCCGCCGCCGTCATGGGCGAGATGGTCCTCGACCGCGTGCCAGCAGCGATGGGGGCTGATCTCGCCAAAATGCAGATAGGGCGAAAGTCGAGACGTGCCCCGCCGATCCGGCCGGTCGCGCTGGTCGGCGTAGCCCGCCATGGCCTCGTCGAGGAAGCAGCGAAGGGCGGCTTCGGCGCCGGCCTCCCCCGGCTTCCAGGTCGCGCGCAGGGCGCCCGCCCAATCGGGCGTTCGCGGCTGCAGCTCCCAGTCGTCAAGCGACTCGCTCGATGGCCAGCCATCGGGTGCGGGGATCGCGTCCGGCCGCGGGAGGGGCGGCTTCGGCGGTTCCAAAGCGAGGCAGGCTTTGTAGAAGGGCGTGAACACCCGAAAGGGATCGCCCGCCTTGGTCTGCAGCCGTTCCGGCTCGAACAGCAGAGGGCCGGCGAAACGCTTGAAGGCGACACCCTCGGCCTCGCAGCGCTCGGCGAGCCTGCGCTCCAGGTCGCGCGCCCAGGGCTCGTAGCTTCGAGACGCATGGACGCCGTCGGCCCCGGTCTCCTCGATCAGCTCGACCAGGAGATCGAACGCCGATCCGCGCCTGAGGATCAGCCGGCTTCCCAGGCTTTCGAGATCACGGCCGAGTGCCAAAAGGCTGTCATGCAGCCACCAGCGGCTGGCCCCGCCGATATGCCATGGGCCGGCCGTGTCGTCATCCAGAATGTAGACCGGGATGATCGGCTGGTCCTCGCTCAGCGCCGCGGCAAGTGGTCGGTGATCGGCGAGGCGGAGATCCTGGCGCAGCCAGAGCAGGATCGGCGGGCGAGTCATCGATACCTCATGCAGTCAGAACGGAGAGAGGAAGCGTCGGGACTGGCCTATGCCTTGGCCAGGGCCGGCAGGGATACCAGGAAACGGGCGCCGCGGCCATTATCGGGGAGGAGCTCGAGCGAGCCGTTCAGGCGGTTCATGATCTGCCAGCTGATCGCGAGGCCGAGGCCGGCGCCGGAGCGATCGGTCTGTGGCTGCGCCCAGCCGCGCGAAAATTTTCGGAAGATGCGCTCACGGTCGGCGGGGCGGATGCCGGGGCCGTTGTCCTCGATCAGCGCCTTGTAGCTGCCATGGCTGACCTGGCTCCAGATCTGCACTTCCGGCGCCTCGCTGACATTATATTTGATCGCGTTGGAGAGCAGGTTGATGAAGACCTGGCTCAGGCGATCGGGATCGGCCTGGACCATGGCTTCGGCAGCGCGCTCCCGGCTTTTGAGGGACACGCCCAGGCGGCTGGCCAGGCCCTGGCTGAGGTCGAGGGCGCGGTCGAGGGAGGCCTCGGCGTCGACGGTGGCGAGCGCCAGGGGGGCTTCGCCGCGCTCCAGCAGGCTGAGGTCGAGGATCTCGTCGAGCAGCCGGGTCATGCGCTCGGACTCGTCGTGGATGATCTGCATGAAGCGGCGCGATTGCTTCGGCTCCAGATCGTCCTCGTCGAGGAGGATTTCGGAAAAGGAGCGGATCGAGGTGAGCGGCGTGCGCACTTCGTGGCTGACCTGGCTCAGGAAATCGTCCTTTTCGATGTCGAGCTGGGTCAGGCGTTCATTGGCGGCGCGCAGCTGTCTTGCCGTGGATTCCAGTTCCTCCGACTTCTGCTTGAGCTGCTGGCTGTATTCGATCACCTGCTGGGTCTCGTCGGCGATGCGCATCAGGGCGTCGAGGCTGATGCGCTCGCCGGTGGTGACCTGCGAGATCATGGCGCGCGCCGAGGCGGCGCCGACGCTGCCGGCAAGCTGGCGCTCGAGCTGGTCGATGAAGGCATCGTCGACCACGGGCTCATGGCGCGCCGCTCCCCCCTGGCCGGCCATCTTCGCGAACAGGTGATGCGCGGCATCGGCGCCGAGAATGCGCTGGGCGAGCACGAACAGGTCCCGCCCGGTGGCCGAGCGCTGGATGTAGCGCTTGGCATCCAGCCGGTCGCTGTCGAAGACATCGATGAACAGGCGTCCCTGCACCTGCTCCAGCGGGTTGGGCCGGGTGGCGAGCGACACCAGCGTGAAGAGCACGGTGTTGAGCGACAGGCTCCAGAAGAGCGCGTGCACCAGCGGGTCGACGCCGCTCAAACCGACGAGAGACTCGGGCCTGAGGAGCGAGAGGCCGAAGGGGCCGTTGGCGATCACATCGGCGGACATCAGGAACGAGCCCCCGAAGCTCGGCAGAAACAGCGTGTAGCACCAGAGCGCGCAGCCGGCGATCAACCCGGCGACGGCGCCCTTGGCGGTGGCATGGCGCCAATAGAGACCGCCGACCAGCGAGGGCAGGATCTGGGCGACGCCGGCAAAGGCGATAAGGCCGATCGCCGCCAGGGCCTCGGAGGGACCGCTGATCCGGAAGTAAAGAAAGCCGAGCAGCAGGATGATGCCGATGCTGATCCGCCGGCTCACCAGGAGGAGGCGCTTGACGTCGCCGCTGGCGCTCAGCGCCGAGCCCGGCAGGCGAAGCGCGATCGGCATGACGATGTGGTTGGAGATCATGGTGGAAAGCGCGATGCAGGCGACGATCACCATCGAGGTCGCCGAGGAAAAGCCGCCGAGAAAGGCGAACAGCGCCAGCAGTTCCTGATCCGCGAACAGGGGCAGCGTGAGCACGAACATGTCGGGATCGGCGCTGGCCGGCAGGGTGGCGAGGCCGGCGAGTGCGATCGGCAGGATGAACATCGACATCAGGAAGAGGTAGAGCGGGAACAGCCAGGACGCCGTGCGCAGGTGATCCTCGTCCGTGTTCTCGACCACCATCACCTGGAACTGGCGCGGCAGGCAGATGATCGCGGTCGCCGCGAGAAAGGTCAGCGTGACCCAGCGCGGGCCGAAGATGTCGTCGGCGTTCAGCAGTCTCGGGTGCGACCCGGAGAACACGCCGCCGATGCCGTCGCCGATCGCGACGATCGCGAACAGGCCGACGGCGAGCAGGGCCGCGAGCTTGACGACCGCCTCCACCGCGATCGCCGCGACCACGCCGTGATGGCGTTCGTTGGCGTCGATATTGCGGGTGCCGAAGATGATGGTGAAGACGGCCATGCCGACCGCGATCCAGAAGGTGGCGCTGAAGTCGGGGGCGGCGAGGAGGGCGGGGTCGAGATGGGCGCTCGCATGGCTCACCACCTGGTAGCTCACGGTGAGCGCCTGCAGCTGGAGCGCGATATAAGGCGTGGTGCCGATCACCGCGATCAGGGTGACGACCACGGCGAGGATGGTGCTCTTGCCGTAGCGCGACGAGACCAGATCGGCGATCGAGGTCACCTTGTGCACGCGGCCGACGCGCACGAGCTTGCGAAGGAAGAACCACCAGCCGACGAAGACCAGCGTGGGGCCGAGATAGATGGTGGCGAACTCCAGGCCGTTGCGCGCGGCCGAGCCGACCGCGCCGTAGAAGGTCCAGGACGTGCAGTAGATCGAGAGCGAGAGCGTGTAGACCAGAGGAGACTGCAGGAAGCCGGAGCGCCCCTTGCTCGCCTGGCGGTCCCCGAAGAAGGCGACGGCGAACAGGATCGCCACATAGGCGAGCGCTGCCAGAAGAACGAGCTTCGAGGAGAGCATCAGTCCGGCCGGTCCCGGCCCGAGGTCGGCGCGGGGTCGCGCATGGCCCTTTCCAGCTCCGCGCGCGGGCGCAGCCGCCGGGCGAGCCAGGCGGCGATGACGATCAGGAGCGCCCAGACCGCGAACAGATAGATCACGATCAGCGGCACGCCGGCGATCATGGCCGGCACGCCGAAGGCGAGGACGGCGGGCGGCATGAGCAGAAACAGGCCGAGAAAGGGCAGGACGAGCGCCAGGCTCTCGATCTTGTCACGGGAGGGGCCGGCCATGCCCGGGTCAGCTCCCGATCAGCGTCTTCACCGCCTTGATGACCTCCTTGTTGGAGAAGGGCTTGGTCAGGAAGATGTCGGCGCCGATATCCTCGGCGGTGGCGCGGTCCTGGCGCTGCCCCTTGGCGGTGAGCACGATCACGGGCAGGGCCTTGAGCGCGTCGTTCGATCGGATCTTCTTCAGGATGTCGAAGCCGTTCATCTTCGGCAGCATGACATCGAGGATCACGAGATCGGGTGCTGCCGCCCAGATCTTCTGCAGCGCCGCTTCGCCGTCGAGCGCGGTCGTGACCTCGAAGCCCTCGCGCCCGAGGATGAAGGTCAGCGACTCCACCAGATGCGGCTCGTCTTCAGCGATCAGGACATGCTTGCCCACCGTCACTCACTCCCCAAACCTCCCCATGTCGCGCTATTGTCGCAGTCGGATGCTTTCGGCACATTCTCGCTCCCGCATCGAGGCAAATCAACAGGTCAATGCCCGCGCGCCAGGGAGGCCAGGATCGGGTCCTCCTCGCGGTGCCGGCAGGCGTCGCGCTGGCAGAGCCGGCAGGTGACGCCGATGGGCGTCGCGGCCTCGGACGCGACGATATCGAGGCCGTCGGCATAGATGGTCTGATCGGCGTGAAGGGCGTCGCAGGCGAGCATGATCGACACGATCTGCCGGTTCTGGCGAAAGGCGACCGGGCTCTTGACCGTGGTGCGCGCGATGAACAGAAAGCGGTCGCCGGTGGGCAGCTCCGCGACCTGACGGACGATCGTGCCCGGCGTCTGAAAGGCGCCGTAGACGGCCCACAGCGGACAGGCATTGCCGTAGTGATCCTGCCCAACTGAACTGGTCCACCGTTATGTATAGGAAACGGAGGCCAGAAGATGGCGAACAAGCGGCACAAGCCTGGAGAGATTGTTCAGCAGCTTCGGCAGGTTGACGTGCTTGTGGGACGGGGCATGGCGCGCGTTGATGCGATCCGGGAGGTTCGCATTACGGGAGCAGACCTACTACCGATGGCGAAAGCACTATGGCGGGATGGGCGCTGACCAACTGAGGGAACTCAAGCCTGCAGAAGGAGAATGATCGGCTTCGAAAGCCGTGTCGGATTTGACCTCGACAAGCTGATCTTGAAGGAAGCGGCGCGGGGAAACTTCAGGTTTCCCTCGCGTCGCCGTGCCTGCATTGATCAGGTTCTCACTCAGTTCTGTGTGTCCGAGAGACGGGTTTGTCGCGCGTGCTGGGCCAGCATCGGTCCACGCAGCGATATCGGGCACGCGGACGAGCTGACGAAGACCAACTGGTGGCTGATATGATCGAGCTTGCCCGGCAATATGGGCGTTATGGCTATCGTGGCGGATTGCGGCTCTGCTCAGGGATGCGGGGTGGCAGGTCAGCGATGGTCGGATCGGACCGTCTCTCGGCGGCGAGGGGCTGAAGGTGCCTTCAAAGCAACCGAAGAAAGGACGGCTCTGGCTGAATGACGGTTCCTGCGTTCGTCTTCGACCAGGCTATCAGAACCATGTCTGGTCGTATGACTTCGTCCATTGCCGGACCGACGATGGGCGGGCTTTCAGGGCCTGAACATTCTGGACGAGTTCAGCCGCGAATGTCTGGCGATCCGGTGAAGCGAAAGCTGAACTCGACGGGTGTGATCGATGCCTTAACCGACCTCTTCATCCTGCGAGGGCCAACTGCTTTCATTCGCAGCGACAACGCCCTGAGTTCGTTGCCGAAGCGGTTCGAGGCCGGATTGAAGCCGTCGCCGCGAAGACCGCCTTCATCGAACCTGGCAGTCCCTGGGAGAACGGCTATGTCGAGCTTCAATGCCCGGCTGCGAGACGAGCTGCTTGATGGCGAAATCTTCTACTCGCTGAAGGAGGCACAGATCATCATCGAAGACTGGCGCAAGCACGATAACACCAAACGCCCTCACAGCGCCTTGGGATATCGGCCTCCAGCCCCTGAAACCATCGTCACGCTGGAGCAAAGACCAACAAGGCACTAACAATCACACCGGGCCAGTCAGATAAGGCTGCTCATCCTAGTTTTGCTCGATAGCTTCCCATTTCCAGCGTAAGCGGTACACACAAGACCAAGCAGGGACAGCTGCCAAGTGTGTTTTTGCCGGTACGGCCAAAGGAGAGCGGAGCGAAGTGGCAGCTCCGAAGATCTTGGGGGCAAACCAAACAGCCCAGATTGGTTGACTTTATTGAGAAGGCGATGCGGCCTCAGCTGAACGGTTCGCGTCCCCGGCTTTCATCGATTCCATCGCTCAAAGTGCGGTCCCCATTTTGTCGAGCTGGTCCACTGGATGTGCACGGAGATCTTCCAGCACGGGGACCAGCGAGATCGATTGATGAGGGACGATCGACGAAAAGATATTGCAGGACGGTGTTCCAGCAGCATCGACGATTGGTGAGCGGATTCGGCGGGACGATGATGAGGTGGGCGGGCTGCGATGCGGCTTTCGATCGAGACCTCGTCACCTTCGAGGAGGACGGTAGCGTGCTCCCGTCGTCTGCGCTGACCGCTGCGCTAAATCCTGCTTGGCCTGACCCACAAAAACTCGTCGCGCTTGGTGATCCGTCAGGGCCGGCAAGCCTTCCTCGATCATCACCGCGCCCATGTATGGCGCAGGTAGCCATGGCGTCTATGCGAGTCGTTTTTCGACCAGATGGCTCAATCTGTTCCATATTTCCACATTGGTGAATGATTTTTGATTGAACGTCGTGTATAGAAAAAATCGACGCTCAGGTCCAAATGAGGTGAATTTCGACCATCGTGAGGATATTTCGACCGATGAAGCTGGATAGCCAGGCGCCGAACATGTTCCAGGATCAACTCGTGCCCAAGGGCGCGAGGCTGGCCGGCTGGGCGGCGCTTGTGCAGGGGCTCGGCGTCGAAGCGCCGGTCCGCGCCCCGAGCGCGGTCGCGGGCGGTCATATCAAGGGCAGCAAGCGGGCCGACAACGGCTGGAGCGTCTTCGACAAGCGATATTGGCCGGGTGACGCCGTCACCGGTCACCTGACCTTCGCGCTTCGCCACGAATCCCTTGATCTGCTGGTTCTGAAGCGCGTGCTCGATGCCATTCCTTCGGATGTGATGGCTGCCTTTGTCGGCAGCCAGCCCACCGGCGCCGTCGCCCGGCGCGCCTGGTTCTTCTACGAAACGCTGACCGGCGCCCGCCTCGATCTCGACGACGCGCCCACCGTCACGGCGATCGAGGCGCTCGATCCGGCGCGCTATGTCACAGGCGCGCCGCGACTGTCGAAGCGCCACAGGGTGAGGGACAATCTGCTCGGCGATGGCGGCTACTGCCCGCTCATCCGGCGGACCGAAGCGATCGAGGCCTGCCTCGCCCGCGGCTTGGCGGGCGAGATCGCGGACACCGTCGGCCGGACGAGCGCCGGCCTGATCGCCCGGGCGGCCAATTTCCTGCTGCTCGCCGACAGCCGGGCGAGCTTCGAGATCGAAGGCGAGCGCCCGCCCCGCAACCGACTGGAGCGCTGGGGCCGCGCCGTACTTCAGGCCGGCAGGCATGCGCTCACGCTGGATGAGCTCAACCGTCTGCATGGCGTGCTGATCGAGGATACCCGCTTCGTTCGCGCCGGGCTTCGCCCGGATGGCGTCTTCATCGGCGAGCGCGATCACCTTCATGATCCGTTGCCGGAGTTCATCGGGGCGCGGGCCGAGGACCTTGCGGATCTGGTCACCGGCATGCTGTCGGCCAATCGGCGCATGGGCGAGAGCGGCCTCGACCCGGTCCTGCAGGCGGCGGCCACCGCCTTCGGCTTCGTCACCATCCACCCCTATCAGGACGGGAATGGCCGGCTGCATCGCTGCCTGATCCACCACGTGCTGGCGGCGCGCAGGTTCACGCCGGAGGGCATGGTGTTTCCGGTCTCCTCGGTCATGCTGGACCGGATCGACGACTACCGGCGAACGCTGCAGCACCACTCCGGCGCGCTGATGCCGTTCATTGCCTGGCGGCCGACACCGCCGCCGCATCGCAATGTCGAGGTCCTGAACGACACCGCCGATCTCTACCGCTATTTCGACTGCACGGAGGCGGCGGAGTTCCTGTTCGCCTGCGTCCAGCGTGCGGTCGAGCACGACTTGCCCAAGGAAATCGAGTATCTGCGCCGTCACGATGAAGCCTTGGCGCGCATCATGGAGACGGTGGAGATGCCGGACCGTGTCGCCCAGGATCTCATCCTGTTCATCCGGCAGAATGATGGCAGGCTGCCCAAGCGACGCCGCGAGAAGGAATTCGCAGTATTGACCGATGAGGAGACAGGGCAAATCGAGAAAATCTATGCGGAGGTTTTCGACGATGGCGGCCGCTGATATTTGTCTCTGGCCGCATGGCCGTCGTTGGAAATCCTGCAATTCCGGTCCTGGTCTGTACTTCCTTCCGGTCCCGGCGCGTCGTCGCTTCGCGCCACTCTCCATTGGCTGACCGGCAGCGGCCTCCGGCCGTCGTACACAAAACGCAATGGTTATTGCCCGAGACTCACTCCACCAAAGCGCAAACGCGTTGAATTAGCGTCTGATAACGATGCCTTAGCATCCGCGTCCCTGTCACCGTTTGTCACTGCGCTGTGACAGCGTAGCGCGAGAACGAAATTTTCTAACATTCTTCAAACAGTTATCTTGTCGCCAAATGCGTAACCTTTCGCCAGGGTCTGCCTGACGGGTCTCGGGTACGGGTGATAGATCCTGCCGTATGGTCGACCTTACAGGCGAATCCGAGATTGAAGGTCTATCCGCCGCGGGTGCTGCTGGCCGTCGACCTTGGAATGACGCGGAGAAGCTTCGGATTATCGAGGAGAGCTTTGCCGGGCATCGTCAGGCGAGCGCAACGGCGAGGCGTCATGGGATTTCGCGCTCGCCGCTGACGGTGTGGGGGCGGCAATCCCGGAATGGCGAACTCGGGGTCGGGCGGTCTCCGTCTTTCATCCCGCTGACACTGTCCGCCGAGGCGCCGGCTCGGCTGTTGCCTGTGCTGGAGCGGACATGATCGCGTTTCCGGCGGGCGTGAAGGTCTGGATCGCCGGCGGTGTCAGGGACATGCGGCGTGGCATGAACACGCTGGCGCTGCCGGTGCAGCAAGGGATCGGACGGGATCCCCATACGGGCAGGATTTTCTGCTTTCGGGGCCGCAAAGGTTATCCGGTGAAGATCCTCTGGCCTGACGGCTGAACGCGGTCCTGGCGCAGCGATCCAAACAGAGCGATCAGCGGTGTTTGGAAACATCGATGCAAAACCAATAACCTCGTGCTGCGGCTTGTGAATCATCCGAATGCGCCGCTGCACTAGCGTAGCGATCAGGGCATGTCGCTTTATGCCAAGCGCGTGGAGGCGGGCAAGTTCATCTGGCCGACGAGCCGGTCAGGCGATGCAGTCGCCATCTCGGCGGCCCAGCTCGGACATCTCCTCGACGGCATCGACGGGCGTCACCCGTGCTGGACGCAACGCCTTGCAAAGGCTGGGTAAATCGTGCTCATCGCGCCGTTTTCCGTGGGCTTTCCGGGGCTGACATGGTAGATCTTGGCCATGTCGGATGCCGCCTCCGAACTCGAAAGATTGCGCACCGAGCTGGCCGCGATGAAGGCCGAGCCGACCCGGTCGGAGGCTGTGGTCTCGGCTTCCGAGGCGATGATCGCCGGCCTGAAGCTGGCGATCGCTCTGCTCAAGCGCGAGAAGTATGGTCGCCGCTCTGAACGCGCCGCCCGGCTGATCCACCGGATGGAACTGCAGCTCGAGGGCTGGCAAGGCATCCTGCAGGCCGATGCTCATGCAGGCTACAATCAGCTGCACGATCCGGCGCGTCAGCCTGGTCCGTCAGGACATGCCAGATCAAGACAGCGAGTTTTCGCGCCGTGGCGACGGCGGCAGCCCCGGCACCGCTTTTTTTCTGCACGCGAAGGCAGCAGGAAGCGCCAATCCATCGAGCCAGGCCTGAGCGGCTTTGCCAAAAAGATACCCCTCATATTTGGGCACCAGATTGCCATTCAGGATCGCATGGATGCGGCTCTTCAGCCGGACGATCTGTTCGAGCCCCCCACGCGCTCGGTCGTCTGCCCCGGAAATTCACGAGGGTGGGGCGAAACGTATCGTCGTCAGCAACCCAGATCGGCGGCAGAAAGCCGGACATGCAGAATTCCGCCAAGATCCGGGCATCGATCTCGTCGGTCCTCGCGCGCGCATAGGCAATCGCGCGAACCAATCGAGGATTGGCGATCGCGACATGCCTCGCATAAGGCCGGAGCAGCCGTTCGACGGCATTGCTGCTGCCGGTCGCCTCGATGACGAACGAGATCGACACGCAGTCCTTTCACGACGCGGCCATCCTCGAGGATCGCGACTTGAGCAAACGACCGGTGGATGTCCATTCCGACAACCCGCATGGCTCCTCTCCTGTTCATGGCCGGAGCCGGCGGGCCTACACGACATCGACGGATCCGAACGCCTCTTGTTGGCGTCGCCCGGATCAGACCAGCCTTGGATCAAGCGTGGATGCCGGCAAAGCCTTCACCGCCGATCAGGCCTTCGCCGATGCAGCGCAGCACGACCGTCTTGAACATGCGGTGAAAGAGTTCACTGTCATGAAAGCGGCCATGGGGATTCTTCGAAAAGGTCGATTGATCAGGATCTCCACCGTTGAGATCCCGCCGACAGAAGCATGGAAACGCCAAGTGCACGTGAACATGATCGCATAGGCGACACCCGGACCGAATGCTGCAGCACCGGATGCTCCCGAGATCGACAAAGACATCGATCTGCGCAGCACATGATCGGCAGGGACGTGGTCGTCGAGGCGAAAATCGTAAAACAAATGCTCAGCTGCTGCCTCCCTGCCCATGATCGAACCGTTTCCCTGCTCAAATCCTCGAGCGAAACGAATTGCCCCAGCCAATCACGGTCAAGCGCCGACTCTTTCATCAAAAGCGGTCGGCCGGCGCCGGCACCAGCACATGGTAATGGCCGGGC
>JAWKVM010000025.1:0-149775 GCA_041398025.1 Alphaproteobacteria bacterium
AAATCCACCCATCAGATGAGCCAGAACCTCTCTTCGTTCATGCCGCCATCTGTCCCAAAAAGCCTGACGACGGACACGTGCTGGATCACCTTCCATTGCCGGGGGATGACCTCGAGCGTCTCGGTAACGTCCTCGCCGAGCTTGTCGAGCTTCGTCGATCCGCAGCAATCGCAGGATATCGGGCCGGGGATCACCACACGCTCACGCGGCAGATGTTCGGGAAAGGGCTTCCTCGACGGCTTCTTGCGGCTGTGCGCTTTGACCTCGGTCCCAGCTTCCTCCGCCGCCATCTCCGCCTTGAGCTCGTCCTCGGTTATCGCAAAATTGCTGCAGGTAATCTTTGATCTTGCGTTCGTTGGGTCGACCGTGTTTGCGATATTGGTCGAGCGCTTCGCGAAAGTCCGCCCGGGACTGATTAACCTGGCCTTGCAGCGCCAAGAGATCAACATTGGCCATCGCCGTCCCCGCCCCCTAAATCACAATGACAGGCTGCCAAAAATTTGCCACATCTCGCCTCACCTGTCCTACGGCGAGATAGACAATGCGCGATTTTTGGCAGCTCTGCACGCTTCTCCTATGGGTGATCTTCGTGGTCTCGCTCGTTTGGGTGATTGTCACCGTCGATTACAAGCGCATCGCCCGAAGGGTCCTGCTATCTGCCGCCTCGCTCTCGCTCTATTTCGTCCGGAAGATCATTCATGGTTTCGATATTGATCAAATCTTCGATAGCGTTCTTGGCCCGAACGTTTCCACCCCGCCGATCGAGCAGCTTTTGGAGGCACTCCAGCAAAGCCTGCAACAGCAAGGGAAGCTCAAGCCGGGCCTGATCAGCTTCAACCTTCCGAAGACCTTGAGCGCCACGGGCGAACGCGAGATCGAGGTGCGCATTTCGCAAGGCAGGAGCTCGATTAGCGAGCATCGGGATGCGCTTCGCGGCGGGCCCCCTGCCTATACCCGCGACCTCCGCGTCGGTGACCGGATGAAGGTGACGCTGGTGTCCCCGAACGGCGATCTGAACGTGTTGACGGACGGTGAACCGGAGCGGGACTTCACGGGTGACCTGCGGAAGCATTGGCTGTTCACCATCTCTTGCGACCCAGCCGTCCGAACCTCCTGGCGGACGCTGACACTGGTCGCTCAGCCCATTCGCCCCGCCGATGATCCCTTCATTGTCAAGCAACGGATCAGCACGCCTCGCTCCTGGTTTGACAAGGTGCTTGGCCGACTGCACGCGTTCCTCCCCGATTCCATGAAAAGCTTCAAGGTCGCTTTCTGGTCCATGATTGTCTCTTTCATCGCCCTCTTGGGAGTGGGGGATATCGCCAAGCCCTATATCCACACCCCGCTGAAAGCATTCATTCACGCGTATTTCGGAGAACCGCCGGCGGACCCTGATCGTCCGGCCCCAACCAACCCTCCGGCGCAGGCGAACTGACAGCAACCTGGCTCACCCACCGGCTGCGCCTTGAGGATGCCAGCGCCGCCTGGCGGCTGCCTATCGACCTCTGGCCCGTCAACGGTGGCCCCATACCGAACTACACGAACGCTGCTAGAGGACGAGGCAGGCCCGCGGTCGGGTTGTGGGGCTCGCAAAGCGCACCGAACTACACGAAGCAGCGTGACCTGCCTCCTTCATATCGCCAGCCGCTCTCATAGCAGCTGGTGCGGTTTGAAGGGGGCAACGTCACGGTGCGACCTGTCCACAGGTGCTCCCAATTGCATGATGCTCATATGGCGTGAATGGTCTCTTCTTCGACCGCCCGAAATCCTGAAACATTCGTAGGCGTAAAAGCACGCCTGCGGCCTGCGCCGCCGGTTTCATGGGCGCGCCCGCGTCAAACCGCCCAGCAGCCGCAACCGAAGGCGCCCCAGAACGTGCGGGCGTCGGAGGCCGGCACGCTGGCCCCGAGCGCCGCTGCATGATCGTGGCCATGGACCGCGCAACTGCTCGAGCAGTTGCAATGAGCCGTCGGCTTCGCCTGCGCTTCGGGCGTCTTGTGGTAGCCGCCGAAGGTTGCCACCGGTGACCAGTCGGGCGCTGGCGCCGGCAGTGCCGGGGCCAGAGGGCCGAAGGTGCCGTCGCCATGGACCACCTTGCCGCCCAGCACCGTCAGGACCGACCGCAGATGCACGATTTCACTCTCGGGGACCGAGAGGTAGTCATCCGACAGGAGCGCGAGATCGGCGAGTTGGCCGACCTTGATCTGCCCCTTCTTGCCCTGTTCGTTCGAGAACCAGGCGTTCGCCTCCGTCCAGAGCCGCAGCGCCGTCTCGCGGTCGAGCCGGTTGGCGGCAGGATAGAGCCGCGTCCCACCGAGTGTCCGGGAGGTCACGAGCCACGAAAGAGAAACCCAGGGGTTGTAGCTTGCCACCCGCGTCGCATCGGTGCCCGCGCCGAGCGGCACGCCAGCCTCCATGATCCGTCTGATCGGCGGGGTGTTTTCGGCGGCCTTCGCCCCGTAGCGCTCGATGAAGTACTCGCCCTGATACATCATCCGATGCTGCACGGCGATGCCGCCGCCAAGCGCCGCGATCCGGTCGATGCTCCTCTGGCTGATCGTCTCGGCGTGATCGAAGAACCAGTTGATCCCCTGAAGCGGGATGTCCCGGTTCACCTGTTCGTACACGTCGAGCGCGCGGGAAATCGTCTCGTCATAGGTCGCGTGCAGCCGCCAGGGCCAGCGATTCTCGGCCAGGAGCCGGATGACCGGTTCGAGGTCAGCCTCCATGGTCGGAGGCATCTCCGGCCGTTCGACCCGGAAGTCTTCGAAATCGGCGGCGGAGTAGACCAGCATTTCGCCCGCGCCATTGTGACGGTAGGTATCGTCACCCTGCCCCGGGGAGACCTGTTTGATCCAAGACGAGAAATCGGAGAGCTCTTCCTTCGGCTTCTGAGTGAAGAGGTTGTAGCTGATCCGCACCGTCATCTGGCCGTCGGCGTGGAGCTTTTCGATGATCGCATAGTCATCAGGGTAGTTCTGGAACCCGCCGCCCGCGTCGATCACCGAGGTCACACCAAGCCCGTTCAGCTCGCGCATGAAGTGACGCGACGAGTTGAGCTGATAGTCCGGATCGAGCCTCGGTCCTTTGGCCAGCGTCGAATAGAGGATCGTCGCATTGGGCTGGGCGAGCAGCAGGCCCGTCGGGTTCCCTCTGCCATCGTGGACGATCTCGCCTCCAGGCGGATTGGGCGTGTCCTTGGTGTAGCCCACCACCCGCAGCGCCGCGGCATTCAGCAGCGCCCGGTCGTAGAGATGGAGGATGAAGACCGGCGTGTCGGGGGCTGCGGCATTGAGCTCGTCTAGGGTCGGTAGGCGCTTCTCGACGAACTGATGCTCGGTGAAGCCGCCCACCACGCGCACCCATTGCGGCGCCGGGGTGCGATCGACCTGGCGCTTGAGCATCGACATCGCTTCGGCAAGGCTCGGCACCCCGTCCCAGCGCAGCTCCATATTGTAGTTGAGCCCGCCACGGATGACGTGGGTATGGCTGTCGATCAGCCCGGGGATGAGGCGCCGTCCGGCGGCGTCGATGATCCTTGCCTCGGGGGCCGCTTGACGTGCCTCGGACTCGGAGCCGACGATGAGGAATTTTCCGTCGCGGATCGCCACCGCATCTGCGGAAGGGTTTTGCCTGTCGAGTGTCGCCACCTTTGCATTGACGATGACCAGATCTTGTTCAGACATCGGGACCTCCTTCGCAAGCTTGCATGATGGAGCGTGCTGCGGGCAGCCTCCCGCAGAGACCGGGACTCAAACGCTTTTCTGATCCGGCTCGTGGACGGCCATGCCGATCAGCGCAAGAATTGGCGGCAGAACAAAGGCCCACATGCCAATCTGGATCGTGGCCAGCGCCGCAAGCGCGCAGCCGAGGGCAAAGGCGGTGACCGTCACGATTAGCCGCACAAGGCGTGGCTTCACGGATTCCGGTCGTTCCGGCGAGCGGTCGTAGAGCAGGCTCGCCAGATCGAGCATGACCTGGGTCGTCGTGCCGGTCATGAGGGTCGTTGGCGGCGTGGACGACAGATGAAGTCGATGCGCGGCGTTCTGGATCGCCATGCCCGCGACGAGCAACATGCCGGTGCTGATCAGCGGAAAGCCATCGGGATTCGAGAAGTCGCCAAAGCCGATGGCCGCGATCGCCGCGGCCGTGAGAAGCAGGAATTTCGCGATCAGCATCGCGCGTACGGCGCGCGCCGACGTCGCTCCGACACGCAGGGCGATCGACTGCAGGATCAGGATGGTGAGGCAGAACACAGGCAGAGCGAGAAGCTTGGCGACAACCCCGGAAGCGCCGTGGGCCAGCGCATCACCGATCATCACGAAGTTTCCGGTCACATGGGCGGTGAAGAGACCCTCGAGCATGAGGAACCCGGCAGTATCGACATAGCCGCCGTTGAAGCTGAGGATGATGGGGAGATTGGGCTTCATCATCGGAATACCTTTGACTTGAGCGCTAAGCCGCCGATCGCTCGGTCAGGTCGCCCCACGCCACCAGAAGAAATCCGCCTGCGAGACCGAGATGTTCGAAGAAGGAGTTGGCGGCCATGAACCGTTCCTGGCCAAGCGGCAGTTCCCAGAATCTGAGTGCAATGAAGGTTGCGAGAAGGGTGAAGCCGCCGAGGGCCAGCGCGCCAAGCCAGCGGTAGAGCCCGCTCAAGATCATGGCTGAGGCAGCGAGTTCCAGGGCGATGACCAGAACGGCGAAGAGTGCTGGCGGGGTCAGGCCGAAATGCGTCATCTCGCCGACGGCGCCAGGGAAATCGGTGAGCTTGACCAGCCCGCCCTGAATGTAGGCCGCACAGAGCCCGAGATACGCAACGAAGCGGACGGGGCCCGAAGCCGGGCTGTCGGTCTCAAATCTGAGTGACATCGGCCCGCTCCAGGTGGCGCGGTGCATGAGCACCCACGAAGGGACGGAGCAGCACGCTCCGCTCCCCTTTCGCCGGGGCAAGGACCGTTCCCCGCATCATTTCCGGGGCACAAGGATGCCCGGCAGTGATGAGGACATCGGGCGATTTGGAGATCGCGGGTTCACCTACACCCACCCTGCGGGCGACACGAGCGGCAGGGCGGCCCTTGGTTCGGTGATCCCTGCGGGAAAACGCAGTGGCTTTCGTTGACATCGTGTGGCTCTCATCGACTGGGGGAGCGACAGGCCCGGCCGCGAAGGCGTCGGGACGACCGGGCCAATGCTGCGTTACGCGGAGGCTGGCTTCGGATCGAGGCGCGGCGCGGCATGCTTGGTGCGCGCGGGTGCTTTGTGGACCATGGTGACGGCGTAATCCACGCCCATGCCGTAGGCCCCGGAATGCTCCTTCACGATGTCGAGGGTCGCATCGTAGGTCTCTTTACGCGCCCAGTCGCGCTGCCATTCGAGCAGGACCTGCTGCCAGGTCACGGGCACGACGCCGACCTGAATCATGCGGTCCATGGCGTAGTTGTGCGCATCGACCGACGTGCCGCCCGAAGCGTCGGCGACCATGTAGATCTCGTAGTCGGTGTCCTTCAGGCACGAAAGCGCGAAGGTCAGGTTGCAGACCTCGGTCCAGAGCCCCGAGACGACGATCTTCTTGCGCCCGTCGGCGGCAGACCTGGCCAGAGCGTCACGCACCTTCTGGTCGTCCCATGAGTTCATCGAGCTTCGCTCGAGGAGTGGGGTGTCGGGGTAGAGGTCAAGCAACTCCGGATAGGCTGGGCCGGAGAAGCCATCGGTCTCGACCGTGGTGATGGTCACGGGGACACCGAAGGCCTTGGCGGATTTCGCAAGGGCGACGGTATTGTTTTTCAGCGTCTGACGGTCGATCGATTGTACGCCAAACGCCATCTGCGGCTGGTGGTCGATGAAGATGACCTGGCTGTTCTGCGCGGTCAGGATGTCGAGTTTGCTGGACATGGAGTGTCTCCTGAAATCAAAGCTGACGGTGACGGAGATGCGTCTCAGGTGGCATCCTTTTCCCTCGCCGCCTTGTCGGGGGCGTGGAGTGCGAAGGATTTTTCGTGCAGGCAGGCCTGCACGACATTCGCATGTCCCTTGAGTCGCTGGACGGCGGCTTCGCCGGCAAGCATGCCGAGAAGCCCGAGAAGGGCGATAATGGGAGGGGCGGGGGATTTGACGGATAGCAGCCCATAGATCGCCCCGACGCCGAGACCGATGGCGAAGGCGATCAGGTAAGGTGGCAGCTGGCTCATGGGCGGGCCTCCTGTCGAGCGGGTGTGCGGAGGAATTGCGCGAGGGCGGCCAATTCGTCCTGGCGGATGTCGTGGCCGCCCGCGGCGATCCGGCTGGTGACGTTCGCCCCCTGACTTGAAAACCAGTCGATCAGGGCAAGTGATCGTGGCAGAGGGCAGATCGGATCCTGTCGTCCGGCGCTGATGAAAACCGGCAGTGCGTCGAGCGCAGGCTGCGGATCAGGGGTCCAGGGGATCAACGGATGCAGAAGTGCTGCGCGATCGAAAAGCATCGGCCGCTTGAACAACATCGCCGCAAGGATGTTCGCGCCGTTGGAGTAGCCGATCGAATAGACCGGCCTGCCGGGATAGGCCTCGCCGATACTGCCGACGAATTCGACCATCTTGTCCGTTCGGAACGCGAGATCGCCCATGTCGTAGACGCCCTCGCCGGTCCGGCGGAAGAACCGGTTCGCGCCGAATTCGGAAACATCTCCGCGCGGCGCGACAATCCCGGCATTGGGCAAGATTTCCCTCACGAGAGCGGTGAACTGATGCTCGTCGCCCCCCGTCCCGTGCAAGGCGAGAACGACCGGTGCATCGGCCGCGCCATCGTGGCGATAGTTGACGTAGGTCACGTCCTTCATGACGCTCTACCCTGATCCGGCTCCGTCATTCCGGGCGCAGTCTGCTCCTGGGGAACGAGGGGGCGGTCGGTCAGCGGTTCGAGGGCGGCTTCGATACGACCGCGGAGCGGCTCGTGCCGGGTCGGCAGCTTGAGGGCTTCGCCCAGATGAGCCGTGTCCTCGTCACGGTCGAAACCGGGCTCGTTGGTCGCCACCTCGAAGAGCACACCGCCAGGGGTGCGAAAATAGATCGCCCAGAAATAGTTGCGGTCGATCACCGGCGTGACCTGATAGCCGGTGTCCATAAGCGCTTTGCGCACCTCGAGCTGCGCCGCACGATCGGGGACTGCGAAGGCGATGTGGTGGACCGAGCCCGCGCCCTGCCGGGCGAACGGTGATTGCGGGAGCGCTTCAAGATCGATCCTATCCGCGCCGTTTCCATCGGGAATGACGAAGCGGGTGACATTGCCTTCGGTTTCGGCAGCCCGGTAGCCCATGAACCTCAGAAGCTCCTCCGTCGCAGCGGTGTCCTGCAAGCGCAGGCGCGCGCCGCTGAAGCCGCGGATCGCCACGTCGTTCGGCATCCCTGCACCGGTCCAGGCGGCGCGCGCGTCGTCATCGGTTTCGATCAGCGCGAACCCGTCACCGTCGGGGCCTTGAAACTTGAGCCGCCTGGCGCCAAAGGTCGTGTCTTCTTCGAGACCCGCGGCACCTCTCGTCGCCAGCCGCTCCTTCCAGAAGGAAAGCGACCCCATCGGCACCGAAAACTGGGTCTCGCCGACCTCTCCGACACCGGGACGTCCGCGGATGATGTGCGGGAAGGGAAAGTAGGTCATCACCGTGCCGGGTGTGCCCACCTCGTCGCCATAGTAGAGGTGATAGACACTCGGCTCGTCGAAGTTGACTGTCTTTTTCACCCGGCGCAGCCCGAGGGTATCGGTGAAGAAGGCATTGTTCTGACGGGCATCCGCCGCCATCGAGGTGACGTGATGCAGGCCCCTGATCTGGTTGAGCATGATCTCCGCCTTTCTGCGGCCTGGCCGCACTGCAAATTCGCTGCTCACAACATAGTGCGGTTGATCGTTGCGCAGAATTGACGCAAAAATTGCTTTTGAATTGCGTAAGGCGCAATAATCGAGATGAACGAGATCAAAGCCCTCAGGATCTTCCTGCTTGCCGCCGAGGCACGAAACTTCGCCCAGGTCGCGCGGGACATGGATCTGACGCCGGCGTCCGTCACCCGGACGATCGCCGCGCTGGAGGCTCAGCTTGGCGTGCAACTCTTCGTGCGCACGACACGCCAGGTTTCTCTCACGTCCGATGGCGCGACCTTCGCAGCGCGGCTTGAACCGGCCATGCGTGCCCTTGACGATGCGCGCGCCGAGCTTGCGAACGCCAACAAGGCGGATGAGGGACGCCTGCGGATCAACGCGCCGATGTCGCTGGGGCAGCGGGTGCTGCCTCGGATCCTGTGTGGTTTTCGGGATCTCTATCCGAAGATCGACATTCGGATTTCCCTGACCGACCAGCTGCTGGATATGCTCGAGGAGGATTTCGACCTTGCCGTCAGAATATCGGAGCCCCCTTCCGACAAGTTTACGATCTGGCGCAAGATCTGCACCATCAAGCGCATTCTCGTTGCCGCGCCGGGGACATCCTACGCGACTCTCCGGCATCCCAACGAACTGACGGCGGATGCCTGTCTCGGCTATACATCGGATCGGCACCGTGAAAGCTGGGAGCTTTCGGATGGGGGCGCCAGCGTCATGATCTCCGCCGGCCGTTCGATCTCGGCGAACAACGGCGAGGTTCTGGCCCATCTGTCTGCAGATGGCGCCGGCGTCGCGCTTCTTCCGCTCTTCATCGTGGCGGAGTACCTCCGGGAAGGCCGTCTCGTTCAGATTTTGCCCGACTGGTGTCCGCCGCAATTGTGGCTCACGCTCTACTATCCGCCCTATCAGAAGATGCCGCCGAGAATTGCGTCGTTTTCGGATTTCTTCGAACGCGAGATTCCAACGTTGGTCACGGCGCTCGACTAGAATCGCTCCGCCCGAAGCCCAATGTGGCTCACTCCGGAAGCTCACCCCGGGAGAGGGTGGATTGGTTTGCGTGCGGCGGCCTGCTGGACAAGAGCAACACGGCGACGAAGCCTTGCTCGAGGGGGGCGGACAGCAAATCGGTGGGCCGGACCCGCCAGCCCAAGACCGAAGCCCAGCTCTCGGCACAATCGAGAAGCTCCTTGAAGCGCGCACCTTCCCGGTCTTGGTTCCGGCCTCGTACCGCGCCGTTGTACGCGCTTCCAGCGCCTTGACATGCCGGCGCGAGGTCGAGGTCGGAGCGACCCCAAAGATCAAGTCGAGGCCGTTCGCCCGGCAAAAGTCGATCACCTCGGGGCAGCAATAGTGGTGTCCCGGTCTGCAGGCGCGATGCGGCTGCAGGCGGGGCTGTCGGCCCGGATCAGGATCCTGGTGCGCAGCCAGTTCGACCGCATGGCGCGCAGCAACCGGCGCGGACACGCGCGGATCTCCGTGCCCTTGGGCCGCTTGGCCGGACGCAGCATCGCGGTCACGATCCGGCCCTCGCCGTCGAACACCACGATCGGCTGGAAGCCATCATCATCGTGATGAGCCCAGCGGAGCTTCGGGCTCCGCCCTCAGAGGGAAAAGTCGCAGTTGCTGACCGCCATGAACGGCATCGAAGGTGTCGTCGACATCGAGCACGATCTGCCCCATACGCAACAGCGAACGGCGGTCTGGCAGATTCTCAAGGCGAGAGATCGTCGGCTGCGAGGCGAGGTGTCGGCCAGACGGCAACCGGTCCTGTGCCAGCTTGAACGCCGCATCGGCGCGCGGGCTCGAGGCGTCGTTGCCGTCCTCGTAGCCGGCGGCGATCGTCATCAGCCGAAACCGGACCATGTCTTTCGGATCAAAAGAAAATCGCGCTCTGCTGCAGGACATGGCCGCCGATCAGCATCGCGATGATGCCGATCGTGCCCTGGAAGGCGTGGTGGGTCCAGGTGAGCACGCGCGCAGACCAGGCGAGCGGCAGGGCGATCACCATCGAGAGCATCGCCATGCCGACCATCGAGCCGACGCCGAACAGCAGGACGTAGATCAGCCCGAGCCAGGGCGACGAGAAGGTCGCCGCGGTCAGGATGATCAGCGCCGCGGAGCCGGCGAGGCCGTGCAGCAGGCCGATGCCGAAGGTCTTGAGCGGCAGCCCGCGCCGATGGTCGTGATCATGCGGGCTGGCGTCATGCGGTCCGGTGTCGTGACGGTGGCTGTGGGCGTGCAGATGCAGCTCGCCGCCAGCATGCCGATGAGCATGCACGTGGATGCGGTCCCGGACCACGCGGTAGAGAACCTGGGCGCCGAGCAGGATCAGCATCACGCCGATGAGCGCCTCCAGCCAGGCGGAAACCGAGGCCGGCAGGGTGGTGTTGGTCAGGATCGCGAGGCCGGCGACCACGAACAGTGCGAGATTGTGCCCGAGCCCCCAGGTGAAGCCGTGGCGGACGATCCGGCGCACGCCGGTCTCCTTGGCGATCAGGGTCGAGACGGTGGCGAGATGGTCCGCTTCGATGGCGTGGCCGATGCCGACGAGAAAACCGAGCAGCAGGACGTCCATCAGGCGCGGCTTACGGAGGGCCGCTCGGACAGGGGCCGCTCGCCGATCTGCGCGCGCAGCCAGCCATACCAGCCGTCCAGGCCTTCGCCGGTGGTCGCCGACGTTCGAAAAATCTCGAGATCCGGGTTGACCTCGCGCGCATAGCCGATGCAGCGCTCGACGTCGAAGGCGAGATGGGGCAGAAGGTCGATCTTGTTCAGCAGCAGCACCGACGCCGCGCGCACCATATGCGGATATTTGATCGGCTTGTCCTCACCCTCGGTGATCGAGAGGATCGCGACCTTGGCGCGCTCGCCGAGATCGAACATCGAGGGGCAGACCATGTTGCCGACATTCTCGATCATCACGACGGACCCCGTCGACGGTCGAAGCATCTCCAGACCGCGGGCGATCATGTCGGCTTCGAGATGGCAGCCGGCACCGGTGTTGATCTGCACGGCCTTGACGCCGGTCGCCTGGATGCGCTCGGCGTCGTGCAGCGTTTCCTGATCGCCCTCGATCACGCCGATCTCCATCTCGGCGCCGAGATCGCGGATGGTGCGTTCCAGAAGCGTGGTCTTGCCGGCGCCCGGAGAGCTCACGAGGTTGAGGGCGGTGATGCCGCGATCCGAAAACCAGCGGCGATTGTCGCCCGCCAGACGGTCGTTCTTGGCGAGCACGGCCTGGCCGAGCTCGATCGACACCCGGTCCGCATGCATGTGCTCATGCGGGTGGTGGTGACCGCCGTGATCATGATGGTGATGGCCATGATCGTGGTCGTGGTGATGGTGGTCATGGTGATCGTGACCACGGTCGCCATGCCCGTGCCCGTGCTCGCCCCGTCCGTGACCGTGTCCCGTGCCGAGCCCGGTCACTGTCACCTGATTGCCTTCGGAACACCCGCAATGACCGCACATCACGCCACCTCCAGTTCCATCTCGCGAATCAACATGTCCTCGCCCGCGATGCATTCCGGACCGCGGGCACCGCAGGCCGGGCACGGCGTCACCAACGTGGGAAAATCGAACTCTTCACCGCATGAACGGCAGCGGCCGCGGCCGTCGATCCGGTTGATGCGGAGCTCGGCGCCGTCGAGCACGGTTCCCTGGCTGCACACGTCGAAGCAAAACGCGATCGCATCCGGCATGATCGCCGACAGCCTGCCGATGTCCAGGGTGACGCGCCTGACCCGGCGGTCGCCGGCGCGCTCGCTGACGATGGCGACGATGTTGCGGGTGATGCCGAGCTCGTGCATGGCGCGGCCTCAGCAGATCCTGGGGAGCTGATCGCCGACCAGCATGTCGACCACACGCTGGCCGCCGAAGCCGGTCTGCATGATCACCGTCGCCACCGGCTTTTCGCGGACCGCACCGATGATCGCCGTGCGCGCGCCGAGCGGATGGGAACGCATGGCGTTCACCACGGACTCGGCGGCGTCGCCGGGGACGACCGCGACCAGCTTGCCCTCGTTTGCGAGATAGAGCGGATCGAGTCCGAGGATCTCGCAAAAGCCCTTGACCTCGGCGCGCATCGGGATCGCGGTTTCCTCGACCATGATGCCGACGCCGGAATGCTGGGCGATCTCGTTCAGCACCGTGGCGACGCCGCCGCGGGTGGCATCGCGCATGCAGCGGATGCCGGGACAGGCGGCAAGCATCGCCTCGATCAGCCCGTGCAGCGAGGCGCAGTCGCTTTCGATCGGCGTGGTGAGCGCCATGTCGCCCCGCGCGTTCAGGATGGCGGCGCCATGGTCGCCGAGCAGGCCGTTGACCAGGACGACATCGCCCGGCCGCGCGCGCTCGGCGCCGAGGGTCACGCCCGCGCGGATCACGCCGACGCCTGACGTGTTGATGAAGAGCTTGTCGGCAGCGCCCTTGTGCACGACCTTGGTGTCGCCGGTGACGATCGCGACACCGGCGCGCTCCGCCTCGGCACGCATCGTGCCGGCGATGGCGCGCAGCTCCTCGGTCGAAAAGCCCTCTTCGATGATGAAGCCGCAGGAGAGATAGAGCGGGACGGCACCGCCGACTGCGAGGTCGTTGACCGTGCCGCAGACCGCGAGCTTGCCGATATCGCCGCCCGGAAAGACCAGCGGGTCGACCACGTAGGAATCGGTGGTGAAGGCGAGCCGGTCGCCGAACTGGGCGAGAGACGCGAGATCGATGCGCGCCTGATCCTCGAGCGGCGCCAGGGTCGGGTTGGCGAAAGCCGTGACGAACACGTCGTCGATCAGATCGCGCATCGCCTTGCCGCCGCTGCCATGGGCGAGCGTGACCTTGGGCAGGCTGACCTTGCCGCTTCGCTGGCGAATGGCGGCCCCGGCGCTCATCGGGCGAGCGTCTCCGCGTCGCTCTTGGCGGCAGCGGTCAGAAGGTCGAGATCGCCGAACTGGTAATAGGCGGCGCAGGCGCCCTCCGAGGACACCATGAGCGCGCCGAGCGGGGTTTCGGGCGTGCAGCCGGCACCGAACATCTTGCACTCCCAGGGCTTGATCACCCCCTTCAGCACCTCGCCGCACTGGCAGGACTTCGGGTCGGCGATCTTGAGCGCCGGTATCGGGAACTTTCGTTCGGCATCGAAACGGGCATAGGCGTCCCGGATGCGCACGCCGGAATGGTCGATCGAGCCGAGGCCGCGCCACTCGAAGAATTCCCGAAGCTCGTAGATCCTGGCGACCGCGGCCAGCGCCTGGGCATTGCCGTTTTCCGGCACGATCCGGCTATATTGGTTCTCGATCTCGTGCCGGCCTTCGGCGATCTGCTTCAGCACCATCCAGACGGTGTGCAGGATGTCCAGAGGCTCGAAGCCGGCGATCACCAGCGGTTTCTCGTAGTGCTCGGCGATGAAGCGGTAGGGGCTGGTGCCGATGACCATGCTGACATGGCCGGGGCCGATGAATCCATCCAGGCGGAGATCGGGGCTGTCCAGAATGGCTTTGATGGTCGGTATGATCGTGATGTGATTGCAGAAGACCGAGAAATTATCGATGCGTTCGATCTCCGCCTGGAGGATCGTCAGCGCAGAACTGGGCATGGTGGTCTCGAAGCCGAGACCGAAAAAGACCACCTCGCGATCTGGATGTTTTCGCGCGAGGTCGAGGGCGTCGAGCGGCGAATAGACCATGCGCACGTCGGCGCCGTCGGCCTTCGCCTGCATCAGGCTCTTCTTCGAGCCGGGCACGCGCATGGCATCGCCAAAGGTGGTGAAGATGACGCCCGGCTGCTCGGCGAGCGCCACGCAGTCGTCGACCCGGCCCATGGGCAGCACGCAGACCGGGCAGCCCGGGCCGTGCACCAGCTCGATCGCATCGGGCAGCATGGTTTCGAGGCCGTAGCGGAAGATCGAATGGGTATGCCCGCCGCAGACCTCCATGAGCTGCAGCGGCCGCTCCTTGGTGGCCCCGATCTCGCCGACCAGGCGCTCGATTTCCTTCAGCAGCACGCGCGCCTTCTCGGGATCGCGGAACTCGTCGACATATTTCATGCGCTTTTCCCTAAAGGCTCTGTGCCCGCCGAGCCGCGATCGTCGGCGAGCAGGGTGTGCACGAGATCCCAGAGGATGTGGTAGATCGCGACGTGGCATTCCTGGATGCGGTGGATGCTGTCGTCCTCGACCACCAGGTAGTGATCGATGGTGTTCGAACGTTTGGCCTTGCCGCCGTCCTGGCCGACCAGCACCATGGTGACCAGGCCCATCTCCTTGGCCTTGTCGAAGGCGAGCAGCAGGTTTTCCGAATTGCCGCTGGTGGAAAAGCCGATCAGGCCGTCGCCGGCGGTCGCCTGGGCGATGATCTGGCGGCGGAAGATCTGGGCGAAGCCGACGTCGTTGCCGAGCGCGGTGATCATGGTGATGTCGGTGGTGAGATTGACCGCCGGGAGGGCGGGGCGGCCGGCGGTGACCGGGTGGATGAACTCGACCGCGAAATGGGCGGCGTCGCAGGCGGAGCCGCCATTGCCCATGCAGAACATGCGGCCCTTTCGCCGGTAGACCGCGGCGATCGCCTTGGCGGTCTCGACCACCTCGCCGCCATGGTCGGCGAAGAAGCGCTCGAGCACGGCGCGGTTGTGGTTCGCTTTCTGACGCACGGATTCGAGCAGCGCCGCATCGACGTCGTGCGTGTTCGGACGCTCGCCGTGCAGGAACGGATAGAGGCCCTTCAGATGCTCGTCGCCGCCCATCGCCGGCCCCTCACGCCCTGCCCGATGCCTGCATCGCGGCCAGCTCCTCCTGGACCTCGCCGAGCTCGGTCAGGATCGCGAGGGTCGCTTCCGCCTCGGCCTCGTCGATCCGGCTCATGGCGAAGCCGACATGAACGAGGACCCAGTCACCGATGCAGCTCTCCAGCGGATGCTCCTCGTCGACCACGCAGATCATGTTGATCTCGCGGCGAACGCCGCTGACGTCGACCAGGGCGAGCTTCCTTTCGACGTCGGTGATCTCGACGATCTGACCGGGTATGCCGAGGCACATCTTCTCGACCTTTCCTTCTAGCGTTCCAGCAGTCGGGCGGCGGCGATCGCCGCCTGGCCGAGGGCGAGGCCGCCGTCATTCGCCGGCACGCGCGACTGCGTCAGGATGTCGATGTCCAGCGGGGCGAGGCGCGCGAGGCACTGCTCCAGCAGGATGCGATTTTGGAACACGCCGCCCGAAAGCGCCACGCGCCCAATTGTCCTGCCGTCCGGGCGCTGGATCAGCTTCGCCACCATGCCGGCGATCGCCTTGGCGAGGCCGCGGTGGAAACGGGCGGCGATCACGCCGGGCGGCGTCTTCAGGATGAGGTCGCCGAGCAGCGCCTCCCACATGCCGAGCGGCTCGATATAGGGCATGCCCCGGCCGCCGAGATTGGGGATGGCGAAGGGATAGGCGAGCAGCTCGTCCTCCGTCTCGAGCGCGTCCCGATCGACGATCGCCTCCAGCGCCATCGCCGCCTGGCCCTCGAAGGCGACACGCTCGAAACAGAGGCCGAGGGCGGCGGCGACCGCGTCGAACAGACGGCCGGCCGAGCTTGCGAGCGGGCTGTTCAGGTTCTTCGAGAGCATGGCGTCCAGGGTCGCGCGCGGCTTGGCGTCGAGCTTCTGGAACAGGTCCAGCTCGGAGAAATTCATGGCGAAGCGCGGCCACCCCATCTCGGCCATGAGATGGGCGTAGAGATTGCGCCAGGGTTCTTGCGACGCCCGGTCGCCGCCGGGCATGGCGACCGGCTTGAAGCAGCCGAGACGCTCGAAACCCTGGTAGTCCGCGAGCAGGAATTCCCCGCCCCAGATGGTGCCGTCGGCGCCGAGACCGAGCCCGTCCAGAGCGACGCCGAGGACAGGCTCGGTGTCGCGCGGCAGGCCGTTCTCCGCCATGCAGCTCGCGATATGGGCGTGATGATGCTGGATCTGCAGCGCAGGCAGCCCGCCGTCTTCGGCACGCTGCTGGCCGAGTTTCGTCGCAAAATATTCGGGATGCAGATCGACCGCGATCGCCTCCGGGCGATGGTCGAACAGGGCTGCGAGCACATGCATCTGGTGCCGGCAGTCGGCCTGCGTTCGCGCCTCCTCCAGATCGCCCTGATGCGGAGACAGGATCGCCTGGCCGTCCTTGAGGAGGCAGAAGACCGCCTTCAGCTCGCCGCCCATGGCGAGCAGGTCGGGTGCCCGCTCGAAGCCTGCCGGCAGCGGCATGGGCTCCGGCGCGAAGCCGCGGGCGCGGCGGATGGTGCGCGGTGCGCCCGCCATGACCCGAACCACGGAATCGTCGACCCGGTTGACGATCTCGCGGTCGTGCAGAAGGACGTAGTCGGCGATGCCGGCGAGGCGCTCCAGGGCATCGGCGTCGGTGATGCATTGCGGCTCATCGGCGCGATTGCCGCTGGTCATCACGGCCGGCCGGTCGAGGCGGCGGAAGATCAGATGATGGAGCGGCGTGTAGGGCAGCATGATGCCAAGGGTCGCCATGCCGGGCGCGATCTCCTCCGGCAGGGGCCGCTCGCCGGGCTCGAGCAGCACGATCGGCGCTGCGGCATCGCCGAGCAGCCGCGCTTCGTCTGGCGATACTCTGACAAAGCGCCGCGCGACCTCCAGATCCCGGACCATCAGGGCGAACGGCTTGGCGTCCCGCTTCTTGCGTTCGCGCAGGCGGGCGACCGCGTCGCCGTTGGTGGCATCGCAGGCGAGGTGGAAACCGCCGAGCCCCTTGATCGCGACGATCTCGCCCTTCTGGATCAGGGAGGCGACGGCGTCCACCGCGTCCAGCATGGAATGCGCGCTGACGTCCATCGCCCGCCCATCCATGCGCCGAAGCTCGACCTTCGGGCCGCAGGCGTGGCAGGCATTGGGCTGGGCATGGAAGCGGCGATCGGCAGGGTTTTCGTATTCCGCAGCGCAGTCGGCGCACATGGCGAAGGACGCCATGCTGGTCTCGGCGCGGTCATAGGGCATGGCGCGGAGGATCGAGAAACGCGGGCCGCAATGGGTGCAGTTGGTGAAGGGATAGCGGTAGCGCCGGTCGAACGGGTCGAGCACGTCGCCGAGGCAAGCGGCGCAGATCGCGGCGTCCGGCAAGGCGAAGGTATGCACCTCCCCCGCCCCGCTCGCCACGATCCTGAGATCGCCGAAGCCGGAGGTCGCGGCGCTGGCCTGCTGCTCGATGGCATCGATGCGGGCGAGCGGCGGGGCCTCCTGCTCGATGCGGCGGATCAGACGATCGAGGGCGTCGCGATCACCCTCCAGGTCAAGGCGCACGCCCCGCGTGTCATTGCCGATCTCGCCCTTGAGGCCGAGGGCTTCGGCCAGCCGCCAGAGCGTGGGGCGAAAGCCGACGCCCTGCACCAGGCCGCGAATCCGAATGGTGCGGGCTTCCACGAGCACGGCTTCGTTTTCGGCCCTCATGAGGCGAGGTCCCAGAGAAGGACGCGGTTGTTGCCGCTGTCGGCGATCACCACGGTGCGCTCGCAGATCGAGACGGCATAGGGCCAGCATAGCGAATCGCGCGTCGCATTGCGCCAGCGATTGTCGCCCTTGCTGGCGAAATCGGGCTGGCCGGCAAGACGCGTCGCGACCGCGTCCGCGGAAAGATCATCATAGCCGAGCAGGCGGGAGTTCGCCGTGTCGGCAACGATCAGGCGACTGCCTTTGGTGAACCGACTGCCGGCGGCAGCCAGGCCGTAGGGCATGTTCAGGCTGGCGGCATCCGGCAGATAGCGGCCGCGATTGTGCTCGACCTGATCGGGCGCCGCCTGGCCCAGGATGAGGTCGGCGGGCTGACCGCTTTCCGGGCGCGGCGTGTTCCAGACCATGATGCGGTTGTTGCCGGCATCGGTGACCGCGAGCCGGCCGTCGATCACCGCGATCTGGTGCGGCCAGCGCATGGTCGCGGCATCGGGGCCGCGGCCGGCGTTCTCGTCCCGGCAGGTCATGTCCTCCTGGCCGAGCACCGCATCCGCCGGCTGGCCCTGCTCCACCGGCGGCCGGTCCCAGATCAGCACGCGGCGATTGCCGGTATCGGCGACATAGAGACGCTCGCCGTCGGCATGGACGCCGTAGCACCAGTTGAGGGTACCGGGGCCGGCATCGAGCCGGCCCCGGTTGGCCAGAACGGATCTGCAGTCCGGCTGGCCGAGCCCAAGATCAGCCGGCACGCGGCTGTCCTCGGGCAACTCGTTCCAGATCAGCACCCGGTGATTCCAGGCATCGGCGACGGCGAGGCCCCGGCCGTAGCGGGTGATCCCGGTGGGCACGTTGACGCTGGCGGCATCGGGGGTCGCGCGCTTGCCGTTTCGCCCCTCGCTCGCGAAATCCTTCTGGCCGATCACCCAGTCGGCGGGCGCCTGGTCGTGGTCGGGCCGGCGGCGCCAGCCGAGCAGGCGGTGATGGCCGGTATCCGCGACCCAGAGCGGCCCGTCCGGGCTCACCAGGCAGCCGCCGCGCGGGCCGAAAAGGCTGGTGCGGCTCGGCGTCACGGGGGCCGGCAGATCGGCCATCTCGGCGCCCAGGATCACCGCTGCCCCTCCCCCCTCCAGCAGGGAGGCAGGGGAGGCAGGGCCTCCAGCCTTCACAAGATCAGGTCTGGGCGCTGGGGGATTGAGGGCGACGCGCATGATCAGGCTTCCAGCTGCACGTCGACGCGATCCTCGACCACGCGCACCACCAGGGGTTCGAGCTGGACCTCGGGTGCGGTCAGGCATTCGCCGGAGGCGAGGTCATATCGAAAGCCGTGATGGGGGCAGGTGATGATCCCGTCCTCGACCGCGCCGCCATCCAGCGGCATGCCGAGATGGGCGCAGGCATTGCGAAAGCAGGCGATATGATCGCCGCTGCGGCTGAAGATCAGCGCCTCGCCGGCGACGGACAGCATGACGGCGTCGCCTTCCGGGAGATCGGCGAGCGCCAGGGCCTTTCGCCAGACGCCGTTTCGCTGCTTGGCGAAGGGGCTCTGGAAATGGACCGTGCCGTCGCCCTGGCTGCCCGCAAGGCCCTTGGCCTGCCTGATCTCGGTGATCTCCGGGCAATGCTCGCGGATCGCGCGCTTGACGCCGGCGGTGAAGGTCAGGACCGAGGCCGGGCAATGGTCGCAATTGCCGAGAAAGCGCACCTCGACCGCGGCGGGCGGGATCACACGCACCAGCTCGACATCGCCGCCATGGCTGGCGAGCGTCGGGCGGATCGATGTGAGCGCGGTCTCGACCCGTTCCTGCAGGCTGGGCCGGATCAGCCCGTGATGGCGGAGAACCGCGTAGACCACCTCGTCCTCGGCCGAGCGCCGGAGCGCCTGCAGCGCGTCCGGCAGGTCCTTCAGCCCGGCGATCAGCCGGCGCAGCGCCTCACGATCCAGGGCTTCGACCGCATCCCGAAGGCGGTTCACGTTCGCCTTCGAGGTCTCGTCGAGCGACGTGGCAAGCGCGGCCTCGGCCGCCTCCACCTCGCCGAGCAGCTCGTCGAGCCCGGGGGCTTCGGCGAGGTCGGGGCGAGGTGCGGGCGCGTTCATCGATCGGCTCAGCGGTATTTCAGGTCTTTGAAGAGATAGGGCTGCACGGCGCCGCCGAGCGCGCCCGCGACGATCGCCGCCAGCCAGACCGGGAGGCCGATCAGCGCCAGGACAAGGGTCAGCACCGCGGTGCCGCCGGCGCCGATCGCGACCTTCTGCATCACCTCGCCATTGTTCTGAAAGAGCTTTCCCTGAACGAAAAGCTGGATCGAATGCTTGGCCATGTCGAGCATCAGCGTCTCCCTCAGCCGATCAGCGCGTAGAGGATGAGCCCGACCAGCACACCGAGAAACCCGGCCATCGGCCCGTAGAAGGCGCCCATCATCGCGGCGAGCTCATTGCCGATATGCTTGCCGCCGACGATGATGCCGCCGAGCGCACCGCCGCCGAGCGACGCGATCAAGGCGAGGATCAAGGCGCCGATGAACAGCCCTGCGCTCATCGCTCGACACCTCGTTTGCGCTCGACACCTCGTTTGCCGTTTCTCATGACATCTCTCCCGATAGCAGATCCCGTGAACTGCCGTTGGCGCCTGCGCTGGCATCGAGCTCGGCCATGGCTCCCGCCACGACCGAGGCTTTTCCCCGGTCGCCATGGCGCTCGAAGATCGCCTTGGCCTCGGCGTAGAGCAGGAGCGCCGCCTGCACCGAGCCTTCGCCGCCGCGCTCAGGCCGGGCAGGATCGTCCGGCAGGTTGGCGAGGCAATTGGCCTTGTTGGCGATGGTGTTGGCGTATTCGATCGGCGTGGTCTCGGGCCGGCGCACCTTGAGCGCCTCGTCATAGGCCTCGAGCGCTCTCAGATTGTTGGCGACGGGGTGGGCGCTGGAGGCGTATTGCAGCGCATTGCCGAGATTGTTCTGCAGCATGGCGTATTCGCTGGGATGGTCGATCAGATTGACCACCGAGAGCCCGTCCTCGAAGGACTGGACGGCGAGCGCCTCGCGCATCTTGCCGTGCTCGTCGGTAAAGGGGATCGAGAGAAAGGCGGTCGCGAGATTGTTCTGCAGGATCGCGTATTCCTTCGGATACTGCGTCCTGTCGAAGGTGCGAAGCGCCTCCTGATAGGCCTTGATCGCATCGCCGATCGGGGCCTTGTGGAGCGCGGCGAGGCTTTGCAGGCAAAGGCCGATGTTCATCAGAAGCTCGGCCACTTCCTCCGGCCGGCCGTCGGCTTCGAGCACCGGGCGCGCCGCCTCGAACTGTTTTCGCGCCTGCAGCAGAGGGGCGCCGTCCTCGGAGGGCAGCGCCTGCAGCGCGGTGCCGAGGCGGGCGTCGATCCTCGCGGCGAACAGCAGATCGGCGTCGCCGGCGAGGTCACGCGCCCTCTCGTAGAGGGCGATCGCCTGATGGAGCTCGTCCGGGGATTTCGGCCTGGTCTGGAGGCCGATCGCGATCTGCATCAGCATCTCGGCGCGCTCGGCCGGCGGCAGGGTGTCATCCTCGGCCGCTCGCAACGCCGCTTCGACTTCCGCCGTGGCTCGCGATTTGTGCACGCGGCCTCCCCTTTTCCGTTTGCGCCATCGTTTGACGGACAGTAGGGGATTCTACGTACCCTGTCTAGCGACTTTGCTGACTGTAAACTTAGTTTGCAGAATCCAGCACCAGACCGGCCCAATCGGTTCGCCAGGAGGCCGCGGGCTGTCTTTCGGTTTCGCCGTCGATGCCGTGATCGAGGAAGAAATCGGCGGCCTGCACCACGCGGTCGCCCCGGCTGTTGCGCAGCTTCAGGAGATAGCCGCCGCCGGCGAGATGGCGCACCGGCATGATCACGATGCGCTCCTCGCGCCAGAGCAGGATCACGCCCTCGATGCCGGCGAAATAGCGCGCGACGAGCGCCGCCGGCAGGTAGATCGCGCCGCGGCCGATGGTGACCTGTGCCTCGCCGTCAGTCCCCGGCATCGGTGGGTATGGGGGCGGGGACCGGCTTCGCCCAGGCCTCGATCCGCGCTTTCAGCCGCGCCTCGACCGCCGCCGCCGCCGCTTCGACCGCGGGCGAGAGGTCGAGGCCGAAATCGGTGCTCGCCGCCTCGATCAGAACGACGCCGATGTCGTCGGGAAAGGTGTCGCCGAAGATGCGCTGGCCGGCATAGAGCGCATCGTCCCAGCGAAAGTCGTGCAGGTTGAAGCTGGGGGCGGGCTTTCGCGCGAGCTCCTCACCCGGCACCTCGAACACGGCGCCGGGCTCGCTGCCGGAGACGCAGGCGTCGACGATGATCAGGGCGGACGCCCCCTTGGCCTGGAACATCACCTCCATGCCGCCGGTGCCCGCATCGAAGACGCGCACGCCCTCGACCGGCCGCTCCTGCAGCCAGGCCTGGAGACGTTGCGCCACGACCACGCCGACGCCGTCGTCCGAGCGATTGAGATTGCCGCAGCCGATGATGGTCAGCATGACCTCATCCTGCCATCGGCAGTTGATTCACCTGCCTGAGACCCTGCTTGCGAGACAGTGAAAACTTGGCGGCATACCGTGGATCCGGGTTCCGCCAGTCCAAGTCCATGAGGTGGCCACGCCACTAGATGCGCCAGAGGCGGCAGGACCATGCGGGCTCGACCGGCAACATGAGTTCGGGGAGCTCGCAGAATTTGCGATGCTTCAGGTAGTACATGCAGGTCTCGCAGGGCTGCTCCAGGTCGTGATGGACATAGGTGTAGTCGGTGAAGCCGCCGGCCTTTAGCTTGCCGACATCGTCGTCCGGCGCGAGCGTTCGAAGCTCGGCGATGATCCGGTTCCAGGCCGCCTGGTCGTCGGCGCGCGGCGTGACGTCGGTCTGGAGGCCGTCCTTCAGCAGCTTTGCGAGTTCCTGGCGCTTGGCATCGTCGTCGCTCATCGCTTCGCTCCCTCAATCTCCCACGCCAAGTCAACGAACTGGCCGTGCCAGCCACGCCACTAGATGCGCCAGAGGCGGCACCACCATTCGGGCTCGACCGGCACGGCGAGCTCGGGCAGGTCGCACCATTTGCGGTGGACCAGGTAGTACATGCATTCCTGGCAGCGCTGCTTTTCCTCGCCATAGGGATGGTTGACGAAGCCGCCGATCACCAGCTTGGCCTTCAGATCCCCCGGGTCGAGGGCGCGCAGCTCGTCCAGGATCTTGGCGAATTCCCTGTCGGTCTCGGGGAACGGCTCGGTCTGCGTCTCGAGGCCGTCCGACAGCAGCTTGTCGATTCGTCGAAGAAGTTCGTCATGTGCCTCGCCACCCATCGCCCTGTCTTTCTGCCTGCCGATCGACGTCGGCTGAACAACTCCCCTATCCCTGAAATAGACCGATCGCCATGGGACGAGAAAGGACCGGCGACGCCGCAGGGGAGGCCAAGCGGCGCCGCCGGAGACCGCCTCTCCCCCTTCAGGCGGTCCGGAACCTCGCAAGCTCCTTGCCGGTCTTGGCGTCGTGGGCGTGGACGGTGCAGACCAGGCAGCTGTCGTAGGAGCGGCAGACATGGCCGACCTCGACCGGATCGGTGGGGTCCTGGATCGGGGCGCCGATCAGGCTTTCCTCGATCGGACCGCGCTCGCCGTCGGCGGCGCGCGGACCGACATTCCAGGTGGTGGGGGCGATAATCTGGTAGTTCTTGATCTTGCCGCCCTCGACGTCGATCCAGTGGCAAAGGGCGCCGCGGATCGCCTCGGTGGCGCCCCAGCCGCGGCCGTCCTTCTCGGTCGGCTTGACGTACCAGGGATCGTTCAGGCGGAACTCCTTCAGGCAGTGCTCGGCCTGGCGATAGAGCTTGACCCCTTCATGCATGCGCGCGAAGTGGCGAAGCAGCACGCTGGCGCCGCCGAGATTCTTGTACATGTCGAGCACCAGCGGGTCGTGATGCTGCCAGTCCTCGCCATGCCTGCCGCCGGCGATCACCTGGCGGGCGAGCGGCCCGGCCTCGAGGCGGCCGTTGTCGTCATGGCGAACGGCGGTGCACCAGGAATACTTGCCGTCGACATCGATCTCGTTCTTCTGGACAGGCCTGGTCACCCGGTCATAGGGGTGAACCTCGGGCGCGTCCTCGTACCAGGCGTGGGTGACGTCCTCGCGGGTGAAGCCCTGCTCCATCAGCTTGTGGCTGTCGGTGGCACCGTCATAGACGCCGCTTTTCATGATCAGGGCGGCGTTGCGGCCGTCGATCGTCGGCTTTTGATATTTGTCCTCATGGGGGAGATAGCCCCAGGAGATGTATTTGCCGTGGCCCTTGCCATATTTGTCGAGGCCGACATCCATGCCCATGCGCCAGTACAGGCCGAGGTCGGAATTGGCGTGCTCGGGCTTCTCGTTCAGCCAGGCCATGAAGTCGTCATAGCTCTGGATCTCCTCATAGCGCTCGAGCGAGCAGCCGAGCCACATGGATTCGATCCAGTTCTGGCGGAAATATTCGAGGATCGAGTAGGCGCGGGTGACGTCGGTGAGGGTCGGCGCGCACATCACGCCGCCCGGCACCATATAGCTGGAATGGGGCCACTGCCCGCCCAGGAGCGCGTAGATCTCGACCGGCCGGCCGGAGATGGTGACGCCATGCTCGTAATGGGTGCCGGTGAAGGGCGCCCAGCGCTTGACCGCCTCCTCGTAATACTGGCTTCCCTGGTAGTTCTTGTTGGTGAGGTCGATCATGAAGAGGCCGTAGTGATGCCTTGGCAGGCTCTGCAGGCTCTCCACGATCTGGCCGAGATTCCGCGCGAGAATCGCGTTGCGCGGGACCTCGGTGCCCCAGGCGGTGTCCAGCGCCCAGGCGGCGCAGGTGAGATGCGACGCACCGCAGATGCCGCAGGCGCGCGGCGTGACCACGAGCCCGGCCTGCGGGTCCTTGTCCTTCAGGATCACCTCGAAGCCGCGAAACAGCTCCGCATGGGTCCAGGCGTTGACCACGACGCCATCTTGAATGTCGACCCGGACGTCGAGATCGCCCTCGACCCGGCCGACCGGCGAGATATCGAGGGTTTGAACGGCTGCTTGTGACATGGTTTCTTCCTCCCGATCAAACCACGAAGATGTCTTCTTCGGCCCAGGCCGGCGCCGCCGCCTTGGCCGCCGCGGTCAGCTTGATATAGCCGGTCTTGTCGACGCCGGTCGGCATGTCCTTGGGCACGCCCATCACGGTCTGGGTCTTGAACACCGTCCCCGGCGCCAGGTCGAAGAACGGGAATTCCGGCTCGGTGCAGCCCATGCAGGGCATGCCGGCCCTGGTCTTGGACGACACGCGGTTCCAGAGAATGCGGTTGCAGGGCGAGTGGGTCATCGGCCCGCGACAGCCGAGATCGTAGAACAGGCAGCCCTTCCTCTGGCCGAACTCGGTCGCCGAGACCTTGTAGGCGAAGTGCATGTTGCGGGTGCAGCCGGTCTGGGTGAAGCTCGCGAAGAAGGTCTTCGGGCGCTGGAAATCGTCCAGGCCGATCTCGCCGCCGCGGCCCGCCGCGACCGCCACCAGGATCTGGGTGACCCAGTCCGGATGGGCCGGGCAGCCCGGGATGTTGACCACCGGCAGGCCCGCCTTGGAGACGAAATCCCTGCCGAGATAGCCGCCGTGATCGCGCTTCAGGAACTGCAGGCCCTCGCTTTCCGAGGGGTTGGGTGCGGTCGCCGGGATGCCGCCCCAGGTGGCGCAGTCGCCGATCGCGACGACATATTGCGCGGCCGCGGACAGCTCGCTCACCCAGTCCTTCATCGGCCGGCCGGCGAAGCGGTTCCATTCGCCGGTGCCGTTCGGCGCGTTCACCACCGTGCCCTCGAACACGAAGATGTCGAGCGGAATGGCGCCGGACACGCAGTCCCGCAGCAGCTTCTGCAGATTGTCGCCGAGCTCCATGCCGAGGGAAGGGTGCCAGAGCACGTTGATGCCGAAATCCGTCACCAGATCACAAGCACTCGGCTCCTCGGCGTTCAGGAACGACATGGTGTTGCCGGAACAAGCGCCGCCCTGCAGCCACAGAAGATTTGCCATTTAGGCCTCCCCAGAATGTCACTGCCGCAACTTTGAGCAAAAGGCGTGCCAGGACGCTCATTTTTGATTTTTTGGTTGTTTTTCATTTACTTGGAAGATGGCGCCGTCCGGTTTTGCCTGGAAACTCGCTTTGCACAGGCAAGTAAGTTTCCGCTTCGGTTGCAAACCTAGTTTGCAGAAGAACGGTTTTGGCGATGTCCACGGGGACGCCCCCCGCCGGCTCTTTCGGACCGGGCGGCGCAGCATCGATCCTGGCGGAGAAAGACGGATTGATGCGAACCCCGCAACGTCCTGACCTATGGTAACGGGAGTAGGCCGCCTTCATCCTTTCTTAACCCGCCTTGGCTAGATTCCGGCGTGTCTTGCTGGTCCATGCGATCCTGGGAGTCCGAGCCTCGCCCCCCTTCTTCAGCGGGCGGGCGGACTCCCAGGATCGCATGGACCATGAAACAGCATGGCGGGGATGGGTTAAGGAAAGCTTAACGGGTGGAAGAAAACCGCCAGAGAGAAACGGCGTCGCGTTTCATCGATGGAAACTGTCGCGAGGTTAGTATAGCCGGTCGAGAAAGACGGAATGACCGCTCCGGTGGGCAAATGAGGTGATCGAGCCTGGGAGACTCGCAGGCTGACGATGCATCAGGCGGCCGCATCCATCCCGGTGTTCGGTCGCCGCATTCGTAATGAGGCGGCCACGCTGTGTACTCGACGGGCGATCCCCGCCGGCTTTCTCAGACCGGGCCGCATACCGTCACGCCGGGCGGGGACGGACTGAACCCCATGAGGTGGCCATGCCACCTAGCCCTGGCGGTTGCCGCAGACGGGGCATTCGGCTTCGAGCAGGAGGCCCTGCCAGATGCCGTGGCAGCGGCTGCACCAGTGGCCGCTGAGGCGGGACGGGTCCATGCCGAGCTGGGTGGCGAGGGCCGACACGCCGAGATCCCTGGCCTTGACCGTCCGCTTCGGCTTCACCCGGCTCTGGGGAAAGCGGACGACGCTCGCCTCGTCCTCCTGATCGCTCATCCGGGCGCGGCTCCTTCCTGCCCCCGATCGAGACCGTAGCGCTTGATCTTGTTGGCGAGACCGACCCTCGACAAGCCGAGTTCGCTCGCGACCTTGCTCTGGTTCCACCGATATTGGCGAAGGGCGTCGGCGACGATCCGGGTTTCGAGGCGCTCGACCTCCTCCTTGAGGGTGCCGCCTTCGAGCCGAAAGCCGTTCGCATCCGCCTCGGGCAAAGGCTTGGCCTTGACGTCGGCGAGGGTCGGGGAGATGTGGCGCAGGCTGAGATAATCGCCGTTCTGGGCGAGCGCCACCATGCGCCGGATCTCGTTTTCGAGCTCGCGCACATTGCCCGGAAAATCGTAGGCTTCGAGCCTGGCGAGCAGGTCGCGGGTGACACCGAGGACGCGCCGGCCCATGGCCTCGCCGTGCTTCTTGACGAAATAGGCGGCCAGCACCGAGACGTCCTCCGGGCGCTCGCGCAGCCCCGGGACCTGCAGCTCGAAGCCCTTCAGGCGGAAATAGAGGTCCTGGCGAAACGCCTTTTGCCGGACCAGCTCGGCCAGCGGCCGGTTGCTGGCGGCGATGACACGCACATCGCAATGGAGCGTGCGGTCCGAGCCGAGCGGCTTGACCTCGCCTTCCTGCAGGAGGCGCAGCAGGCTCACCTGAAAGGCGGGCGAGACTTCCGAGATCTCGTCCAGGAAGACGGTGCCGCCGTCGGCGGCGCGAAACAGGCCGAGGCGGTCGCTGACGGCGCCGGTGAAGGCGCCCCTGACGTGGCCGAAGAGCTCGGAATGCAGGAGCTCGTCCGAGAGCCCGCCGCAGTTCTGCACCATCAGCGGGCTGTTGCCGCGCTCGCTGTGATAATGGATGCCGCGCGCGAGCAGCTCCTTGCCGGTGCCGGTCTCGCCCTGGATCAGGATCGGCAGCTCGGTCCGCGCCGCCTGGCGGGCGAGGCCGCAGAGCTCGGCCATGGCGGGGCTGGCATAGACCATCTTTTCGAAGCGATAGGCGCCGTCGCCGAGCTCGTCGTCCACCGGGTCGCGTGAAAAAATCGGCGAATCGTCGCTGAATTTCAGCTCGCGGCTCAAGATGCGGTGGCGCCGTGCCAGCTCCCTGGTCTCAAGCGCGCGCCTGACCATCAGCGCCACCTGCTCGGCCTCGAGCGGCTTGATCAGATATTGGAAGATGGCGGCCTCGCGCACAGCCCGCCGCACCGAGCTACCCTCGGGCCGCTCCCCCACCAGCACGCGCAGGACGGTGGGCTTGGAGATCCTGAGCTGCTTCAGGAAGTCCAGGCTGGAATAGCGCTCGCCGCCTTCCGCCGCGATCACCAGATCGACGTCGACATCGGCAAGGCGCTTTTCGGCATCGCGGGGAACGGAGCAGACGAAGACGCGATATTCGTCGTCCTCCGCCAGCCGGCTCGCGATCGCCTCGGCCGCGTCGACATCCGGGTCCAGGATCAAGATCGTCCCTGCAAACACGTCCGTCTCGCCCTCAAGCCGCCTGATTTCTTTTCAATTCGCATACTTTCTTATCAGCCCGTGGCGACCGAGACAATGCTCATGGACGACGGCAGGGAGCAGGGCCCGTTCCGCTGGTCCGCACGCATGGCCCGGAAGGAGGACGGGCAAGCGGCCGGCGGCCTTGACACCGATTCGGGCGCGTGACTTACTTATATGTAAGTAGGTGGCATGGTTTTGGCCGTGCCGCCGGATCGAGCCCTTCGGGCGGCGACGCGCCATGTCCGCCCGCGGGGGCATGAGGGGAGGCCTTGGATCCGTGCTCCTGGACGGCATGAAGATCGTGAGCTTTTGCCATTTCCTGCAGGGACCGGCAGCCATGCAGTATCTCGGCGACATGGGGGCCGAGATCATCAAGATCGAGCCGCCGCAGGGGGCCTATGAGCGTCACTGGGCCGGAGCGGGCGGCGCCAAGGTGAATGGGGTCAGCGCGTTCTACCTCGCCGCCAACCGCAATGCGCGCAGCATCGCCATCGATCTGAAGAAGCCGGATGCGCGAGACGTCGTCTTCAGGCTCGTCGGCCAGGCGCACGCCGTCGCCGAGAATTTTCGTCCGGGCGCCCTCGACCGGCTGGGCCTCGGCTACGACGCGGTCCGGGCGAGAAAGCCGGACATCATCTACGCCTCGGCCTCGGGCTATGGCAGCACCGGCCCCTATGCCCGGCGCCCGGGCCAGGATCTTCTGATCCAGGCGATGTCGGGACTGGTCTCGGCCAATGGCGGCGGCCCGGCTCGCTCGACCGCGATCGGCTGTGCCGCGGTCGACCAGCATGGCGGCGCCCTGCTCGCCATCGGCATTCTCGGCGCCTATGTGAAATGGCTCAGGACCGGCGAAGGGACCCGCGTCGAGGCCAGCCTGCTCGGCGCCGGCATCGACCTCCAGATCGAATCCCTGGTCACCTACTACGCCGCCGCCATGGGCGACCACGCGTTCGAGCGCCAGGAGAACCTCGCCACCTGGTTCCACGAGGCGCCCTACGGCGTCTATCCCGTCGCCGACGGCCATATGGCGATCTCCCTCAATCCGCTGGAGAAGCTGGCGCGCGCGCTCGACACCGACGTGTTCGCGCCGTTCCTGGGCGGCGATCCCTTCGCCGAGCGCGACGCCATCGCCGCCCTGGTCGCGGCCGAGCTGAAGGACCGGCGCTTCGCCGACCTCGCCGCCGCCTTTGAGGCCGAGGCGATGTGGTACGCCAGGGTCGAGACCTTCGACGATCTGCCGGAAAACCCGCAGCTCGTGCACAACGGCACCTTCGGCGAGATCGAGGTCGATGGCGCACGCGCACGCATCGTCAACCATCCGAACCGCTATGACGGCCAATGCCCCGATCGGCGCCACTTCGCGCTCCGGCAAGGCGCGGACACGCGGGCCATACTCGAGGAGGCGGGCTTCGCCGCCACCGAGATCGCCGAGCTCTTGAAGGGCGGCGTCGTGCACGCCCCCGTCTGAACGAACGCATCGAGGACGTGGTGGCCATGGCGGCGGGCACCTGCCTCGCTGCCTTCACCGTCGTCGTCGCCATCGACGTCTATGACCTTCAGGTGCTCTCGCTGCCCATGATGTGGCCCTCGGAACGGTCGGCCATGGCCTTCGCCTAGTCATGCTGCAACTCGTCGGCAGCTGACCGGGCCTGTGACTGTCGCGGCCGATGAAAACCTCCGCCATGGCGCCGGCAGCGGATCGCCGGCTGGCTTCAATACATCGACCGGCTTGGTCGTGTTCCCAGCAAGATGGCCGCTTGGCCGGTCAGCCCGCCTCCAGGATCTGCATGAGGGCCTCCTTGGCGCCGGTGATGTCGGCGCCAAGGGCTTTGCCCGCGGCCTCGGCGTCGTTGTCGGCGAGGGCCGCGCGCAATGTGCGGTGACAGTGATTGGCGCTTTGCCAATTGCCGAGGGCGTGGAGAAGATTGAAATAGGGGCTGATCTGCAGCCACAGGCTCTCGATGACGGCAAGCATCGTCTCCGAGCCCGCCGCGCGATAGACGATGAAATGGAATTCCCGGTTCGCCGGCACGTAGCGCTCGCGGTCGCGCTCGTTCGCGGCCTGGTCCATCCGCTCGATCAGGCGGTCGAGCCTGGCGAAGTCGGCGGCCGAGACCTGCCCGGCCGCCCATGCCGCGGCCCGGCTCTCGATGTCGAGGCGCACCCGCGTGAGGTCTTCCAGCCGTTCCCGGCTCAACGGGGGAATGCCGACCGAACGGCCGGCCACCACTGTCAGCGCCCGCTCCGCGGTCAGCCGGTGCAGCGCCTCCCGGACCGGCATGGCGCTGACATCGAACGCATCCGCCAGGCTCTGGATGGTGACGGTCTGCCCGGGCCCGATCTCGCCGTCCAGGATGAGTTCCCGGATCTGCCGGTAGATCTGGTCGAGCACGGTGCTCTTGGCGACCGGCCGAAACGGCAGCTTCGCCTTCTGCATGAGCGACGCCGAGCCTCCTGAGGTTCGGTCCTGCCACGTCGTTTTTCGCGGAGGACATCATTGCATGATCTAAAATCTATGATCTATGATCAAAACATGGTCAATGCCCACGGGCATAGCCGAAACAGAAGCAAACGCGGCGCGGCACTGGGACAGGTAAGCGCTGCGGGATCAGGGAGAGAAACGATGACCAGGACGTCAGGCTGGATGGCTGCCGGTGCTGCGGCCTTGATGATGGCCGGGCTCGCCACCGGCGCCATGGCCCAGGAAAAGCACAAGATCTTCCTGTCGATGAGCTATATCGGCAATGACTGGCAGGCCGAGGCGGCGAATATGGTGAAGGCCATGGCGGCGCATCCGGACTTCGCCGATCGGGTCGATCTGCAGGTGCAGGTCGCCGGGCCCAACGCCCAGCGCCAGATCCAGCAGATCAACTCCATGGTCCAGGCCGGCGCCGATGCGATCGTGACCTTCCCGATCTCGCCGACCGCCCTGAACAATGTGGTCAAGAACGCCTGCGACAAGGGTGTCACCGTCTTCGCCTATGACGCCGAAATCACCGAGCCCTGCGCCTACAACATCCATATCGACCAGCTCGAGGCCGGCCGGGTGACCGCGGAATGGCTGGTCGAGCAGCTCGGCGGCAAGGGCAATATCGTGGTGATCACCGGCGTGCCCGGCACCTCGGTCGACACCCAGCGCACCGAGGCGGCCAAGGAGGTGTTTGCCGCGCATCCGGAGATCAACATCGTCGGCGAGGCGGTCGGCATGTGGAGCCAGGCGGTCGCGCGCACCGAGCTCTCCAAGATCATGGCGACCCGGGACTGGGGCGAGATCGACGGCCTTTGGATGCAGGTCGGCTGCTATACCGCGAACGCCATGCAGCTCGAAGCCGGCAAGAGCGCGGAGGAGCTGATCCCCTGCGCCGGCGAGGGCGCCAATGGCGGCCGCATCCAGATGCTGCCGGCCGAGACCGAGGTCGAGGGTGCGGACTGCCCCTACTGCCCGCTGGGCGCGCCGCGCATCTCCTACGCCTCGCCGCCCTATTCCGGCGGGCTCGCGCTCAAGCTCGCGGTCGACATCCTGGAAGGCAAGCCGGTCGAGAAGACCACCATCCTGCCGCTGCCGATCGTCACCAACGACACCATCCAGCTCTGCGAGACCGGCAGCTGGGAGGAGATGAACAACGGCTGCAACGCCTTCCCGCCGTCCTTCATCCCCAATCCCGGCTGGTTCGCCTCGATCTTCTCGCCGGAGACGCCGGAGCTCGGCATGGAAGCGGCCCTCGTCGGTCAGCCCGAGCTGAAATAGCCGTCAGGCATCGGGGGCGGGCCGTGCAGGTCATCGGTCACGGCCCGCCCCGATCCTGTCGTCATCGCCCGTGTCGGAAGAGGGCTCGTTGAGCGATATCCCCGCGATCGATCTCGCCGGCGTCACCAAGGCGTTCGGCGCCACCGTGGCCGCCGCCGAGGTCGCGTTCTCAGTCCGGCCGGGCGAGGTCCATGCCCTGCTCGGCGAGAACGGCGCCGGCAAGTCGACCATCGTCAAGCTGCTCTCCGGCCTGATCCAGCCGGATGGCGGCACCATCCGGCTGTTCGGCGAGGCGGTGCGCATCCCGAGCCCGCGCGCCGCCCAGCGTCTCGGCGTGCAGACCGCGTTCCAGGAGATGACCCTGGTGCGCGATCTGACCGTGCTCGACAACATGCTGCTGCCGAACGCGCCGATCGGCCCGCTCGGCACCATCCGCCGGCGCCAGGGCGAGCGCGCGGTCGCGGCGCATTTTTTCGCACTTGGGCTGGAAGGTGTCGATCTGCATGAGGAGGTCGGCGAGCTCGATCTGGCGCTGCAGCAGAAGATCGAAATCGCCCGCGCGGTGTTTCGAAAGCCGCGCATCCTGCTGCTCGACGAGCCGACCTCCAGCCTGTCCGGCCGGGACATCGACTGGCTCGGACGGATCATGGCGCGGCTGAAGGCTGATGGCGTCACCCAGCTCTTCATCTCCCACCGCCTGCCCGAGGTGCGGCGCTTCTGCGACGGCCTGACCGTGCTCAGAAACGGCCGCGCGGTCGCCAGCCGGCGGATGGACGAGGTCGAGGATGACGAGGTCATCCGCATGATCGTCGGTCGTTCGTTGGATCAAACCTTTCCGGCCCGGCCAAACCAACCCGCCTCCGGGCCGGCCGTGCTGGAGGCTGATCAGCTCGAAGTCGGCTCGCGGCTGAGGGGGGCGAGCTTCAGCCTGAAGGCCGGCGAGATTCTGGGCATTGCCGGGCTTCAGGGCATGGGCCAGCTCGAACTGTTCCTCGCCTGCTTCGGCATGGTCGACCTGAAGGCGGGCAGGCTCAAGGTCGATGGCAAGCCCGCAAGCATCCTCTCGCCCAAGGACGCCGTGCGCGCCGAGATCGGCATCAGCCTGGTGCCGGAGGACCGAAAGACCGAGGCGCTCTTTTTGCAGCTCACCGGCAAGCACAACGCGTCGCTTCCGGTGGTCGAGCGCTTCAGCCGCTTCGGGCTGATCGATCAGGCCGCCGAGGAGGCAGCGGTGCGCCGGGCGTTCGATCTGGTGCAGGTCGATCGCCGAGCACTCTGGACACAAGCGGGAGCGTTTTCCGGCGGCAACCAGCAAAAAATCGCGATCGCCAAATGGCTGCTCGCCGAGAGCCGGATTCTTCTGCTCTACGACCCGACCCGCGGCATCGATGTCGGCACCAAGCACGAACTCTATCTGCTGATGCGCCGCTATGCCGATGAGGGCGGTGCGGTGCTGTTCTACTCGACCGAGATCCCGGAGCTGGTCAATCTCGCCGACCGCGTCGCCATCCTCTATGGCGGACGCATCAGCGAGGAGATCGAGGCAGCCGAGCTTTCGGAGGAAAAAATCCTGCGCGCCGTGCTCGGCGGCAGCCGCGCGCTCGAGGAGGTCGCCTGATGGCGACCGAGAGCATCGACGCGATGCCGGCGACACCGTCGAAAAAAATCCGGCTCGGCCGGCATCAGGGGCTGATCATCGCGGTGCTCGCCTTCGTGCTGCTGTTCCTGACCGTCGACTGGATCAGCCCGGGCCCTGTTTCCTATTTCGAGATCAGTTTTCTCTCAAGCGGCGGCGCGACGCTGGCGATCGCCGCCATGGGCGAGACGCTGGTCATCCTCTCCGGCGGCTTCGATCTCTCCGCGGGTGCGGTGATCTCCCTGGTCAATGTCGTGCTCGCCACCCAGATGCAGGACAGCACCGGCTCAATCCTCCTGTGGAGCTTCGCCGGCATCGGCATCGGCCTTCTGACCGGCGCGTTCAACGGCGTCTTCATCGCCTTTCTGCGCCTGCAGCCGATCGTGGTGACCCTCTCCACCATGTTCATCGTCCAGGGCGTGACGCTGCTGGTGATGGACAAGCCCGGCGGCATGATCCCGTTCGGCCTCACCGGCCTCCTGGCCGGCGATGCCATCCCCGAGCTCCTGCCCATGCCGCTGGTCCTGCTCGGTTTCTTGCTGCTCCTCTGGCTGGTCCTGAAAAACTCGCGTCTCGGCGTCGGCATCTACGCGGTCGGCAGCGATCCGGAGGCAGCGGCCGCCGCCGGCATCGACCGGCGCCTGGTGCTGTTCCTGGTGTACACCATCGCAGGCGGTCTCTACGGGGTCGCGGGCGTGTTCATCACCGCCCAGACCGGCAGCGGCGATCCGCTCGTCGGCAACCCGATGCTGCTGCAGATCTTCGCCGCGGTGGTGGTCGGCGGCGTGCGTCTCGGCGGCGGCAAGGGCGGCCTGGTCGGCCCGGTGTTCGGCGCCTACACGCTGATGCTGGTGGTCAACATTCTCCTGGTGCTCAACGTTTCCGCCTATTACAGCACGGTCGCCGAAGGCCTGATTTTGATCCTCGCCGTGCTCGGCGCCTCGATCAGCCGGCGCTCGGCGCTGGCCCACTATCTGCGCATGGGCAGCGCCAAGCTCGCCGCCTGGCGCGCCGGCACCCTGCCGCGTCAGCGGGGAGCGGGCGCTCCCAGGCTTCGGTTCGAGGGTGGCACACGTGCCCAGGCATCGACGACCGCAGAGCCCGGATTCTTCCAGCGCCACGCGCTCACTTTGCGCTATGCCCTGCCCGCCTACGGCCTGCTGATCCTGGTGATCATCGTGACCCAGCTCGTTTCCGGCCATGCCCTGGTCAGCGGCAAATACTACAACGCGCTGATCGTGCTCGCGTCCTTCATGGCGGTGCTGGCGCTCGGCCAGGGTGCGGTGATCCTGACCGGCGGGCTCGACCTGTCCGTGCCCTGGACCATCGGCCTTGCTGGGATTCTTCTGACCGGCATGGTCGCGGGCTCGGACGTGGCGCTGGTCTACGCCCTGCCTCTGGTGCTGGCGATCGGCGCCTTGATCGGCCTCGCCAACGGCATCGGCATCGTTTTTTTAGGACTTTCGCCGATCGTCATGACCCTTGCGACCAACGGCATTCTGCAAGGCTTCGCTTTGGTCTATAGCGGCGGCACGCCCGCGGGTTTCGCCTCGCCTTCCCTCCGCTGGTTCATGACCGGCAGCCTGCTCGGCGTTACCCCCGTGGTCTGGCTGATGGTTTTTTTCGTGCCGGCGGCGGTGCTGCTCTTGGGACGCACCGCCTTTGGCCGAAGAATCTATGGCATCGGCAACAGCCGCCGGGTGGCCGAGCTTTCGGGCATCGAGGTCGGCAAGACGCTGCTCGGCGTCTATGCGCTGTCCGGCTTTTGCGCCGCCCTCACCGGCGTCATGCTCGCAGGCTTTTCCGGCCAGGCCAGCCTCGGCATGGGCGACGACTACCTGCTGCCCTCGATCGCGGTCGTGGTGGTCGGCGGCGCCTTGATCACGGGAGGACGCGGCCACTATCTCGGCATCCTCGGCGGTGTGCTCCTGCTCACCGCCCTGCAGACCCTGCTCGCCGGCACGACGCTTCCCTACGCCACCCGCGCCATCCTGTTCGGCCTGGTGGTGCTGGGCGCGGTGATCCTCCTGCGCGAGCGTTCGAATTGACTTTTTTGCGATCGGAGATGCTGCCATGACCCAGTCCGAGAAAATCGCCGGCATCAGGGAGGGGTTGCGCGTCTATGTCAGCGCCGGCGCGAACGGCATCGGCCGCAAGATCGCGGACGGCTTCATCGCCCACGGCGCCCGCGTCCTGGTCTCCGACGTCGACCCGTCTGCGCTCGAGGATTTCAGGTCGACCCACCCCGAGCATCACGCCATCGAAGGCCATGCCGGCGTTTACGCTGATGTCACCAGCATCTTCAGGCAAGTCGGAAAAAAAATGGGGGGGCTGGATGTGCTGGTGAACAATGCCGGCATCGCCGGGCCGACCGCGGCGGTCGAGGACATCGATCCGGCCGACTGGCAGCAGACCATTGACATCAACCTCTCCGGCCAGTTTTTCGCCGCCAAGCATGCCGTGCCGCTGCTGAAGCAGGCGGGCGACGGCGCCATGATCAACATCAGCTCGGTTGCCGGGCGCCTCGGCTACGCCTATCGCCTGCCCTATGCCGCGACCAAATGGGCGATCGTCGGCATGACCGAGAGCCTGTCGATCGAGCTCGGCCCGTTCGGCATCCGCGTCAACGCGATCCTGCCCGGCATCGTCGAGGGCCCGCGCATCGACAAGGTCATCCAGGCGCGCGCCGACGAGGTCGGCCTGCCGTTCGACGAGATGCGCCAGCAATATCTCGACAAGACCGCGCTCGGCCGCATGGTCAGCCCCGTGGACATCGCCGACATGGCGCTGTTCCTGTGCTCGCCCATGGGCCGCAACGTCTCCGGCCAGGCGCTTTCGGTCTGCGGTCACGTCACCACGCTTTGAAGGAGGGAACTGGACGTGGCGAAAGCACGAAAGGTCATCATCACCTGCGCCGTGACCGGCGCCATCCACACGCCCTCCATGTCGCCGCATCTGCCGGTGACGCCGGAGGACATCGCCGATGCCGCGATCGGCGCCGCCGAGGCGGGCGCAGCGATCGTGCATCTGCATGCGAGAAATCCCGAGGACGGTCGGCCGGACCAGACGCCGGAGGCCTTCCAGCGCTTCCTCCCGGTGATCAAGCAGCGCTCCGGCTGCGTGATCAACCTCACCACCGGCGGCGCGCCCTGGATGACCGTGGACGAGCGGGTGAAGCCCGCGGCGACGCTCAAGCCCGAGGTCGCCTCGCTCAATATGGGCTCGATGAATTTCGGCCTGTTCCCGATGCTCAACCGCTTCAAGGACTTCAAGCATGCGTGGGAGCGCGAGCATCTGGAGAACAGCCGGGACCTGGTGTTCCGCAACACCTACAAGGATATCGAATATGTCCTTCGAACCTGCGCCGAGAACGACACGCGCTTCGAGTTCGAATGCTACGACATCGGCCATCTCTACAGCCTCGCCCACTTCCTCGACCAGGGCCTGGTGAAGCCGCCGCTGTTCGTGCAGAGCGTGTTCGGCATTCTGGGCGGCATCGGCCCGCATCCAGAAGACGTGCAGCATATGAAGAGGACGGCGGATCGACTGTTCGGCGATCAATATCGCTGGTCGGTGCTCGGCGCCGGGCGTCACCAGCTGCCGATCGCGGCCATGTCCGCGGCCATGGGCGGCAATATCCGGGTCGGCCTGGAAGACAGCCTCTGGCTCGGCGCCGGCAAGCTCGCAGCGAGCAACGCCGCCCAGGTCGAGCAGGCGGTCAAGATCATCGAAGGCCTGGGCCTCGCGGTCGCCAGTCCCGACGACGCGCGTGACATGCTCGCCCTCAAGGGCGGCGACAAGGTGGCGTTCTGATGCTCAGGATCGACCTTTTGATCGACGGCCGGGATGCGCTCGGCGAAGGGCCCCTTTGGGACGTGGCCGAGCAGCGGCTCTATTGGATCGACAGCTACGGCAAGGCGGTCTTCCGCGCCGACGCCGAGGGCAAAGGCATCGAGCGCTGGGACGTGCCGGGCCATATCGGCTCGATGTGCCTGCGAGAAGCCGGCGGCGCTGTCGTCGCGCTCCGAAACGGCTTTCATCGTCTCGATTTCGACAGCGGCGAGGTCGAGCCGATCGGCGATCCCGAAGCCGGGATCAGGCGGGCCCGCCTCAACGACGGCAAGGTCGACCGCCAGGGCCGGTTTCTCGCAGGCTCGATGGACTACGAGGAGCGCGATCCCATCTGCGGGCTCTACCGCCTCGATCCCGATCTCACCATCACCCGGCTGGAGAGCGAGATCATCGTCAGCAACGGTCCCTGCTGGAGTCCTGACGGCGGAACCTTCTATTTCGCCGACAGCGTCAAGCGGGCGATCTACGCCTATGACTACGACATCGAGCGCGGCGACCTTCTCAGTCGGCGGCTGTTCGCCTCCTTCGAGACGCTCCGCGGCTTCCCCGACGGTGCCACGGTCGACGAGGAGGGCTGCGTCTGGTCGGTCGAGGTGTTCAGCGGCCGGCTGATCCGCTTCACGCCGGACGGCGTGATCGACCGGATCGTCGGCCTGCCCGTCTCCAGCACGACCAGCGTGAGCTTCGGCGGCGCCGATCTGGACATCGCCTATGTCACCTCGATGGCGAGGCCGCTTGGCGGCGTCATGCCGGCGGAGCGGGAAGCGGGCGCGGTCTTCGCAATTCACGGGCTCGGCGTGCGCGGCTTGCCCGAGCCGCGATTCAAGGGATAGGGGAGGAACAAGCACATGCGCATCGAGGTTCTCATCGACGTCAAGACCACCCTGGGCGAGGGGCCGCTTTGGGATGTCGACGAACAGCGGCTCTATTTCATCGACAGCTTCGATGGCCGGGTCTTCCGCTGCACCGCCGACGGCCGCGAGATCCGCGCATGGGATGTGCCGGAGAAGATCGGGTCGATGTGCCTGCGGCGCCAAGGCGGCGCCATCGTCTCGCTCGCCAACGGCTTTTTCGCCCTCGATTTCGAGAGCGGTGACTGCACGCTGATCCACGACCCGGAGCCGGACAAGCCGGACAACCGCCTCAATGACGGCAAGGTCGACAAGCAGGGCCGCTTCCTCGCCGGATCGATGGACACCCAGGAGTCCGGCGGCAATGGCGCCCTCTATCGCCTGGACCCGGACCTTTCGGTCACCAGGCTCGAGGAAGGCATCGTGGTCAGCAACGGCCCCTGCTGGAGCCCGGACGGCGACGTCTTCTACTTCTCCGACACCTGGTCGAACGAGATTTCAGCTTATGACTACGACCAGGCGACCGGCGCGATCGGGAACAAGCGCTGTCTTGCGAGCTTCGAGTCGCTCGGAGAGGGCGTTCCGGACGGTGCCACGGTCGACGCCGAGGGCTGCATCTGGAGCGCTGCGGTCTATGGCGGCAAGCTCTATCGCTTCACCCCGGACGGCGAGCTGGAGCGGCAGATCGACATGCCCGTAAAGAAGGTCACCAGCGTCAATTTCGGCGGTCCCGATCTGGACGTGCTATACGTCACCTCCATGGCGAAGCCGCCCTTGCCGCGCTTTCCCGGTGACGGCGTCCTGCGAGGCTCCCTGTTCGCGATCCACGATCTCGGTATCCAGGGTGTGCCGGAGCCGCGCTTCGCGGGTTGAGCCGCATCGATCGGCTCAGCTGCATGATATTAGGAATCAAACTTGACAAACTATCACTCAAAAGTGAATCAGCATTATCGAGATACACTTTGAGCTTGCAAACTGAAGTCATCATTGGGTTGGTCATTGTGACGAAATACATATTCGGAACAGGCACGCCCGTGCATCGCTCCGAACAGAAGGATCAGCGGTGTTTGGAAAAATTGATGCAAAACCAATAACCTAGAGCAGCGGTTCGTGAGCCGTCCATATGCGCCGCTGCACTAGGCCTCCCAGCTCTCCCTTGGCCAAGGCTGCGGTTTCCTAGCCGCAAGATTTCACGCCGGAGGTCGGCGGTGCCGACGGGCTTCTCTATTCCACCTCGCGCCTCAGCGGCTGCGCCATGCAATGCACGCCGCCGCCAGCACGCAGAAACATCGACATGTCGGGGTCGTACACCTGAAAACCCGCAGCTCGAAGCTTCGCGTTCAGGTCTTTCGCAGATGCCGTGGACAGGATGCGATCCTTGCCAAGCGCGACCACGTTGCACCCCAGCGCCATCGTCTCCTTGAAGGTGACGGGGATGATCTCGATCCCTCTTGCCTTCAGCCACGCGACGACGTCATCTTCCGTCGTGTCCAGACAGACGGCGGCGCAGTGGGCGTTCAGCATGCAGACCATCAGATCGATATGCACGTAGAACTGATCGATCGGCGCCCATTTGATCTCCCAGCCCTCGGCCGCAAACCAGCTCGCAATCTGCTCGGCAGCGACCTTCTCGCTGCGGTGGTCGGTGTAACCGAGAAGCAGAGCGCTCTCGCCGACCATGTTGAAGTCACCGCCTTCGAAATTGCCTGACGACACCATGTCGTAGATCGGTATCCCCATCTCCAGGTAGAAACGAAGGCAGGCAGCATACTCGCCGCGCCGCCTGGGGTTGGCCATCTGACAGATGACGGCGCCGTAAGGGGTCATGAAGGACGAGTCGCGCGCATAGACCTGGTAGGGATTCGCCTCGTCGAGGGGCAGAAAATGCGTCGTCACGTCGGCTTCCGCATACGCCTCGACCATCTCCCTGTGTTGGCGCATGGCAAGCTGTTTATCGAACCGATAACCCTTGCGCTCGGTATCGCGCACGAGGCTCGACCACGCCGCGTTTTCTTCGCCCATCCATCGAAAGCCCTCCACCGGACCGAGGAGCACGTCCGTCAGCACGCCAGCTTCCGAGCGAATCCCCCAGTCGGAGAGCATCGGCGTCCCACCGCCCTCTACACGAGCCCGAAGCGGGCCGAGCATCTGACCGTTCATCTGCCGTCTCCTCCTAATGGCACTATAGGATCGCCCGAAGCGCTCCCTGCGTCGAGAGGGAGGCGATTGCGTTTGATGTCATCTTGGGGCTCGAAGGGAACATGCCGACGCTGGCATGACGAAGAATCAATCAGCGACGGCGTTGCGACTTGGCGAAGGTGTCGAAGGCGACGGCGAGCACGATGATGATGCCGATGATGATCTGCTGAACATAGGAGGAGACATTGTTCAGCACCAACCCGTTCAGCAGGATGCCGATTAGCAACGTGCCGATCACCGTGCCGAAGATCGTGCCGATGCCGCCGAACAGAGACGTGCCGCCGATCACCACCGAGGCGATCACGGTGAGCTCGTAGGTCAGCCCGGCCACGGCCTCGGCGGAGTTCAGGCGTGCGGACAGGACGAAGCCGCCAAGCCCCGCCATGAAGCCGATGATCAGATAGACCTGCAGCGTGATGCGGTCGACATTGAGGCCGGAGAGCCTGGCGGCCTCCGGATTGCCGCCGACGGCGTAGACCCGGCGGCCGAAGCGGGTGTAGCGGAGCAAAATGTGGGCAAGCACCGCGAAACTCAGAAAAATGATCACCGGCACCGGCACCAGGCCGACATAGCCTTGCCCCCACCAGCGATAGCCCTCGTCGAAGCCGCTGATCGGGCCGCCGCCGGCGAACAGCAGGGCGGCGCCGCGAAAGGCGGACATGCCGCCGAGCGTGACCACGAAGGGCGGCACCTTGAGCTTGGTGATGGCGAGGCCCTGCAGGCCGCCGGCGAGCACGCCGACGGCGATCGCCGCGAGCAGGGCCAAGGGCCAGCCGAAGCCGGCCGCTTCGGCCTCGGCGCCGACGGCGAAGCGGCATTCGAAGCCGCCCTTGGCGACGGCGGCGGCCACCAGGCCGGCAAAGGCGAGGAGCGAGCCGACCGAAAGATCGATGCCGCGGGTCAGGATGACGAAGGTCATGCCGATCGCCAGGAGGCCGAAGATCGAAACCTGGCGCATGACGTTGAACAGGTTGAGCGAGCTCAGGAAGCGCGGCTCGAGAAGGGTGAACACGGCCATCAGCACCAGGAGAAAGATCAGCGGTGCGAATTTGGCGAGGAAACCGAAGGCGTCGAAGCCGGCAGGGCCGGCGCCGGCTCCCAGCGGCTCATTCTTCCTGGATAGACTCATGCGGCCTCATGCGGCTTGCTGCTTCAGGGACATCAGAGCCAGGAGCTGCTCCTCGCTCGCCTCAGCCGCCATGACCTCGCCGGTGATCCGGCCTTCCCGCAGGGTGACGATCCGATCGCTGACGGTCATGACCTCCGGGAGCTCGGAGGAGATCACGATGATCGCGATGCCGCTTTGGGCAAGCTCGAACAGCAGCTGGTGGACCTCGGCCTTGGCGGCGACATCGATGCCGCGGGTCGGCTCGTCGACGATCAGCACCTTGGGCTCCAGCGCCAGCCAGCGCGCCAGCACGACCTTCTGCTGATTGCCGCCGGAGAGGTTGCCGACCTCCTGGTCCGGGCTCGCCATCCTGATCGCGAGGCGCTCGCGATAGCGCTCGACCAGGGCGTCTTCGGCAGGGCGGTCGATCCAGCCGAGCTTCGATGCCAGCCGGTCCAGGGCTGCGATCGAGAGGTTGGTCTTGACCGCGAGGCTGAGAAACAGCGCCTGCTGCTTTCGATCCTCCGGCACCAGCCCGATGCCCGCTTTGATCGCGTCCTCGGGGGATGTCGGCGAGATCTCCCGCCCTTCGATCCGGATGCGGCCGGCCGAGATCGGATCGACGCCGAAGATGGCGCGTGCCAGTTCGGTGCGCCCGGCGCCGACCAGCCCTGCAAGCCCCAGGATCTCGCCTCGGTGAACGCTGAGATCGATCCCGGAAAGATGCGTGTTGTGGGGATCTCTGCTGTCGACGCGGCTCTCCAGCCCCTCGATCTCGAGCGCGACCTCACCGGTGCCGTGCGCCGGCCGCCTGGCGAACAGGCGCTCGACGTCGCGCCCGACCATCATCTGGATGATGCGCTCGACCGTGAGCTCGGCGATCGGCGCGCTGCCGACCAGCTGGCCGTCCCGCAGCACGGTGGCGGCATCGCAGATCTGCATTACCTCCTCAAGGCGGTGGGTGACGAAGATCACCGCGATGCCGCGCTCCTTCAGCCCCTCGATGATGTCGAACAGGCGCATGACCTCGGAATCGGAGAGTGCCGAGGTCGGCTCGTCCATGATGATCAGGCGGCTGTCCAGGGAAAGCGAGCGCGCGATCTCGACCATCTGCTGCTCGGCCACCGAGAGGTCGGCGACGATGCGCCTGGGATCGAGATCGAGACCAACCTCGGCGATAATGTCTCGCGCGCGCCGATCCATCATCCGCCAGTCCACCAAGCCGAGGGCGTTGAGCGGCTCCCGGCCAAGCAGCACGTTCTCGGCGATCGACAGCGTCGGGATCAGGTTGAACTCCTGATAGATGGTGACGATGCCGCTTTCCTGCGCGTCGAGCGGCCCGGTGAGCCGAATGGCCTGGCCATCCAGGAGGATCCGGCCGTCATCCGGCGTTTCCGCGCCGGAGAGAATTTTCAGAAGCGTCGATTTGCCGGCGCCGTTCTCCCCGAGAAGCGCCAGGACCTCGCCCGCATGGAGCGCGATCTCGACACCGTCCAGGGCCTGCACGCCGGGATAGCGCTTGGCGATCCCGGTCATCTGCAGGAAAGGCGCCGGCATGATCAGCGAAACGTTCGCAGCGTCAGTTGAGTTCGCCCAGACGCTCCGCCTGGTCGATATTTTCGGCCGTGATCGCGATCGGCTCGAGCAGCACCAAGCTTTCTGCCGGCGCGGTGCCGTTCTTGACGTAGTCGACCATGATCTGCATCGCCTTTCGGCTCTGGCCGCCGGGGAACTGCTCGACCGTAGCGGCGAGCGAGCCGTCCTTGACCGCGGCCAGGGCCTCGGGCAGGGCATCGAAGCCGATGATCTTGATCTGATCGCCGAGCCCCTGGGCCTTGACCGCTTCGGCCGCGCCCAGCGCCATATCGTCATTGGCGGCGACGATCACGTCGGGCGGGCTGTCGAGGCCGGCGAGAATGCTCTCGGTGACGCTCAAACCCTGGTCGCGCGCGAAATTGGCGGTCTGCTCGACGATGAACTCGTATTTGTCATTGCCGTCCAGAACGTTGTGCACGCCCTGATTGCGATCGATCGCCGGGCTGGCGCCGGGCTGCCCCTGCAGATTGACGATTTTCGCGCCGTCGGGGAACAGCTCCATGATGTAGTGCCCCTGGGCCTCGCCGCCGATGACATTGTCGGCGCCGACATGGGCGAGAATGCCTTCGACACCGTCGACCCTGCGATCGATGGTCACCACGGGGACGCCGTTCTCGACCGCGGTCTGAATGGCCGGCGCCATGGCGTTGACGTCGGAGGGGCTGATGACGATGCCGTTGACGCCCTGGATGATCGCCGCCTCGACATCGGCGGTCTGCTTGGGCGTGCTGTTCTGGCCATCGGACTGCACGGTGGTCACGCCGAGAGCGGCACCCTCGTCCTCCAGCGCCTTCATCATGTGGACGAAGAAGGGAAAGCCGAGGCTCGGAACCGAGGTCAGGATGGTGGCGTCCTGGGCGAAGCTCGGCGTCGCGACGCCGCAAGCCAGCGTGCTTGCCAGGAGCAAGCGTCGGGTCATTCGAAACATGTTTCTTGGGCCTCCCTGAAGTGGCGGTCGCTTGCACGCAACCCGGTCAGTCTTCTCAACCGGCATTCTGCAGACGCCGGTTGTTGAACGAAAGTCTGGGACGCTCGAAGCAAGAAAGCAAGATGCCGAGACGAGCACGCTTGAAATTGGAAATCCGTTCGCCCCGGCCGATTCCCGGCATGAAGACAAAGGTGCCGTTTCGTTTCGCCGGGTGATGATCAATGAGAGCCGCTTCGTCCAGCCAGCCCCCCGACTGCCCCATGCTCGACGATCTGGCCAGCAGGGGAAGGATATCCACCACGGCGCGATCAATCGACTGTGACTTGACTTGTGAGCGGCCTTGACCGAGATCTTGTCCTGGCTACGGCCTTTGCGTGAGTGACGACTGAATGCGCGTGCTGCTGTTCTCTTTGCTGATCGGCTTGGGGCTGGTGATGCACCAGGCCGGCGCCGATCCTGTCGATGGAGCGGACGCGACATGGCAGGCGGACATGCCCGAGCACGATTGCAGCGGTGATCATGACGGGGCCGCCCCCGGCAGCAGCATGGATTGCGGGTTGCACGCGACCTGCTGCCCGGCCATGGCACCGGTGGCCGACGAGGTGCTCCGGGAGCCCCTGGCGTTCACGCATCTTTTCGGACCGCCTGCCGATTATTCTTCGCCAAGCTCACCGCCGGCCGCTCCCCCGCCGCGGTCCTGAAGCCGCGCATCTCCGCCTTCCCCTACCCTGAGCGAACGCGTGCGGCATCCCTTTGGCCGGACGTGGTCGCAGCGAAGGCGGTCCTTTCCATTGATCTCATGATTGATCCGACCCGCGGCGATGCCGCGCGGTATGACTGGAGCACCCGACGATGACCCTTTCACGCCCTGCATGGGCATGTCTGACCCTCGTTCTTCCGCTGATCGCGACACCCGCCCTGGCCGCCGGCGGCCAGGGCATGATGGACCACGCCGAGATCGGTGAGCCCGGCGATCCGGCGGCGGTGAGCGAGACGGTCGAGATCGTGATGAACGACAACTACTTCGAGCCCGAAAGCGTCGCCGTGAAGGCCGGCAGCACCGTGCGCTTCGTGGTCACCAATGAGGGCGGGCTGCTCCATGAGTTCAACCTCGGCACATCAGCCATGCAGGGCGAGATGCAGGGCGAGATGGCCATGCTCATGGAGCACGGCGTGATCTCCGAGACCACGGCGCATCACGACATGGAGGGCATGGACCACGGCCAGATGGGCGGCATGGATATGGGCGAGATGATGGCCATGCTGGAGGCTCACCCCAACCGCGTGCTGGTGGAGCCGGGCGAGACCAAGGAGCTGGTCTGGACCTTCGCCCAGGACATGGAGCTGGAATTCGCCTGCAATCTGCCCGGCCGCTACGACAGCGGCATGGTGGGCGAGCTCAAGGTCGGGGAGTGATCCATGATCGATAAAGTCGAAAAAGTACCAGGCGCGCTGTCGCGCCGCGGCGTCCTCGAGCTCGCCGGCGCCGCCGGCCTGGTCACGGTGCTGCCGGGGCGTCCGGTGTTCGCCAATGTCGACCAGGACCGCGAGCTGGTGGTCGAGGCGACGCGCCTCACCATCGACGGGCGGGAGAGCGGCGCCATCGCCATCGGCGGCTCGGTGCCGGGCCCGGTGCTGCGCTGGCAGGAAGGCGAGGACGTGGTCATCCGGGTGACCAACCGCCTGCCTGAGCCGACCTCGATCCACTGGCACGGCATCCTGCTGCCGGGCGCCATGGACGGTGCTCCCGGCTTCAATGGCTATATCGCGATTCCATCAGGCGAGACCTGGACCTACCGCTTCCAGCTCCGCCAGGCCGGGACCTACTGGTATCACAGCCATTCCGCCATGCAGGAGCAGGCGGGCATGTACGGCGCGATCATCATCGAGCCGAAGCAACGGGAGCCGGTGCGCGCCGATCGGGATTACGTCGTGCTGCTTTCCGACCATACCGCCGATGCGCCGGTGAGCGTGCTTCGGAACCTGAAGGCAAGCTCCGAATACTACAACAAGGGTAGGCGCACGCTGGTCGACTTCTTCCGTGACGTCGGCCGGAACGGCTGGTCGGCGACGGTCGACGACCGCCTGGACTGGGGCGAGATGCGCATGGACCCGACCGATCTCGCCGACGTCACCGGCTATGATTTTCTGGTGAACGGCAAGGGCCCTTCCGACAACTGGACAGGCCTGTTCGAGCCTGGCGAACGCGTGCGCCTGCGCATCATCAACGGCTCGGCCATGAGCTTTTTTGATGTTGCCATCCCGGGTCTGCCGATGACCGTGGTGGCGGCCGACGGCCAGCACGTGATCCCGGTCAAGGTCGACGAGTTCCGCTTCGGCGTCGGCGAGACCTACGACGTCATCGTGCGTCCGACCGAGGCGAAGGCGTATACGCTGATGGCCGAGCCGCTGGATCGTTCCGGTTATGCCCGCGCGACGCTCGCCCCCAAGGCCGGCATGGAGGCGCCGATCCCGCCGCTGCGCCCGCGCGCGACGCTGGCCATGTCCGACATGCCGGCGAGCCATGGCGGCCACGCCGGTCACGACATGGCGGCGATGGACGGCGGCGGCATGGATCACGCGGCGATGGGCCACGACATGGCCGGCATGGACCATGCCGCCATGGGGCATGGCGCGGCCGAGGCGACACCCTCTTCGCCCGATGCCCAGCCGGTCGGCTGGGATAAGGCGGGCACGCCAGCAGGCGCGAAGGCACTCGCCTATGCGGACCTCAAGGCGCTGAAGCCCAACGCGGATCTGCGTGCGCCCAGCCAGGAGATCGAGGTCAACCTCACCGGCATCATGGAGCGCTATATCTGGACGATGAACGGCCGGAAGTTCGGGGACGAGGACGTCATCCGGGTGAAGGAGGGCGAGCGCGTGCGCCTGCGTTTCGTCAACGACACCATGATGGCGCATCCCATGCATCTGCACGGCATGTTCATGGAGCTGGAGAACGGCCAGAGCGAGCGCATGCCGAAAAAGCACGTGATCATCGTGCCGCCCGGCAAGACCGTGACCGCGGTGCTCACCGCCGACGAGGTCGGCGAATGGCCGTTCCACTGCCACCTGCTCTATCACATGGCCTCAGGCATGATGACGCGCTTCATCGTCGAGCCGAAAGGCACCGAGCTCAGCAGCGTGGCGGAATAGCCGATGATCAAGCCCCTAACAGCAGGCCCGGCTGCGGGCCTGCTGACGCTTCTCGCTGTGCCCGCGCTCGCCCAGGACCAGCACGACCCGGTGATCTTTCACCAGATCCTGATCGAGGAGGCCGAGTATCGCTACACGGACGATGACGAGGAGAGCTTCAACTGGGACGCCGACGCCTGGATCGGCGGCGACTTCGACAAGCTCCGCCTGAAGTCCGAAGGTGAGCTCGCCCTGGACGATGAAGAGGTGGAAGAGGCCGAGCTTCAGGCCCAATACAGCCGCAATATCGGCGATTTCTTCGATGCGGTCGCCGGCGTGCGTTACGACTTTCAGCCGGAGAGCGAGTGGTATGGCCTAATCGGCCTCCATGGCACGGCCCCCTACCGCTTCGAGGTCGATACGGCCCTGTTCATCGACGACGACGCCGACGTCACCGGCCGCTTCGAGGCTGAGTACGAGATCCTGATCACCCAGAAGCTGGTCCTGCAGCCGGCGCTCGAAACCAACCTCGCCTTCGGCGAGTTCGGCGGCAGCGGCATAGGGTTCGCCTTCGACGACGTGGAACTCGGTCTGCGTCTGCGCTACGAGATCGTCCGGGAGTTCGCGCCCTATGTCGGCATCAACTGGGAGCGGGCGCTGGGCGACAACGCCGATGATCTCGAGGACGAGGGCGAGGAGGTCGACAGCTTCGCCGGCGTCGCCGGGATCCGCTTTTGGTTTTGAGCCCCCCCGATCAACAATCCTACGAACGAAACCTGCTATCATCAACTGGAGCGATGACATGAAGACTCAGTTCCCCACGATCGCCGCCCTCGGCCTTTCCCTTGCCGTCGGCGCTGCCGGCACGGCCTCGCGGGTCCAGGCCCACAGCAGCGCCACGGGCGTGGTCAAGGAGCGCATGGAGATGATGAAAGGCATGGGCGAGGCGATGAAGGCGATGGGCCCGATGTTCAAGGGCGAGACGCCGTTCGACGCCGGCGTGGTGGCCGAGAAGGCCGCTCATGTCGCCGAGCACGCCAGAAGAATTCCGGCGATGACCCCCGAGGGCAGCATGGACCATCCGAGCGAGGCGCTGCCGATCATCTGGGAGGACTGGGACGGCTATGTCGAACACGCCGAGAAGCTGGCGAAGGAGGGGGCCGCCCTGCAGGAGATCGCCAGCAACGGCGCCGACGAGGCGGAGACCCGTGCGCAGTTCCTCGCGGTCAGCAAGACCTGCGGCGGCTGCCACGACAAGTTCAGAAAGCCCAAAGACAAGTGAGCGTGGCGGAGGCAAGAGCATGACGGCTCGCGATGTGCGGCACCTGACCCGCCGCTCGCTGCTGAAGGCTGGCGCTGCGGCGTCGGCCCTCGCGGCGGGGGCGTCTTTCAGCCTGCGCGCCGCCCGGGCGCAGGAGACGGTCGCGCTGACCGCCGGTCCCGCCGAGGTGCCGCTGGTCGGCGAGGGCTATCCCTCGACCAGGGTCTGGGCGTTCAACGGCAGCGTGCCGGGACCGGTGATCCGGGCACGTCAGGGTGAACGCTTGCAGATCGAGGTCGCCAACGCACTGGATGAGCCGACCACCGTCCATTGGCATGGCCTGCGCGTGCCGGTCGCCATGGACGGCGTGCCCTATCTCAGCCAGGCGCCGATCGAGCCCGGCGGGTCCTTCGTCTACGCGTTCGATCTCGCCGACGCCGGCACCTATTGGTATCATCCGCACATCAACAGCGCCGAGCAGGTCGGGCGCGGCCTTTACGGCGCTCTGATCGTCGAGGAGTCCTCGCCGCCCGTGGTCGATCGCGAGCTGCTCTGGGTGCTGGACGACTGGCGCCTGGACCAGGAGGCGCAGATAACGCCGTTCGGCAACATGCACGACATGAGCCACGCCGGACGCATCGGCAACAGCGTCACCATCAACGGTGCGATCCCCAAGACCGAGCGCGTGCGCGCCGGCGAGCGCCTCCGCCTTCGCCTGATCAATGCCGCCAACGCCCGCACCTTCGGCCTCGATTTCGGGATGCTGAACCCCTGGGTCATCGCCCTCGACGGTCAGCCGGTCGAACCCTACCGGCTCGACGACGCGCCGTTGCTGCTCGCGGCCGCGACCCGCGCCGATCTGATCGTCGACATGACCGGCGCGCCCGGCAGCGAAAGCGAGGTGGTCGACGGCGCCTACGGTCCGGACTATGCCTACGAGCTGATCAGGTTTTCGTATGGTGACCAGGCGCCCTTGGACGCTGGGGAGCGCGAGCCACCCGCTGCACTCGTCCCGAATCCCATCAAGGAACCCGATCCCGCGCAGGCCGAGCGCCATCGCCTGGTGTTCGAAGGCGGCGCCATGGGCGGCATGGCCGGGGCGATGATGGGGGGCCGCCGCCTCGATATGCGCGAGCTCGCCGGGCGCGGCCGCCTTTGGGCGATCAACGGCGTGGTGCCGGAGGACCTCTACCGCGATGCACCGTTGTTCGAGTCGAAACTCGGCGGCACGGTGCTGCTCGCACTCGAAAACCGCACCGCCTTCGCGCATCCGATCCACCTGCACGGCCACAGCTTTCGCGTGCTCACCCGAAACGGGCAAACGGAACCGCACCAGCCGATGCGCGACACGGTGACGGTCGGCGCAGACGAGACGGTGGAGATCGCCTTCGTCGCCGACAATCCAGGCAGATGGATGGTCCACTGCCACGTCCTGGAACATCAGATGACCGGCATGATGGGCGTGCTCGCCGTCGCGTGAATCAGAACACGCCTACGCTGCAGCCTGCGCAGCCCCCAAGCGACCATCGACGAAGGAAGAAGGAGGAACCCTGGATATGATCACCGCCATCGACGTCAGACGCCGCACCTTTCTCGGCGCGGTTGCCGCAATCGCCCTGACATCGGCCCTGCCGGCGCGCGCGGCGGAGGGAACGGCGATCAAGGTCTACAAATCCCCGGCCTGCGGCTGCTGCTCGATGTGGGTGGAGCATTTGCGGGCGAGCGGCTACGACGTGGAGGCCGAGGACGTCGCCGATCTGGACGCGGTCAAACGCATGGCCGGCGTGCCCGGTCATCTGCTCGCCTGTCACACGGCGATGGTCGACGGCTACGTCATCGAAGGCCACACACCGGCTGCCGCGATCAGGAAGCTTCTTGCCGAACGCCCGGCGATCCGCGGCCTCGCCGTACCGGGCATGCCCGCCGGCTCGCCCGGCATGCCGAGCTCCGAGCCGGAGCGCTATGACGTGATCGCGTTCGGCGAGGGCGAGGAGCGCGTCTTCATGAGCTTCGTCGGGACCGATCCGGCCTGAGTTCGATCGACCGGCCATCGGGATCGCGCAGGATCAGCCGCTCCCGCTCCAGCTTCGCCAGGGTCCGGTAAACCACTTCATGGGTCAGGCCGAGTTCGGTTGCGATGGCCTTCCAGGGTCGGTCGATAACGGCGGTCCCGCCAGTCCCTGCCTGCATGCGCAGGAAGGCGAGCAGACGATCCCCCGCCGATTTCAGCCCAAGGACGGCGACCTGTCCGCGCAGCGCCTGGACCTGCCTGGAAAGATGCGCAATCCAGTGCGCCGCCCGCTCGGGATCGGCGGCCAGATGCGTGAGCACCAGCGCTTTGTCGAATTGCAGGACCGTCGACGGCAGATCGGCGATGGCATCGCAATGATAGCGCTCGGCGAACAGGGACGCCTCGGCAAAGGTCTCCCCGTCCCGCGCGACATGCAACGTGACCGCACGGCCATCGGCCGCATGGCGCACCAGGCGGATACGCCCCTTGTCCACCTGAAACAGGCCGCGCGTCGGATCCTCGCTCAGGAACACGGAAGCGCCCTGGTCGACCGCCAGGCGCTTCGCCGCCCCGGACGGCAGGAGGCCGAGATCGGAGGATGTGCCGCTGCCGTCGTTCATCATGTGCGAACCTTTTCCCACATATGATTTCGATCATATGGGAAAGAGTGGTTCTCGGGCAATGTCGGAGCTCCTCGAAGGACATGGAGTGAACATGATGCCACCTCGGCGATCCTCTGCCGTACTCGCCGCGTTAGCGCTTTTGGGCTGGACGTCGATCGGCGCCGCCGACGATCGCGATGCTGGCCACATGGACCACGGACGGCACATGGATCAAGAAAGGCAGGGCGCGACGGACGGTCAGCCGAAGGAGGCCGGCCAGGCGGCTTTTGCGACGATCGCCGAGATCGTCGCGATCCTCGACGCCGATCCCGATACCGACTGGTCGAAGGTAGACCTCAAGGCCCTACGCGCGCATCTCATCGACATGAACGCGCTGACGCTGGAGGCGACGGTCACGGAGGAGGTGCTGGCAGACGGCTTGGCGATCACCGCCACCGGCGAGGACCGCGCGCGAGAGGCCATCCAGCGCATGGTTCCTGCCCACGCCGCCGAGCTCGACGCCATGCAGGACTGGTCGGTATCGGCTGAAACGACAGCGGAGGGGGCAAGACTGGTCGTGACCTCAGCGGATCCAGCCATCCAGGCAAAGATCAAGGGCCTCGGCTTCTTCGGCCTGATGGCGACCGGCAGCCACCACCAGGTCCACCACCTCGCCATCGCACGCGGCGAACCGATGCACGGCCATCGCTGAGCGCGGGCTGTTTGCAAGGGACCGTCTCGATCGCGGTGTCGCCACGGCAGGGATCACCAATCCTACGCCTGCCATCATCACTCACCGCCAAAATATCGTTCATTGTCAAATAGTTAGAGCAAGATGCAGCTTTCAGGCACGGCTTTTTGCAGTGCCGATGGCGAGATGCTGCTCTTACCGCAGCAGAACAGTGTCAAGCTCGTCACCGAATTCGGCATCATCATCGAGGGGCCGGGCGAAATCTTGGTCGTGCCGAAGGGCGTGAAATTCCGCGTCGATCTCGTCGAGGGACCAGTCCGCGGCTACAGATGTAAAACCTAAGGTGTGGCGCTGACATTGCCCGAGCGCGGGCGAACGCCGTCCACGAAGACCCTGATGCATCGTCGCTGATGGGCCTTGCGCTCATCGCCCTGGAGGTTCGGGACCTCGCTGTCCGCTTTGAACACCACGGCGCCGAACATCATGTCCATCAACATCCGCGCAGCGCTTTCGACATCATCGATGGCGATGCGGCAGAGGTCGCGCTGGTGGGCGAACCATGCCGCCAGCAGCCGTCGCGACGCGTCGATGCCATGCTCGCGGATGATCGCTCTGAGTTCGGGAAAGCGGGCGGATTCGCCGATGGCCAGGCGCAGGAAGGCGGCGCGCTCGCGATCCGCCTCGGCATCGATGTCGACCCGGAAGATCTCCTCCAGCGCGAGCTGCAGCGGCAGCCGGTCATAGTCCCCCGGCAGCTTGAGCATGGCAAAACGATGGAGGTCGACCGCTGCCGCAAACAGATCCTGCTTGCTGGAAAACAGGCGATACAGGGTTCGCTTGGAGATTTTGCAGCTTGCGGCGATGTCGTCGGTCGTGGTGGCGCCGTAGCCATGGCTGGTGAACAGGTCGCGTGCCTTCCGGGCGACGAGGTCGCGCTGGGTCTCGTCGGGCACAACCTTGGGACGTCCGCGTGCCCGCGGCTGCCTGGCCGTCGATCGGTGCTCCTGCTCTCTGCTCACGGCTCGTGCCTTGAAGCGTCGGACGCGTCTCTCTCCATCCCGCTTCTCCCCATGTCCTTCACCTTGACGCCCTGATCCGGCGTTCCCTGCCTGTCTCAGGCGCAGTCCAATGCCGCATTGGCGACAATCTCTCAAGGGCGGCATTGACAGGGAGCGCTCATCACCAATATGGGTACTCATCAGTTTCTTTAAAGGGAACCCTCCCTTGCGCCCGATACGCCTTGCTCTCGTCCTCTCCGGCGCCGCTGCCCTGGCAGGCTGCGTGGTCGGGCCGGACTATGTGCCGCCAACGCTGTCCTTGCCGGCCTCGTTCAGCGAGCAGACGGCGCAGGCGGGCGGGGCGGCGGATCTGTCGCGCTGGTGGCAGCGTCTTGGCGATCTGGATCTCGACGGGCTGATCGAGGCGGCGGTTGCCGGCAATCTCGATGTCGCCGAGGCCAAGGCACGCATCCAAGAAGCGCGCGCGACCTATCGCCAGGCGGGCGGCGCGCTGCTGCCGACGCTCGACGCCCAGGCGTCCGCCAGCCGTAATCGCAGCGGGGGGCTTTCGACCGGCGGCGACGCCACCTACAGCCAGTTTCAGGCGGGCTTCGATGCCAGCTACGAGATCGACCTGTTCGGCGCCCGCCGGCGCGGCGTCGAAGCGGCTTTTTACGGCCTCGGCGCCGCCAATGAGGAGATGCGCGCCACGCTGCTCACCCTGATCGGCGATGTCGCCTCCAACTATGTGGACGCGCGCGGCTTTCAGGCCCGGATCGCGCTCGCCAGACGATCCGCCAGCTCGCAGCGGGAGACTGCCGAGCTCACCCGCAACAAATTCGAGGCGGGTGCCGTCTCGGCCCTGGATGTCGCCAGCGCCGCCGGTCAGGCGAGCAGCACCGAGGCCAATATCCCGACGCTCGAAATCGCCTATACCGAAGCGGTGCACCGTTTGAGCGTGCTGACCGGCCGGGCGCCGCGCGCCCTCGCCGAGCAGCTCGAGGAAGCGGTGGCGATCCCCATGCCGAAAGCGCCCGTGCCGACCGGCGTGCCTGCCGATCTCCTGCGCGCGCGCCCCGATGTGCGCCTGGCCGAGCGCGAGCTCGCGCAGTCGACGGCGCTGATCGGCCAGGCGGAGGCGGCGCGCTATCCGAGCATCAACCTTACCGGCAGCATCGCGACCTCGGCGCTCAAGGTCGGCGACCTCGCCAACAGCAGCGCGATCGGCTGGTCGATCGGCCCGAACCTCACCTTGCCGCTGTTCAATGGCGGCCAGCTCGCGGCCGCGGTCGAGATCGCCGAGGCGGAGCGGGACCAGTCCTATCTGGCCTTCCGCGCATCGGTGCTGACCGCGCTGGAAGATGTTGAAAACGCGCTGATCGCCCTCGATCGGGAACGCGCCCGATATCGGAGCCTGAAAGCCTCGGCGACGTCCTTCCGGGAAGCCGCGCGCCTCGCGCGCTCGCTCTACGACACCGGCGCCTCCAGCTTTCTCGACGTGCTCGATGCCGAGCGTTCCCTCTATTCGGCCGAGGACGCGCTGATCGAGAGCGGCGTCGCGATCACCACCGACTACATCGCCCTGAACAAGGCGCTCGGCGGCGGCTGGGACGGCGAGGTCGACATGACCTTGCCTGCCGACATGACGGCAAAAGCAGGAGAAAGCTGATGGCCAGGCGTTCGCTCTCCAGCGCCGACGAAGTGGTGACCGATCTGCAGCCGAAGGACCGGCCGCCGGAGCAGGTGCCGCCCAAGCATGCCCCGGCCGAACCGGCGCCGGCGACCCGACCGCCGCGCCGGCGGAAAAAGCCGCTGGCCCTCGCCATCGGTCTGATCCTCCTTCTGGCGATCGGTGCCGGTTTGGCGTGGAAAACCTGGTTCGCCACGCCGGCGGCCACGGTCATGACTTCGCCGGTGGTGATCGGCGACATCGAGAAGAGCGTGCTCGCGACCGGCATCCTCAAGCCGTCCAAGCTGGTGGCCGTGGGCGCGCAGGTTTCCGGCCGGATCACCTCGGTGCCGGTCGAGCTCGGGCAAAAGGTCGAAGAAGGCGCGCTGCTCGCCGACATCGATTCGACCACCCAGAGCAACGAGCTGCGCACCGCCAAGGCGGCTCTCGCCAGCATGCGCGCCCAGCGGGTCGAGAAGGAGGCATCCCTGGTGCTCGCCGAACAGACGCTGGCACGCCAGCAGCGCATGGTCGCGCAAAAGGCGGTCTCCCAGGCGGACGTCGAAAGCGCCGAGGCCGAGGTCAAGATCACCGAAGCGCAGATCACGGCGCTGGATGCCGAGATCGACGAGGCCGAGGTCGCGGTCGAGACCGCGGAGGCCAATCTCGGCTACACCCGGATCACCGCGCCGATCGACGGCACGGTGCTCGCCTTGGTCAGCCAGGAGGGCCAGACGGTCAATGCGACCCAGTCGGCGCCGACCATCGTCATTCTCGGCCAGCTCGAGCACATGACCGTGCGCGCGGAAATCTCCGAGGCCGACGTGGTCGGCGTGACGCCGGGCCAGCCGGTCTATTTCACCATTCTCGGCGAGCCCGACCAGCGTTACGAGGCGGTGCTCGGTTCGATCGAGCCGGCGCCGGAATCGATCACCAGCGACAGCAGCTTCTCCTCATCGACATCGTCGTCGAGCACCAGCTCGGCCAGCTCCTCCTCCTCGGCGATCTATTACAACGGCATCTTCACCGTGCCCAATCCGGACGGCCGATTGCGCACCTACATGACCGCCGAGGTGCATATCGTGCTCGGCCGGGCGACCTCGGTGCTGACCATGCCCGCGACCGCGCTCGGCCAGCGCCACGAGGACGGCAGCTACGACGTCGTGGTCATCAGCGACGACGGCAGGAAGTCGACCCGGCGCGTCGAGATCGGCCTGAACGATCGCATCACCGCCGAGGTTCGTTCCGGCCTCAACGAGGGCGAGCGCGTGGTCACCGGCGAGCTTTCGGGCGAGGAAGACAGCGACACCCGCTCCGGGCCGATGGGCCCGCCGCCAGGGTTCTAGGCCGATGTCCACCCCCTTGATCGAGCTCCGCGGCCTCTGCCGTGATTTTCCCTCGGGCGACGGCGTGCTGCGCGTGCTGAAGAGCCTCGACCTCGAGATCGAGGCCGGCGAGATGGTGGCGATCATGGGCGCTTCGGGGTCCGGCAAGTCGACATTGATGAACATTCTCGGCTACCTCGACCGTCCGAACGCCGGCAGCTACCGCTTCGCCGGGCGCGACACCGCCGATCTCGAGGCGGACGAGCTTGCCGCCCTTCGCCGCGAGCATGTCGGCTTCATTTTCCAGCGCTACCACCTGCTCGGCGAGCTGACCGCGCTCGGCAATGTCGAGATCCCGGCGATCTATGCCGGTCAGCCGGCCTTCGAGCGACGGGTGCGCGCGGCGGCGCTGCTCGATCGGCTGGGCATGGCGTCGCGTGCCGGCCACCGGCCTGGCCAGCTTTCCGGCGGGCAGCAGCAGCGGGTGTCGATCGCGCGGGCGCTGATGAACGGCGGCGAGGTCATCCTCGCCGATGAGCCGACCGGCGCGCTCGACCAGCAGAGCGGCGACGAAGTGCTGCGCATCCTCGACGAGCTGCACCGGGACGGCAAGACCGTGATCATCGTCACCCACGACGCCAAGGTCGCGGCCAGGGCCGAACGGGTGATCGAGATCGAGGATGGCGTCATCGTCAGCGATCGCCGGACCGCCGGGACACCTGCGGCTCGGCCTGCTCGACCAAGCCGGGAAAGTCCGGCGTCTGCCGCCGGCAGCTCCTGGCGGATGCTGCTCGATCGCCTCGGCGAAGCCTTCTGGATGGCGCTGCGTGCGATGAACGCCCATCGGCTGCGCACCTTTCTCACCATGCTCGGCATCATCATCGGCATCGCCGCGGTGGTCTCGGTGGTGGCGCTCGGCACCGGCTCGCAGCAGCGGGTGCTGGCCAGTATCAGCTCGCTTGGCACCAACACGCTGGAAATCTTTCCCGGCAAGGATTTCGGCGATCTGCGCTCGGGCACGATCAAGACGCTGGTGGTGAGTGATGCCGATGCGCTCGCACGGCAAAGCTACGCCGCCGCGGTCACGCCGACGGTCTCGACCAGCACCACGGCGCGCTTCGGCGCCAAGGAGGCGAGCGTGCAGGTGAGCGGGGTGAGCGATCAGTATTTCGCGGCCGAAGGCACGACCCTGATCTCGGGGCAGCTCTTCGATGCCGATGCCGTGCGCCTGATGACGCAGGACGCGGTGATCGGCGAGACCACGCGCGACACGCTGTTCGAGGACGGCGAGAACCCGATCGGCCAGGTGATCCTGATCGGCCGCGTGCCGAGCCGCGTGATCGGCGTGGTCGGGAGCCAGAGCGGCAGTTTCGGCGGCCGGCAGAACCTCGCGATCTATCTGCCCTACACCACGGTGCAGGCGCGTCTGCTCGGCGACCGGTCCTTGCGCAGCATCACGCTTCGGGTCAGCGACGATGCCAGCGTCACGCTCGCCGAGCAGGCCGTGACCCGTTTCCTGAGCGAGCGCCACGGCAGCAAGGACTTCTTCATTCTCAACACCGACGACATCCGCGAGACCATCGAGAGCACCACCCAGACCCTGACCCTGCTGGTCGCCTCGATCGCGGTGATCTCGCTCCTGGTCGGCGGCATCGGCGTGATGAACATCATGCTGGTTTCGGTTTCGGAGCGGATCGGCGAGATCGGCGTGCGCATGGCGGTGGGTGCCCGCCAGAGCGACATCCTGCAGCAATTCCTGATCGAGGCCGTGCTGGTCTGCCTGGTCGGCGGGCTGCTCGGCATCGGCGGCGCTCTTGCCTTCGGTCTTGCCTTCAGCCTCGCCGGCTCGAGTTTCAGCCTGGTCTATTCGAGCAGCGCGATGATCGGCGCCTTCGTCTGCTCCAGCCTGATCGGCGTCGCCTTCGGCTTCCTGCCGGCGCGCAACGCCTCCAGGCTCGATCCGGTCACCGCCCTCGCGCAGGCGCGGGACTGAGGGGCGGCGCTCGGCTAGGGCGCATCCCGATCGGATGGCGGCGCCGGATGGATGAAGGGCCAGGGCGAGCTGTCGCTGCCGGTGGGCACGGGAACTTCGATCACGACCGGCGCGTCAGCGGCGAAAGCATTCTGCAGCGCCGATCTGAGCTCGTCCGGGTTCGCAGCTCTCAGCCCCATCACGCCGAAGCTCTCGGCCAGCGCCACGAAGTCGGGGTTTTTCAAGTCCGCGCCCAGCAGCCGATGACCATAGCGTTCCTGCTGGTCACGCCGGACATTGCCATAGGCGTTGTTGTTGAAGACGACGGCGACGACGTTGATTCCGTGCTGCGCGGCGGTGGCCAGTTCCTGCACGCCGAAAAGAAATCCGCCGTCGCCGGAGACCGACAGGACGGCCTTGTCGGGACGGGCGACCTTGACGCCGAGAGCCGTGTTGAAGCCGAAGCCGAGATTGTCCTGATAGCCGCAGGTCACGTATTGGCGCGGCGCGTAGACCGGAGCCCATGCGCGCCGTGAAGCCGACCTGGCTGATTTCCCGACGAAGAAACCGTCACGCAGCAGCACCTCGCGCATGACCTTGAGATAGGCCTCCTGCGGCTGCACCGGCCTTCAGCCTTTCGGCTGCTGCCGCGGCATAACCGCGATATTCCTCGCCACGGCCGGACCGCACGCCGATCTTGGTCTGCAGGGCGTCGATGAGAGCGCGTGTCCCGGCCGCGGCATCGGCGAGGATGCCGTGGTCCGGCTTCAGGCGCACGAACTCGGTGGGGTCGATGTCGATGCGCACGGTCTTCTGGCCATCCGGGAACCAGCGCCAGCGGAAATGCTGCAGCTCCAATCGGCTGCCGATGCCGATCAGGAGGTCGCAGCGGGGCCAGAACGCCCAGGCGGCGGGCGGCAGCAACGCCAGGTCGTCGTCGTCGGGCATGACGCCCTTGCCGCTTCGATGGGCGGTGACCGGCGCCTGCAGAAGCCGTGCCAGCTCTTGAACCTCGGCAGCCGCCTCGAGCGCGCCGCCGCCTACCATGATCAGCGGATTCCTGGCGGCAGCGATCGTATCGGCCGCAGCGTCGACCACGTCCAGATCGGGCGTCGGCGCCGGCAAGGGCTCGGCGGCTGCACACGGTGTTACATCGGCAGCCATGCCGAAGACGTCCCAGGGCGTCTCGACGCCGACCGGGCGCTGACGGCCCGAGAGCATCTGGCGGAAAGCTTCGGCCATCACGTCGGCCGCCTCGGTCGGATGGTTGATGCGTTCGGCCCATTTGGTGAGGCCGCGCAGGGTCGCGAGATGGTCCGGCAGCTCGTGCAGCTGGCCGCGTCCCTGGCCGATCAGGTCGGACATGATGTTACCGGTGATGCACATGACCGGGGCATTGGCCCCGTAGGCGGTGCAGAGTGCCGCGCCCGAGTTCAAGAGGCCGGGACCCGGCACGACCGTGTACACCCCTGTGCTGCCGCTGGCGCGGGCGTAGCCATAGGCCATATAGCCGGCGCCCTGCTCATGACGCGTGTGAATGAAGCGAAGCCGCTCGGACTCGCGGGCCAGTGCGTCGTTGAAGTCGTACATATGGGCGCCGGGAATACCGAAGACCGTGTCGACGCCGTTCACGATCAGCGATTTGGCGATGATCTCGCCGGTTGTGTATCTGGTCATCAACGATTCCCCGGAGGCGAATGCCCGAATTCGAAGCGTTCACTATCCTGAGAGGGTCGGCAAGAGTGGAATTGATCGGCGTATGCACGCCGAGACGTCCACCCGGGCAGAATCTCCGTGCCCCAGGAGAACGTTCGAACCCGCTGCTTCAAGGGCTCGAACATCCTCCGATTGTTGGTGAAGGGACCCAGCTTGCGCCCAGATGCAGCCGCAGCCCGCATCGGAGGCTGAAGCGCCAGGACATCTCCCGCCCACACCAAGGCCTTCCGTCCGACAGCCTCATCCACCGTCTCGCAAGTTGCGGCATATCGACGACTTCGGACTGCAGAAACAACCGCCATTATAGAGATCGCATAACGTCACTCTATTCACGCGATCATCGCAGCTCTCCCAAATTGCTGAAAAGCATCCGACGTCCTGGGCAATCCAGTTGGTCCGTGGTCGGCGACCATGTATAGTGGAATCGTCTTCTGGATGAGAATGCATATGTCTGTCGCTTATAAGTTATCTTCGTTGTCGGCAACGATACTTGTAGCAATGGCCACCTCCCCCTCGGGTGCGGCCCCGCATCTACCCGACGCGCAGACCTGGCCGCAGCGCGCAGCAGAGGCGGGCGTTTGGCATCCGCCTGCGGACAGGCAAGGCGGTTTCGTACCGAGCAATCACATCGTTGCCGGCAAGCCGGTCATCGTCGCCGAGGCCGATCTGCCCGGCAGCGCAACCACGTCGCGGCAGGCGGTTCTCGAATCGATCCTCGAGCTCGACGACATTCAAGGTGCAAAGGCATTCGTCGACGCCCTTGCCGACGCCAAGGAGCTGGATGCGGCAACGATAAGCGCGATGAACGATCGCATCTGGCACTTCCGAGCGAAACGCATGGCGGACTACTCGGCCGAGATGCGGGAAGCCATCACCCGGTCCGACGTCGACCGGATGAGAGCGTTGAGTGAAAGCATGCGGCGCTTGACGGCCTCGGCGGCATCGAGAGGGCGAGGTCAGGCCGACGCGCCGGCTCCAGCGACGACGGCCGACACCAAAGAGACGGCGGGGTTCGACCCCCAGAAGGCGCCGCTCACGGACCGGGATGACGGCTTCGCCGATCGAGCCCGAAGGGCACTGGACGAAGGCAGGCTGCTGCCGCCGGGCGAGGACAATGCGTTCGATCTCGCGGTGAACCGTCTGTCCGGGACGCCTGATGACGCGGCTGCGCGGGGTGTTCTGGAGGATGTCATTCAGAGGCAGGAGAACAAGGTCAAGGCGGCCATCGAAGCGGAACAGCCGGTATTGGCGATGGATCAGGCCAACCAGCTGCTCGATGCGGCCGAGGGGCGCCCTCCCGATGCTGCCTTGCCGAAAGATCGACTGCTGCAGCTGCGCCGCTGGATGGAGGAGATCGAGCCGATCATCGCTGCAGGTCTGATCGCCAAGGCCGAGGAAGCCATTGACGAGAACGAGCTGATCGTAGCGCCGGAGGGTGCGTTGTCGGCGCAGGACTATGTCGATCGCCTGAAATCCTTTCTAGGTCCGAACCACGATGACGTGGTCGCACTCGCGGACGCAGTGCTCACACGCTATCACGCTATAGGCGATGGCCTCCTCGCACGGCGGGAATATGGGAGAGCGCTGACGATCCATGCGCGGATGCAGGCGGTCGCTGCACGCTTCGACCGCTCGGAGGACGAGGCGGCATCGCTTCTCGCCGACATCGAAACCATGCAGGAGCGGCAGCGCCAGTACGATGACATGATGACCCGGGCCGTCACGCTGCGCGAGCAGGGACAGCTGGTCGAACCGGCCGACGCCAACGCGCTCGAATTTGCGGCGAAGGCCATCGACCAGGCCTTCGACCCCGCCGAAGCCACGGACCTCTTCGATGGTCTGGTGGCTGATCAACGCCGCCGGATCGACGCGCTCCTGGCTGCCGGCCAGCACAGGGATGCAGGCGCCGAACTTCGGCGATTAGGCGCTGCGCTCGAGCGGGCCGGCATCGTGCGCGGCACCGACGCCGCCGTCATCAACGCCGAAGCCGAGGAGATGCTGAGGCAAGCCGATCTGGAGGACGCCAAGCGTCGTCAGCAGACGCTTGAGGCCGGGTCGGACGATGCGGTCGCCCCCAAGGCCATTGCGACCGAGAACGACAAGCCGTCGCTCATCTTCGTCAATCCGTTTTAGCGGCATGGCCGCATCATTCGATCTCCGCCGTCATTGGCGGGAATGGGGCGGTATGCGGCCAGGTTTTCGGCGTTCGCGGAGGGCTCGATCGTCGAGGGTACACCGCTAGTTGGCGCCGACGGCTCCCAGGTCAAAGCTGTAGCGCAGCTCGGTCCGCAGCCGCACGATCAGCTCGTCGAAGTCCGTCACATCGTCATTGTCTTTGAAAGCGTAGTAGGCCGCATCGGCACCCAGCACGAGCTTCAGCTGGTCGGTCAGGGGCCTGACCCAGCTGACGCCGCCATTGAAGCCGAGGGCATCGCCGTTCGTGTCGAACGCGACATCCTGCAAGGGAGCACTGACGTCGAGCTTGTTTTCGAGCTCGCCATCGAGATAGGTGACGGCGGCATTCGCCACGAGCGCGCCATCCAGGACGGGTTTCGGCACGACGTAGCTGCCGCCGACGAACGGCCCTTTTTGATGGAAATCGGTCGAAAATTTGGCGGCGACGGCGCCCAGCGACCCCTTGCCGTCGAAGTTCACCTCGGCATAGCGATAGCCGACAAAGGCAGCCAGTTGATCGGTAACCCGATAACCGAGCGAGAGAGCGGTTTCGACGCGATCGAAGGTCACCTTCTGACCCAATTCACTGGCAACGACGCCGCCCGTGACGACGTCGGCGTTCACGGTGTCCTCACCGTCGAAGCTGTATTGGCCATAGAGATCGACGAAGACACGGTCATAGGAAATGGTCAGACCGCCACCCACCAGATACAGCCAGTCATTGAATTGGACGTTGTCGACGGTGTCCTGGCCGACCACGAAGGCGCCGTCAAGGTCGAGATCATAGTACGATACGCCGGCCGCAAGACGCGGCTCTATCGTAAGCTCAGCCGCAGCCATTGGTGTCGCCCAAGCCGCATTGATCAAGACGATCATACCGGTCAGCAGCCTCGATCGGCGCATCGAATGCCCCCTGAAAGAGAAAAACATTTACAACGAATTCTCAATGTAATTGCTTTAAATTCTACAGACCAGCACTTCCTCGCGATCACCCGCTTTCGGCACCAGGCCGAATCGCCACAGCCTGGGGGAGGTGCTGCGCGATCCGATGGATGCCGATTCCCCTATCCGCGACCGCCGGGGATGCGTGATCGGCGGATGATGCGCCGTCGACATTGCGCTGGCCGCTCGCCCGCCTATTGACTAACGTGTCGACTACCCAGCGTGGAAGTTATCTGCGTCAACGATGCTGACCGTAACCTACGATCCGATCCTGATCATCGCGTCCGTCCTGATTGCGATCATGGCGTCGTTCACCGGCCTTCGGCTGATGGCGGGGATCGGCGGTCTCGGGCTGCAGGCGCGGCGGGTGGCGATCGCCAAGGCGGCCGTGGCCCTGGGCTCCGGCATCTGGTCGATGCATTTCGTCGGCATGCTCGCGGTCAAGCTCCCGGTCGTCCTGGTCTACGACGCGCTGCCGACCCTGCTTTCCGCCCTGATCGCCATCCTTGTGGTCGGCGTCGGCCTGCTCCTCCTGCATTTCGGCGTGCGCACCCGGATGCGCATCGCGGTGGCGGGCCTGCTCACCGGCATCGGCATCGTCAGCATGCACTATATCGGCATGGCCGCGGTGCGCGGCAACTGCATCGTCAGCTATGACCCGATCGGCGTCCTGCTGGCCACGGGGATCGCCGTGCTCGCCTCGATCCTGGCGCTCGAGCTCGCCTATCACCGGCGCACGCTCGGCCTGACCCTGATCGGTGCCGTCGTCCTCGGCCTGACGATCACCGCGATGCACTATACCGCCATGCTCTGGACCACCTTCCTTCCCGGCGGCGGCATCGAGGTCGTGCCCGAGCCCAGCCTGTCCAGCGGCACCCTCGCCCTGATCGTGGCGCTCGCCGCCTTCGTGATCTGCGGTCTCTTTCTCCTGATGACCGTGCCCCTCGGGATCAGCCCCGGTGAATTTTCCGCGGCGCCGACGGGAACGAGCGCCGCCGCCGCGGCGGCCGGCGCGATGCCTGCGGCGCCTTCCGAGGAGGAGGAAGCCGATCGCCGCTCGACGCGCGATTCCGCACTGTCGAAGGCGTTCACCCCCTCGCCGCCGGGAATAGCCGACCGCAAGCCGCCGCGCATTCCCTATCAGCAGGACGACGCCATCCGTTTTCTGTCACCGGACGACATCCTCGCGATCAGGGCGCAGGGCCATTATACCGGCCTGATCAACGGCGCTGCGGGCGAGCTGTTCTGCCCCTGGGCGCTCTCCAAGCTCGAAAAGACCCTCGAAGGCGCGCCGTTTCTGCGTACCCATCGCAGCTTCCTGGTGAATCTCCGCCATGTCACCGGCTTCAGGCGGGAAGGCGACAAGGGCTTCTGCCTCCTGGGCGACGGTGCCGCGATCAAGGAAATCCCGGTCAGCCGCTCGCAGATCCAGGCCGTGGAAAAGGCGCTCGGCCTGGACTGATCCCGGCGCGGCCGCATTTCGTGCAGCCGGGCCGCATTTCGTGCATCCAGGCCGGCCCAGGTGAAAATCCGATCGCGGCGCTCTCTGGAAACCGTCTATCTCTGCTCCATCAAGCCGCAGCCAAGGCGGCGCTTTCAGGATGGGGCGAGCGGAGACCACCGATCATGATTCCAGGCGCATTCGACTACCATCTGCCGACCAGCCTGCCGGACGCCTGCCGTCTGCTCGCCGATCTCGGCGACGACGCACGCGTGGTCGCGGGCGGCCACAGCCTGATTCCGATGATGAAGCTGAGGATGGCCGTGCCCGAGCATCTGATCGACCTGCGCGCGATCGGTGAGCTCAGGGGCATCACCGTCGCGGACGGTGCGGTCACCATCGGCGCCATGACCACCGAGGCCGAGGTGATCGCCTCCGAGGAGCTGGCCCAACACTGCTCGATCCTGCGCGAGACGGCGCTGCAGATCGCCGACCCGCAGATCCGCAATCTCGGCACCATCGGCGGCAATGTCGCCAATGGCGATCCCGGCAACGACATGCCCGCCGTGATGCAAACCCTCGCCGCGACCTACCAGGTCGAGGGTTTGCGAGGCAAACGGCAGATCGAAGCCAGGGACTTCTACGAGGCGGCGTTTTTTACCTCTCTCGGCGAGGACGAGATCCTGACTGCGATCCGCATCCCGCTGCCGCCGGCCGGCCACGGCTTTTCGTACCAGAAGCAAAAACGGAAAATCGGCGACTATGCCACCGCGGCGGCCGCGGTCGTCCTGACCATGGACGGCGGCCAGTGCAGAAGCGCCGCGATCGGGCTCACCAACGTCGCGGACACCCCCTTGTTCGCCGAGGCGGCCGGCGCCGCCCTGGTCGGCACGGATGTTGGCAAGGCGGCGATCGACGCCGCGGTCCAGGCGGCCGAGGCGATCACCCAGCCCGCCGAGGACGGCCGAGGTCCTGCCGCCTTCCGCACCAAGGTCGCAGGCGTGATGGTGCGCCGCGCGATCGAGCAGGCGAAGAGCCGCGCAACCGGAGGAGCCGCCTGATGGCCAAGATGCACGTCAAGATGACCATCAATGGCGAGGCCGTCGAAGCGCTCGCCGAGCCGCGCACCCTGCTGATCCACTTTCTCCGTGAGCAGCAGGGGCTGACCGGCCCGCATATCGGCTGCGACACCGGCCATTGCGGCGCCTGCACCGTCGATCTGAACGGCAAGTCGGTCAAATCCTGCATGGTGTTCGTGCCCCAGGCCGACGGCGCCGGGATCACCACCATCGAGGGCATCGCCCAGCCGGACGGCACACTGCATGCCCTGCAGGAAGCCTTTCGCCAGCATCACGGCCTGCAATGCGGCTTTTGCACGCCTGGCATGATCACCCGCGCCTACCGGCTGCTGCAGGACAATCCGAACCCGTCCGAGGAGGACATCCGCTACGGCATCTCCGGCAATCTCTGCCGCTGCACCGGCTATCAGAACATCGTGAAATCGATCCAGGCGGCAGCTGACGAGCTGAGCGCGAACAAGGAGGCGGCCGAATGAATGACCAGACCCCATCTTCCGCCGAGCGCACCGCCAAGCTCGAAGGCCTCGGCTGCTCCCGAAAGCGCGTCGAGGACGCCCGCTTCACCCAGGGCAAGGGCAACTATGTCGACGACATCAAGCTGCCGGGCATGCTGTTCGGCGATTTCGTCCGCTCCCCCTACGGCCACGCCCGCATCAAATCCATAAAGACCGACGCGGCCCTCGCAGTTCCCGGCGTCAAGGCGGTGCTGACCGCCGCCGATCTCAAGCCGCTGAACCTGCACTACATGCCGACACTGGCCGGCGACGTGCAGGCGGTGCTCGCCGACGAGAAGGTGCTGTTCCAGAACCAGGAGGTCGCCTTCGTCATCGCCACCGACCGCTACGCCGCCGCCGATGCGGTCGAGCTGGTCGAGGTCGACTACGAGGCCCTGCCGCCTTTGGTCGATCCGCGAAAGGCGATGGCGTCGGACGCCCCCGTGCTGCGCGAGGACATCGCCGACAAGATGGAAGGCGCCCACGGCCCGAGAAAGCACAAAAACCACATCTTCACCTGGGAGGCGGGCGACAGGCCCGGCACCGAAAGTGCGCTTGCCGACGCCGAAGTCCTGGTCGAAGAGACCATTACGTACCAGCGCGTGCATCCCTGTCCGCTCGAGACCTGCGGCTGCGTCGCCTCGATGGACAAGGTCAACGGCAAGCTCACGGTCTGGGGCACCTTCCAGGCGCCGCACGCGGTGCGCACGGTGGCGTCCCTGATCTCCACCATCCCCGAGCACAATATCCGCATCATCTCGCCCGACATCGGCGGCGGCTTCGGCAACAAGGTCGGCGTCTATCCCGGCTATATCTGCGCCATCGTCGCCTCGATCGTCACGGGCGTCCCGGTCAAATGGATCGAGGACCGCATCGAAAATCTCTCGGCGACCGCCTTCGCCCGCGACTACCATATGTCAGGAAAAATCGCCGCGACCAGGGACGGAAGAATCACCGGTCTCTGGTGTCACGTCCTCGCCGATCACGGCGCGTTCGACGCCTGCGCCGACCCCACCAAGTTCCCCGCCGGTTTTTTCAATATTTGCACCGGCTCCTACGACATCCCGGTCGCTTACGTCGAGGTCGACGGCGTCTACACCAACAAGGCGCCGGGCGGCGTCGCCTATCGCTGCTCGTTCCGCGTCACCGAGGCCTCCTACTTCATCGAGCGCATGGTCGACGTCCTGGCAAGAAAGCTCGACATGGACCCGGCCGACATCCGGAAAAAGAACTTCATCAAGTCGGAGCAATTTCCCTACACCTCGGCGCTCGGCTGGGAGTACGACTCCGGCGACTACCAGACCGCCATGGACAAGGCGCTGGCCGCCGTCGACTATCAGGGCCTGCGCGCCGAGCAGAGGGCCAATCGCGAAGCGTTCGAACGCGGCGAGACGCGGTCCCTGATGGGCATCGGCGTCGCCTTCTTCACCGAGATCGTCGGCGCTGGCCCGGTCAAGAATTGCGATATTCTGGGACTCGGCATGTTCGACTCTTGCGAGATCCGCATCCATCCCACCGGCTCGGCGATCGCGCGTCTCGGCACCATCAGCCAGGGCCAGGGCCACGCCACCACCTTTGCTCAGATCCTCGCCTCCGAGATCGGCATTCCCGCCGAGCACATCACGGTCGAGGAGGGCGACACCGACACCGCCCCCTATGGTCTCGGCACTTACGGCTCGCGCTCGACCCCGGTCGCTGGCGCGGCTACCGCCATGGCCGGGCGAAAAATCCGTGCGAAGGCGCAGATGATCGCCGCCTATCTGCTCGAAGTCCACGACGACGATCTCGAATGGGACGTCGACCGCTTCCAGGTCAAGGGCAACCGGGAGCGCGCCAAGACCATGGCGGAGATCGCGTTCGCCGCCTACAACCAGGCGATCCCCGGCCTCGAGCCCGGCCTGGAGGCGGTCAGCTACTACGATCCGCCCAACATGACCTACCCCTTCGGCGCCTATGTCTGCGTGGTCGACATCGACGTCGACACCGGCGTCACCGACGTCAGACGCTTCTACGCCCTCGACGACTGCGGCACACGCATCAACCCGATGGTCATCGAAGGCCAGGTCCATGGCGGCCTCACCGAGGCGCTCGCCATCGCCATGGGCCAGATCCTGTCATACGACGAGATCGGCAACATAAGAGGCGGTAGCCTGATGGACTTCTTCCTGCCGACCGCCGTCGAAACCCCGACCTGGGAGACGGACCACACGGTCACCCCGTCTCCGCACCATCCGATCGGCGCCAAGGGCGTCGGCGAGAGCCCGAATGTCGGCGGCGTCTCGGCCTTCTCCAACGCCGTCAACGACGCCTTCGCCCATCTCGGCCTCACCCACACCCAGATGCCGCACGACCACTGGCGCGTCTGGCAGACGGCCGAACAGCTGGGACTGCACAGTGGCACGGGTGGCACGGCCACTTCGTAGACTTTGGGGCCGCTGTCGCTGAACGAGTCTCCTTCGGGGATGGTATGCGGGCATGATGGATAGGGTTGAGGAGCTGCAAAAACGGCTTGCCGACGTTGGCTATATTGCCGACGAGACGCTGGCGACTGCCTTGCAGCTCACCCTCCATCTTAAGCGCCCGTTGTTGCTCGAAGGCGAAGCGGGGGTCGGCAAGACCGAGGTCGCGAAGGCGCTGGCCGCTCTCAAGAAAACCAGGCTGATCCGCCTGCAATGCTATGAGGGGCTGGACGCCAGCCAGGCAATCTACGAGTGGAACTACCGGCGCCAGCTCCTCGCAATCAAGGCCCATGAGCAGGACGGCCTCGCCGCCGATCAGATCGAAACGGAGATCTTTTCCGACCGTTTCTTGCTGCGCCGCCCCCTTCTCGAAGCGATTTCGGCCGACCGGCCTCCGGTCCTGCTGGTGGATGAGATCGACCGGGCGGACGAGGAGTTCGAGGCCTATCTGCTCGAAGTGCTCGCCGACTTCCAGATCACCATCCCGGAGCTCGGCACCATCCAGGCGGTCTCGATCCCCCACGTCATCCTGACCAGCAACGGCACGCGCGAGCTTTCGGACGCCCTTCGCCGCCGCTGCCTCTACACCCATATCGATTTTCCCAGCGCCGAGCGCGAGATCAGGATCGTCGAGACGCGCCTTCCCGGCATCGAGACGGTGCTCGCCCGGCGCATCGTCGGCTTCGTCCAGGCGCTGCGGCGTGAAGACCTGGAAAAGACGCCCGGCGTCGCCGAGACTCTGGACTGGGCCGCCGCCCTGATCGGCCTCGACATCCAGCGCCTGGACGGCGATCCCGAAACACTCCGAAAAACCCTTCTCTGCCTGCTCAAGACCGAGGCCGATCTGGCGGCGGTGACCAAAGAGGTGGTCGCCAGGCTCGCCGGCGAGGCGGCCTGAACGGTGGACGCGCAGCCCCTGGCTCTCGTCCCGAAGATGGTCCGCTTTATCGACCATCTGCGCGACAACGACTTTTCCGTCGACCCCGCCGAAACCGAAGCCGCCCTGCGCCTGCTCGCCGACGACCACGCCCCGCCGCTGATGCGCGCCCGACAAAGCCTGCGCATCCTGCTCGCCTGCCGCAAGGAGGAGTGGGAGCGGTTCGACGATCTGTTCGAAGCCTACTGGTTCAGCCGGGGCCGGGTTCGGACGCGAACCTCGTCGACGTCGAGCAGTGCCACCGGACAACAGCATCCCGATCTGTGGCAGGACCATCTTGACGGGCGCGATCGCCGGGCGCAAAAGCCGGGCGTCGTGCAGGAAGCGGTCGACGATGACGGCGATGCGGCTGGTGAAGGCGAGGGCCGCCTGATCGCGTCGCGCCAGACCATGATCCAGCGCACCGATCTGCGCCACCTGACCGACCCCGCCGAGATCGCCGAGGCCGAACGCCTCGCCTACCGCTTGGCGTCCGTCCTTCGCTACCGCCTGTCCCGCCGCTACCGCCAGGCCCGGCGCGGCCCGCGCCTCGACCTCCGCCGCACCCTCCGCGCCAATATCTCGTCAGGCGGCGAGCCCTTCGATCTGGTGCAGAAAAAACGCCCCGACCGTCCGGTCCGCCTGGTGGTGCTGCTCGACGTCTCCGGCTCGATGCAGCCCTACAGCCGGTTCTTTCTCCAGTTCGTCAAAGGCCTGGTCTGCCGCTGGCTGGAAACCGAAGCGTTTCTGTTCCACACGCGCCTCGTCCGGGTGACCGACGCGGTGCGCGACCGCGATTCGATCCGCGCCATGAGCAAGCTCGCGCTGATGGCCGAAGGCTTCGGCGGCGGCACCCGAATCGGCGCCTGCCTGAAGCTGTTCAACGAACGCTACGCCAAACGCACCCTCAACAGCCGCACCGTTTTTCTGATTCTCTCGGATGGCTACGACACGGGGTCGTGCGACGACCTGGTCGACCAGTTGGAACGTCTAAAGAAACGAGGACGACGCCTCGTCTGGTTGAATCCGCTGTTGGGGTGGCGGGACTATCAGCCGATCAATCAGGCGATGATGTCAGCCATGCCCCTGATCGACCACTTCGCCGCCGCGCACACGCTGGAGGCGCTGGCTTTGATCGAGTCCGATCTTGCGAGGCTCTGAGCCATGAGCATGACCCTCGACGCCACGCTTCGCCTGATCGACGATCTTCGCCAGAGGGGCGAGGATTTTTGCGTGGCGACGGTGGTGCGCACCGCCGCCGCCACCTCCGCCAAGGCCGGCGCCAAGGCCGTGGTCACGGCGGATGGCACGCTGCACGGCTTCGTCGGCGGCGGCTGCGTGCAGGGTGCCGTTCGAAAGGCGGCGCTTCAGGTCCTGGAGACGGGCGAGCCCCGCCTGATTCGGGTCAAGCCAAAAGAAGAAATCGACGCCGCGACCGATCGGGACGGGGTCGAGCTGCACGGCTCCGGCTGCCCGAGCGGCGGCACGGTCGAGTTTTTCCTGGAGCCGACGCGCCGGCGCATGCGCCTGATCATCCTCGGCAGCGCGCCGGTGGCCGCAGCGCTCGCCAGGCTCGGTCAGGCGATCGGCGTCGAGACGGTGTCCGTCGAGCCCGCCGAGAGCGTGGATCTCGCCGATCTCGATCCCGGTGCACGCGACGCCGTCGTCGTCGCCACTCAGGGAAGGCGCGACCGCCAGGCCCTCGAGGCCGCCCTTCGCTCGAACGCCGGCTATGTCGGCATGATCGGCAGCCGGAAAAAGATCGGCGTGCTGCTGGATCGGCTCGGGGACGGCATCCCGGACCCTCGCAAGCAGGCCCTGCGCGGTCCCGCGGGCCTCGACATCGGCGCCATCGAGCCCGAAGAAATCGCCCTTTCCGTCCTCGCTGAAATTATCCAGACACGCCGCAGCGCCCGCTGAACGCGATGCTCCTGGAACGGCTTCGCCTGTTCGAGCCAATTACTGCGGCCACCTTCCCGGCAGCACCCGTGCCGGAGGACGACCCTATGCAGATCCCGGATCTGCCCGGCCTCGGACTTGTCCCGGACATCGATTTTTCTGCGGGACCACGACGAGAAGCCTGACTGAGACGCCTGGCTGGGCGTTTTGAACGCGTGGAGATGCGGAACTTTTTGCTTGTTACTGCGGCCTGAATGCCGGACATCACTCAAGCATTCGGTCCAGGCTGTCGGCGAACCGGCGTGCCTTGACCAGGGCGAGGCTGGTGTTGACGTCTTTGCCGCAAAGCAGCGAGAGGGCGTGGCCCTGCCGGCCCGGCAGCCGCAGCAGCAGGTAGACGGCGCTTTTCGTCTTGATCGTCAGCTCGCTCGCCCTGTCGGTTTCGACCGGAGCCGCCCCCGCTTGACCGGTTCCGAGCCGTTGGATCGCGTCGATCGATTCGCCCTTCAGCATGGCTGCGCTCAGAGCTGCCAGATGCGTTTGCAGGGACGATGCCGACTGGGCCGTCGCGCCCGTTGCGACGGCGATCGACCGGGCTGCATCGATATCGACGCAGGCGGCGATGCGGCATTCCGGAATGCCCGAGAGCGCGTCGGCGAGAACGTCATCGACGGTCTTCGGGGCTGAATCGGGCCCGGCAGCAGGGCTGTCCGCGATCGGGGCGACGGAATCGGCGGCCGAGCCGCCCGGCTCCTCCGCGTCCGAGGGAGCGTCCGCGTTCGAGAGCCTGTCGAGGGCCGTGTCGAGCCTTTCGAGCAAGCCAGCAGCACCGCTTCGCTCCCATGCGCCGTCGTCGATCCTGCCGCATGCCGGATCGACAGCCTCCGATGCCTGGGTGACGGCGAGGAGGACGATGTCCCGAAACCAGGGGCCGGCTTCGTCTCGGAGACGCGCCTGCAGCTGCGCGCGGTCCGCCTCGCTGGCCAGCGCATCGGCATGGGTCACCGCAAGAATGCCCGTCTCCCTGAGCGCCGGCGGCAGGCTCTTCCAGGTGAACTGCTCGGTCTGACGCCAGGCTTGGGAGGCAAGCGTGCACCAGATCGCGATATCGGCCTCGGCTGCCACGTCGAGGGCCAGCTGCGGATCATGATAAGGATCGGCGAAGCCCGGTGTATCCAGGATATCGATGGCCTGCAGGATCGGACTGGGCAGGCCGATCTCGATGGAATGGACGTTGTCGCGCGTGAGATGCCGGACCTGATCCAGCGCCACAAGCTCGCGCGCGCCGTCATAAGCGACCGTGGTGACCGTAAGCGTCTCGGCATGGTGCAGTCGTGTCGGCAGCCTGGTCGAGGACAGCACGCTGGTCGGCAACAGATTGCCGCCGATCAGGAGATTGGCGAGCGATGACTTGCCGGCGCTGAACTCGCCGAAAAGCCCGATACAGGGTTTACGCCCGGCAAGCGGCCGCGGGCCCGCTCTCCCCTCCCCGCCCGCCTCGGCCGAAACCGTCAGGACACCGGAACGCGGCGCCGGCTCGCTGGCCGCTCCGTCTCCGAAAGCCGACCGCAGGTCCGAGCCGATGTCGATCGCAAGCAGGGAAGTGAGGCTTTCGAACAAGGTCCGCGTGCGCCCGGCGACTTTCTGCAGGCCTGACGTCACCCGAGCGTCATGCTGGTCTGTCACGGATTCCCGCACAACGCTCATCAGGCGGCGCGGTCCAACGCCTCGATGGTGCGGCGCGACTTCGCCATCACCAGACCGACATTATCACCCTTGCGGGCGATGACCACTGCGACATGGTCCCGGTTGGCCTTGCTGCGCGTGAGGAGGTAGAGGAGCTGTCCGCTGACCAGCACGATCTCCTCGCAGCTGACGCCATCATCGTCGGCTTCGCTTCCCGCCGAAATGCAGCTCTCGATGGCTGCGAGGTCCGGATCATGGAACAATTTCGCGGCCGCGGCGGCGACCAGATCGAAGACTTCCTGAGGCTGTGAGGCTGCAGATCTTGCCTTGACCAGCACACCGGTCGCGATGTCGAGAAAGCCGGCAACGAGACAGTCAGGCACCGACGTCATGGCGTCGTCCAGCGCCTGGTCCAGGGGATTGGACACGCGATTTCCTCCGATGAGATCTTGCCGCGCGCTTGTCGCGCTTATTTGCCGATTGATGCAAGTTCGCTTGTGTGTATATTCGCTCTAGGGTTTGATCAAGGAAATTCGCCTCTTCTCGAAGCATGAGCACTCTGCACTGGTCTTAGGATAGCAGCCGGCGACTTGCGCTCCGGCGGTAGAGCAAGCAATCAAGCAAGATATTGGACCAGGACATGCAAGAGAAGGATCGTCTGGAAACAGCGTGGGATCGGGATTGGAAGGAGATCGGCAGCGCGCTCGGTCCGCTCTTTGCCGAGGCCCGACAGCTCGCGGATCGGCTGCGTCCCTTCCTCGCGCGGCCCGCATGCGCCAAGCTGGACGAGATCGCCGACGGACTGCGCCAAGCGGCATCCAAAATCACGGTCGTCGGTCAAGTCAAGGCGGGCAAGAGCTCCCTGGTCAATGCGCTGATCCGACGCCCGGGTCTCAGCCCGGTCAGCGTCAATCCCTGGACCGCCGTCGTCTCCAGCCTGCATTTCGGCCGCTGCTCCGACGACGGTGCCGAGGCGATCTTCCGTTTTTTCGACGAAGCGGACTGGCGAGCACTGATCGGCAGCGAGCGCCTCGAGAGCCTGAGCGAACGCCTCGGCCTGCCGGTCGAAGCAGACGAGCTTGCGACAGAGATGCAGGCGATCCGCGATCGCGCGGAACGGCGGCTCGGCCGGCTGTTCGGCTTTCTGCTCGGCCAGGAGCATCGCTTCGCCAAGGTCACACCTGACGTCATCGCCCGCTATGTCTGTGTCGGCGAACGGGGTCATCAGCCTGGACGGTTCGACGGTCCGACCAGCGGGCGCTTCGCCGACATCACGAAATCGGCGGATCTCTATTTCGAAACGGCGCCGTTCGCCATGCCCGCGACCGTGGTCGACACGCCGGGCATCAACGATCCTCTGCGCGTACGCGACGAGCAGACACGGGCAGCACTGGACGGCGCCGACGTGCATATCGTCGTGCTGACCGCCCAGCAGGCGCTCTCGACGACGGATCTATCCATGCTGCGCCTGCTGCAGAGCCTGCATAAGGATCGCCTCGTCGTCTTCATCAATCGCATCGACTTGCTCGCCGACGTCGCCGGCGATGCGCGCCGGGTCACGGAGCATGTCCGCCGACGTCTGCGGCAGGAATTTCCGGACAGCGACATCGAGGTCGTCGCCGGCAGCGCGGCCTGGGCCGAGCTGGCGCTGACGTCGGGACCGGCGGCATTGGCCGACGGCCTGCCGGCGACCATGACCAGCTATGCCCGTGAGCTCGGCATGTCGATCGACGGGGCGAGCACGGTCGGCGAGGTCAGCGCGCTCTGCTCGGGGCTGCCGGCGCTCTGCCGGGCGATCGATCGCCTGCTGCAGCGCGGGCCGACCATGGCGCGTCTGCAGCAGGGGGCGATCGCGCTGCAGGCGCTGTCGGCGGAGATCGAACGGGCGGCGGCCAATCATGAAAGGGTCCTCGACGAGAGCATCGACGCGGTCAGGGCCGAAGGCTCTGCCGTGAAGGAGCGCCGGGCCGAGATCGATCGCCACCTCGAAGCCCTCGACTGTCTCCCGGAGATGTTCGAGGCCATGGCGGCGGATCTGCGGACCGAGCTCGACACGATCGGCGAGCTCGCGTCGCGCCGGCAGCAGGTCGATCTGCTCGGCGTCGTCCGGACGTCGGGCGAAGAGGAATGCCGTCGACTGCGCAAGGCCATCGGCAAGCGCCGCAACCCGACGGTCTGGCCCTGCGATACCCTGGCGGTGCGGCGCAAGCTGGAGCAGTGTTTTCTGAAGAACTTCCAAGCCGTCGCCAGGGACCTTCGAAGCCTGGAGCGATCGGCGCTCGAGAACCTCTGGCGATGGGTTCGGCACCAGCTTCCGGACGAGCGCATGGATCTGGAGGCGAGGTCGATCGGGATCATCGATCCCAGCCCCTCGATCGGGGCGCTCGGTCAGAACATCGCCATCGAGATCGGCGACCAGTGGACGGCCTGGTGGCGGCTCTGGAGCACCACCGATCAGCGCCTGCAGCGGCTGGAGGAGCTGTTCGTCGACGAGTTCGAGCCCGTGGTCGATGCACTGGTCGCGTCGGCCGAAGTCGAGCTGAACAGCGAGATCGACCGGATCTCGGAGCGTTTCTCGCTGAAGCTGCAGGGGCTGACCGAAGCGCTCGGGCAGCGGCGCCGGCATCTTTCGACCTTACGCCGCGATCTCGCGGACGCGATCGATGAGGAGACCGCAAGAGCGCTGATCGGTGAGTATGAGCGGGAGCAGCAGGACAATCGGAAGCTCCTGGACACCTGCTCCGCGATCAGCTCGGCGCTGCGCAAGCTGGCGGAAGGCTGCGCGCGTTCGCCGGCGCATCACCAATCCGAAGCGCTGAAGGCTGCTTCCTGACTCGAACTTGCCACTGAGTGGAAGGCGCCGTCGCCGCGGATGGCACCTGCGCTCGGTCGCTTGCAGGAGCCGTGCGGCGCCGGCGTCTTCGGGATGGGATCGGCTCAGATTTTGATCTTCTCGGCAACGCCCTTCATGGTCACGCGGGCGAGGGCCAGATTGCCGTTGCTCCGGTCAATGGCGGAGTAAAGAAAGAAGGCATCGTTCGAAGGCAGCAGCCGAATGATGTGAAACTGAGAGCCGAGGCTGATCAGAATGTCCTCGATATTGTCGTCGAGATTCAGCTCCTCCATCGCCCGCCTCTTGGCGCGCACCACCTCGGTGTTGGCGGCGGCAGCAATCTCCAGATCGAGATCACCGCCGCCCTCCTTGGCCATCAGCATGCCGCTTTCGCTGTCGACCAGACAACCTCCGATAAAGCCCGATAGCTTGCGCAACGGTGTCAGATCCATTGCCATCGATTTCTTCCTTGCTTGTGAAGTCGACCTCACGACGAGATCCTTCGTGTCATCATTGTGTTCAAACGGCTGGAGAGGGCCGCCGACGGCTCTCAAGGCCATGCGGACGCACGTGCATCCGCGTCGCCGCGCGGCCTTCACGGGCTGAAGCTGGCTACTGACGAAGATGTATCCCCGACCCGTCTCCGCCACGCGAAGGCCGCCACCCAGGCGTCCAACCTCACGGTTTCGAGCCAACGGTTTCTGCACCTCGCGCCCCGAGATGCAAGCGCATAGGGGATTATCTGCGCCATTACAAGATAAATTTAAGATTGTTTTTATATAGAGATGTTAATCACCTTAAAATTTTACTCCTGTTCACCTGGGCAACACCTGGTGCGAGAAAAGCGTCAGAAACGCAAACCTGCCTCCGGACAGCACGGCCTGTCTTCGGATCGACATCGGCTCAGCCCGTGGGTTCCGATCGCCAGTCGACCAGGCGAAGGGGGTGAACCGGCCGGTCTCGGCGCGTGCTGCGAGGTGACGCTGCATCGCCCCTTCATCCAGATCGGCGAGTGCCAGCAGGATCTCGGGCGGCGCCACGCCAGGATCGACCACCTGATGACCGCCCTGGGTGGTGAGGAGGGTGGCGAGCCGCTGGTAAAGGGGAAAGGTCATGCCCGGGAGCTGCTGCAATTGGTCGAGCAGCGGGATCGGGGCGGTTGTTGTTCGTCGGCCGGCAATTTGGGCTGCGAGTTCCGCTGCCAGCTCGGGCGGTGCGCCGGCGGTCCGAAACGTCCGTTCGAGCAGAGCGGGGCGGGCGGTGTTGACGTCGACCAGGCCGCCGAGATCGGTCACCGTCACCCGGGCCTCGCCGGTCGGCAGGCGCAGCGTGCGCGTGCCGAGATGGACGCCGTCCGGCGGCGGGCGCGCGATGTCGGCCATGACCAGCTCGATCGCCCCCTCGGCCAGCGCCTCGGCGCGCGTCTGGTCGACGAGATTGCGCGCGAGCAGGAGCGGGATGCCGGGATCGGCAATCTCGGCTGCGGTCAGGGTTGGTGCGATCGGCTGGTCGACGGCAGCGGCCTCGACACTGCCGCCTTCCAGGCCGAACAGCGCGGAGACCGTGGACGCGAGCTCGACGGCGCTTCCCCACTCGACCTGGTAGATATAAATGCCGCGATCGTTGCTGCCGCCGCGGCGATCGAGGCGCGTGATCCAGGCCTGGCTGGCCTCCAGCGCCTCGGCCATGTGTTCGCGCAGCAGCCGGCCTGGATGGCGACGACGCTGCGCACCGGCGGCTCCGCGGCCGCCTTCGCCATGTCCGGCCTCTGGACGGTCGACCGCGCCTTCGGCCTGGCGCTGGCGCCGTTCTGAGGAGGGGCGCGATGGATGCTGACAATCCGGTGAAATCGACGCACGAGGCTCGACCTCGAGCGGGAAAGGCCCCTATAGATGGGGCACAGTCCGAATAAATGAAGAATATGCCCAGAGCGCAGATGATGAGGAGCCGACCGCCTCGAGCCCGTGTCGCCTTCGGTGATGGTGCCACCGCCGATCTCGCCGATTTGCTCGGTGCCGTGGCGTCGGCGGATCGCTCGGCGTTCAAGGCGCTCTATGAAGCGACCAAGGCGAAGCTGTTCGGCATCATCTTGCGCATCGTCTATGATCGCGACGATGCCGCCGAGGTCCTGCAGGAGGTGTATCTGCGCATCTGGCGCCGTGCCGCCGACTATGACGGCGCCAAGGGCACGCCGATGACCTGGATGATCACCATCGCGCGCAACCGGGCGCTCGACTGGCGGCGTCGGCAGCGCATCGAGGTGCCGCTGGACGAAGAGCCCTGGCTGGACGAGCTGATCGACGACAGCGCCGATCCCCAGCAGCAGACCATCGCCAGCGCCGAGTCCCGGCGTCTCGCGCAGTGCCTCTCCTTGCTTGACGAGGACCAGCAGCGCTGCCTGATCCTCGCCTACCGGGAAGGGATGACCCATTATGAGCTGGCGGAGCGCCTTGAGCGCCCGCTCGGCACGATCAAGAGCTGGATACGCCGCAGTCTCGGGCGCCTGAAGGAGTGCCTGGAGCGATGACGGACAATGATCTGAACGATATGGAGGCCCTGGCGGCCGAATATGCGCTCGGCGTGCTCGACGGCGCCAATCGACGCCGCGCGCAGCAATTGCAGCGCCGCAATCCTGCCTTCGATGCCATGGTGCAGGCCTGGGAGCGACGTCTTGCGCCGATGAGCGACGCCGTCTCGCCGGTCCAGCCGCCCGCCGATCTCTGGAACCAGCTGGAGCGGGATCTCGGCCCGGTGCCCGTGCAGCGGGCGACGCCGCCGACGATGGCGGTGCCGACGGAGTCGCCGGCGCTGCTGAAGAAGCTTGCCTTCTGGCGACGCATGACGTTTGTCACCAGCGGTCTTGCCGGGGCTGCGGTGGCGGCCGCGATGATGCTTGCGGTGGTCAATCAGTTCGAGACCCAGGGCCTGGCGGAACGCTACGTCGCCGTCCTGAATTCCGATGCAGCCGAGCCCGCTTTGGTGGTGACGATCGATCCCGCGACCCAGCAGATGACCATCAGGCCGGTGCGGACGGACACCGAAGGCGACCAGACCCTGCAGCTCTGGCTGGTGGCCGACGAGACGCCGCATTCGCTCGGCCTGCTCGACCCGGTCGCGCGTACCTCGCTCGCCGTGTCTCCGGAGGTCGAACGGGCGCTGCGGGACGGTGTCCTGGCGGTCAGCCTCGAACCGCCGGGCGGCTCCCCCACCGGCCTGCCGACCGGCCCCGTGGTCTATCACGGTCAGGTTCTGCCGCTGGACGAGTAGCGACATGCAGCTGGTCAGAGCCTCGTGAGGACGGGTGCTAGAGCGGCGAAACGCCGATGACAGCGTCGTGCAACGTGAGCAGCAGCAAGTAGAGGGCGAGGCCCGCCAGGGCGCGCAGCCAGGGATGATCGAGCCCGATTGCGCCAAGGCCGCGCGCAAACGGAACGAAGGCCGTGGTGCGGGCGATGTCCTGCCAGCGTCCGCTGCCGAGCTTTCGTTGCGTGCGGCGATCGAAGGCGACCATGCCGAGCAGCGCGGTGAGCGCGAAGGACCCGAACAGGATCCCATGGGCGAGATCGCCATTGGGGACCATATGTGCGAGCGACCAGAGCGTGAGCGCCCAGAGAAGCGGATGCCGCGTGATCGCCGCGATGCCGGGCCGGGCGCAGTCCAGCGGAGCGTCTCGTTTGCTGCCGAGCGACAGGCCGCCACTGGCGCCCGGGCCGAACGCGGCGAGCAGGCAGGCAGGGAGCATCAGGGTCAAAGGCACGAGATTTTGCCAGGCCGCCCGCTCCCAAAGCGGGACATAAGGTGCTCGCGCCGCGGCTTCCACCAGCCAGGCGAGCAGCAGGATCGAGAGCGATGCGTAGACGAGGAGATACAGGCGCTCTCCCAGGATATCGCTCAACCGGCCGCGGACAGCCGGCCGGGCGGGGATCATGTGGCTCCCGTAGAAGGCCAGGAACGCGACGGCGAACTCGCTCCATTCCAACATCATTCACTCCGGCTCCGCATGTCCCGACAGGGCCATGACACATAGCAGAACCGGCGCCGGCACAAGAATGCCGATCAGCGGAACCAACCCAGCGCGGCACGCGATCGGTTCGGTCCCGGGATGTCGTCGTCGACGTCCAGACGTGATGATGACCGCCGGTCACGCTGCTTTCTCCGGGTTCAGGCGATCTGGCGGTTCTCGACGTCGACACGCCGGGTGAGCTTGGACATTGGGTGTCGTATTCAGCCGGGTCCGGCAACAGGCCGTCGTACCAGGCAACCGTCGCTCTGCCGGAACCAGCCGCCATTGACGGATTTACCGAGGCGACAGATCATCCGGCAATTTCTGCACGGGAGATTTCGATGAATTTGCAGCCCCTTTGCTTCGTGATCATGCCCTATGGCGACAAGCCCGACCCTGCCGGCGGGAACGAGATCGATTTTGACCGGATCTACCGGATGGCCATCGCGCCGGCCATCGAAGCCGCGAATATGGTCCCGATCCGCTCCGACGAAGAGCGCACCGGCGGCATCATCCACAAACCCATGTTCGAGCGACTGCTCCTTTGCAATTTCGCCATTGCCGACCTCACCACCGCGAACGCCAATGTCTTCTACGAGCTCGGTGTGCGCCACGCGGCTCGGCCGGCGACGACCTTGACGATCTTCGCCAAACGTCAGCCGATTCCGTTCGATGTCAATTTCCTGCGCTCCCTGCCCTACGACCTCGGCGAGAACAACGCCTTCGGCAGAAAGCAGGCCAAGGCGCTGTGCGAGGCGCTCACCGTCAAGCTCAACGAGCTGCGACGGATGACGGCGGAGACACCGGCGGTGGACAGTCCGTTGTTCCAGCTGCTGGGGGAATGGCAGCCCGGCGACATCGCCCGGCTGAAGACGGACGTCTTCCGCGAGCAGGTTCAGCTGAACGAGCAGCTGAAGCGACGGCTCGCCGCTGTCCGGGAGAAGGGCAAAGACAAGGCCTGCCGCACGGAAGCCACAGAGGATCTGAGGTCCCTGCAGGGAGAGCTGGGCGACCTGGACACCGTCGAGGTCGCCACCGCCATCGACCTCATGCTGTCACACCGCGCGCTCGAGAACTGGGACGGCATGATCGGTGTCTACAAAGGCATGCCGGAAGCGCTGAAGCGCCAGGTCATGGTGCGGGAGCAGCTCGCCTTCGCCCTCAACCGGCGCGCCGGCAAGAACAAGGCGCCGGACGATCGGCAAAAGGCGCTGCGCATCCTCACGGAGGTCGAAAGGGAACAGGGCGCCAGCTCCGAGACCTGCGGTCTGATCGGCCGTATCCACAAGGACAATTGGACCGATGCCTTGGAAAAGCAGGACCAGACCGCGGCCAAGGGTCATCTGAAGAAGGCGATCGACGCCTATGTCCGCGGCTTCATGGCCGACCTGCGCGACGCCTATCCCGGGATCAACGCGGTAACGTTGCTCGACATCAAGGGGGACCCCGACGCGTTGCGCCAGAAGGACCGTCTGCTTCCGGTGGTGCGCTTCGCGGTCGAGCGTCGCGTGGAGGGAGCGGAGCCCGACTACTGGGATCATGCCACCATGCTGGAGCTGGCGGTTCTGGACAACGAGCCCGATGACGCCGACGAGCATCTCGCCGATGCGGCGGCGGCCATCAGGGAAACCTGGGAGCCCGCGAGTACGGCGAACAATCTTCGGATGATCGAGCGCGCGAGGGCAGCGCGCGGCGTCGACACGTCCTGGCTGTCGGAGATCATCGCCAAGCTGGTGGCCAAGGCCGCCTGAGCCCGAGCACCACGGCGGCCTGCAGAGCCCCTATGCCGACGTTCGCCCTGAAGGCCGCTTCAGACGATCCAGGCTCATATGCCGCTTGTAGGGCTCCTCGAAGAAGCGGAGATACATCTTTGCGGCCAGCGACAAGGCGAGAGCGATCAGTGCTCTTGTACCGCGGCGCCGCATGGCCTTCTCGGGATCCAGCCACTCCGCCGCCTTCCAGAACAGCGACATCACCGCAATGCCGACGGCGATGAAGAGCCCGCCGAGGGTTACCGAGAGCTCACGCTCCCGGAAGACGAACACCAAAACCAGCGTCACGAGGGCGAGAAGCCCGAGCGTGATCCATTTGGCGTAGCGAAGCTTCGGAACCAGGGCGAAGACCTTGAACGGCACCTTGGCAGCGACCTCGAGCTGCCTGACGAGGGCAGCATGAGGCGAGCCCGGCGACGGATCGGCTCGAGCCACGGCCGAAACCAGCCGCTCGTCGAGAAACGGCCAGTCCGGCTCCTCGGCGGCGTCGATGTCGACGTCGCACCACGACGTCCCCTCGTTTCCATCGCGCAGATGCACGGCCTGCAGGGCTTGAAACTGCGCTTGGGCCGAGCGGTAGCCGACGAGCATCAGCGCGTAGGCTTCGGCGTCGCCGAAGCTGTCGAGATCGGTGCGGATCTCCGCGAGCAGCCGCTGCACCTCGGGATCCACACCGGCCGGCACGGCACCGTTCCCGGGCGGAGCGTCGTCCTTTTCCGCACCGCGCCAATAGACCTGGCGGCGCTCCAGTCCCTGTTTGAGATGGACGAAGAAAAACCCCGACAGGGCGCCGCTATCCGCACGCTCGCGCATGTCTTCATACTGGGCTTCGCGCATACGCCGCATCATGATCGAATTGCTGCGCGTCAGGACGTTGAAGCGATCACCCCTTGGCAGATCGCTGTCCTTCATCTGACCGGACGCATCGCTGCACAGGATGACGTTGCAGCCCTCGTCGATCAGACCCGCCAGCCCCTGGTTGTCGTGCACGCCGCCGTCGACCAGGCGCACCGTCCGGCCGTCCGAATAGAGATCGGCGATCGGCAAGGGATCGAACAGGCCCGGAACGCAGGACGACGCAGCGACGGCGCTTCCCAGGGTGACCTTCGGAACGCCCTTCGGCAGCCTGTCGTAATACTCCCAGTGATAGCGGCTGTTCTGATCGATTTCGCCTTCGCTCAGACCCGGCGGCTCGCCCATCCAGCTTGCCGTGAAGCGCCAGTTGTGGCCGGAATTGAGCGAGGTGGTGTTGATCAGCAGCGCCGGAGCCTTGGCGCCGCGCCGCCAGTTGTCCTTCTTGGGGTTGAAGTCCTTTCCTGCGCTATCTCCTTGCGGCCGGATCTTGAGATCGGACATGAGGCGCCGCTGGGCCGCGTCATGCCCGTCGTCGACGCGCGCATAGATCAACTTCTCGTACAGCTCGCCCAGGTGGTGCGTTCGCGAATAGTCCTCTCGACACGTCGTCTTGATATTGGCGCCGAGGCTGGCGAAAGCCTGCATCCGGATGTTCTGTTGAATGGCGTCGAGAAACGTCCGTATGAGCCGCTTCACCAGGCAGATGTAATGACGGCGCTCGATATCCGCGTCCGCTGTTTCCTGGAGAAGCTTTCGAAGCTCCAGGTAATAATGCGCACCGACCACGCTGCCGCCGGAAACCGTCGAGATCACGTCCACGCTGCGCAGGACATCCATCTCGGCGAGGCGTGCCAGGACCCCCAGATGATAGAGCGCTGCCCGGAACCCGCCGCCTGAAAGGGCCAGGCCGACGGTGCCCTGCAGCTTGTTCAGCACAGGTCGCGTCCGCCGCTCCCTGTCGCCCGCGCTCTCTGCCAGCAAATGGGAAAGAGCCTGCCACGCCTCGGGCCAGTCGCCGATGGCCGTGCCGGGCAGAAGCGGCCGCTCGCCGCGCAGTGTCGCCAGGCGCACCAATTGCTCGAAAGTCGTCTTGATCCGACGGGGTTCATCCTTCGCCGCCTCGCGCGCGGCGGCGAGATGAACCGCAGCCTCCTCGAACCGGCCAAGGCCGAACAGCGCCTCGGCCAGGGTCACCAGATGCCAGTAGTCAGTCGCATCGCTCACCGAACTGTCCGGTGCCAGGATGTCCACGGTGCTTCGATAGAGAGCCGCGGCTTCGGCGCGCGTCTCCTCGGCTTTGGAGCGGCTGGTCCCGGTTCGGCGGGCAAGCTTGTCCTCGAGCCTGGCACGCACCAGCAGCAGGTAGGCCGCATTGACCGCGCCATAGCCCTTGTCCTCATGCTTGTCGCGCTCGTAGGCCGAACGATAGAGCACGATGGCCTCGTCGAGATCGCCAGGCCGCCCTTCCTGCTGCCAGCGCCGCTTGGCGACAGCACCAGCCAGACGCCACGCTTCCGCCGAGAGAACGCCTTCCGGCGCGCGCAGTTTCGACAGGATGTCCCAGGCCATGCGGTACCGGCGCCTGGGATGGATTTCAGGATCCTGGTAGACCGCCTGGGCGCGTTCGAGATCGACGAGAACGCGATAAGCCGCGAGCGTCGCCGCAGCGTCGCCCTCCGCGCCGTCGAGCAGATCGCGCAAACACTGATCGAGCTGATCGAGGATGGCGAGCGCCTCGCGAAAGCGTTCGTTATCCCTGAGTTCTCGTGCTTCTTTCAGGAATGCCGCCTGCGCATCCTTGTCGAGATCGTGCAGCAGCTTCGCCGCGCGCTTTTCCAGTGCCCTGACGTCACTATCTTTCGAAATCTCGTCGCTCATTCCCTGCCCTCAGCAAATGCGATTGCGGCGTGGCTTCCGCGCCAGAGGCGGTTTCTGCAATCAATCAACGACTAAAAATCGCGCGCTACGCGATGGAAGCGCGCGTGAAATCACCGTTCCGAACTCTTTAGAACGTTTCCCGGTCAGGCGAAACCGATGAAGCCCTTCGAGTCAGCCAGCCCCGATCGACGTCGACGACCGGCTGCGCAGGCCCCATCGCCGCCGGCCCGGTCTACGACGTGGTCCGGTAGTGTCCGCGTTATTCGACCGAGAGACCGCGGGCCATGGCGCCGCCGGTGAGCAGGCTGAGCTCGAGCGCCGTGGTGGGGAAGACGCATTGCGGGTGGCCGGCGGCGGCGTAGACGACCTCGAAGCGGCCGAGGCTGTCGTCGATCACCGTGGCGAGCGGCCTCGGATGGCCGATCGGGGCGACGCCGCCGATCGCGAAGCCGGTCGCCTCGCGCACGCGATCCGCGTCGGGACGGGTGACCAGGCCGGTTCGGCCCAGCGCGGTCGCCAGCGCCTTGGTTTCGCAGCGCCGGTCACCGGCGATCAGGGCCATCACCGCCTCGCCGTCGATGGTAAACACCAGCGATTTGACGATCGCGCCGAGCTCGGTGCCGAGCGCCGCAGCCGCGGCCTGCGCGGTCGGGACGCCTTCGTCGAGCTCGACCACGGTGGCCGCGGACCCTTTTTCCTGGAGAGCGGCCTGAACGCGCATGACCGCGGGATGCTGGAGCTTGCTCACGCTTGTGGAATCTCCTGACCGCGCGCCGGCACATCGTAGCCGCGCTGCACGGCGGGACGCGCGGCGATCTCCTGGTACCAGCGCTTGACGTTGGGAAAGCCGTTCAGCCCGTCGTCCAGCGCGTGCCATTCGAAGCGCGAGACCCAGGGCCAGGTGGCGACGTCGGCGATGGTGTAGTCGTCGCCGGCGAGAAAAGCGGTGTCGGCGAGACGCTTGTCCATCACGCCGTAGAGCCGCTTGGTCTCGTTCACATAGCGGTCGATCGCGTAGGGGATTTTTTCCTTCGCGAAACGGTGGAAATGATGGGTCTGGCCGAACATCGGGCCGACGCCGCCCATCTGGAACATCAGCCACTGCATCACGTCCATGCGGGCGAGCCGCTCGGTCGGCAGCAGCTTGCCGGTCTTTTCGGCGAGATAGATCAGGATCGCACCCGACTCGAACATCGCATAGCCGTTGTCGCGATCGACGATGCCCGGGATCTTGTTGTTCGGGCTGATCGCCAGGAATTCGAGCTTGAACTGATCGTCGGCGGTGATGTCGATCGCGTGCACCTCGTAGGGCAGGTCCACTTCTTCAAGCATGATCGAGACCTTGCGGCCGTTGGGCGTGCTCCAGGTATAGAGATCGATCAAGACGGGCTCCTGTCCGATGAGATGGTATCTGCGGATGCGCGCTGTTGTTTCGACATCTATCTAAGCAGGGTTCTCTGACTTGCAAAAGTGCCGGTGCCCTCCCACCGTTCACGCTGCGGCGAGCGGAAGGGGCGCCGAGCCCCAGACCGCGGCGATGCGCTGCCTCACGGCGGGGCCATTGTCCCCCTCGACCAGACCCTGCTCGAAAGCGACCACCTGAAGGCTGCCCACTCTGCTCAGAAGCTCGCCGGACTGCAGCAGAAAGTCGGGATTTGACGGCTTGCCGTAGCGCTCGTTGCCAACGGCGAAGGTGTCGTAGAGCAGGACGCCCCTCGGCTGCAGGCTGCGCAGCAGGTCGGGGAACAGCGGCCGATGCAGATAGTTGGCCACGACGATGGCATCGAAACGCCGGCCGCGCAGGGGCCAGGGCGAGCCATCCTCGAGATCGGCCTCGACGATCTCCAGCCGCCGCCGCTCGTCTCGCGGGCGGGATGACCTGAGCTTACGGAGGGCGGCGACCTTGCGGTCGAGCGCGGTGACGTCATGGCCGCGATCGAGAAACCAGACGCTGTGCCGGCCGCCGCCCGCGGCCAGATCCAGCACCCTGCCGCCTTCGGCCGGCAAGGACGAAAATCGGCGAATCCAGGGCGAAATTGACATATTGTCGCAGTTTTTCACGCTCATAAGTCGAGAAAGCCTTGCATATTTTGACGGATCGCTCAAATTATGGGGCGATCGGTCATGTTTGATCTTGATGCCGTTCGTTCGATGGGCCCTCAAGTCCTGAGGCAGGCAGTCAACCTCAATCTCGATGACCAGGCGAGCGGGTCGTCTCAGACGTCCCGTAGTTACGACGTAGTGAAAGGAGTAGCGGTGGCTACTGGAACTGTGAAGTGGTTCAACCCGACGAAGGGTTATGGATTCATCCAGCCGGAAGACGGGTCGAATGACGCGTTCGTGCATATCTCCGCCGTGGAGCGTGCCGGACTGCAAAGCCTGCGCGAAGGACAGAAGGTCGAGTACGAGCTTGTGCCTGGGCGGAATGGAAAGTCCTCGGCGGAGAATCTGGTCGTCCACGACTGAGCGACAACCCCACGGACATCAAGAATTCACGAGACGATCGGTGACGGCAGGCCTCTAGGCAGCACACCATCGGGATTTGAGAAGGGAGCCAATTTCGGCTCCCTTTTTCATGCGGGCACGGCCCGCAGCGGTTACTTTTGCCAGAACCACTTTTGACACTCCCTCGCCCGATCGGCAGGGCGGAGGCCGATATCGGCGAGCTGCTGATCGTTCAGCCGGGAGAGCTGCCCGCGGGTCCGGTGATTGCGATGCCAGAGCGTCAAGCGGCCGCCCAGCCCAGCGGTGATCTTCGCGAACAGGCCGCCCGCCGCACATGTCCCAAGGTTCGTGTTGATCTCGATCATGACGGATTCCTTCCCCGATGCTGCTGCCATCATCCTGGCGAGCACCAGCATTCGATGGTTCGGTATCGGCCGAAGCGTCCGAGCAGTTTGCATGCTAGTGTCATGCGGCTGAGGTCGATTGATCGGAGACAGCCATGACCAGCCAGGCGCGTTTTGCCGAAATCGCAGCGCTCGTCGGCGATCCGGCGCGGGCGTCGATGCTGCACGCTTTGCTGGACGGGCGGGCGCTGACCGCATCGGAACTGGCGTCGGTTTCGGGGATCACGCCGCAGACCGCGAGCGGTCATCTGGCACGGCTGACCGAGGCGGGGCTGATGACGGTCATCAAGCAGGGTCGCCATCGCTATCACCGCCTCGCTTCTTCGAACGTGGCGCAGATGATGGAAAGCATCATGTGCGTTGCTGCCGAGAGCCAAGCGCCGACGCGGTTGCCGCGGACCGGTCCGAGGGATGTAGCACTGCGCACCGCGCGCACCTGCTATGACCACCTCGCCGGAGCCCTGGCCGTGGCCCTCGCCGATGCCATGATCGACAAGGGCCTGGTGGAACTCAGCGACGATGCCGGCGTCGTCACCGAACGCGGCGCAGCCTTTATCGCGATGCTCGGCCTCGGCGATCCGTCGGAAGGATCAAAGCGTGTCTTTTGCCGGCCCTGCCTGGATTGGAGCGAGCGCCGACCGCATCTCGCCGGCCGCATGGGGTCGGCGCTTCGACATCACAGCTTCGAGCGCGGCTGGATCCGGCGGATCGGCGACAGCCGTGCCGTTACCGTCACACCCAAGGGTCAGCAGGCGTTTCGCGAACATTTCGGCATTCGCACCGAGGATCTCGCAGCGGGCTGAGACCGTCGGCGGCCATCATCAAACGCATCGTCAAAGTCCCGATCCCTCCCCATTGGCCTGAGGCGACGAGAGCCGATCGAGGCAAGTCAAGCCCGCGGGCGCCGCCCGCTAGGGGAACCAGCGGGACCAGCCTTGTTCGTAGTAGCGGAGAAGGGGGTGGTCCTGCAGGGTGTTGATCTCGACCGGCAGGTCGTCGATGTCCGGTGGGAAGTGCAGCAGGCCGGGCACGGTTTCGTCGGTGAGGAAACGCAGGCCGGCTGGCAGCCGGATGCGGGACCAGTCGAGCTTTGCCGGTGAGGCGGCGACGAAGCCCCAGTCGCCGAAGCTCGGCACATAGGCGTGATAGGGGATGACCGAGAGCGTGGCTCCTTCGCGGTAGGGATCGGCCGTGGCTTCGAGCGTGCGGGCAATGCTCCAGAAGGCTTCGCGAGCGTAGAGCGGGGAGGTGGCCTGGGTGACCAGCACGCCGTCCCGCGCCAGGCGGCGCGCTGCAGCGGTGTAGAAGGCGAGGCTGTAGAGCTTGGACAGGCTCGGGTTTTTCGGATCTGGCAGATCGATCAAGATGACGTTGTAGCTGCCCTCGTCCGCCTTCAGAAATTCGAAGGCATCCTGGTTGATCACTGCGACGCGCGGGTCGTCGAGGGCGCCACTATTGAGCTCGCTGAGCTCGGGATGCTCCCGGAACAGCCGGGTCATGGCCGGGTCGAGGTCGACCAGCGTCAGACGTGCGACGTCTTCGTGCCTAAGAATTTCGCGCACCGCCATGCCGTCCCCGCCGCCCAGAATCAGGACCGAGTCGGTTCGGCCGGCGAGGGACATCGCGGGGTGGACCAGGGCTTCGTGATAGCGGTGCTCGTCGACGCTGTCGAACTGCAGGCCGCCGTCGAGAAACAGCCGGAGATGACCGTTTTGATGGGTGACGACGATGCGCTGATAGGGGGTGGTCTCGGCGTAGATGATCTCGTCGTGATAGAGGCGCGTCTCCAGCAGACTCACCAGCCGCTGGCTGGAGAGCAGACCTGCGAGGAGCAAGGCTGCCGCGACGGCCGTGAGCCAGAGGAGCCGTCGGTTCAGGAGCGGCCGGAAGAGATGGCAGGCGAGGCCGGCGACGGCGACGTTCAGGAGACCGAAGACGAAGCCGGTGCTGATCAGGCCGAACTGCGGCACCAGGACCAGCGGGAACAGGAGGGCGGCGGCAAGCGCGCCAATATAGTCAGCGGTCAGGATGTTGGAGATGTTGATCTCGAGCGTGCGCTCGCGCTTCAGGATGCGCGTGATCAGCGGGATCTCGAGGCCCACCAGCGTGCCGATCACGATGCAGAGGAGAAAGAGGAAGGCCTCGTAATTGTCCAGTTGCACGAAAGCAAAGAACAGCACGGGTGCTGCCAGACCGCCGACCAGCCCGAGCGCTACCTGGGTAACGACGAAGGCTTGCTCCAGCCGTTCCTCGATGTAGCGGGAGAGATAGGCGCCGAGGCCCATGGCGGTCATGAACAGGCCGATCACCAGCGAGAACTGATAGACGCTGTCACCGAGCAGATAGCTGGAGAGCGTGCCCGCGATCAGCTCGTAGACCAGGCCGGAGACGGCGATGACGAACGTGCCGATCAGCAAAGGCATGTAGGCCCGAGGCGGGTCGGCCTCGACTTTGGGGCCGTGCGTGGCCACGCGGGTTTGCGCCGGCTACTGGATGATGCTGGCTATGAGCAGGGCCAGAGAGATCATCACGGCGCCGATGACGATGGCGACGGCGACATTGCCCTTCTCCGCCATCTCCTCATGCAGGTCGATCGGCGAGAGCCAGTCGATCAGGATGTAGGAGAAGATGAACAGCCCGAGGCCGAGAAACGTGTAGAAGATGGTGGCCACCACCTCGGCGCTGTGGATATTGGCGAAAGCTTCCATGGAGATCTCCTCTTCCCTTAGCAGCGGCCAAACACCGTGATTGGCCAGACCGCTTGATGCATCGTGAACGCTCTCGGTGAAAGCGAGGCCTGCGACGCTGTCGCTGCGGCAAGTAAAGCCTGAACGCGCTGCGTTCTCACTTCCCGCCGCCGACGAAGATGTGGCCGGCGCTGCGTTCGCGCACGCTCCTTTCGACGCTGCCGTCCTCGGCGCCGATGCCGTAAACCGTCATGTAGCCGGCGGCGAGGGTGAGGAGCGTGAAGGCAACGAAGACGACCTTAGTCATCGTCGTCATCCTCGAGGACGTCGTCCCAGCGGCGCTTTTCGAAGTTTTTCTGCATGACCGGCAAGGCGAGCGCCGCCAGCACCGAAAGGATCAAGAGGACGACGAAATAGCGCTTGACCAGAATGCCGTCATAAAGGCGAATGCCGAGCGGCGGGATGGTGCCGCCGGCCTCCGAAGCGGTGATTTCGATCTCGTAGTCGCCGGCGGTCGGCAGCTTGAAGAGGGCTTCCGCCTGCTTCGAGCCCTCGGTCCAGCGGCCGTCGCTGTCGCGGCCTTCGTAGAAAGAAAGTTCCTGACCGAGCGAGAGCACCCAGGCGTCGGTTTTCGCATCGTTGACGTCGATGTCGTAATAGACCCAGTTGTTCTGGACGTCCGAGGAGAGCTCGATCTTCAGCAGCCGGCCGGCATCGGCGACGGTGAAAGGCACGGTCCAGGTGGTGGACGAGGGATCGTCGATGCGCGATTGCACGATCTCCCGCCCGCTGCCCAGGACCGACACCGCGAACAGGCCGAGGATGGCCACGCCGGCGAAGATCGGGCCGACCTTGGCGAGGGCCTTGACCAGGCCGGACGGCCGGAATGGCTGGGCCGGATGAATACCCTCCGGTCTTTCCGCGGGCTCGATTCCGAAGGCGGCGTGCACCTCGTCCGCGTCCAGATAGTCGCCGATCGAATATTCGAGCTCGTCGTCGCTCTGCTCATAACTGAAAAGGTAGGGCGGGTCGATCGCCTCGACCTCGTGGGTCTTGTCGCCGCGCCTTGCGATCCAGGTAAGCTCGCCCTCGACATAGGCGACCTCGGCAGCATAGCGCTCGAACATGCGGAAGGTCCGCTCCCCCAGCCGCACCCGGTCTTTCTGATTGAGGCTTTTCGGCACCACCGGTTCCGGCAGGTCGCGGGTTCGGTAGCTGAAGAGATAATGCCCCTTGTTCCAGGTCAGCCAGGCATAGCCATGGGTCGGCGAGAAAAGCTGGAAGCTGATCCAGTCATAGCTCTCCGCCCACCCCGGCCCCGACTGGTGGCTGACATACTGGATCATGCCGATGACCGTGAAGGGGACGCCCTTCAGCGTTGACTGCATGCCAAGGGCGATCGGCGCGTAGGGCCTGTCCGGTTTGTTCTGATGGCGCTCGACCACCTGGAAGCCAGCATGGCGATCCATCACCGAGCCGCAATAGCCGCAGGTCAGGCTCCTGACGCGATGACCGCCGAGCACGTCGAGCGTGGCCCCGCAGGCGGTGCAATTGATCGCCTGGATGTTGGTGTCAGCGGTGCTCACAGCACCTCGATCTCGAAAGGATCGAGCCAGTGGCCTTCGTGACAGGCGGTGCGTCCGCGGTCGATCTCCAGCGTGTAGAGGCGCCCGCCAGCGCCGCTCAAATGGACATAGCTATAGCTGTCACCGACCTCCAGCACTTCCGGCAGCTCGCCCTGGACGGCGACACACTGGGCACGGCCCTGTTCGGTGACGTAAAGATCCTCGCCTTTGATCGTCACGCGTTTGCCCGGCGCCAACTCGAACGGCGACGGCGTCCGTTCGATCTCGACCGGTTCCTCCAGCGCGAAGTCGCCCTCGTCGACGCTGAGCCAGCGTCCCTCGCCGTCGCCGCCCATCACCCACCATTCGTCCCAGAAACCCTGGCCGTAGTCGAAGCGCGCACGCCCCACCGCCATGAACTGCCAGCCGCGATAGCGGTAATTGCCGCGCATCCGGACGAGCGAGGGATAGTCCGCCATCACGCCCTGCTTGCCGGCGAGGCGGACGGCGTCGTCCTCGACAAACACGTTGCTGTCGCAATAGGCGCAGGCGACCAGCTTGGTCGAGCGCAGACGCACCTCCAGCTCGGCCCCGCAGTTCGGACAGGAAAACGTTCGAGAAGCTGCCGGCATACCGTCCGTGACTGTCACCTACCCCAAGTCCACCCAGGGCGGCGGCGCCGCCCTGGGTGGAGGATGGTCGGGTTGGTAGAGCGTTCGGCGCTCCGAGTCGAGACCGCCGGCCGCCTTCGCGCCGGTCGCCTCAACCTCGCTCCACCGGCGCCCTGGGGCTCCGGGCGGGGTCATTGCAGGACCAGGCCCTGATCGGTCAACCGCAGGCGATCCGGATCGAGCTTCAGCTGCTGAAGGTAGCCGCGAGCCGCGTTCCTGGAATTGGCGGCGGCCTCCGGGTTGGACTGTGATTGCAGCGCCTCACGCGTGACCGCCATGAACATGCCGAGGATCGCAAGGCTTTCGTAAAGCTCCTGCTTCTCGGCCTCGCTGGTGTCCTCGAACCCGCCGGTGATATGGATCGCGTCACGCATCTGCCGCACCAGCGGCGTGAACAGCTCGTCGGGGAAGGGCTGATCCCTGTAGGCGATGAAGCTGCCGGCGACGAACGCCGCGAGAGCACCGCCGAGGTCGTTTTGCGGGATGTCGAACTGCTGCTCTATCTTGTGATAACCATCGAGCATCCCGGCAAAGAACTGCTCCACCTCGGCGCGCGTCTCCTGGGGATAGTTGACGGCGAGCTTGGCCGGCGCGATCGGATCCGCGCTGTCCGCGAAGATCAGCGGGGGCGTATCGGCTGATCCCGCCGCCGTCGCCGACTGGCTCGGAGCGGCTTCGGCCGCAGGCGCGCTCGACGTCGATGACGGGTCGTCGAGCCCGAGATGGTGGTTGACCACGTTCTGCATCAGATAGCTGGACGCCAGCATCTGCGCCTGCGGCGCGCCGTTGAAGCCCCAGGCCGGATAGAATCCGGCCTGAGCGAACGCTGCGAAAGGGTAGCTGCAGCACGCGGCGAGCAGGATGACCACGCCATAACGAAAAGTGCGTTGCATGAGACTCTCCGAACCGAGGCGAAAATGGAGCCGACTCTATACGCCGCGCACGACCGCATTGCGAGCCCGGACGAGGAATCGGCCAGAGCTGTTCGCCCCGCGACATCGCCGCCTGGATACCCATAGCCTTCGTCGGTAGAGTGGCGGGCATGAGGCCTTCGGATCGGTAGTCGCCGGGATACAAACGCTCGATGCGCAAGATCATCCATATCGACATGGATGCGTTCTATGCCTCGGTGGAGCAGCGGGACGATCCCGGGCTGCGCGGCCGGCCGGTGGCGGTGGGCGGCGGCGGGCATCGCGGCGTGGTCATGGCCGCGAGCTACGAGGCGAGAAAATTCGGCGTGCGCTCGGCCATGCCCGGCTTCAAGGCGAGGCGCCTTTGCCCGGAGCTGATCTTCGTGCGGACGCGGTTCGACGCCTACAAGGCCGCGAGTCGGCAGATTCGCGAAATTTTCGCGACCTATACCGATCTGATCGAGCCGCTTTCGCTGGACGAAGCCTTTCTCGACGTCACGGCGCCGAAACGCGGCGGCATGATCGCCACCGACATCGCTCATGACATCAAGCGGGAGATCAAGACGGCAACCGACCTGACCGCGTCCGCCGGCGTCTCCTTCAACAAGTTCCTCGCCAAGATCGCCTCGGACCTGGAAAAGCCGGACGGCCTGACCGTGATCCGCCCAGACCAGGCCGAAACCTTCATCGCCGGCCTGCCGATCGAGCGCTTTTTCGGGGTCGGCCCGGTGACCGCCTCCAAGATGAAGGAGAGCGGTATCCATACCGGCCTCGATCTGCGCGCGCGTTCGGAGGACGAACTCGTGCGCCGCTTCGGCAAGGTCGGTCGCCATTACCACCGCATCGCCCGCGGCATCGACGAGCGCGAGGTCAAGCCCGACCGTCCCTACAAGTCGATCGGTGCGGAGACCACCTTCGATATCGATCTCACCGACACCGCCCGGATGCTCGAACGCCTGCAGCCGCTCGCCGAACGGGTGATCGAACGGTCCGGTGCCGCCGGCCTCCACGGCCGCACGGCGACCCTGAAGCTCAAATATCGCGATTTCTCCCTCAATACCCGCCAGCGCACGCTCGATCAGCCGGTCGAGACGGCGGACGAGCTGATGCAGCTCGCTGCCTGGCTGATCGGCCACCCCGAGCCTCCGCCCATGCCGGTCCGTCTGATCGGCATCTCACTTTCCAGCTTCGAACCGTCGAGCGACGGGCGGCAGCTGAGCTTCGACGACTTCTAGCGCGGATCGCCGCGATTGCTGTTCATCATCTCTTAACCTCCATCTGCGATGATCCCGATGATGGCGAGTTAAGGTTAAGAAAAGCTTTCACGTGGACGCCTTTTTTTGCAGGGCTTGCCGCCGGGGCTTCACAAACCCTGCCAGCTCGGGCTGGGATGGATGCTGGAGAGGTAGGGCCATCGGAGGGTTCGGACATGAAGCTCAAGCTGCATCACATCAATCTCTGCTCGACCAACGTGCCGGCAATGGACGCGTTCTACAAATCCGTGCTCGATCTCGAGGAGGAGCCGGGCCTGAATGCCAGCCGGGTGACGACTCAGGGTTATGCCGGGGACGTGGCGTTCTGCACCGACGGCGCGATGCAGGTGCATCTGGCGGAGCGTGATCTGGATGCGGGCTTTCGCACGGGCCAGGCGGTCAACCCGCTGGAACGCGGCCACATCGCCTTTCGCACCGACAACATCGCCACGTTCAAGCGCCGGCTGGAGGAAAAGGGCATTCCCTATTCAGACTACGGCGCCTGGGCGATGAATGGCTGGGAGCAGATCTTCTTTCACGACCCGGAGGGCAACATCATCGAAGTGCACCAAGTCCGGGACTGATTCTTTTCGACGACACGGGTCACGTTCGAAAGCTCATCAGAGACGGCGCATACCAGAGGTTCGCGCTCAGCCCCAGGTCAACGCAGATGGCCGCGCCATCAGGCAGCGCGGCGGAAGGGGTTGAGTTTTTTCCAGAAGGCGGAACGGCGATGGCGCCGTTCGGACTGGCGGACGGCCGCCCGGTCGGTCACCCAGTTGAGCTGGAGGACACGGCGGACACCGTCGAACGAGCCGTGGCCGTGCCAGGCGTTGTCGCGGTTTCGGAAACAGACCATGGAGCCCGCTTCGGGCGGGACTTCGGCGATCATGTCGTCGAGGCTGTCCGCTGAACGCAGCAGACGCAGACGTCCGCCATCCGCGTCCCAGGTCTCGTTCAGATAGACCAGAACGGTGATCAGCTTGGTGTCGCTGTCGGTGTGGATCTGACCGTCCTTGGCCCGGCAGCAGCCGCGCACGGTGAGCGTGGTCGGCCGTTCGGTGAGATCCATGTCGAACTTTTCTGCGAAGGCATCGCGCAGGGCCGGCCCCTGAAGCTCGTCGCAGAGCTCCCGAAACACCGGGCCATAGTCGAGCGCGATCAGGGGATAGCTGCCGCCTTTGTCTATGGCCGGATAGTCTTTCAGGATATCGGCGATGCGCTCCTGGCGCACGAAGCCCGGCACGGTCAGATATTCGAAAGGCTCCGTCTGAAGCGGCGTTTCGCGAAACGCGCCGATGTTCAAAAGTGCCATCGTCCGATCCTCACCCTGGCCTCGATCGCCGGCAGAGAAGCACCGCTGCTCGATGCTCGCAAGCCCCCCCGACCAACCCGCTGCGCGGCTTGCCCTCGCCCCGCACTCCGCCTAGTGTTCGGCGATCAAACCTGCGGGCGTAGCTCAGGGGTAGAGCACGGCGTTTACACCGCCGGTGTCGGAGGTTCGAAACCTTCCGCCCGCACCAAATTTTTCGCACGAAACATCGTCGGCGGCGGGCAGGCCTTATCTCAGCTTGCGGTCTTGTTCGGGTAGCGGCAGAGATCGCGGAGGAGACAGTCCGGGCATTTCGGCGAGCGTGCACGGCAGACCGTTTTGCCGAAACGCAAGAGCCAGAGATGGCTTTCGCGGCTCGCCCACGCCGGTGCTCGCGCTTCCAGCGATGCCGCCGTCTCCGCCTCGGTGCGTCCGCGCGCGAGGCCGAGGCGATTGGCCACGCGATGGATGTGGGTGTCGACCGCGAGCACGGGCTCGCCGAAGGAAAAGGAGAGCATGATGTCGGCGCATTTGCGTCCGATGCCGGGCAGCGCCATCAGCCCGGCGCGATCGCGCGGCACGTGCTCGCCATGCTCCTCGACCAGCGCCCGGCAAAGCCGCTTCAGATTGCGCGTTTTCATATTGTACAGTCCGGCCGGCCGGATCGCGGCTGCAATCGCCTCGTCATCGAGGGCCAGGATGCCGCGCGGCGTGTCGGCGAGGGCGAACAGCGCATCCCTCGCCCTGGCCGTGTTGCTGTCCAGGCTCTGCGCGGACAGCAGGCAGGTGACCAGCGCCCGGAACGCGCCGCGATCATCCTTGACCGTGATCTCCCTCCGCTCGGTCCCGAAGGCCGTTCTCAGGCGCTCGAACAGCGTGTCGATCTCGCCGGCATCGAGGGGGCCGGCGCGCAGGTCTTGGGGTGTGGATGACGTCATGCTTGGCTCTATCCTTGAGCTGCCTGTGCGGATGGCATGCCCGCTCGAGTGACGGCAACGGTGCAGCATTAAACCATCGCCGGCACGGTGCGACACTGGAAGGCTGTCTCCGTTCTGCGCATGGCCCTTTACTTTGCGATGAAACTGACGTCATGTTTTATTTTGCAATTGAAACAATAGGAAACTTCATTTGGACCAGAAGGGGCGATTGGCCCAGCGGATTCTCGATCGCTATGACGACATGCCCAGAGGCGAGCGCCGGCTGGCGGACCTTTTGCTCGAGCAGCCGATGGCGGTGGTCGAGCATTCCGCGGCCAGGCTCGCCGAGCGCGCCACCGTCTCCAAGGCGACCACCACCCGCTTCTTCCAGCGCCTCGGCTATCCGAGCTTCAAGGCGGCGCAAAAAGCGGCGCGCGAGCAGGGCGCCGACCCGCAGCCGATGGAATTCGGCGCGCGCATGCATCGTCTCGCGCACCATCAGATGGACCTCAGCCAGCATCTGCAAAGCGAGGTGCAGAACCTGGTGCGCAGCATCGAGCAGCAGCGCTCGGACGACATGAGCCGCGCCGTCCGCCTGCTGGCGCGCGCGGAAAAGCTCTGGGTGGTCGGCTTCGGCGACAACTACCCGCTCGCCCATTTCGCCAGGGCCCTGCTGATCAAAATCCGCCCTGACATCCGCATGATCCCGATCGGCGGCTTTTCCGTGCCGGAGGAATTCGCCTCGATCTCGGCGAGCGACGCCATGCTGGTCTTCGGTCTGTCCAGGCGCACGTCAGCGCTGCGTAACATCGTGCGCTCCGCCGGCCAGGCCGGGGCCCGCATGGTCTTCGTCGCCGACTATGCCAGCCAGCCGCCCTCACCTACGGAGAGCGTCGTGCTGCGCTGCCGCACGGTCGGCGCGTCGGTGTTCGATTCGCCAACCGCGGCGGTCAGCCTGATGATCTATCTCTGCGCCTCGCTCGCAAGCCATCTCGGCGAGACCTCGATCGAGCGCCTGCGGCGGATCGAGTCCATCCACAGCGACTGGGACGACGGCCGGAGCAGCGACTGGTGAGGGTTTCAGGCTTCAGCCCTGAAAAGCGGCGCGACTGACAAAAATCGCTATTCATGAAATTATTAATTTCAGAAAAGAAATTTATTTGACGCCTCCGCGCGCGGCACGCAAGCTTTTCGACAATCGAGCCGCCCAAGCAAAAAGGAGACGCCCATGTCCGCCCCGCCCGTTCGCAGCTGCTCATCAGCCAAAGTCACGATCCTCGCCCTCGCCGTCTCGCTCACTGCCGGCGCCGCCCAGGCCGCCGACCTGGTCTGGGCGCGCTACGGCGATATCGACAGCCTCGATCCGCATCGCGCCACGTCGACGCTGTCGATGCAGGTCTGGGACCAGATCTATGAGACGCTGCTCGCCTTCGACATGGACGGCAAGCCGCAGCCGCACATTGCGAAGAGCTGGGTCGTCAGCGACGACGGGCTTGAATATACGTTCGAACTCCAAGACGGCGTCCTCTGCCATGACGGCACGCCGTTCGACGCCAACGACGTCAAGTTCACGGTCGACCGCGCCTTCGACGACAAGAACCCGAGCCTGACCAAGACCAGCTGGGGACCGATCTCCTCGGTCGAGGTGGTCGACGACCTCACCGTCAAATTCACCTTCGAGACCAAGTTCGGCCCGTTCCTCCCCTTCCTCGCCGACAGCTTCTCGTCGATGGTCTGCGACAGCAACGATCCCGCGACCTTCGGCAGCTCGACCGGCATCGGCGCCGGCCCGTTCAAGCTGGTGGAATGGGTCAAGGGCGACACGGTCACGCTGGAAAAGAACCCCGACTACAAGAACTTCGGCCGGCCGTTCGACAACAAGGGGCCGGTCAGTATCGACAAGCTGATCGTCAAGACCGTGCCCGAGCCGCAGACCCGCCTGGCCGGTCTCAAGACCGGCGAGATCCAGGTCGCCGAGCCGCCCTTCGACGACATCCCCGCGATCAAGGAGAGCGGCGAGCTCGAGATCATGGTCGCCGACAACACCGGCCAGAACGTGTTCTGGGAGTTCACCATCTCGCGCCCGCCCTTCGACGACGTCCGCGCCCGCCAGGCGGTCGCCTACGCCACCGATCCCGAGATGGCGATCGACATCATCTATGGCGGCCTCAGCCAGCGCGAATGGTGCCCGATCGCGCGCGGCGTGTTCGGCAACGACCAGGATTTTTGTCAACAATACGGCTACCCCTACGATCCGGAGAAGGCCAAGGAGCTTCTGGGCGAACTCGGCTACGGCCCGGACAACCCGCTCGAGACCACCATGTTCGTCTGGACCGGCGGCAACCGCCACAAGCTCGCAGAAATCTTCCAGAGCCAGCTCGCCCAGGTCGGCATCAAGGTCGCGATCGAAATCATGGACATCGGTACCATGAACGCGCGGGTGAAGGAGCAGAACGAGATTACCGACGACACGCCCGGCACCTTCGACATGATGACCTGGTCCTGGTACGACCCGGACATCCTCTACGCGCTCTGGCACAGCCCCGGCGCCTATTCCGGCTACAACACGCCGGAGCTCGACGCCATGCTGGAGGAGACCCGCACCACCCTCGAGCCGGAAGCGCGTCTCGAAAAGGTGCAGGCCGTGATCAAGCACCTCATGGAAAACGCCGTCCATGTCGGCCTCTACACCCCCGGCTGGGAGTGGGTCTTCGCCGTGCGTCCCGAGGTCGACGGCCTGAAGATCGGTCCTTTCTTGCACCCGATGTTCAATGACGTGACGATTAAGGGTTAGTCGAGTGTCGACAGCATGGACTCCTGCGTCGCCTCTGCCTGGGCCGATGGTTTGCGCCCCGGATTTTGGACGTGGGAGTCTCTTGTCGACGCTAAACGGATAACGGGGAGAGGGCGGTGATACGCTACGTCGTCCAGCGGGTGCTCGCCGCCCTCGTCACCATCTGGATCGCGACCGTCGCGGTCACGCTTCTGATCCACGCCGTGCCGGGCGATCCGGTGCGCATCATGTACGCCAAGTTCCAGTCCACACCGGAGCAGATCGAGGCCGTGCGCACCGCCCTCGGTCTCGATCAGCCCATCTACATCCAATATGGCATGTATGTCGGCCGCCTGTTGGAGGGCGATCTCGGCCGCTCGATCGTCGGCAACCAGCCGGTGCTCGATATTCTGCTCACCCGCTTTCCGCCAACGCTTTTACTCGCGACCACCAGCCTGCTGATCGCGGTCGTCATCGGCCTGTCCCTCGGCTTTCTCGCCGCCTACAAGCGCGGCACGATCATCGACGTCGGCGCCATGATCATTGCCATTCTCGGCGTGTCCATGCCGCACTTCTGGCTGGGCTTGCTGCTCCTCTTTTTCTTCGCGCTGCAGCTCGGCTGGCTGCCGGTGGCGGGCTCGGACTGGAAAAGCCTGATCCTGCCCGCCCTCACCCTCGGGCTCGCCAACGCCGCCGTGCTCGCGCGCCTGACCCGCTCAGCCATGATCGATATTTTCGATCAGGATTTTGTGCGCACCGCTCGCGCCAAGGGCTTGCCGAAAACTGTCGTCCTCTACCGCCATGCGCTCCGCGCCGGGCTGGTGCCGATCGTCTCGATGATGGGCCTGCAATTCGCCTACATGATGGGCGGCGCTATCGTCGTCGAAAACGTCTTCGCCTGGAACGGCGTCGGTCGCCTCGCCATCGAGGCCGTGTTCGCGCGCGATTATCCTCTGATTCAGGGCTTCATCCTGTTTTTCGCGACCGTGGTCGTGGTGGTCTCGCTGATCATCGACCTCCTTTACGCCGCCCTCGATCCGCGGATCAGGTACAGCTGATGGCGACGACCTTCGAGGCGATAGCATCGCCACGCTCGACTGGCTTCCTGCGCAATCTGCTGAAAAGCCCGAGCGGCGTGATCGGCCTCGCGATCGTCGCCGTCCTGGTCGCCGCCGCAGCGTTCGCGCCATGGATCGCCCCCTATGATCCCCTGCGCATGGCCGCCGGCCCGCGCTTCCAGCCGCCTTCCGTCGGCTACTGGTTCGGCACCGACGATTTCGGCCGGGACGTGTTCAGCCGCATCGTCTATGGCGCCCGCCTCACCCTGCAGATCGGCGTCATCGCCGTCGGGATTTCTTTAACCTCGGGCCTGCTACTCGGCCTGGTTGCCGGTTACGCTGGCGGCTGGGCGGAGCGCATCCTCATGCGCCTGGTGGACGTGCTCTTCTCCTTCACCGAGATCGTCATCGCCCTCGCCTGCCTCGCCATCCTCGGCATCGGCCTCACCAACGCCATGATCGCGATCGGCATCGCCTCGATCCCGTTCTACGCCCGCGTCACCCACTCCATCGTGCTGGTCGAAAAAGGAAAACCCTATTTCGAGGCGGGTATCGCCGCGGGTGCCGGGCACGTCCGCATGATCTTCCTGCACCTCCTTCCGAACGTCGTCCCCACCCTGATCGTGGTCGGCACGCTCGGTATCTCGACAGCCGTGCTCGCCGCCGCCGGCCTCTCCTTCCTCGGCCTCGGCGCGCAGCCGCCCCAGCCGGAATGGGGCTTCATGCTCTCCTCCTCGCGCGACCTGATCAGCCGCGCACCCTGGATGATGATCTTTCCCGGCATGGCCATCGCCATCACCGTCCTCGGCTTCAACCTCCTCGGCGACGGCATCCGTGAAGTTCTCGATCCCCGACAGGCCGAGCGATGAGTGCGAGGCGCACCTCCGATTTTGTTCTGAAGGTCGAGAACCTCTCGGTTTCCTTCGGACGCGGCGCCCATCACAATCGCGCCGTCCAAAATCTCTCCTACGAACTAGATGTGGGCGAGACGCTGGCGATCGTCGGCGAAAGCGGTTCGGGCAAGAGCGTGTCGAGCCTCGCTCTGCTCGGCCTGCTTCCATCAGGTACCGCCAGCGTCGAGACGGGACAGGCCCGCTTCGACGGTCGGGACCTGCTGGCGATGTCCGAGTCCGAAATCACCGCACTCCGCGGCGATCGCATCACCATGATCTTCCAGGAGCCGATGACTTCGCTCAATCCTGTCCTGACCATCGGCCGCCAGCTCACCGAGGGGCTGATCGTGCACAAGGGCATGAGCATGCGGGACGCCGAGGCGCGCTCGATCGAGATGATCGACCGGGTGCGCATCCCGAACCCCGCGAGCCGCCTTCGGCAATATCCGCACGAGCTTTCCGGCGGCATGCGCCAGCGCATCATGATCGCCATGGCCATGGCCTCCGACCCCGCCGTGCTGATCGCGGATGAGCCGACCACCGCCCTCGACGTCACCGTGCAGGCACAGATCCTCGATCTGATGCGTGACCTCAAGCGTGATTTTTCGACGAGCATCATCCTGATCACCCACGACATGGGCGTGGTCGCCGAGATGGCGGACCGGGTGGTGGTGATGAACAGTGGCCAGAAGGTCGAGGAAGGCACGGTCGGCGCGGTGTTCGAAGCGCCGAGAGAGGATTACACCAAGGCCCTGCTCGCAGCCGTGCCCAAGCTCGGCTCGTTTGCCCAGACGACGGCACCACCCGTGGTGGTCGACCACCCGAAGACGCCCGAGCGCGGCCAGACGCTGGTGCGTGCGAAAAACCTCAGCAAGCGCTTCGGCGGTGGCGGCTGGTTTTCCAAGGGCGAAGGCGTGCTCGCCATGGACGATGTCGGCTTCGACCTCGCCCCTGGCGAGACCCTGGCGATCGTCGGCGAGAGCGGCTCCGGCAAATCGACGACAGGCCGCGCCGTGCTCCGGCTGATCGAGGTCGACATGGGCGAGATTCAAGTGGATGGCCAGAACGTCCGCACGCTCGGGCAAACAAGTCTACGCGGTGCGCGCCGCACCATGCAGATGATCTTTCAGGATCCGTTTGCCTCGCTCAATCCGCGCATGTCGGCCGGGCGGCTGGTGATGGAGCCGATGGCGATCCACGGCATCGCGTCGGGATCGGAACTTGTCGACCGTGCAGCGGCGCTGCTCCGCCGGGTCGGGCTCGAAGCCGACCACATGCGCCGCTATCCGCACGAGTTCTCGGGCGGCCAGCGCCAGCGCATCTGCATCGCACGCGCCCTCGGGCCGGGGCCGAAGCTGATCGTCGCGGACGAGCCGACCTCGGCGCTCGATGTCTCGGTGCAGGCGCAGGTGCTGGAGCTGATGCTGGAGCTGCAACAGTCGCTCGGCCTCGCCTATCTGTTCATCAGCCACGACATGGCGGTGGTCGAGCAGATGAGCCACCGGGTCGCGGTGATGCACAAGGGCCGGATCGTCGAGATGGGCCCGCGCCAGGCGGTGCTGAACGATCCGCAGCACGCCTATACCAGGACCCTGCTCGCCGCCGTGCCCGTGCCGGACCCCAAGCGCGTACGCGGCGTGCTGCCCACCCTCGATGCCGAAGCGATGCCGCGCGGACCGCTCGAAGAGGTCGCAGGCAGCCATTGGGTGGCGGCTTGACCATCGGCATCGCCGTGCGCGGGCCGGGCGCCGGCCTCGCCGCGTTCCGGGCACTCGAAGCTGTCGAAAAGATCGGGCGCGGCGCCATCGGCGGTTTCGTCAGCTTCGCAGCGCTCACCGCCGACGGCCGCCTGCTGCGCGCCGAAACCCAGCGCGGCGGCACGGCAACGCTGTTTACCGACGGCGAGGCGACCGGCGTCGCACCGCCCGCCGACATCGCCACCGCCCCGCTCGCCGGCCTGATGTCCAGCGGGCCGGATCGTCCGGCCCCGCTCAGTCAGTTCACGCCCGCCGCCCCGAACGTCGGGATCGTTACCGGTCATCGCCTGCCCAATATGCCAGGTAGAGATGGCGTCGCCTTGAACCAGGCCGTGCTCGATCGAATGATAAAGGGCGAGCCCGCAGCGCAGGCGGCCGAGATTATGCTGGAGCAAAACCCCGAGGCCGATGCCGGCATCATCGCGCTCGGCCTCGAGGGCGAGGCCTTCGCCGGCAACACGGCGCATGTCGCCAAGCGCGGCGATCTCGGCCTTGCTCTGGCAAGTGACGCCACGACCGGCTCGGTCGTAGCCGTGCTGCACAACGCCATCCACCCCCACGGCCCGCTTGCAGATCTCGCCGCCGCGGTCGCGCTGGATGTCATGAACCCGCCGGACCGCGCCGACTTCACCATCGAGATCGCCGCCGGCATGCCGCTGGCCCTCGGCGACGACAACGCCGTCCAGGTCGACGCCGAGGGCCGCGCCCTCACGATCACCGTCACCCAGGCAAGCTGGCTCGGCCCGAGCCGCGATGGCGCCGTCATCGATTTTGCCGCACGCGTTTTGCGAGACGGCCGGCTGATCGGCCGCACAATCGCCGAGCCCTATTCCGTGGTGCGCGGCGGCCGCCTGCTCTCGCTCAGCGGCGGCGATTGCGTGACCATCGGTGTGCGCGCCGGCCTGCCCGACACTCATGTCGACAAATCAAAACAACCCCGGCCGGTCGACCGGCCGGGGCGAGAGATCGAAGACGACTGATGCTTGCGGCTATTCTGCCGGATGGGCGTGCGGCCGGGCGGCCTCGGCGAGACGCTCCTCGGCCTCGACGTCGATCTCGAGGTCGTCGTCGGTCATGACGCCGGCATTCGGATCGTTGTAGACCGCGAGATCGAGCTTGCCCTCGGTCTTGGCGACGATGCAGCTCACCACGGCGTCGCCGGAGATGTTCACCGCCGTACGGATCATGTCCATCAGACGGTCGACACCGAGGATGATGGCGATGCCTTCGATCGGCAGCCCCACCTGGCCGAGCACCATGGTCAGCATCACCAGGCCGACCCCCGGCACGCCGGCGGTGCCGATCGACGCGAGCACGGCCATGGCGATCACGGTGAGATAGCCGCCGAGACCGAGATCGACGCCGTAGACATTGGCGAGAAACACCGTGGCGACACCCTGCATGATCGCGGTGCCGTCCATGTTGATGGTGGCGCCGAACGGCACGGTGAAGGACGCGACCGAATTGTCAGCACCCATGCGCTGGGTGACGCTGCGCAAGGTGACCGGGATGGTCGCGTTCGAGCTCGCCGTCGAGAAGGCGAAGATCTGCGCCGGCCGGATCTTGGCCATGAAGGTGAAGGGATTGAGGCCGGAGAGCAGCTTCAGGAGCACCATCAGAGTGACGAACAGGTGCAGGAACAAGGCACCCACCAGGGTCACCACATAGGCGATCACCGGCAGGAACAGGTCGATGCCCTGCTCGGCGAAGGTCTTGGCGATCAGGCAGAAGACGCCATAGGGCGCGAACGACATGACGATGCCGACGACCTTCATCATCAGCTCGTTCATATATTCGCACGCCTCGACGAACGGCCTGGACTGATCGCCCAGCATCAGCACCGCGATACCGAGCACGATCACGTAGAAGATGATCTGCAGCATCTCGCCATTGGCAAACGCCGCGATCGGGTTGGTCGGCACGATATTGGCGATCACCTGCCAGAAGGTCGGCGCCTCAGCGGCGTTGACGCCCGAGGTGTCCACCCCGGTCATGTCGAAGCCGGCACCCGGGCCGATGATCATGGCGAGCAGGATCGCCGCGGCGATCGCGATCGCCCTCGTGAAGATATAAAGCCCGAACGCCTTGCCGCCGACACGCCCGAGCATGCGGATGTCGCCGATGCCGGTGACGCCGCAAATCAGCGAGAACACGACCAGCGGCACCACCAGCATTTTCAGGCCGTTGACGAACATCGTGCCAATCATCGCGAACAGGCCGCCGACAATATGCTCGTTGATGAACGACGAATCGATCAGGTTGAAGATCACGCCGACGATCAGACCAGTGACCATGCCGATCAGGACTTTCATGGTGAGGGACATCTTCTGCTCCCCACCTGCAGCCACAGTCGTTGCCATTTTTCCCCTCGCTCCTTGTCGTTGGCCTCAATTATGATACTAGTGTGATAGCGAGCACCTTCTAGTGGCGGGGGTCATTTTACGGGCGTTACCTCTGGTTGCTCCTCCGGCGTATCGTCGACCATCTCCGGCGTGCCGGGCACTTCGGCCAGCGGCGGCGCCTTGCCCCTGGGCATGCGGTTCCAGGCGTCCAGGGCCGCGACCTTGTAGGCCTCGGCCAGGGTCGGGTAGTTGAAGGTGTTCTCGACGAAATAATCGAGCGTGCCGCCGAGATTGAGCACGGCCTGGCCGATATGGATGAGCTCGGTGGCGCCCTCGCCCACGATATGCACGCCGAGCAGGCGCTTGCTCCCCAGCTCGAAGATCATTTTCACGAAGCCGCTCTGCAGCCCCATGATGTGGCCGCGCGAGGTCTCGCGAAAGCGCGCATAGCCGCACTCATAGGCGATGCCCGCCGCGCGTACCTCCTCCTCGGTCATGCCGATGGTCGAGATCTCGGGCACGGCATAGATGCCGTAGGGGAAGAACTCGGGCGGGGCGTGGGCGTCGCGCGAAAAGGCATGACAGGCGGCGATGCGCCCCTGCTCCATCGAGGTCGAGGCGAGCGAGGGAAAGCCGATGACGTCGCCGACCGCGTAGATGTGGGGACAGGACGAGCGAAAGCTCGCCTTGTCCACCGCGATCCGCCCGCGATGGTCGGTCTCGATGTCGCAGTTCTCGAGCCCGAGCTGATCGGTCGCCCCCATGCGTCCGGCCGCAAACAGCACCATGTCGGCATAGATCGAGCGACCGTCCTCCAGACCGACCAGGATGTCGTCGCCCTGGTCCTCCACCTTGACCGCCTTGGACCCGAGGCGCAGCGACAGGCCGCGGTCGCGAAGGTCGTGAATGAACTCGTCGATCAGCTCGCGGTCGACGAAATCGAGCATGGTCAGGCGCGGCTCGACCACGGTGACCGGCACGTCAAGCGCACTGAAGATGGTCGCATATTCGATGCCGATGACGCCGGCGCCGATCACCGTGAGCGTGCGCGGCAGGGTCCTGAGCGAGAGAATCTCGTCGCTGTCCAGAATGCGGGCACCATCGAACGGGATCTCCTTCGGACGAAACGGCCGCGTGCCGACGGCGAGGATGAAACGATCGGCGGAGCGGATGAAGATCTCGCCGCTTTCCGCCTCGATCTCGATGCGATGCTGGTCGAGAAAGCGCGCGCGGCCCTTGCAGGTGGTGACCCGGTTGCGCGCGAATTGATGCTCGAGAACCTCGACCTCGTGGTCGAGAGTCTGATGCAGGCGCTTGAGGAGATCGGCGGCGCTGATGTCCTGCTTGACGCGATAGGCACGTCCGTAAAAGCCGCGCTCGCGCCAGCCGGACAGGTTGAGCACGGTCTCGCGCAGCGTCTTGCTCGGGATCGTCCCGGTATGCACCGACACCCCGCCGACCCGCTGTCCCTTCTCGACCACCAGCACCGACTTCTTGAACTTCGCGGCCTGGATCGCAGCCCGTCGCCCGGCCGGGCCGCTGCCGACGACAATCAGATCGAAATGCTGCTCCTTCATGCCTGTCGAGCCCTCCCTTCGCCTCGATTTGCCGGACTGTACGTGCGAATGTCCGGCCCTCTGGCTAAAGGAGTGCAATTGCCGTGCCAGAACGTTCGTGCCGTCGCATTTTCGGCACCTGCACCGCATCGCGCGGACGCTCGCCTGGGCCGTGGACCGGTGGTGGCGTCTCTTGGTCGACGGAATCAGCGAGCTACGGCCGATAGATCAGGAAATCCTGCGGATTCGGGGCCAGGTGATTGGGGGGAACGTCGCCATCCTTGCGCCTGATCACGAAGCCCACATGGCCGAGATCGTGATAGTCGAGCCAGGCCTGCTCGAAACGGGCGGCGCGCATGGTGCGATTGCCATAGGCCGGATCGGCCAGGAGCACGCGGTCGCCATGGACGCCGCGCAGGATCACGAAGTGATTGTAGCCGTCAAAGCTCACCGGCACCATGATCGGTGCCTGCTCGAGCGCATCGGCCAGGTCGAGCTTTCCCATGCCCACCCCCTGATAGCCGAGCTGTTCGACATAGCGCTTCAGATCGAGCAGGGAAAAGCCGTGGCGATAGCGGATAAGATCGGGATCGGCGATGTATTCCGCGCGACTTATCAGCCCTTTGGCGACCGTTCGTTCTGACAGCTCCTCGCCGTGCTGGAACTTGAGCAGGGTCGCGAGCGCCGCGGCACCGCAGCTCAGGTCCCATTGCTGCACGATCACCTTCTCCTGGCGCATTTCCAGGAGCGAGCGCACGGCGGCTCGATCCCGAGCCAGAGCAGGCCCCACAGCCGCGAGGACGAGCAGCAGCCCCAGGAGCGGCAAGGATAAAGCCTCGTGAAGCGCCGAGCGTCGCCATCCGGCTACGGCTGTCGACATCGGTCCGGTGCTGGATTCGCGGCGAAAGAGTCCTGAAGGAAGGCCCGCATTCCCTTGGATTGCCTGGCGCTGTCTTCGACGTCGGCGGGAATCAGATGACGTGGTCATACCACTCGTCCGAGGAAGGCCACGCCTCATGGATGTGAACGCGATCCATGAGGCGTGACGTCAAGGGCTCAGTCGAACCAAACCTTGGCCGGTCCTACTCGACGGCCGGCGGATGGCCGCTCGCCATGTCGTCCGGCCGCGGCTTCTGGTCGTAGTCCGGCTTCTGCGGCTTGAAGTAGAACGGCATCGCCGCGGACTCGGATCCGGATACCGAGGTCGAATAGTATTCGAGCGCGTTGGTGTCCGTGATCGCATAGGTCAGCGTTTCGCATGCCGGGCCGAAGCAGTTGGCCGCGCCGTCGGCATCGGCGTAGTAGCCGAACAGATCGACATACTGCTTGATGTGCTTGTATTTCTTGATGTCGACATGCTTGTTGATGTCTTCGTCGATATAGACTTTCTTGTCGGCCTTGACCCAGGCGGGGCCGGCGGCCGAAACGACGTCCATCTGGCCGTCGCTCAGGACCACGGGTTCAGCCTGGGCGATGCCTATGGCCAGGGCTGAACTCGCGACGAGAAGTGCGGTTGTCCTCAACATGAAACGTCCCTCCTTTGCGCTTTGAGAACCCTCGGGGATCGTTCGATCCATCCCCCCAAAACGAAGCCTGCCTTTGCCAGAAACATGGCCGTCTCGCGGCAAGCTATTGGCCACCGGCTCGTTGGTGCCGCCGTGCCAATCTCAAAATTCTTCCTGCACGATGAAGCTGGCGATCATGCTTCACCTCGCCTTTGACTCCGCGGCAATCTCGGTGCCGGGACGATAGGTCGAAGGCGGTGCCAGCATGACCTGGTCGAGATACTCCCGGGTTGCCGCCACCAGTTCCTCGCGGGATGGCCCGGAAAGAACGAGAACGATGCCCTGGGTGACACCAGTCTTTGTGACGCCGTCGCCGCCATAGGCGGTGTAGGTGTCCGTGAAGACGTAGTCGCCCGTCCCGGACGCCGTGGTGTCCAGCACCACCTCGCTGTCGTCGCCGCAGCAGGCCACCGCATCGCCGGAACCGAAGCCATAGCCGATCTGCCGGGGACCGAGGCCGACGATGCCGGTCAGGACATCCGTGCTGACCTCGCCATATTGCCCTTTGGCCAGGCCGGACGTGGTGATGTCGACGCTGACACCGGCTGCCGAGACGCGATCCATTTGATAGGCGCTCAGCTCGACCGGCTGGCGTTCGGCCGTCCGTGGCGCCTCAGGCTCGAATGGACCGATCGGCGTGCAGGCGCTTGTCGTCAGGACGATCGCGGTGACGGTCCCATAGAGCTTCGACGATCTGCGGAAGGCGTCGACGCGAAAATCTCCTTTGTCTCTATGTATACTGCAAATAAAACGTCCAGCCATGGCGATGATCCTCATCGGCACATGTTAAGTCTTTTTTCGACTTTTACCTTGTGATCAAAATTTCAGACCCACGTCTCCGTCCCAATGTTTTGCCTCTCAATATTGAGCTATGTCTCCTGTCAGATGAAAACAGACTATATTTCGATATACATCCTTATAATCCAATCAAGACACCCGGTGAACAATGGTCCGATGTCACGCCATCGTTGGACAAAAGCCCGACAATCCTCCCCGAATAGGGTACTTTTTTGCATCATCCGCGACGCGCACTCCCTATTTTCCACGATCGATCGATTGCTGAGTTCAACGCCTTACCTATCGGTAATGGCGAATAACAAAAAGAAATCATTCAATTTTTGGATTATATTTTACGCACGAGCATGAGTTCACTGAAACTTTCGTTGTAACTATCGTTTGCAATCAAATTTCCCATCCTTCGATGTGCAATTTTCCGCGTTCTTTCTTGATTTTGTCGGAAGCGAGTGTATTTTTAATTGTGTAGAGGCAGAGAGATAATTATCAACTTGATTTCAGTTTTACGATTCATTTGGATCATAGGAAGTAAAATTTGCATTTTATCTTTATCTATACTTTTGAACGATAAGAACGGGGATGGGTGCCATGGCTGGGAACTGCCGACATCGTTCGACATGCTTGCCAAGGAAACACAGGATGAAACCTGATGTTTTGCTCGGCGCCATCAGCGTCCTGGCGCTCTGTCAGCCGCCATCTGGCCTGGCCGAGACCGGCGGGCCGGCTCCTGTCCCGGTCGACATCCGCGCCGGTGAGCATGAGGGCTTCAGCCGGCTGGCCTTCGATTGGCCGATGGCGGTAGGTCATGACGTCCGGCACGAGGGTGACTACATCATCATCACCTTCGATCGGCCGGGGACGATGGACGTGGCGCCGCTCTTCATGAACCTGGACGGCAGGCTGGTCGGCGCCCTTGTCGAAGACGACGGCCGCCGGGTCCTGCTGCAGACCCGCGGCCGCTTCGACGTGCAGGTGCACGAGGGTGGGGGCGACGTGCTCGTGGTCGACATCGGCAGCCTCCCTGCGCCGGGTCAGGCCCCGCCCCCGGCTCGAGCAGCCGAAGCGCCGCGTGATGGCGGGCGTGTCCGCCCTGTCGCGCTCAGCGCTCCCGATGTCAGCGATCGGATCACCGGGGGCGCCCGTGTCGACCGCCACGCCGCTGCTGCCGCACCCACGCCGCAACCGAGCCCAAAGCCGGCTCTGACAGCCGCGGCCGAGCCGCCGCGCATGGCACAGGCCGAACCTGCGGCCGCGGTCCAGCAGGACGCCCCCGGCCAGTTCGATGTCGATGAGGATGCGCTCGATCGAGCACTCGAGCGCACGCTCACCCGCGAGGGCGTGCTCCTGCTGCCGGCCGGCAGGATCGAGGTGACGCCCAGCTTTTCCTATAGTCGCCGGGAGAGCCGCGCCCCGACCCAGGTGGATCTCTTCGGCCTGTTCGCCCAGGTGCGCGAAACCGAGATTCGCCGGGACGAATATACCGCGAACTTGTCCCTCGACATCGGCCTCCCCTTCGACTCGCAGCTCGAAATCAGCCAGAGCTTCAAGCATATCGATCAGACCACCATGACCTCGGCAGGCTTCGTCGGCCTCGAGGAATCCGATGAATCCGCCGACGCCTTCGACGACCTGGTCGTCGGTCTCGCCAAGGGCGTGCTGCAGGAGGACCGCTGGTGGCCGGACGTGGTCGCGCGCGTGACCTGGGACACCGACACCGGCGATGACCGCGACGGCAATATCGGGCTCGGCGGCGGCGCCCACGAGCTGGCCGGCTCGCTTTCCTTTCTGAAGACACGCGACCCGCTCGCCTTCTTCGGCGGCGTCAGCTACGGCTATTCCTTCGAGGAGGACGGCTTCGACCCCGGCGACACCATCGGCGTCTCGATCGGCACCAGTCTCGCGGCCGGCCCCGACACCTCGCTTCGCCTGGCGTTGAGCCAGAGCTTCGCCGGCAAGGCCAGGATCAATGACGAGACCATTCCAGGCTCGCAGGAGACCTCGGCCAGCCTGACCGCCGGCGCCTCGCTGATCCTGGGGGGAGGCGTGCTGCTCGATACCTCGGTCACCGCCGGCCTGACCGACGATGCGCCCGACTATGCCGCGCGCATCGCCCTGCCGATCCGCTTCAACGCACTTTAGTCTCTTCGATGCCGTAAGCCGGCGTCAGTCGGCCTCGCCCCTCGCCAAGCGGTGGGATGAAGGCATCGGCTCAGGTCGCATCCGGTCTCTGACCTTCGAAGCACTTCTGCGCCAGACAGGCGACCTCCGTGCGATTGGCCGCGTTCAGCTTGCCCAGAATGCGATGCACGATCACCTTGACCGTGCTCTCGCTGAGATCGAGCTCATAGGCGATGATCTTGTTCGATTTGGCCTGCCTCAGAAGATCCACCACGTCGCGTTCGCGCGAGGTCAGCACCCTGAAGGGCGACTCGGATGCAGGTGAGGCCCACTCGCTCGCGCGCGCGTTCGCGGAGCGGTCAAGGATGATGCTCGCCGGCACGAAGGTGCCGCCCGAACGCACGAAGCGCAGGATCTCCGCGATCTCCGACTTGTCGAGGCTGGTCGGGATATAGCCGCTCGCCCCGCAGCGGATGGCCTCGGCGACGTCGATGACGTCTTCACGATCGGCCAGCAGCACGAGGGGAATGCCGGGGAAGCTCGCTTTCAGGCGTTCCAGACCCTGAAGTGCCGGAGACTGCGAGAGGACCAGGCCCCCGATGCTCCAGATGACCAGATCTGCCGCCTGCCCCTCGTTCAGTCCGGACCTGACATCGCTCGGCGACGACAATGCCACCAGCCGAGCCGCATCGAAGTCCTGGACGAGCCAGCGACTGAGGCACGATCGAATAAGCGGCCGCGACTCGATCAAAAGAACGACCGGACGTTTACCCTGGCTGGCTACGGTTCGACCAATAGTATCCGCCGCGTCCATCGTCGCGACGACTTGATCATCTTCTCCTTCGTCATCCAGGCTTGAACGCGGCATTGTTCTTTTATTTGTCGGGCGGGCACCTCAAATCGAAATCTGCATGAGAGTAGAACAGAGAGGGAACAGCCTCAAGCGAAAAGTCAAGAGCTTACTGTAAAACCCTATGGTGCGAGCCGGAACGCCTGCCCGGCACCGGAGCTCCTGGGTCACTCCCTCCGGCAGCCGACCGCATGAAGGTCCCAGACTCGCCGCTGCAACGCTGCCTTAACCTTTTCGCAAGGAAGGTTTGCTAGACCAACCGTGGCGAGGCGTGGTCGTACCGCGCGCAGATAAGGGACATGGAACGTGATACGTCTTCTCAGCACCGTCATCGTCAGTCTGATCCTTGCGGCGGGGGCAGCCGGAAGCGCGAACGCTCTCAGCACGCTGCCGAAACCCAAGGGCCAGGTCCTGCTTTCGGTGACGGGCATGATCGAACGCACCAATGCCGAGGGCCGCGCCGATCTCGATCGCGCAATGCTCGAAGAGATCGGAATGGTGGAGCTCGAAACGACGACGCCGTTCACCGAAGGGGCGACCGTGTTTCGCGGCATCCTGGCGCGCGACCTGCTGCGCCATCTCGGTGCCTCGGGCAAGCAGATCAAAGCCTCGGCGATCGATCTCTATAACGTCGAGATTCCGGTGGAGGACATCGAGCGCTTCGATGTGCTGATCGCGCTCGAAGCGGACGGCAAGAGGCTTCGCGTGCGCGACCACGGTCCCGCATGGGTGGTCTATCCCTGGTCGCAGCATCAGGAGCTCGCCAAGGAAATCTACAGCCGCCGCAGCATCTGGCAGATGAACGCCATCGACGTTCAATGACAGACAGCTTCGGGCGACGGGGCCTGCTCTATGCCGTCCTCGTGGCCGCACTGCTCTTCTCCGGGTTCAAGGCGATCCAGGGGCTGGCAGGGCTGCGCAACACGATCGACCTGTCGCCCGATGCGATCACCGGCTATGACGGCCATCGGGCGGAGGTCGAGTTCACGCGCTTTCTCGACAGCCTCGCGGCGTATGAAGCCGGTGTCGACGGGATCGATCTCGATGAGGTGACGACGCGTTTCGATATCCTCTGGGCGCGCTGCCATCTCTTCATCAACGGCGCCGCCTATGAAGCGATGCGCCAGCAGGCCGGCATCGGTGAGGTCGCCAAGGACCTCCTCGAGGCGCTGAAAGAACTCGAGGACGACGTGTTCGCGCTCGAACGCGGCGATCTCGAAACGCTGAAGCGCCTGCGGCAGCGCCTGACGCCTTTCGAGCCGATGCTGACCAGCATGACCACCCGCGTCGCCGATCTGGAGGTGGCGACGCGGGACGAGGTCCGTGAAGCCATCCATCGGGGGCTCGCGACCCTCGATCATCTCGCGCTGACTGTCGGCATCGTCGTCGTCGTGCTTCTGTCGCTGTTTGGCTTCGAAGCCATCTATGCGCGCCGGGCCGAGCGTCAGCTCGCCGGCTATCAGGAGCATCTCGAGCAGCTGGTTGCCGAGCGCACCGACGCCCTGCAGCGTCAGACCATCAGGCTCGAGGAAGCCCTGGAGCGCGAGCGCGAGCTGACCGACATACAGCGCCAGTTCGTCTCCATGGTCTCCCATGAATTCCGCACACCCCTCGGCATCATCGACGGCTCGATGCAGCGTCTGAAACGTCGGATCGATCAGCTCACGAAAGACAAGATCCTGTCCAGCTGCGATCAGATTCAACGCGCCGTCAAACGGCTGGTGCATCTCATGGAGAGCACGCTCAGCGCATCCCGGCTGGAAGCCGGGTCGATCGCGATCACCGTCCAGGACTGCGATATCCGCTCCCTTCTCGAAGACGTCTGCGAAGATCAGCGGTCGATGACCAGAACCCATCAGATCGTCACCGATCTGGAGTTGCTGCCGTCTTCCATCCGGGCGGACGAAGCCCTGTTGCGCCAGACTTTCAGCAATCTCCTATCCAATGCGGTCAAATACTCGCCCGAGGGCAAATATGTCTGGGTCGAGGCCAGGGTCGACGACGGCAACGCGTTGATTACCGTTCGCGATCAGGGCGTTGGCATACCCGACGACGAACTGCCCCGTTTATTCGAACGCTTCTTCAGGGCCAGCACCTCGACCGGTATTCCCGGTACGGGGATCGGCCTGAACTTCGTGCGGCATCTGGTCGACATGCATCACGGCACGCTCAGCGTCTCGACGAAAGCTGGCAAAGGATCGGCTTTCACGGTCAGCCTGCCGATCGACGGGCCGAAGGCCTCCGCCGATCAGGAAGAGGCCGGCAACACTAAGGCTGCTTAGACGGTTCCAATCCAGCGACCCCGGCACCGGCTTGCCTTCACCCTACATGCAGCACTTGGCGAAAACCTCTCCGGCCGCACGCCGGACCAAGGGAATCACCGCTGCATCTTCTCCCCGCTCTGGACCTGAGAAGAACCTGACATAGATAAATTTTTGATCGGAAAATCTAGAAAGGCGTGGGAAACTGCGATTTTACGATGTCAAGTTGATTTTCCTTGCTATTGAGAAGACCTAAAAGTTGCTCAAACAACAATGTTGGGAGGATCAATCGATGCAGGACCTTCTTCAGAGCGTAGCCATCGCTGCTTCAGCCATCATGGCGACCGCCGGCATGAGCGCCGCAGCGGACCTGTCGCCTGCCACAGGACAAGTCGTCCTCACCATCGCCGGGAACATCGAAAACACCAACCGGTCCGCCTTCGACGAATTCGACGACCCGTTCATCAAGTATCATGACCGTAAATTCGAAAAAGCCGCCGAGTTCGATCTCGCAATGCTGGAGGGGCTCGGCATGCACGAGGTCGAAGTGACCTATGAAGCGTGGCCCCACCCCATTCGTCTGGCGGGACCGCTGCTCGACGACGTTCTCGGCGCGATCGGCGCCGAGCCTGAGGGCTTGATAGCGCTGGCGCTCGACGGCTTCGCAGTCGAGCTCACCAAGGAGCAGCTCGGGCAGGAGGGCTGGATCGTCGCGATCAAGCTCGACGGCGAGTATATGGGCATCGGCCAGCGCGGCCCCGTCTGGCTCGTGTTCGACCCGGGCGAGGACGGCTCGGTCACGGCTGAGGAGGAAGGGACCTGGCCATGGGCTGCGTTCTATTTCGAGGTGATGTGATGACCGCCTGGAGCTTTGTCCGATCAGGCGGTTCCGTCTGATCGGTCAGGACATGCGGTGAAACAGTGAGATAGAGCCTGTATTGCGATCGCATCTGATCGGAACACAGGCTCTAGAGGACAGAGGCCGCCAACGCGCCTGGTGGGTCGGAGGGCTGGCTGGAGCATTTTTCATTTATGTCGGTTCATATCCGCAATGTCGGAGGCAGCGTTCGAACTCATCGGCGTCGCATCGTTCGAGGGCTATTCGGGGCGCCGTGATCCCGCTTTGTCCGAGGCCGGCGATGAAGGGGGTGGTTTTCCAATGACCATCGGGCGCCTTGGCGACCAGGCGCCGGTTCGAGGGGCAGCGGCCATCGCGCCTGGCCGCTGGTCGCGGTTGCGGTCCCGTCGTTGACGACGAAGCGCTCGGGATCCATGAAGCGCTGCCAGGCGCGCCAGCGGCGGCGTTTCAGGGCGGTGTCGGGGCGGTCCTGTCCGCCGGCTCTCGGCGACTTTTCCTGAGCCTGAGCCGGCGGAGCATGCGGTGGATCGTCGAGAGCCCGGCCACCCCATCGAAGCGGCGCTTCAGTTCGGCCTGGATCTCGACCAGGGTCATATCGTGATCGGCCGCCACCATGCCGGCCAGCGCCTCGGCATGGCGATCGAGCGGCAGCGGTTTGCGACCGCCCGCTCGCTCCGGCTCCAGACGGCCCGTTGTCACGACCCGCTGCATCAGCTTGATCGCCGCCGACGGGCCCACCGAATACCGAAGCGCCGCCTGCCTGGTCGAACTGCCATTCTCGACCGCTTCAACAAGCCGCTCTCTCAAATCCAACCATCATGGCGCCGGCATCGTCCCCACTCGACCGACATTGCCGCATCACCGAGATCGATCCCACGCAACAGGAAAATGCTCGAGTGGCACTCTCTGTCAGCCCAGCCGAGATTGTGCTCCAGGCTCGTGCAGCGGCGCATTCGGATGATTCACGAGCCGCCGCACGAGGTTATTGGTTTTGCATCGATCCAAACACCGCTGATCGCCCTGTTGGGATCGATGCACCAGGTGCTGCCAGCTACTCCGCGGCGGCCTGATCGAGGGCGCCGACCGGATGGTGGACGATCTCGGTGCCGAGCACGTGCAGGCATTCGCGGATGAAGGCGGCGAGCGCGGTCCAGCCCTCGGCGGTCACCATATTGCCGTCGCGAAGGGCGTCGGTCGGGCCGATCTTGACGAAGGTGGCGCCGGTGAGGGCGACCTCGGGCTCGCAGGTGAACAGGCCGGCGACGCGCTTGCCTTCGATCACCTCGGGCACCGCCACCAGCACCTGGACGCCGTGGCAGATCGAGGCGATCGGCTTGCCGTCCCGATGAAACTCGCGCACGATCTCCTGCACACGCGGGAAGGTGCGGATATATTCCGGCCCGCGGCCACCGGCGATATAGACGGCGTCGTAGTCCGTGGTGTCGACGGCGTCGAAGGAGCGAGTGATCACGATGTCGTGCCCGCGATGCTCGATATAGGTGAGCACGCCCTCCATGCCGAAATCATGCATGCTGGTTGTCAGGCGGTAGCCCTGCTTCGTGTCGGGGCAGACGATGTCGACCTTGTGGCCGACCGCCTCCATGGCCTGCTGAAACACGAAGATCTCGTATTCCTCGCTGTATTCGCCGACCAGCATCAAGATCCGTTTGGACATTCCTTTCCCTCCCGACTTTGTTGCACGCGCCGCGACCATCGGGCCGAAGCATTTCTCTTGATAGTGGAAACCGACCGAACGGCCGTCAAGGCCCGTAACCGTCAGTTCCGGCAATCAGGGCGTGACCCGCTGATTGATGAGGATGACGCCGACCAGGGTGCCGGCATGGCGCCCGCGCCCACCGAGAATGTGGGTGCCGCCAAGCACCACGGCGGCGATCGAGTTCAGGGTGTAGGCGCCGGTCTGCTGGATGTCGGCATTGCCCGACGACGTCTGGATCGCGAGGTAGAACCCGCCGCAGGCCGCGAAGAAGCCGCCGAGGGTGAAGGCCGCGATCTTGGCGCGATCGATCGGCAGACCGGACATGTAGGCCGAGCCGATGGCGTAGATCGTGCGCCCGGTGACCCAGCGGCGGAACGGCATCCAGACGAACACCGCGACGGTAAGGAGAATGATGATCGGCACGGGTATGTCGGCGATCGACGAAAGCCAGGTGGCGTCAGCATCGAAGCCGTAGGTATCAAAAAAATCCCAGACGGAGTTGGTGATCGCCCAATTCAGGTCGCCGTCGACGCCCGGCTTCGGCCGCACCCAGAGCGCCAGACCGATGGCGATGGCGCCGGTGGCCAGCGTGGCGATGATCGGCTGGATGGGGCCATAGACCACGATCAGGCCGTTCATGAAGCCGAACGCGGTGCCGGCAAGCAGCGTCACCGGCATGCCGAGCAGGATCTGTGCAGGTGAGCCGTTGACCAGCTCGGAGGCGATGCAGCTGGTCAGCGTCATCACCGGGTCGGCCGGATCGCCGATCTTGATCTGCAGCTTTTCCAGGGCCTCGACGACGGCGCTCCTTGCCTTGGCAGAGTCGATGAACGGGCTGGTCGAGATCCGACTGAAGGAGCAGGCGAGCAGGTCGTAGACGGTCTGGACATCGCGCGAGGTCAGCGCCGAGGTCGCCTCCTCCAGGATCAGCACCTTGGGATCGCGGCCGAGGCATCGAGCACCTCGTGGATGCCAAGCGAGCGGCCGCGGTCGACCGAATTGCCGGGCAGGCCGCACACCTCGAGCAGCTTGCCGGAGGTTTTTCCGGCGGCCTTCGGCTCGCCGAGCACGAACTCCGCCCACTGGCGACCCATCGCGAGCTGGTCTTCATTGACCCGCATGACCTTGTCGGTGTCGAGCACGTTGTCGAACGGCACGATCACGACATCGTTCTTGTCGGCGAGGCGGATCACGCGGTCGAAGCCGTCGGGCGAGACGGCGATGGTGACGATGGCATCGAAGCCCTGGTTGATGAAGTCCGCGAGCGCACCGAGCCGGACCGGCGCGTCGGTGCCGGTGGACACCACCTGGAACTCGGCGATCTTGTCCTTGACCGTTGTCTCTCTCATCGAAACGACGCGTCCGCCCTTGGGTTGGCAGCGGCTGGCCCGCCAGCCTTTTGTCCGACCAACTGAATTCTCTGGCAGGTTGAGGGCAGATGAGGCCTCCAGCGGTTCCGATCATGGCAGTGACCGCCGACGGAAAGGGAAGCAGAGGGGAGGTGACGAGCGCCGACCAGGGCTGGTATCATGACGGCAATCATGGAGGGTCCCGGACGTGGACAAGCGCCGCCCGGGAAAAAGGGAGGTCAGCATGACCGCGACCATGTCGTCGACGCCGTTCAAAATGACACCGCTTACCGACAGCTTCGGCGTCGAGATTTCGGGCGTCGATCTGTCGAACCCGCTCAGCGGTCCCGAGTTCGACCGGATCTACGAGGCCTTTCTCGCCTATCAGGTCCTGGTGTTCCGGGGCCAGAAGCTGGAGCCTGCGGAGCAGGTCGCCTTCGCCCGGCAGTTCGGCGCGGTGCAGGTGCACGTCATGAACCAGTACCACGCCGACGGCTTCCCCGAGATCTACTACCTCTCCAATCTCGATGCGGACGGCAAGCCGAGCGGCAAGCATCCGGACAAGGGCACGGTGCACTGGCACACCGACGGCTCCTGGTCGAGGCGCACCGGCCAGGCGACCATCCTCTATGCCGATCGCGTGCCGAGCCAGGGCGGCGGCACGCGCTTCGCCAGCATGTACGATGCTTATGACACGCTCGACGACGCCACCCGCGAGCGCCTCACCGGCCTGCGCGCCATCCACAGCCTGGATTTTTCGCGCACGCGGCGCCACGGCGAGGATCTGATGACCGAGGCGCAGAAGAAGGCGCGCCCGCCGGTCGACCATCCGATCATCCGCACCCATCCCGAAACCGGCCGGAAATGCGTGTTCCTCGGCGATCACGCCTGGAAGATCGACGGCATGCCGCTGGAGGAAGGCCGGGCACTGATCGAGGATCTGAATACGCGGATCATCGATGACGACAAGGTCTACACCCACCATTGGCAGGTGGGCGATCTGATCCTCTGGGACAATCGCTGCACCCTGCACAAGGCCGAGACCTACGACACCGCGGCCGAACCTCGGGTGCTGCGGCGCTGCACCATCACCGGCGAGGTGCCGATCTAGTGCATCGATCCAAACAGAGCGATCGGCGGTGTTTGGAAACATCGATGCAAAACCAATAACCTGGTGCTGCGGCTCGTGAATCATCCGAATGCGCCGCTGCACGAGGTCGTCAGTGCCAGCCTAGGCGCTGCGGGCGGGTCACATAGAGGCTTGCCAATGACGACCGACACTGTTCAGGGTCGCGACCTCCGTGCGAGGAGTGCCCTATTCGAGCCAGGGATGCACATTGGGGTGGGGAGGCGATGACGTTCTCGATTTTGGCGGTCGATCGGCAGAGTGGGTCGATCGGCGGCGCTGCCGCGACCGGCAATATCGCGGTCGGTGCCTGGGTGCTGGCGATCGAAGCCCGCGCGGGCGGGGTGGCGAGCCAGGGGCTGTCGGTGAGCGCGCTCTGGAAGGAGCAGGCGATAGCGGGGCTCAGGCGCAACGACAGCGCCGATCAGACCGTGCGCAGCATCGTCGAAGCCGATCCGGGCCGCGGCAGCCGGCAGCTCGCCGTGCTCGATCGCCATGGCCGGGCGGCCGCCTGGACCGGCGGCGACAATCACGACGTCAAGGGCCATGTCACCGGCGACGGCTACGTGATCGCCGGCAACTGGCTCGGCGCCGAGGGGGTGCTGACGGCGATGGAAGCCGCCTTCATCGAGAGCAGCGAGCGGGATTTCGGCGAGCGGCTGCTGGCGGTGCTCGATGCTGGCGTGCGCGCGGGCGGAGACGATCGCGGCATGCAGTCCGCGGCGCTGCGCACCGTCAGCGAGCGCGAACCGCCGCTCGATCTCCGGATCGACGATGACCGGGATCCCCTCGGCCGACTGGCGACGCTCTACCAGAAGACCCGCGGGCCGGACTACGCCGCCTGGCTGAAAACGCTCCCGACCCTGGAGGCCCCGCATCGATGCTGAACGCCGGGCCAAACGCCGTCGCCGAGGTGATCATGCAGCGGCTGGAAACGCTGGCCGCTCTGTCCCTGCCGGGCCCGGGCGTGACCCGCCTGCCGTTTACCGACGAGCACCGACAGGCCAACGACCGGCTCGCCGGCTGGATGGAGGAGGCCGGGCTCGAGGTCGCGCTCGACGCCGCAGGCACGCTCGTCGGCAGGCGCCCCGGCCCGGAAGGCGCCAGGACGCTGCTCGTCGGCTCGCATCAGGACTCGATCCGCCATGGCGGGCGCTTCGACGGCGCCATGGGCGTGGTCCTGCCGCTCACCGTGCTCGCGCACATGCAGGACGTCGAGCTGCCTTTCGCCGTGGAGCTTCTGGCGTTCGCGGACGAGGAGGGCGTGCGTTTTCCGACTGCGCTGATGGGGCCGCGCGCGCTCGCCGGCACGTTCGACAGCGAGGCGCTGACCCTTGCCGATGCCGACGGCGTCACCCTCGGCGATGCGCTCGCTGGTTTCGGCGGCGACCCTGCCGGCCTTGCCTCGCTCGCGCGCCGGTCCGAAAAAATCCTCGGCTATCTGGAAGTGCATATCGAGCAAGGGCCGGTGCTCGAAGCCGGGGGTCTGCCGGTGGGCGTGGTCTCCGGCATCTGCGGCATCGAGCGCTGGACGGTCGAGCTCACCGGCAAGGCGGCCCATGCCGGCACCACGCCGATGGATCTGCGCAAGGATGCGCTGACCGCCGCGGCTGAGATCGCGCTTGGCGTCGAGGCCTGCGCTCGGGTCACCGAAGGGCTGGTCGGCGTGGTCGGCAGGCTGGATGTGTCGCCGAACGTCGTGAACGCGGTTCCCGGCAAGGTCGTCTTCAACATCGAGCTCAGAGCCGCCGACGACGGCATCCGAAAGGTCGCCGCCGAGCATGTCGGCCAGCGGATCGAGACCGTCTGCCAGGAGCGCGGAATCGAGGCCGACGTGCAGCGCACCTATGCGCAGAAAGGCGTGGTCTGCGACGAAAGCCTGACCCGGACGCTCGGCAGCAGCATCGAACAGGCCGGGATCGAACCGCTCGCCCTGATGTCCGGCGCCACCCACGACGCTTCGGCCATGGCCGATCTCTGCCCGGTGAGCATGCTGTTCGTGCGCTGCCGGGACGGCGTCAGCCACCATCCGGACGAGCATGTCGAGGCTGAGGACTGCGCCGCGGCCGCCGACGTCGTCGCCCGCTTCATGACGCGGCTGGCGCACCCTCTTTGAGCTTGCCGTTCGGGTTCTCGGTTTCCGGCTTGAGGTTCTGATTCGCCGGCTCGGTCGGCTGATGGGTGAAGCCGGAGAGGCCGGCCATGGCCTGCATGTCCCGCTGGATGTTGACCTCGCTATGGGCATAGGCGGTCAGCAGCTCGGCAAGCGAGCGAAGCGCGTGCATGTGAATGCGCTCATAGCCGTGGCTCGCGTCCACCCCGAAGGTGACCAGCGCCGTCCTGACATCGGCGCCGGTTTCGACCGCGGACGCGCTGTCCGAGCGGTAAAAACGAAAAACGTCCTTCTGCAGACGGATGTCGTTCAGGCGGCAGAGCTCGGCGAGCTTCTTGGTGAGGTGATAGTCGAACGGACCGGTCTGGTCGGCCATCGCCAGGGTGACGCCGAACTCGTCGGAGTTCTGGCCGGGCGCCGTGGTGCCGTTGTCGACCGCGATCAGCGAGGCGATGTCCGGCAGCATGACGCCCGCAGCGCCGTGCCCGACCTCTTCGGCGATGGTGAACAGCCAGTAGATATCGACCGGCGGGCGGTTTCGGTCCTCGACCAGGGCCTTGAGGGCGGCGAGCATCACGGCCACGCCCGCCTTGTTGTCGAGATGGCGGGAAACGATGAAGCCGTTCTCCAGAAACTCGGGCTGCGGGTCGATCGCGACGATGTCGCCGACCTCGATACCGTGCTTGGCGAGCTGCTCCTGATCCCGGGCGAGCGCATCGATACGGAGCTCGACATGCTCCCAGCCGACCGGGGCGGTGTCGACTTCGTCGCCGAAGGTGTGGCCCGACGCACAGAGCGGCAGGATGGTGCCGCGATAGGCGCCCTCCTCGGAGAACAGGGTGACGCGAGCCCCCTCGGCGAAGCGCGCGGACCAGGTGCCGATCGGCACCAGGCCGAGGCGGCCGTTCGGCTTCAGCGACTTGACCTGAGCGCCGAGCGTGTCGAGGTGGGAGGCGAACGCGCGCGCGCCAGCCTCCTGATCCCCTCGGAGCCGCGCGCGGATGGCACCGCGCCGGGTCAGATCGAAGGAGACGCCGAGCTCCATCAGCGCGCCGCAGACGTGCCGGACGACGCTGTCGGTGTAGCCGGTCGGGCTCGGGATCGCGAGCAGGGCTTCGAGCTGCATCTGCAGATAGTCGATGTCGATCGAAAGGGGTTTCTCGCTCGCGCTCATCGCCCTCGTCTCCTTGTCGTTTCGCGTGCGGCCGCGGGGATCGAGAGCGGGAATAGCAGATCGACGTAACGTTCGGCAGTGGGTTGCGGTTCGTGATTGGCGAGACCGGGGCGCTCATTGGCCTCGATGAACACGTAGTCCGGCTCGGTCGGGTTCCTGACCATGAGGTCGATGCCGGTCACCGGGATGTCGATGGCGCGCGCCGCCTTGATCGCGGCGTCGATCAGCACGGGGTGGGTCTCGGCGGTGACGTCGGTGATGGTGCCGCCGGTGTGCAGGTTCGCGGTCTTCCTGACGACCACGCTTTTCCCCTGGGGCGGCACGGCATCCATGGTGAAGCCGGCGGCGATCACGCAGCGCTCGGTCTCCTCGTCCATGGGGATGCGGCTCTCGCCGCCGGTCGCGGCGGCGCGCCTGCGGCTCTGGGTCTCGATCAGCTGGCGGACGGTGGCCGCACCGTCGCCGATCACCCGGGCGGGGCGACGAACCGCCGCAGCCACCACGCGAAAGTCGATCACCACGAGACGAAGGTCGGTGCCCGGGAAGAACTGCTCGACCACGACGTCAGCGCAGATCTCCTTGGCACGCAGGATCGCGTTTTCGACCTCGTCCAGCGTGCTCAGGCCGACCGAAACGCCCGCCCCCTGCTCGCCGCGGGCGGGCTTGACCACGACCTGGCCATGCTCGTCGAGAAATTTCTTGCGCGCGGCGCCGTCGTCTTCGGTGAGCTGGGCGGGCACCAGCACGCCGGCGCGCTCGACCACGCGGCGGGTGACGCGCTTGTCGTCGCAGATCGACATGGCGACCGCCGTGGTCATCTCGGAAAGTGCCTCGCGGCAGAGGATCGAGCGGCCGCCATAGGTCAGGCGGAAGAAGCCGCCCTCGGCATCGGTCACCTCGACCGTGATGCCGCGCCGCCTCGCCTCGTCGACCACGATCCTGGCATAGGGATTGAGCCCCTCATCCTCCTGCTCGCCGGCGAACAGGCGCTCGTTGATCGGATTTTTTCGTTTGACCGCAAACACCTGCACGCGCTTGAAGCCCAGCTTCTCGTAGAGCGCGATCGCCATCTCGTTGTCATGCAGGACCGAGAGGTCCATATAGGCGGCGCCGCGCGCCTTGAACTCCTCGGCAAGCCGGCGCACCAGGCTCTCGCCGATACCGCTGTAAGGAGCCTGCGGCGATACCGCGAGGCACCAGAGCGAGCTGCCCTCTTCAGGATCACCGAAGGCCTGGCCGTGGTCGACGCCCATGACCGAGCCGATGATCGTGCCGCTTCGGGCGTCTTCCGCCACCAGCACGGTGAGCGTGCGCGCGTCGCGGTTCGCCCAGAAGAATTCGGGCGGCACCTGCACCATGTTGCGCTCGGCATAGACCAGGTTGATCGCCTCGGCGTCGGCGCTGGTGGTGACGCGCCGGATGGAAAAGCCGCCGCGCTTGCGGCCGGACGCCTTATACGTCGAGAGATCGAGACGGAAGGTGTGCGAGGGATCGAGAAACAGCTCCTGCGGCGCCATGGCGAGCACGACATGCGGGTCCTGCACATAGAACGCGATGTCCCGCCGGTCCGGCCCTTCGGCGCGCAGGGCCTCGGCGAGCTTGGCCGGATCGTCGAAGCTGTTGCCGAAGATCAGCCGCCCCCACCCGCAATCGACGATCGCCTGCGAGCCCGGCGCGGGCTGCGTTGACTTTTGCTTCTGGTGAAAATCCTGGCTTGCCGTCACGGGTTCAGATCCCCTGCTGCTGCAGCCACATCTCCAGTAGCGCCACCTGCCAGAGCTCCGAGCCGCGGAGCGGCGTGATATGCTCGGTGGGCGCGTCGAACAGCGTCTTCAAATAATCGTCGCGGAACAGGCCGCGTTCCCTGGCGGCCGTCGAGGTGAGCGCGTCCCGCACCATATCGAGATAGGGGCCGTCGATATACTTCAAGGCCGGCACCGGGAAATAGCCCTTGGGCCGATCGATCACCTCATGGGGCACCACCTGACGCGCGACGTCCTTCAGGATGCCCTTGCCGCCGTCCGCAAGCTTCAGGGACGCGGGCACGCGATTGGCAAGCTCGACCAGCTCGTGATCGAGGAACGGCACTCTAGCTTCCAGGCCCCAGGCCATGGTCATGTTGTCGACCCGCTTCACCGGATCGTCCACCAGCATGACGTTGGTGTCGAGCCGAAGCGCCTTGTCGACGGCGCCATCGGCGCCGGGCTGCTGGAAATGCTTCTCGACGAAGGCGAGGCTCTCGTCCCGGTCCGCCAGATGCTCCGGCGACAGATGCCCGGCGAGGCGCGCATGGGTCCGATCGAAGAAGGCCGCGGCGTAGTCGGCCACCGGGTCGTTGCTGTCGGCAAGCGGCGGATACCAGTGATAGCCCGCGAAGACCTCGTCCGCCCCCTGGCCGGACTGCACCACCTTGATGGTCTTGGCCACTTCGCGGCTGAGCAGGAAGAAACCGACATTGTCGTAGGAGACCATGGGCTCGGACATCGCCCTGATCGTCGCCGGCAGGTTCGCCTGCATCTCCTCGGAGGGAATGAAGATCTTGTGGTGGTCGGTGCCGTAATGCCTGGCGATCAGATCGGAATACTGAAACTCGTCGCCCTTCTCGCCATGCGCCTCCTCGAAGCCGATCGAGTAGGTCGCGAGGTTTTTTTGCCCCTCCTCGGCGAGCAGACCGACGATGACGGAACTGTCGACGCCACCGGACAGCAGCACACCCACCGGCACGTCGGCGACCATGCGCCGGCGGACGGCGGTGCGCAGGGCCTCCAGCACCATGTCCCGCCATTCCTCGGGCGAGCGCTCGATGTCCTCGACCGACCGGGCGAAGGTCGGGCGCCAGTAGGTCCGATCGGTCGACGAGCCGTCCGCCTCGATCAGCCGGATGGTCGCGGGCGGCAGTTTTTTGACACCTTTCAGGATGGTGCGCGGCGGCGGCACCACGGCGTGCCAGCTCATATAGTGATGCAGCGCCACCGGATCGATCGAGCGGTCGACGTCGCCCGCGGCCAGCAGCGCTGGCAGGCTTGACGCAAAACGAAGTCGCCCCGGACCTTCCGCGAGATAGAGCGGCTTGATGCCGAAACGGTCGCGCACCAGCGCAAGCCGACCGCTCTCGCGCTCATGGATCGCAAACGCGAACATCCCATGAAACCGCTGCACGGCGTGCGTGCCCCACTCTTTCCAGGCCTTGAGGATGACCTCGGTGTCGCCGGTGGAGGCGAAGCGGTGACCCTTGGCCTCGAGTTCTTTTCGAAGCTCGGGATAGTTGTAGATGCAGCCGTTGAACGCGATCGTCAGGCCGAGCGCGGTGTCGACGAAGGGCTGCGCCGCCGCTTCGGAAAGATCGATGATCTTCAGGCGACGATGGCCGAGCCCGACCCGGCCGCGCAGCACGACGCCGGCGCCGTCCGGTCCGCGCGGCGCCATGGCGTCCGTCATGCGCTCGATCGCCGAGGCCGAGGCGATCCGGCCGTCGAAGGTGACTTCGCCGCAGAGTCCGCACATGAAGCGTGCTACCTCTCTCGCAATTCATTTGACTTCGAATCATTAGAGTAATAACGAATTGGTTTCAACCGAAGGGCCAAGAAATGTCCAACAAGAATGACCTTCGTTTGATGCTGAAGGCGATGCGCCGCATGGCGCGGGCACTGGATGTGCAGTCTTCGGCGATCAATCGGGAGGTCGGGCTGACGCTGCCGCAGCTCATGGTTCTGGAATGCGTGCACGACCTCGGAGAGGTAACCACGCGCGATGTCTCACGCGCGGTCGACCTGAGCCCGCCCACGGTGGTCGGGATTCTCGACAAGCTGGAGGCGAAGGGACTGATCGAGCGCTACCGCTCGCTGGTGGACCGCCGCGTGGTGCACACGCGCCTGACCAGAGGCGGCGACGCCGTTCTTCAGCATGCGCGCGCGATCATATGGGACCGTTTCGACCAGCGTTTCGCCGCCCTGCCGGCCAGGACGCAAAGCATCATGGTCGCCGCCCTCGAGCAAGCCGCCGATCTGTTCGAAGGCGTGACGCCGAGTGCCGCCGACGAGGTCACGATGACGGCGCTGGTGGCAGCTTCAAAACGAGGAGTCCCCACCGACGTCCTCTAGGGACGACCGCATACCGTCTCGCCAGGCTCCACCGGTCCGAGTCCATGAGGTGGCCATGCCACTTAGGCTGATTTTGGCTTGTAGGCGCAGACGTCCTGGATGACGCATTCCGGGCATTTCGGCTTTCTCGCGAGGCAGACATAGCGGCCGTGCAGGATCAGCCAGTGGTGGGCGCCGCGGGCGTAGTGCTTCGGCACGGATTTTTCGAGTTTCTTCTCGACCGCGAGCGGGGTCTTGGCAGGGGCGAGGCCGGTGCGGTTGGCGAGGCGGAAGACGTGGGTGTCGACCGCGATGGTCGGCTGGCCGAAGGCCTCGTTCAGGATGACGCTCGCGGTCTTCCGGCCGACGCCCGGCAGCTTTTCCAGCGCTTCGCGATCGCCCGGCACCTGACCGCCATGCTCGTCGATCAGCTTCTGGCTGAGCGCGATCACGTTCTTCGCCTTGTTGCGATAGAGCCCGATGGTCTTGATCAGCTCGCGCACGCGCTCCTCGCCGAGCGCCAGCATGGCTTCGGGCGTGTCGGCGAGCGCGAACAGCTTTTTGGTCGCCTTGTTGACGCCAACATCGGTCGCCTGCGCGGACAGCACCACGGCGACCAGCAGCGTGAAGGGATTGGTGTAGTCGAGCTCGGTCTTGGGTGCGGGATTGGCCGCGGCCAGGCGGCTGAACATGGTGTTGATCTGGTCCCGTTTCATCGCATGGCCCGTCAGAAGAGGAGAGGTGCCGTCTGGTTAAGGCGATTGTCCCGCGCGATCAAGAGGCGGTGGATGCTCCCGCTCAGCGTGACATCACGCCGCTTTTCATGGTCAAAGCGCACGGGCCTTCTATATGCTCAAGGCATGACAGCGATCGTCGACCAGCCGCCCGCCCCGCCTGCCTTTCAGGTGGTGCTCTATCCGAACCGCTCGCTCGGCAGCCGCGGCTTTGCGCTGCTGATGGGATCGATCGTCCTGGTCAGCGTCGTGGTGGGCGCCGGCTTCGCGCTCGCCGGCGCCTGGCCGGTGACCGGGTTCTTCGGCCTGGACGTGCTGCTGATCTATCTGGCGTTTCGCTGGAACTTCCGGGACAGCTCGCGCGCCGACTTCATCCGCCTGGACGAGCACGGTCTCTCGGTGAGACGCATCATGCCGAACGGCGAGAGCCTGGAATGGCAGTTCGAGACCGCCTGGGTGCAGGTGGTGGTCGAGAAGCGCCGCCTGCTGCTGCGCTCCCATGGCAAGGAGCTGGTGATCGGCCCCTATCTCACCGGCGCCGAACGCGCCAGCCTGGCCGATGCCCTGAAGGCGGCGATCCGGGAACACCGGGCAGCGTCCGGCGCCGCCTGATCAGCCGCTCAGCCGCTCAGCCGCAGCTCGAACCGACAAAAACCTGGCCGCATACCGTCGAGCCAGGCTCCGCCGGTCCAAGTAAGCGGGGTGGCCGCGCCACCTAGTCGAGCTTGGCTTTCAGCTCGTCGAGGCCGGCGCGGTAGATGCCGGTCATCAGCTCGAGCGCTTCGTCGTCGCTGACGCCGTTCGCACCGTAGCTGCTCGACCAGGTGACGGTCGAGCCGTCGCCGTTCTCGCCGACGCGCATGGTCGAGATGTAGTTGGCGATCGGCAGCGGGCTTTCGAGGATCGAATAGGTGAAGAACATCTCACCCTCGTCCTTTTCGTTCAGTTCCTCGATCAGCACGCCGCCGTCGCCGGTGGTGAGCTTTCTGAGGGTCTTGCCGTCCTCCTCATAGGCCTCGCAGGAAGCGATCACCGGATGCCAGTCCGCGATCGAGCACCAGTCCGCGATCGCGGCCCAGGCATCGGCGGGCGAGGCGGCGACGTCGACGCTCTCGCTGAGATCGATGGCAAGGGCCGGGCTCGCGGCCATGCCGGCGGCGACGAGACCGGCAGCCAGGGTGCCAGCAGTCAGGGTGGAAGTCATGCGCATGACGTTACCTCCTTCGTTTTTATGACGTGTTCGTTCGCCTAGGGATGACGGCTTTCGGGACGGCGTCAAGCCCCGCTCCCGTCAGGCCGCAGCAGATTTTTCCGAAGCGCCGGCGATCAGGCGGTCGGTCTCCGCTTCGATGCGGCGCTCGAGCTCCGCCATGAAGGGCTTGCGCTCGAGGCCGGGCTGGATCGGCTCGAGAAAGCTGACCTGGATGGTGCCCGGCCGCTTGATGAAGCTGCGCCTGGCCCAGAACAGGCCGGAATTCAGCGCCACCGGCACCACCGGAAGCTGGAGCTGCTTGTAGAGGGCGGCGACGCCTGGATGATACTCGCCCTTCTCTCCGGGCGGCACGCGCGTGCCTTCGGGAAAGATCACCACCGGCGAGCCGCGCGCGATGGCGGCGCGTGCCCCCTCGATCAGCGAGCGCAGCGCCCTGGTGCCCTGCCCGCGCGCGATTTCGATCATACCGGCATGGCGCAAGCAGGGTCCAAAGATCGGGATCTTGGTCAGCTCCTGCTTCAGCGCGATCGCCGGATCGTCGATCAGGAGATGGGTGGTGACCGTGTCCCAGGCGGATTGGTGCTTGATGGCGTAGATCACCGCGCGCTCGCGGCGATTTTCCTCGCCGAGCACCCGATAGTCGAGACCGACCAAGGTGCGCAGCAGCCACTGGATGCCGCGCTCCCAGCGCTCGGCGTGGCGCACCATGGTCGCGCGCGGCATCAACAGCACCGGCAAAGCCAGGAGCGTCATCACCACGCCCCAGAGCCAAAACGCGATATTGAAAAGAATGGAGCCGATCATGGGATCGGTTCGGTGAACGGGACAGGGCCGCTCATCCCCTCGGCGCCATCAGGACATGCGTCCGAGATTCCAAAGGGCGGTCAGCCTTGCGGTCAGCGTGCAGAGCAGGGCCGCGACCACCGGCACGCAGGCGAGAAACACCCAGTCGACCGGGCGCAGGCCGAGGCGGATGGTGTTGGTGATCTCAAGGTTCTGCATGCTGTAGAGCACGCCGAGCACGGTGATCATCGCGAGGAAGAAGCCGATCAGCCCGCCCCTGAGCCCGCTCTGCAGGGCGAAGCGTTCGAACTGCCGGGCGAGATAACCGTCCTGCGCGCCCATATAGCGGAGCAGTTTGACGGTGTCGTTGTGCATGGCGAGGCTGAGGCTGGTGATCACCGTGACGATCGCGAGCGAGAACAGCAGCAACAGGATGCCGACGGCGATGCCGACCACGCGGAAGAAGGAGGCCTGGCGCTGGGCGCGATCCTCGGACACCTCCTGAATGCCGATGGTGGCATCGGGCACGATCTGGCGCAGGCGCCGCTCGAGGGCGCGAAGGTCGTGCTGGCCGATGGGATCGAGGGTGACGTCGATCAGACGCGGCAGCGGCAGATCCTCGCCTTCGCGGCTTTCACCCAGCCAGGGCTCGATCAAGTCCTGCAGCTCGTCGTCGCCGACCACGGTCGCCGACACCACCTCCTTGGCATCGTTCAGAATCTTCAGGATGTTGGCGACGTCGCGGTCGCCATCCTCGGAGATGCCGGCCGTGGGCAGGCTGACCGTGACCATCTTGTCGCGCTGATCGAAGAGCTGCAGCGCGCCGTCGGCGATCGCCGCGGCGGCCAGGGCGATCACCGCGAGATAGAGGAGCCCCGCCATGATCCAGGGCAGAAAGCGACTGACCGCGGTCTGGTCGAGAGGCAGATCGAGATTACGCACGACGTTCGTTTCCTGTCAGTCAGCCGCCGCCAGTTGCGTGGGCGTCCTGGTCTGTCCGGTCAGCCGGCCCTTCTCGAGATGATAGACCGGATGCGGATAGCGATCGATCAGTTCGTCATTATGGGTCGACAGCACCACCGTGGTGCCTTCCTTGGAAAGCTCGGTGAACAGGCGCATCAGGCGGCGTGCGCGCTGGGTGTCGATATTGCTGGTGGGCTCGTCGCCGAGCAGCAGGTTCGGCCGGGAAATGGCGGCGCGCGCCGCGGCCACGATCTGACGCTGCCCTGTTGACAAGCTCGGCGGTTTGGCGTCCATGACATCGGTCAGGCCAAGCCACTCCAGCATTTCATAGACCAGTTCGCGGATCTCGCGCTCGCGGGCACCGCCGATCCGGAGCGGCAGGGCGACATTGTCAAAAGCGGTAAGATGGTTGATCAACCGGAAGTCTTGGAACATCATGCCGATGCGGCGGCGCGATTCGGCGAGGTCATCGCGATTGAAGCCGACGACGTCGCGGCCGAAAATTCTGAAGCTTCCTCTTGAGGGCGTATGGATCAGGCCCATAATATGCATGAGCGAGGTCTTGCCCGCACCGCTCGGTCCGACCAGGAAAATAAAATCGCCACGATCGAGAGTCAGGTTGATATCATGCAGAACGTCCGGACCCTGTCCGTAGCGCATGGCGATTTGTTCAAGCTGCAACATGACGCCAACGATCGAAGCGGTCGTAAAAGAAACGATTGTGGAGTTTACACATTACGGCGTATTAATCCAGCTAACTCTCAACCGTTAAGGGAACGGCACCCGCCCGGTCTGCTATGATCTTAACTTGCCCCAGCTGCTCCAGTCGATACCACGTCGATGCTGCTGCATTCCAGCAAAAGCCGCGCAAAGTGCGCTGCGCCAATTGCGGCCATCGCTGGAAAGCGCAGCCGCCGGTTGACGAGCCCAAATCAGCCGATCTCGAGCTGGCTCCGCCATCAACTGTGAGGCCGCAGGAGCAGGTGCGCGCCGCCGCTGCAGCCACGAGCGCATCTGCCGCATTCAGGCGTCCGGGCGCCTCGGCCCGCGCCAATCGTTCTTCCAGCCCGGCCGGCTGGTTGCTGGGCGTCGGTGTCGTGGTCTTGCTCCTGGTCAGTGCGATCATCGGTCGGAATGGCATCGTCGGAAAATTCCCCGCGACCGCCGCCGTGTATCAGTCCGTGGGCTTATCTGTGGATCAGGACTTCGGCCTGGAGTTCAAAGACGTCACCCTGGACTGGCAACGCGAAGGTGGTGCCTTCGTTTTGGTGGTGGAAGGCGAAATAGTCAACCTCTCGGAGGCCAATCAGGTCATTCCTCCGGTACGCATGGCAATTTTGGACAGTGAAGGGCGCGAGCTGCAGCACGAGTATTTCGAGCTCGAAGCGAACGAGATCGGAGCCGGCAATCGCATCAACTTCACCGGCCGCCTGGTCGACCCGATCGATCAGGGCGAAAACTTCCGCCTGACCTTCGGCCAGGAGTCATAAACCAGCCAGACGGCAAGCCCGTTTGCTGGTCCACACCGCCTCATCCCGCCCCATTCCCCCGCCCGAAAACCTGGCCGCATACCCTTCCCGGCAGTCTCAGTCGGTCAACGTCAGCGAGGTGGCCGCGCCACTAGACGTTGAAGCGGAAGAGGATGATGTCGCCGTCCTGGACGATGTAGTCGCGGCCTTCCTGGCGGAGCTTGCCGGCCTCTCGCGCGCGCGCTTCACCGCCACAGGAGACGTAGTCGTCATAGGCGATGGTCTCGGCGCAGATGAAGCCGCGCTGGAAGTCGGAGTGGATCACACCTGCGGCCTGGGCGGCGGTCATGCCGGCGACGATGGTCCAGGCGCGCGCCTCTTTCGGTCCGGCGGTGAGGAAGGTGCGCAGGCCGAGCAGGCGATAGCCCGCCTGGATCACGCGATCGAGCCCCGGCCGCTCCAGGCCCAGGCTTTCCAGGTAGTCGGCGCGATCCTCGGCGCTGAGCTGGGAAAGCTCGGCCTCGATCTGTGCAGACACCACCACGGCGCCCGCCCCTTCCTTCTCGGCAAGGGAAGCGACCGCGAGCGCATGGTCGTTGCCGCCTGCGGCACTCGCCTCGTCGACATTGCAGACATAGAGGATGGGCTTCGCCGTGATCAGGTCGAGCGCCTTGAGCGCCGCCGCGTCCTCCTCCGCTGCGGGAAGGCTCCTCGCGGCCGAGCCTTCCTCCATGGCGGGCTTGATACGCTCGATCAGGGCGAGCTGCGCCTTCGCGTCCTTGTCGCCGCCGCGCGCGCGCTTGATCAGCCCCTCGCTGCGCTTTTCCAGGGAGGCGAGATCGGCGAGCAGCAGTTCGGTGTTGATCAGCTCGGCATCGCGCACCGGGTCGACCCCGCCCTCGACATGGGTGACGTCGTCATCGTCGAAGCAGCGCAGCACGTGCAGGATGGCGTCGACGCCCCTGATCGCGCCCAGGAACTGATTGCCCAGCCCCTCGCCCTTGGAAGCACCGCGCACCAGGCCGGCGATATCGATCACCTCGAGCTGGGTCTCGATGATTTTCTGCGACTTCGCGATCTTCGCGATGACGTCGAGGCGCTCGTCCGGCACCGGCACACGTCCGGTGTTGGGCTCGATGGTGCAGAACGGATAGTTCGCCGCGGCCGCCGCGGCCGTCGAGGTCAAGGCGTTGAAGAGAGTCGACTTGCCGACATTGGGCAGACCGACGATGCCGCAATTGAAACCCACGATCCTACGTTCCCGTCTTCTCGCCGTCGGCCTTGCCAGGCTTGGGCTGATGCTCGTTCGGCTTGGTCAGAAGGGCGATCTTGTTCATGCAGCCGGCATCGTCGCCCTCGGCCAGAAGCGGCGCTGCGGCAACGAAGGCATCGAGCAACGGCTCCAGCCAGTCCTTGTCCGCCTTGGAGAAATTGCCGAGCACATGGCCCGTGACCTTCGCCTTGTCGCCGGGATGGCCGATGCCGAAGCGCACCCGCTTGAAGTCGCGCGTGCCGATGCTCTGCGCGATCGAGCGCAGGCCGTTATGCCCTGCGACGCCGCCGCCTTCCTTGATCTTGAGCTTGCCCGCGGCGAGATCGAGCTCGTCATGCAGGATCACCAGATCGTCGAGCGCCAATTTATAGAAATGCGCCGCCTGGGCGACTGCGAGGCCGGAGCGGTTCATGAAGGTCTCCGGCTTCTGCAGCATGACCTTCTGGCCGCCGAGCTGGCCCTCGCTGACCCGGCTGGAAAACTTCGAGCGCCAGGGCCCGAAGCCATAGGCCTCGGCAATCGCTTCGACGGCCATGAAGCCGATATTGTGGCGATGCCCGACATATTCGGGCCCGGGATTGCCCAGGCCGACCATCAACAGCATGGCAAGCAACCATCAGAGCCGTTGGCAAGCCACCCGGCGCGGCGGCTAGTCGTCCTCGCCTTCCCCGCCGGCCTCGTCCTCACCGTGTGCTCCCTGCCCGGTCGCCTCGACCTCGCCGGCGGCAACCTCGCCCTCTTCGCCTTCCTGACCCTCGCCGGCGCCGCCGCTCGGGGCTGCGATCGTGGCGATGGTGAAGTCGCGATCGGTGATCGTCGGATGCACGCCGTCCGGCACGATCGCCTGCGAATAATGCAGGCTGTCGCCGATCTCGGCGCCGGACAGATCGAGCTCGATCTTCTCGGGAATGGAATCCGCGGGGCAGACCAGCTCGACCTCGCGGCGCACCACGTTCAAAACGCCGCCGCGCTTGAGGCCGGGGCACTCGTCCTCATGCAGGAATTCCACCGCCACCTCGACCGTGACGGTCGCACCGCGGGACACATAGACGAAGTCCGCATGGATCGGCTCGTCGGTCACCGGATGCAGCTGAATCTCGCGCGGCAGCACGCGCACCGGCTTGCCGCCGATCTCGAGATTGCAGAGCGTGCTGTGAAAGCGCGGGTTCTGCAGCTCACGGCGAAGGGCCCTCGCCTCCAGCGAGAACATCAGCTGCTCCTTGCCTTCGCCGTAAACCACGCCCGGCACCCGGCCCTCCAGGCGCAGCGCGCGCGCCGGCCCCTTGCCCACAGCATTCCGGTCTTCGGCGACCAGCGTCGTCATATCACTCATCGTCTCGTCACTTCCATCTCTAGTACCGGCGGCAGTGCCGGCGGCACCTGCCTGACTTTGTCCTTCACTTGGGCACGGGCTCGGCCAAATGCAAACGCCACCCTCCGGCACCCACTCAACACATCTGCAGCGCAAACCCATCGACCAGGCTCCGCCACCAAGTCCAGCCTGCAGGCGCTGCCTGCACATCTGCGGCGCAAACCCGCCGACCAGGCTCCGCTACGAAGTCCAGCCGATTGACGCTGTCAATCGAAGAGGCTGGAGACGGAGGTCTCGTCGCTGATCCGCTTGATCGCCTCGCCGATCAGGCCGGCCACGCTCAGCTGCCGTATCTTCTTGGTGACCCTGACCGCCTCGGTCGCCCGAATGCTGTCGGTGATCACCAGCTCTTCCAGCGGGCTGGCGCTGACCCGGGCCACCGCGCCTGCGGACAGCACCCCATGGGTCACATAGGCCGATGCCGAGATGGCACCAGCCTCCAGCAACGCCTTTGCCGCATTGCAAAGCGTCCCGGCCGAATCCACGATATCGTCGACCAGGATGCATCGATGGCCTGCGACGTCGCCGATGACGTTCATCACCTCGGAAACGCCCGCCCGTTCCCGCCGCTTATCGACGATAGCGAGGTTGACGTCAAGCCGTTTGGCCATCCCCCGCGCCCGCGCCACGCCGCCGACATCCGGCGACACGATCAAGAGCTCCTTCGGGTCGTAACGATCGAGAATATCCTTCGCCATCAGCGGCGAGGCGTAGAGATTGTCCACCGGAATGTCGAAGAACCCCTGGATCTGCCCCGCATGCAGATCCATGGTCAGCACCCGGTGCGCCCCCGCCATGGTGATCAGGTTCGCCACCAGCTTCGCCGAGATCGGCGCCCGCGAGCCCGTCTTCCGGTCCTGGCGCGCGTATCCGAAGTAGGGCATGACGGCCGTAATCCGGCGAGCGGAGGCTCTGCGCAGCGCATCGATGCAGACCAGAAGCTCCATCAGATTGTCGTTCGCCGGATAGGAGGTCGACTGAATCAAAAAGACGTCCTCGCCCCGGACGTTCTCGTGAATGTCGACGAACAGCTCCATATCCGCGAACCGATGCACGGTCGCCTCGGCCAGCGGCACGTTCAGATAAGCGGCAATCGCCTCGGCCAGCGGTCGATTGCTATTGGCGGCCAGCAGCTTCATGCCTGGCACCCCCCAAGCGAACTTCAGCGGACCGTTCATCTACCAAGCCCCACCCCACAAAGCAATGTGCGGCGCGCACCTCGTTGACTTTGGGGCCGTTCTCGCCGAACGCGTCTGGTTCGGGATGGGTATGCGGGCTCGTCTCGATGGATTGATGAAGGCAAGGGACTTGGAATGCCTGAACGCTGTCGCCTGAGAGCGGCAAATGTCGTGGCCATCTCATCGACATCCGAAAGCCTTCGCCGGACACACTCAGTTTGGGCCGCGTATGCCAGCAAGCCGATAAGGTGCCCCCCCCAAACGCTCGTCATGCCCGCGCTTGACCCGAGCATCCAGGCGTCGGCAACCCGCCGGCACCGGAAGCCTGGCGACACCCCGATCCGCCAGACCAAGCCCAGGCATGACTCCAGCCCAAGGATGACCCCAGACCAAGGATGACAAGAGCCCCCCCATGCCTGAACGCGGCGCGCCGACCCCACACGTCGGAACGCTCCACGCCGCCCCCATCCCCCGATCGTTAACCCTTTCTCAACCTCCTTCCGCCACCCTGGCCCCACGGTCCATGCGATCCTGGGACTCCGCGCCTCGCCCCACCTTTCTCCCGCGGGCGGACGGACTCCCAGGATCGCATGGACCAGCAAACCATGGCCGAGACTAGCGGGGAGAGGTTAAGAAGACGTGAACGCCGCGAGCATTCTTGGCTCGACGAGCAAAATGTCCTGGTGGGAAGGGTGGCTTGAACGCTGACGCTGACATCTTAGGCCTGAACGCTGTCACCGGCGGTCGTCCGTGAGCCTCGACTTCGTCCTGTACATAGCCGCCGGCGCCGCCTTCGCGGGCTTCGTCAACGGCCTCGCCGGCTTCGGCACCTCCCTCTTCGCCCTCGGCTGGTGGCTCCAGGTCCTGGACCCGACCGACGCCGTCGCCGTCTCCCTGGTGATCTCCGTCCTCACCGGCGTCCAGGGCGTGTGGATCGTCCGCCACGCGATCGAGCCGAGGCGGCTCGGCCTTTACCTGATTCCGGCGTTCGTCGGCATCCCCATCGGCCTCAGCCTGCTCGACCGCATCCAGGCCGAGCCGCTCAAGCTCCTGATCGCCTGCTTCCTCCTCGGCTACGGCGCCTTTTTCGCCTTCCGCCGCAACCTGCCGACCGTCGAGCGCGAGACCCCCGTTGCCGACGCCCTCCTTGGCTTCACCGGCGGCCTCCTCGGCGCCCTCGCCGGCCTCTCCGGCGCCCTGCCCACCGTCTGGCTCTCCCTGCGCGACTGGCCCAAAGCCAAGACCCGAGCCATCCTCCAGCCCTTCAATACGCTGGTCCTCGGCATCGCCGCCGTGCTGCTGGCGATCAAGGGAGCGTACGACAGCAACGTGCTGTTCGCATTGTTGATCGCGACGCCGGTCTCACTCGCCAGCGCACAGGTCGGGATCATGGTGTTCCGGCGGATCAACGACGCGGCGTTCAGGCGGCTGCTGATCGTTCTGATGTTGGTGTCGGGGATGGTTTTGTTATGGCGAAGTCAGTTCTGAGATCCAGCCAAAATGAGGAGTGAGCATACTTGCCAATAGCTTGGTATGACCAATCTACCACCTTGAACTTCCATAACAGGCCGTCACTAAGCAGTAATTTTTCCTTAGAAAAAAACTTGCAAATTGATTTGCCGTGGAGGAAATTGCACACCTTGTTTACGTCGACCAAAAATAAAGCTGATGAGATAGAGCATGTCCGACAACATATATATAGCCACGCAAAAAAGGAAAGCACAACGAAATCCAATTTTCTTAATTATTGTTATATCTTTGGGAGTTATAGCATTCATAGCCACGGTTTCTATGGCATATATTGGATCAAAAAACATTGATCTTTTTAAAGATCTAGGCCCCTGGGGAGATTTTTTCGCAGGCTCTCTCAATCCCCTACTTACATTCTTAACATTCATAGGCGTTTTAATCACTTTAATACTTCAGAGAATGGAACTTTCTCTTACTCGCGATGAAATTGAGAGATCTGCTGATGCTCTAGAGGAGCAAAGTCAGACGCTCAAAAGTCAAGTCTTCGAATCAACTTTTTTTGAGATGCTTTCTTTGCATAATTCAATTGTCAATTCTATCGACCTATTCAACAAGGAGACGCAGCAAACTACTTCTGGCCGAGATTGCTTTAGGGTTTTCTATAGGCGCCTAACCAAATTCTATCGAGACAACAAAGAAAAGGGATATCCAAAACATAATATTGAAGACATATTGAGGTTATCTTACAGTCAATTCTGGAAAGAAAATCAGTTAGATTTAGGTCACTACTTTCGTTTTTTGTACAATTTTATGATGATGATAGATAATAGCCGTTATTCTCAGTCTTACCACATGAATTTACTCATATCACAATTATCTGATCAAGAATTGCTAATATTGTATTATAACATCGCATCAAATAATATGGAATGTTTCGGAAAATATGTAGAGAAATATGCAGTTTTTTCCAATATGCCTACAGTGAGATTATTGGATGATCAGCACGCAAGAATGCTAAACTCCTCAGTATTTGGCGATAATCCAATGTTGACGTCTAAAGATATGTATCTCGCCAATAGTTCTCGCGAGCCATTTGTTGAATCTTAGAAAAGCTACTGTCGACAAACGCCTGCAAATTAATTTCCGATGCAGGTCAGCCAGGGCGTTAGCAATCGCTTCACGCGGGTAAGCGGCCTCAGATGTACGACACGAGAATTTATTTGATAATCGCACCGGCGCGTCGCCGGTCAAATCAACTCCTCCCCCCGATCGTCCGTCTCGCCGAAGCGCTTGAGCACCGCCGGCCTGGTCCCCTCGTAGACCTTCTCCAGGTTCGCCGCGATCTTGGCGTTTTCGCGTTCGAACAGGCTGTTCCCTTCGAGGTCGCTCTCGACGATGAACGGGCCGAAATTCGAGACGTCGATCACCCAGATGGCCTGGGCGAGGCCGAGTTCCTTTCGCCAGTGGAGCGCGCGCACGCCCTGGACGCCGCGGCCGAGAAGGGCGCCCGTCCCGTAGCCGACGGTCGTGAGGTAGACGGCGCCGTTAGGCACGAAATGCGCCTGGTAGTCCTTCGGGCTCATCCCCCCCTTGCCGATGATCAGCTTCGCCCCCGAGGCCTGGAAAAACCCGCCGATCCACTTGGAAAAGCGAAAGGACGCCGTCGCCGTCACCGCCCCCATCGCGAACGACCCGTCCTCCCTCTGCGTCGCCGCCGGCGAACAATGAAAATTAGCGGCAGACAGGGTCTGCAGCCCTGACGGGAGACTGGCCCCGCCGTCGACGACACGCTGATAGACACCTTCCCGCGCGGTGTAGACCACGCCATCGAGATAGACCACGTCGCCGAGCTTCAGCTCCGCCAGCGTTTCTCGCGCGGGCGTCGTGCTCAGGCGCTTTTTGTCAGGCTGTCCGCCTCCGGCCATTCGACCGTCTCCCGCCTCTGGTAAGGAGGAACCAATCCGGGTCCGTCCGGTGCTCCACGCGACCGTCCGCATGGACGCGGGCGACCGCGCGCCTCGACGAAAGACAGAAGGCGTGGACGCTCATCTGCATGCCGCCAGTGTGGCAATAGCCGACCTCGATATGGCAGTCGATCACCATCGACTTGCCGACGAACCCCATCGCCCCCATGCCGATCGAGTTGCCGAGCTCCTTGAATTCTTCTTCCAGTTCCGCGATGCGCGGGTCCGGGTTGCGGTCGCCGACAGTACGAAGACAGGCCGCACGCTTGCCCAGCACCATGCAGGCGTCTTTCGAGCCACCCAGCCCGATGCCGATGATCGCCGGCTGGCAGGCGAGCCCGCGCTTGCCGAACGCCACCAGGCTGTCCAGGAAGAACCGCTTGATGCCTTGCAGGCCGTCCGAGGGAAACAGCATGCGGTAGTCCGTGCCGAACAGCCCCCCCTTGTGCACCGTGATCAGGTCGATCCATTCCCCGCCCGGCTCGAACCCATACTCGATCTCCGGCGCCGCGATGCCGACATTGTTATCATGATCCGTCCGCCAGAGCGGATGCACCCTGTTCGGCCTGAGCGGGACGCCGCTCGTCGCTGACGCTGTCGCGCGTCTGAGTGCGGCTTCGAGCGCAACTGGACCACCTTCGATGCGTGCTTCGTTGCCCATCTTGACGTACCAGCGCGGGCAGCCGGTATCACCGCACATGGCGCGCCGGTCCTCCTTGGCCGCCTCGTAATTCTCCAGCATCGCCTGCAGCACGAAGGAGGACAGCTCCCCGTCCTCGACCGCAGCCGCGGCCTTCAACCCGTCCAGATAATCCTCCGGAATCTCGATCGCCGCCTTCGCCATCAGCTCCAGCGCCGTCTTCTCGATGAGATCGATCGCTATCATTCCGCCGCCTCCACCAGGCTCACCGGCTCGCCCTCCGGCAGGATGGTCTCACCCGGCCTGACGATCGTGAACGCAACGGGTTCACGTCGAACCTCGACCTCGCCGCCTGCGAGGCGGGCCGTGGTGAAGTAGGACGAGTCGAGATCGCCGACCTCCGGGAAGTCTTCGCGATAGTGAGCCCCTCTTGAATTTTCGCGTGAAAGCGCCGCTTTCCCGATGACCTCGGACATCTCGGCGAGGCTCTGCAGGTTCAGCCAGTCATGCCAGGTGAGGTTGAAGGCTCTGGCGTCGGCGACTCCGAGCGTCAAAAGCTCCTCCTTGATCGCCGCGACTTCATCGAGTCCGCGCCGGATGCCCGCGGCATCTCTCATGACTCCAATGTGATCCCACATCACATCCATCAACGTGTTACGAAGAAGATGCACCGGGCCGGGTTTGTTAGAAAACGGCCGACAAGCGCGATCGATCTCATCTAGCAACAGCGCCTCGTCCGGGTCCCGCCAAGTCAACGCGTGGGGGGCGTCCCCCCCCATCACTTCGCCGGCAATGCCGCCGTAAACGGTGGAGTTAGCCACACCGTTGCCGCCCAGCCTGTTCGCCCCGTGCGCGCCGCCGGCGTCCTCGCCCGCGACGTAGAGGCCGGGCATGTCGGTGCGCGTGTCCTCGTCAACCACCACGCCGCCCATGAGGTAGTGCGCGGTCGGCACCACCTCGACCAGGCCGCCTGCTAGGTCGAAGCCGCAATCGGCGCAGCGTTTCACCATGCCTTTGAACTTCTTCGCGACGTCCTCCGGCCCGAGATGGGCCATCGAGATATAGACGCCGCCGTTGGGCGTGGTCCGCCCCTCGCGCATCTCCTTATAGATGGCCCGGCTGACCACATCGCGCGTCGCCCGCTCGGCCTTGGGGTCGTAGTCGAGCATGAAGCGCCGCTTCTCGCCATCCAGAAGAAACCCGCCGGCGCCGCGCAGCCCCTCCTCCAGCACCGTGCCGGTCATGCGCGTGCCGGCGCCGCCGAGCAGGCCCGTGGGGTGGAACTGCACCATCTCCATGTCGCGCAGCGGCAGCCCCGCCCGCAGCGCCATGGCGAGGCCGTCCATGGACTTGTCGCCCGACGGCGTGTGGTAGCGATACATGGTCGGGCCACCGCCGGTTGCCATAAGCACCGCCTTGGCTCGAACAAAACGAAACGCGCCGGTGCGTATGTCGATGAACAGAACACCCGCCAGCCCCTCCCCGCCCTTGGCCGGAACGAGGGCGACCGCCCGATGCTCCTCAAGTCGACGAACTGGCCGTGCCAGAACCTGTTCCATGAGGCGGCTGACGATCTCGATGCCGGTGAGGTCGCCTTTGTGCACGGTGCGATCGGCCGTCTGACCGGCAAAGGCCTTATAGTGCAGCGAGCCGTCCGGATTTCGATCGAAAAAGCAGCCGACCTCGTTCTCCAGCTCACGGATTCGCGTGACTGCGGTCGCGCAGAGCCGCCAGGCCATGGCCTGATTGGGCAGCCATTTGCCGCCCTCGATGGTGTCCATGAAGTGCCGCTCGACGCTGTCCCCCGGCCCGAGCGCCACGTTGTAGCCGCCCTGCACCATGCGCGTGCAGCCGCATTTGCCGAGCAGGCCTTTGACGGCAATGGTGACGTCGAGATCCGGCGCCGTCTGCAGGGCGTGCAGCGCCGCGAACAGACCGGCGCCGCCGGAGCCGAGGATCAGAATGTCGGTGTCGAAGCGCTCCAGCTCCATCAGATCGCCCTCAGGAGAAAGCTGCCGGCGACGAGAAACGCCAAGCCTGCCGCGGCCGCCGCGTAGGTCTTCTGATGGTCGGACCAGGGGAGGAGTTCGAGCGCCATAAGACGCAGGCCGCCAAAGAGATGAACAGCCAACAAGAAAAGAAGACCAAACTCAGCGAGTTTGATCGCCGGACTTTGGGTCCAGCGGAGTGCCCCGTCCAGCGCGGCTTCGTTCTTGAGGGCCAGGGCCAGGACATAGAAATGGACCGGCAGGAACAGGGCGAGGGCGAGGCCGGAGAGGCGGTGCAGGATATAGGCGTACCACAGCATCTGATTCCGGTGCCCCTTCACGCCACCACCACCGCAAAGACCGCCCGTCCCCCCAGCACCAGCAGTCCGAGCCCCACCAGGCAAGTCAACGCGTCGAGGGCCGCGCCCTCGAATCTCAACCATTCCTGCGCGATCGTGCGCAGCCCGATCGCCGCATGGATCGAGACCGCCAGAACGAACAGCCCGTAGAATGCACCCCAGAACAGGCTGCCCTGGGTGCGTCCGAGGATTTCCGCTGCCGAGAGCCCCCCCTGGATCGCGTAGATCATGACTGCGATGTGGCCGAGGACGAGGGGCGCCATGATCAGGGCGGTGAGGCGCTGCAGGAGATAGAGGCGGAAGTCCATGGTCAGCTCCCCCAACCGAAGCGCCTGCGGATGGCCATGCGTTTCAATCCGGCGATCGAAGCGGTGGGGTTCAGGCCGTTCGGACAGTAGGTCGAGCAGCCTTGCTGGGCATGGCAATTCTGACATCCACCGTCTCGGGTAACCGCTGCAAGCCGTGCTTGCTGGGCGCCGTCGCGGACATCGTTTTGCAACGTCCAGGCGCGGTTGAGGGCGGCGGGGCCGAGATAGGCGGGGTTGCGCGCGACCACGTCGCAGGCGGCGTAGCAGACGGCGCAGTTGATGCATTCGATACCGGCGGACGCAGCGAGGCGGGCAGCGCCCGCGGGCTCGACCGGTGCGACCAGCTCGTTTCTCGTCTTCGTCGGATGAAAGACGCCATCCGCCGCTTGCCATTTCTCGAAGAACGGGCTCATGTCGGTGGCGAGATCGCGGATGACGGGCAGGTTCCGCAAAGGAGCAATCTCGAGCCTGTCGTCGCCGACGACCTGGACGTGGGTGCGGCAGGTCCAGCGCGGCCTGCCATTCACGGTCATGGCGCAGGAGCCGCACATGCCCACCCGGCAGGCATAGCGAAAAGCGAGCGAGGGGTCGGCGTTCTGCTGGATCCAGACGACCACGTCGAGCACGGTCTGGCTCGCCTGGCGCGGCACGGTGAAGCGCTGGTAGCTGCCATTCTCGCCGCCTCGCCAGACGGAGACCGTCATATCGCTCTGAGTCACGGGGCCTCCCTGTCGTTCATTGTCGCTGCCCGATCCTCAAAAGAAGCATGTCGCGAGCATGCCGAGCAACAGGATCAGGAGGAAGAAGGCGAGATGCGGCACCGCTGATCTACCTCACCACCAGGTCGAGCGGCGCTTTCGAAAGCACGTCCGCGCCGAGGTCCGTGACCACGGACGTCCGGCCGAGGCACATGGCCTGGCCTGCGTCGCTGTCCATCAGGATCATGTGCAGGAAGAACACCATGCCCGGCTCGATCACCACGGGATTGCCGGTGTAGAACATCGGCCAGTCCATCCAGCAGGGCGCGTAGACGGTGCCGAGGGAATAGCCACAGGCGTTCAGGCGATGCGCCTGCATGCCGTGGCCGTCCATGACCGCTGCATGGGTGTCGAAGACCTCGCCCATGGCGGTGCCGGGTTTGAGCGCGGCTTCGCAGGCGAGCAGCGCCTCACTGGCCGCCTCGAACATTTTCCGTTGGTGGGGCGATGTTTCGCCGATGACGAAGGTGTTCATCAGACAGGCGTGATACTGGCGATAGACGCCGGCATATTCGAGCGTGAGCTGGTCCTGCGGGTCCAGCTTGCGGCGGCCTGACTTATAACGGCAGAGAAGCGCGTCGGGCCCGGATCCGATGATGAAGGGGTTGCCGGGATAATCGCCGCCGCCCCTGAACACGGCGCCCTGCATCGCCGCCAGGATGTCGCCTTCGTCCGCCCCGGCACGGGTCGTGCCGATGGCGGCGTCGAGGGCCTCGTCGGCGAGCTCGGCGGCGCGCCGGACATAGGCGAGCTCGGCCTCGGACTTGATCAGGCGCTGCCTGGCGACCAGGTCGGAGGCGTCCTCGGCTGCCGCAAAACCGTCGAGCGCGGCGTCCACCTGCTTGCCGCGGGCGGCGGTGAGCCCGGTGGCGTCGTATTCGATGCCGAGGCGCTTGCCTTCGAGCCCGCCGAGCCGGAGCAGATCCTTCAGATCGTCGGCCGGCGTGGCGCCCTCCCGGTCGACCCAGATGCGGATGTCCGTGATGATCGAGGTGTTCTGCGCCTGGCGCAGATCGGGGGCGCGGGTGAGCAGCACGATCTCGCCGTCGGCGCGCAGAACGAGGCATTGGAAGAAGCAGTAGCCGAAGCTGTCATAGCCGGTTAGCCAGTACATGCTCTCCTGCTTGAACATGAGGAGCGCATCGAGCCTGCGCGCGGCCATCGCCTGGAGCGCGCGCGCGCGGCGCCGGTCGAACTCGTCAGCGGTGAAATGCAGGGCCATGGGCCTTCCCCGGCATGGGCGCGGCAAGCGGTCCGCGCGTGGCTTCACGCTGCATTCTAGATGGCCTCAGGCCAGGAGGCATAGGGGTCGGTCGGCCAGGCGCCGGCGTCATCGGCGGCTCTTCAGGGAGCGCAGCCAGGCCGGCCGCTATCTGATGGCATCCCGGCGCCGATCGTTGTCGGCCGCCGCGTCCTGTTCTTCGAGCTGGTCGATGTACCACAAGAGGGCACGGTTCATGCGCTTTTGGTAGCCGCGCCCGGTCTGCCGAAACCAGTCATACACTCTGCGATCGAGCGTGATGGTGACCCGGACCGTCTCCTCTTCCTCTCGAACATCGGGTATTTGCACGATAGATAGCTCCAGTCTTAGGAGCGAAATGCTAGTGCACCATAGGCGAAAGATATAGGCTCACTTTCACGCATCAGTTTTTATGCGTTCTTTTATGCATAAATACACACTAGAATTGTGTGTCGAAATGGACTATTTCCTGGTTCGCTGTCGGCGCGAAATCCAACGGTGGTGTACGTCCATCCCGCATCACCATGGGTTTCGCGCTCATCATCGCACGATTTGAGGCAACGAAGGCGGCCTGGTCCCGAGTGGCCAGGCCGCCTTATTTTTTGCGCTCGCCTTGGGGGCGCATCAGCAAAGTCCGCGCAGGGCCCGTCTCCCGGCGAAGGTCGTGTCAGCCCCAAGCGCTTCCTCGATCCTCAGCACCTCGTTCCACTTGGCCATGCGCTCGGAGCGCGCAAACGAGCCGACCTTGAGCTGGCCGGCGTTCCAGCCGACCGCGAGATGGGCGATGGTGACGTCCTCGGTCTCGCCGGAGCGCGCGGAGACGATGGTGTCGAAGCCGGCGATGCGCGCAGCATCGAAGGCCGCCCTGGTCTCGGTAAGCGTGCCGCGCTGGTTGGGTTTGACCAGAAGCGCGTTGACCGCGTTCAGCGCCGCGGCCCGGTGCACACGCTCCGCGTCGGTCACCAGGAGGTCGTCGCCGATGATCTGCAGGTCCTTGCCGGTAAGGGCGGTAAAGGCGCGAAAACCGTCGATGTCGTCCTCGGCGAGCGGGTCCTCGATCGACAGGATGGGATAGCGTTCCAGCCAGGAGCGCAGGAGATCGATCAGCTCGCCGCTGTCCAGCTCGCGGTCCTCCAGAGCGAGACGATAGCGCCCCTCCTTGCCGAACTCGGAGGCGGCGACGTCGAGGGCGATGCCGACCTCCTCGCGCGGGCGATAGCCCGCTTTTTCGATCGCCGCGAGCAGCATGTCGAGCGCCTGCTCGTTGGTCTCGAAGGCCGGCCAGAAACCGCCCTCGTCGGCGACGCCGGCAAGCCGCCCCGCCTCGGCCAGCAGCGAACCCGCGGCACGGTAGACTTCCGCCGTCCAGGCAAGAGCCTCGGCGAAGGTCGACGCACCGGGGCAGACCACCATGAAGTCCTGAATGTCGACCCGCCTGCCGGCATGGGCACCGCCGCCGAAAATCTGGATCTCCGGGAGCGGCAGGATCAGCGGCCGTCGCCCGCGAGGTAGCGGTAGAGCGGCTGTCCGGCCGCAGCCGCGGCGGCATGGGCGACGGCCATGGAGAGCGCGATCGCGGCATTGGCGCCGAGCCGGGATTTGTCGGGCGTGCCGTCGGTCTCGATCAGCCGCTGGTCGACCAGAGCCTGATCGGTCAGATCCAGCCCCGTGATCGCGAGGCGCGAAAACATTCGCGACGGCGGCGACGGCCTGGTCGACGCCGTAACCGCCGAAAGCGCTGCCTCCATCGCGCCGGTCGAGCGCTTCCGCGGAGCCGGTGGAGGCGCCCGCGGGTGCGATCGCGCGGCCGAAGGCGCCGCCCGCGAGCGTCACCTCGGCCTCGACCGTCGGGCGCCCGCGCGAATCCCAGACCCGGCGGCCATGAACCTTCTCGATCAGGGTGCGATTGCTCACCTCGTCTCTCCCGTCATCACCGCCATGTCGCCGTCACCCGTCTTTCTTGCCCAGCCCTCCCTGATCGCCGCAAGCCGCTTCGGCGGATCGAGCAGCCAGCCGGTCGCAATGGCGCGCACGCGATCCCTGTCCCGTTCCTCGGTCAGATATTCGACCGGCGACTTGCCGTCGACACGCCCGAGCATCAGACCCGGCAGAAGGGCGGCGGTGCGCGCTTCGAGTCTTTCCCGATCCTCCCAGTCGACGCCCTTGAAATAGGAGTCCTGCAGCGCACCGAAACAGGCGAGGAAAGCGGGCTTCGCCGCCGGCACCCAGAGACCCTTCAGCAGGAGGTGGTTGAGGCCAAAGGCGAGGTCGAAGGCGGGGTCGCCGTACCAGGCGCATTCCGCGTCCAGGAAGACCGGTCCCTTGTCCCCGATCAGGATGTTCTTCGGGCTGACATCGCCATGCACCAGGCAGTGCTTGCTCGCCTGGGTGATGTCGACCAGCCGCATAAGGGCGTCAGCGACGTCCGGATGCGACCCGGCGGTCGCCACCAGATAGGGCTCGAGCCGGATGTCGTAGAAGATGCTGTCGGTCGGAAAACGTGCGGCAACCTCCGGGCGATGGGCCGTGGCCGCGTGGATGCGCACCAGGCGATCGCCGACCGCGGCCGCGGTCGCCGGGTCCGCCTGCCCCCGGCGCAGCATCTCCTTCCAGTTCGAAAAACCCTCCGGCGGCAGATAGGCCATGGCCAGCACGCCGCTCGCCGCGTCCTGCCCGAGCAATTCGGGCACCGCGTCCGGGACCACGGCGGCCGCCTCGGCCATCCAGGCCGCCTCATAGGCATTGCGCTCGACCGGCGCCTGCCAGTCGGCGGCGACCTTGAGCTTGAAAAGCGCCCTTTTGACGCAGAGGGTGCGGCGTCTCGTGTCCACTTTCCAGATATCGGAGGAAACGCCGCCTCTCAACGCCGCAAACGCCGGCCGCTCACCCTCCTCAAGAAGGCCAAGCCGGCGAAGTGCTGCCAGCAGTTCGTCATCAGCACGCAAGGCTGCTCCAGTTCCTCGATCATGGCTGCCGCCTGCCATCATGGTCGGCGGGACGCCGGCTTGCAATCGGTGCGTCGGTAGCTTCGATCGTGCGATATTCAACTTTTGGTTGCTTAACGCTCTGTGATATCTTACCGATCATCGACCGGCTGGACTTCGCTTGGACCATGAATGACATCCCTCCCGAGGCCACGTTGCAACCTGCTCACGCCGACCTGATCAGCCGCACCGGCAAGCCGCTTTGGGTCGTCGGCATCGGCGCCGGCGCGGGCGGGCTCGAAGCCATCCAGCTCATGTTCGGCGCCATGCCGGCGGATGCGCGCATGGCCTTCGTGATCTGCCGTCACGTCCAGTCCGGGCTGTCCGATCCGCTGGCCGATCTCCTGTGCACGCAGACGTCGATGCCCGTGGTGCAGGCGGAGAACGGCACCTCGCTCGAAGCCGGCCGCATCCACCTCGTCTCGCCGGACGCGCGCATGATCCTCCTGAAGGACCGGCTGGTGGCGTTCACGCCCGAAACCGAGGACGACACGGCGCTCGACGTCTCGCCGATCGACATGCTGCTGCATTCGCTCGCCGCTTCCGCCGGGCCGGCGGCAATCGCGGTCATGCTGTCCGGCAAGGACAAGGACGGCGTCTCCGGCTGCACCTCGATCCGCAGCCATGGCGGGCTGGTGCTGGCGCAGCATCCGGAAAGCACCGAGTTCGCGGAGATGCCGCGCCGGGTGATCGAGGCCGATCTCGCCTCGGCGATCGCCCCGCCAGGCGCCATCCCGGATCTGATCCAGCGCCATGTCGGCCGGCGGCAAAGGCCGGACGACGACGAGGCCGAGGCCGCGCGCGACGTCGAGGCGCTGGCACGTATCACCGACCTGCTGGCGCGCCGCTTCGCCATCGATATCCAGGCCTATCGGCCATCGCTGATCGCCAAGCGCGTGCGCCGCCGGCTCGCGCTGTCGAAGGCGCCCACGCTCGCGGCCTACGCCGATCGTCTCGCCGACGATGTGGTCGAGCTCACCGCCCTGCAGGACGACATTCTCTTGCGGGTAACCGGTTTCTTCCGCGATCCCGAGGCCTATGCGGCGCTGGAGCGCGACGTCGTTCCGGTCCTGATCGACCAGATGTCACGGGAGCGGCCCGTCAGGGTCTGGGTGCCGGCCGCGGCAAGCGGCGAAGAAGCCTACTCGCTCGCCATGCTGCTCCTGCATCAGGCCGAACGCAGCGGCAAAACGGCCCATATCGAGGTGATCGCCAGCGATCGCCATGTCGCCGCGATCGAACTGGCACGCGCCGGCCGCTATGGGCGCGCCTGCCTCGGGCACATTCCCACCGAGCTGAGCGAGCACTTCCTGCGGGATGCGGGCGACGGCGTCGAGGTCGGGCCGTCGCTTCGCCGCCATGTCACCTTCATCGAGCACGATATCCTGAAGGCGCCGCCGCCCGACGGCATCGACCTGGTGAGCTGCCGCAATCTCCTCATCTATCTGTCGACCGCATCCCGCGAAAAGGCCCTCGAAGCCTGTGACCGGGCCTTGAACCCGGGCGGCTTTCTGTTTCTCGGACCGAGCGAGCAGCCGGGCTCGCGGATCGCTGCGCTCGACGTCGTCGACGGCAAATGGCGCCTTTATCGAAAGGCGCTGGAGCCTCCGGTCAGTCCGGCGCTGACCCGCATGTCCGCCGCCTATCGCCAGAAGCCTGCCGAGGCCCTGCAGCCGGAGCTGGACGATCGGGACTACGTGACGCTCCAGCCGGCGCCGGACTCCGACGTTTCCGACACGGACCCGTCCTGCGATCTCGAACGCGTCCTGATCGAAAACCAGCGCATGCTGGAATCGACCATCGACACGCTGCTGTCCTCCAATGAGCGGCTGCGCCGCAAGAACCAGGATCTTCGTGCGGAAAACCAGCGGCTGCTGCGGGCCCAGGCGGCCCTCGACGACGTGGCGACGATGATCGCCCATGACCTGAAGACGCCGCTCTGCGCGATCGAGCGCCTGGCAGCACAGCTGCACGCCACGCTCGCCGCGAAGCAGGCGGGCGACGAGGCCATGCGCTGGCTGCAGCCGATGCAGCACCGTCTGGCCGCCCTCGGTCAGGTGATCGACGATCTCCTGACCTATGCACGCGAAGACCCCGCTGACGAGAGCGCGCTGACATCGGTGGATTTTGGCGAGCTCCTGCGCCGCACCCTGACGCTGATCGGTCTGCCCAAAGGCGTGCGCGTCATGATCAGCCCGCCTGCGCTGGCCTTCCGAACCTGGCAGATACCGCTCGCCTGCATTCTGCGAAGCCTGCTGGGCCAGGCGGTCGAGCGCATCGGCGGTGCGACCGGCGTCATTCGCATCGATGCCGCCCCCGGCGATGGCTGCCTGGAGATCACCATCAGCGACGACGGCCAGCACGGCGCCGAACCCTCGGCCGAGCTCGGGCTCGCGATCGTAGGCCAGCTGGTCCATGCCGCCGGCGGCCGGCTGAGCGCGGAGCCGAAAGCCGACGCCCATGGCCATCGCGTGCACTTCCAATGGCCGATCGCCGGACAGATCATCGAGGGCTCGGTCGAGGAAACGACCTCGCGGAGGTGAGACGGCGGGCGATGCGTCAGGAATGATGTGACAACACGGCCCGTTCCGGCGATGCTCCTGCCGGAAGGAGACGGGCGATGTCGGGAACGGTGGAAAGACTCCAGCCATGAGGCGGGCGCTGCGCTGGGCGGGCTACGGGGCGCTCGGCCTGATCCTGCTCGCCCTGCTGCTGACCGCCGGCGGCTATCTCTGGCTGCGTCAGGGCCTGCCGGTGATCGACGGCGAGCGCGCCGTCACCGGCCTCGAAGCCCCGGTCGAGATCGTCCGCGACCGCCACGGCATCCCGCATATCAGCGGTCAGTCCCTTACCGACGTGATCTTCGCCGAGGGCTATGCGCATGCCCAGGACCGGCTCTGGCAGATGGAGTTCCAGCGCCGGGTCGGCGCCGGGCGGCTCGCCGAGATCGTCGGCGCCGAGGCGCTGCCGACCGACCGCTTCCTGCGCATGCTCG
>JAWKVM010000026.1:0-144785 GCA_041398025.1 Alphaproteobacteria bacterium
CAACAAGGACGTCGTCGGCAATACCGGCAAGCCGGTCCACGTCTACGCCGAAACCGCAAGGGACGACCGGGCCGGCTGAACCCCACGGGGGACCGCAGCGTGGTCAGACCTGACCTGCTCCTGGGCTCCGGCGCCTTCGTTAACCCAATAGGGTCCTGGCAAAGCTCCCGTCGGGGCGGGGCGTCAAGCGGGACGCACTAGCCGTCGACCTTGATGCACTTGTCCTCGCCGTTACAGATCTTCCGGAGATAGATCGTCGTTTTCAGGCTGCCGCCGACGGTCGCCATCGAAATCGGCACGGGGTCGTCGTCGTCGGTGACGATCACTTCGATCCAGCGGTGACCGTCTTCGCTCGACCAGTTCGCCAGCATGTCGTTCTTGCTGAAGCCGGCAAGCGTCTCCAGATCCACTCTGAAGCGCAGGGCGGGCACGCGGCTGCCGGCGTGATCGACCTGGACCCGCTCAAGCAGACCGATCTCGAGACGATAGCGCCGCCGACCGTCGAAAACCTCCAGCCCCAGCATCTTCGGCGCCGGCTCCGAGACGCCGATGTTCTGGAGCCCGCCATCACGCCGCAGATCACGGATCCAATGCCGAAAACGCACCATCGCCGTAAGAGGATCGACCGTCGTCGCCTGCAATGCAGCCGGCACCCTGGTCGTGCGCGGCTTGCCCTCTTTCCAGTTGCCCAGAGCGTCGATGGCCCCGGTCTCCGGGTCATACGCTATTTCGACCCGGCGCTCGCCGCTGTTGGTCTCGTAAGTCGATTCATAACGGATTGGCATGGGCGATGCGCCTTCAGTGCTGCCAGTGCTGCGCGCGATCGCCTGGCTTTCGTATCCGGTCAGGAATTTGAACAGGCCCTGGCTCTTCATCGCAAGCTTGCTGACCGTCTCGCTCTCCTGATCGTCGATCGACAGCTTGATCGAGCCCGCGGTGACGCCAGCCATGGTCATGACCATGTAAAGGTCCAGTTCATCCGCTGCCTTCGCTCTGTCTGCGACGGAGACGAGGCCGATCGCCATCACCGCCAGCGACAGAAAGCATCGCCTGACCATCATCGACATGACTGTCCTGTCCCGTTTGCGACCAAAACGCTCTCGGCTCCTACGTCTCCTGGCACCCCTGCAGTGGCGGCACCTTCCGTTCTCAACGCTCGAAATCCGGCTGCACCTTAGCGGCACTCAGCTGAACCAGCTCTGACTCGATCTCGATATCGAGCGCCTGGTTGATCCTGTTGAAAGCGCCGGCAAGCCCGATCCGCCAGGTCAGCTCGCAAATCGCGGCCTCGGAAAAATGACGACGCAGCTGGTCGAAAAACCCGTCGCTTATCCGCGTCGGCGCCTCACCCATCTGCACGGCATAACGCACCACCAGGCGATCCGTTGCATCGAGTTCAGGATGCCCTTCATACGCCGGCAGGCGTGCGATGCCGGCATCACTCATGCCCTCGACCACCAAACCGGGGGCGTGATGAGCGATACAATAATCGCATGCGTTGAGTTTGGCGACCGTGACGTTCAACAGCTCGACATGCCGCCTGCTCAGACAGCCCTCCTTCCTGAGCGCGAACAGCAGCGCCATGACATGCTCCAGAACCGGCGGACAGTGCGCCATGGTCATGGTCCTGATCTGATTGGCGAACGGGCCATAGACTTCGACCGCGTCATAGATCGGACGCAAGCGCTCCGGGCCCTCGTCTCGCTCGATGAAGGACAACCGCGCCATCGACACTCCTCATGACCGACCACGTCCATGATCATCACACGGTAACGTTAACTTTTTCCTAACAACTTCCAGGTACAACAGGCAGTGGCAGAGATGATTGTCGACGAACGGACACAGCGCCCGCGCCCGGCTCCGTCAAGTCAACGCCGACCGGCGCCCCGGTCAGCCTGGGGCCTGGCGCATGGTTTCGGGAAGGAAAGTGGCGAGATCCGGGAACATCACAAGGATGACGACCATGAGACACATGAGGAGGAAGAACGGCAATGCCGTGCGCGCAATGTAGCTGATCTCGTGGCCGGTCATGCCTTGCAGCACGAAAAGGTTGAAGCCGATCGGCGGGGTGATCTGGGCCATTTCGACCACCACGACGATGAAGATGCCGAACCAGATCATGTCGATGCCGGCGCCGCGTACCATCGGATCGACCACGGCCATGGTGAGCACGACCGAACTGATGCCGTCGAGGAAGCAGCCGAGGATAATGTAGAACAAGGTGAGGGCGGCGATCAGGGCGATCGGGCTGAGTTCGAGCGAAGCGATCCACGCGGCGAGCGCACGCGGCAGGCCGGTGAATCCCATGGCCAGCGCGAGGAAGGCGGCGCCGGCGAGGATCAGGGCGATCATGCAGGAGGTGCGCGTGGCGCCCATCAGGCTTTCGACGAAGCTTTCCCGGGTGAGCGAGCCCTGGATCGCCGCGAGAGCTAGGGCGCCGAGTACGCCGAAGGCCGCAGCTTCGGTCGCGGTGGCGAAGCCGAGATAGATCGAGCCGAGCACCAGGAGAATGAGGCAGACGACAGGGATGAGAAAGCGGCTTTCGGCGATGCGATCGGTGAGCGTCAGATGCCTGTCCGGCGCCGGCACCTGCTCGCTTCTGATAAAGGACCAGATCGCGATATAGCCCATGAACAGGCAGGCGAGCACGAGGCCCGGCAGGATGCCTGCCATGAACAGCTTGGAAATGCTCTCCTGGATGGTCACGCCATAGACGATCAGGGTGAGCGAAGGCGGGATCATCAGGCCGAGCGTGCCCGCTCCGGCGAGCGTGCCGACGATCATGGTCTCGGGATAGCCGCGCGAGCGCAACTCCGGGATCGACATCTTGCCGACGGTGGTGACGGTCGCTGCGGAACTCCCCGACACCGCGGCGAACACGGTGCAGCCGACGATATTGGTGTGCAGAAGACGCCCCGGAAGGTTCGCCATCCAGGGCGAGAGACCCTTGAACATATCCTCGGAAAGTCTTGTTCGAAAAAGGATTTCACCCATCCAGATGAACAGTGGCAGGGCGGTCAGCGACCAGGAGGAGGAGACCCGCCATATGGTGGTGATCATGGCGTCGCCGGCCGGACGCGAGGTGAACAGCTCCATGCCGAACCAAGCGACGCCGAGCAGCGCCAGTCCCACCCAGACACCCGTGCCGAGCAGGAAGAACAGCACGAACAGAAACAGCCCGGTCAGATAAATCTCACCCACGGCGGCGCGCCGTGCGTTCACTTGCCTGACACTTGGCCTTGCGGCTTGGTGACTGCTGATCGACCGTGGCGGCGTGCCACGGGCTGACTTGCATCGTGGTGGCGGCACTCACTCGACCGATGCTCCTTCGCCGAGCTGGTAGCTGCCGCCGAGAAGAATGCGGATCAGGCGATCGATCATGGCGACGGCGAAGAGGGTCGCGCCCAGTGCCATCGGCGTCTGCGGGATCCAGATTGGGGTCGCGTCCTGGCCCTGGGAGATGTCGTTCAGCTTGATCGAAACCTGCACCGCCTTGATCGCGTAGGTGGCCAGGAAAACGGCCAGCACCGAGCCGATGCCGAAGCACCAGATCTCCGCGATGCGCCGGTAGCTGCCGAGCTGGCTCAGGAGCAGCGAGACGCGGATGTGGCCGCCGTGATCGAGGGTGTGGGCGAGCGCGAAGAAGGAGGCTGCCGCCATGCAATAGCCGGCATAGGCGGTGGAGCCGAGGAAGATTACGCCGCTCCAGCGGGCGATCATCTGCAGGCAGATGATGATCAGCAGCGCCAGCAGGCAGACCGCCGCGAGAGCGCCGGCCGCATCATAAAGCCGGTCCAGAACCCTGCGCAGCGTTCGTCCGAAGGAGGCCATGGCCATCTGCGACGATCGATCAGGCGGGCGAAGCGGCGGGCAGCGCTTCGCCCTGCCCTTTCATAGCTAATTCGCCTTGAACTGATCGATGATCGCCTTGCCGTCCTCGCCGGCGGCTTCGAGCCACTCATTGGTCATGGTCTCGCCGATCGCGAGCAGGTCGGCTTCGAGCTGCTCGCCGGGCGGCTGCACGCCATGCCGCTGGCGCTGAGCTGCTCCTTGTACCATTCGGCCAGTTCCCTCGACTTGGCCGTGCCCGCCTCTTCGGCCTTGGTCGCGCAGTCTTTGAGTGCGCCCTGGGTCGCCTCATCCAGGCCGGACCAGCTGTCCTTGTTTGCGAAGACGTAGTTTCGCGGCAGCCAAGCCGCGGTGTCGTACCAGTGGGTCAGATGCTCCCAGACCTTCTCGTCATAGCCGGTCGAGCCCGAGGAGATGAAGCTCTCGGCAACGCCGGTGGCCAGCGCCTGGCTGAGCTCGGCGGCCTCGATCTGCACCGGCACGGCCCCCATCAGCTCGGCCATGCGCGCGGTCGCGTTGTTGTAGGAGCGGAACTTCACACCCTGCATGTCGGCAGCGGAATTCAGCTCCTTCTTGGTGTAGATGCCCTGGGGCGGCCAGGGGACGGAGTACAGAAGCACCAGATTCTGGCCGTCCAGCACCTTTTCCAGCGTCGGCTTCGCGATCTCCCAGAGCTTGACCGAGGCATCATAGCCGGTGGCGAGGAAGGGCACGCTGTCGACGCCGAAGAGCGGGCTCTCGTTCTGATGGGCGGAGAGGAGACGCTCGCCGATCGGCGCCTGGCCGGTCTGCACCGCACGCTTGATGTCGGAGCCCGAGAACAGCGAGCCGTTGGCATGCACCACCAGCTCGAGCGCCCCGCCGGTGCCCTCGGCGACGCATGCGGCGAAGCCCTTGCCGGTCTCGGTGTGAAAATTGTTCTCGGGATAGGCCATCGGCATGTCCCAGGTCTCGGCCATCGATGGCGCGGCCAGGGCGCTGGCCAGGGCGAGAGCGGCGGGCACAGAGAGCGTTTTCACCTGGAGCCTCCTCATTTTTCTTCGATCGGGATCTGTCGACATGCTGGCCGGTTTTCACGTGATCGCCAATGTTTTTCTTGGAGTATGCCGCCCATGCCGCACGGCCAGCCGGCACGCCACGCTACGCGTCGCGGCAGAACTCAACCGTGGCTCGTGACCGCTGCCGGCGTCCGGCCGGCGAAGGCCGGCGGCTCCAGGCTTCGCCGCCACCAGCCGAGCAGACCGATGATGTCGTGGACCGGCAGCTTCACGGCCGCGGCGAGCGCCCGCGCATAGGGCGCCATATTGGTGCATTCGAGGACGATCGCGCCGACCTCCGGCGATTTGGCAAGCAGGCGCTTTCCAGCCGCGACGACATCCGCTTCGGCCTTCACGACGTCGAGCGTGGTCAGGTCGTTCTGGATGACATGGGCGAGTTCGCCGCCTTCGACACCTTCGATCGGCAGATCGGTCGGTGCGCCCACACCGACGAAATGCGCGGCCGTCAATTCCCGGCTGTCGATGGTGATGATGCCCACCCGCTTGCCGGCCGGCAGGCTGGCCTGCACCAGCGGAACCTGGCAGAGGCTGGAGGCCAGCACCGGCACGGCCGAGCGGCCGGCCAGCTCCTTTTGCGCGATCGCCATGAAGCCGCAGGACGTGGTGATCCCTCCAGCCCCTTCGGCGGCCAGACCATGCGCGGCCTCGACGAACGCGTCGATCACCGCCGCACCCGGCCCCTCCGCCGTGACGATGCGATCGACGGTGGCCATCTCGATCACCCGATAGCGGACCGGGAAAGGAAAGCTCTTTGGATTGCCGATATCGCCTGGAACCCGTGGAAAGCGGGTGTTGAGCATGAGAATGCCGAGAGGCGGTGCAGCATGGGCGGCGGTCAAAGCCTTTCTCCTCGAGACGTTCACATCAGGATGCCACAAAGGCGATCCTCTTTCCAAAACATTGCCAAGAGCAGTATCAGGCCGACATCATGGTCAGGACCCTATCCTGAACGATCCGAAATCGGTTTTCCGTACCAAGGGAGCGAAACGCGATGAATGCGATCTTCACCGAAGACGAGCTGCACCTTCTCGCCGGCGCGCCGCACATGATCGGCTCTGCGATGGCGATGGCCGGCAAGAGCGGCTTCATCGGCACCGGCAAGGAGATGTTCGCAAGTGCAAAATCCGTGCTCGACGGCGTCAAGACCTATCCGCACAACAGCGTGATCCAGAAGGTTCTGCCCAATGTCGAAGCAGGCGTCGGTGCCGCCATGGGCGAGGCGAAAGAGACCAGGGAATGGCTGTCCCGGCGCATGAAGGAAGGCGGCATCGCATCCCGAGAAGACATGCAGCGGCTCGCCCTCGAGGACAGCCGGGCGGCGGCAGCGCTGGTTGACGCCAAGGCGTCGCCGACCGAGGCCGGCGAATACAAGCAGTGGGCGCTTTCGGTCGCGGAAAGGGTGGCCATGGCCGCCTCGGAGGGCGGCTTTCTCGGCTTTGGCGGCGAGCAGTTCAGCGAGCCCGAAAAGGCCTTTCTGAGCGAGATCGAAGCCGCCTTGGGCGTGTCCAGCAATATGGTCTGACGATCGAGAGGGGCGCGCCGCGGCGGCGCGCCCCTTGATGATCGAAGGGCCGGGTTGTAGGAGAGGGCAGGATCTGCAGCCCCGGCCATCGCCGGCGGCTTTTTTGCTTGAGGAACACCCGATGTCAGCCCCGTCCCGTTTCTTCACCGCCTCGATTGCCGAGACCGATCCCGAGCTGTTCGACGCCATGCAGAAAGAGCTTGGCCGGCAGCAGGACGAGATCGAGCTGATCGCCTCGGAGAACATCGTGAGCGAGGCGGTGCTGGAGGCTGCAGGCTCGGTGCTCACCAACAAATATGCGGAAGGCTACCCGGGACGCCGCTATTACGGCGGCTGCCAGTTCGTCGACATCGCCGAGCAGCTCGCGATCGATCGGGCGACCAGGCTCTTCGGCTGCGGCTACGCGAACGTGCAGGCGAGTTCCGGCTCCCAGGCGAACCAGTCGGTGCTTCTCGGGCTTGCCAAGGCCGGCGACACCATCCTCGGCATGAGCCTCGATGCCGGCGGCCACCTTACCCACGGCGCGAAGCCCAACCTCTCCGGCAAATGGTTCAACGCCGTTCAATATGGTGTGCGCGCGGACACCCATCTCATCGATTTCGACCAGGTCGAAGCGCTCGCGAGAGAGCACAAGCCGACGGTGATCATCGCCGGCGGTTCCGCCTATCCGCGCATCATCGATTTCGCGCGTTTTCGTGAGATCGCCGATGAGGTCGGCGCCTATCTGCATGTCGACATGGCGCACTTCGCCGGTCTGGTGGCGGCAGGCGTTCACCCCTCGCCGTTCCCGCACGCCCATGTGGTCACCACCACCACCCACAAAACCCTTCGCGGGCCGCGCGGCGGCATGGTGCTCTCGGACGACGAAGCGATCGCGAGGAAAATCAACTCGGCGATCTTCCCGGGCCTCCAGGGCGGCCCCCTGATGCATGTGGTCGCCGCCAAGGCCGCCGCTTTCGGCGAGGCGCTGCAGCCGGACTTCAAGGACTATGCGAGGCAGGTCGTGGACAACGCCAAGGCGCTCGGCGAGGTCCTGACGGGAGCCGGCCTCGATCTGGTCTCCGGCGGCACCGACACCCACGTCCTCCTGGTCGACCTTCGGCCGAAGGGGGTGACCGGGGTCGACGCCGAAAAGGCGCTCGGCCGCGCGCACATCACCTGCAACAAGAACGGCGTCCCGAACGATCCGGAAAAGCCGACCGTCACCTCGGGCATCCGCCTCGGGTCCCCGGCGGGGACGACCCGCGGCTTCGGCATCGCCGAGTTCCAGCAGATCGGCCGCATGATCGCGGACGTGCTGGACGGCCTCGCAGCCAACGGCGCCCAGGGCAACCTGGGTGTCGAGGCGAAGGTCAAGGAACAGGCGACGACGCTCTGCCACCGCTTCCCGATCTACGCCCGGCGCGGGCGGGCGTGACTTGCCTGAGACTGCGGGCGGCGTTGGGGCTTTCCGCGGGGGTTGACGGGAGCTTGGCGGGCTTTGGTGATTTCGTGTGGTCGAGCGGATGACGTTGGGGAGAGAGTGCGCCTAACCATCTTGTCGATAACGAAAAATTAACCATCGCTTCGTATGGTCTGACCATCATTTCGCCTGGAACCAGCGCTGCCGGTGCCGGGAAAAGGATGCATCAGGCCTTAGCGGAGAAGTTTCGATGGCAACCGTGCTCGATCTGTCACGACAAGGGGTTCCGGCCAAGGGTGAGCACCTGCTCGACCGGTTTCGCGAGATCATCTCGGATCCCCTCAACCTCCTGATCGAGCGCGTGCCGATGGCAGGCGTGGTCACGAGCGGCCAGATCATGCTGCACAACGGCCTGCGCGTGCCGGTCAACAACTACTACGGCGACTTCTCCACGATCCTCGTGATCAACCGCGGTGTCCACGAGCCGCTGGAAGAATATGTCTTCCAGGAGGTGCTGCGACAGCTCGACCCGGCGGAACCCGTCGAAATGATCGAGCTCGGCGCCTATTGGGCGCATTACTCGATGTGGCTGAAAAGAAGGTTCCCGAACGCCCGCACCACCTGTGTCGAGCCCGAAGCCGGGAATCTGGAGACCGGGCGCAGGAACTTCGCCCTGAACGGCATGGTTGGCGAGTTCATCCAGGCCTTCGTTTCCGACGAGCACTTTCGGGTCGACGATTTCCTCGCCAAGGAGCCGCGACGGATCGACATCCTGCACGCCGATATCCAGGGATTCGAGCTGCAGATGCTGATGGGTGCGAAGATGGTGCTCGAGGCGCAGAACGTGCAGCGGATCTTCGTCTCGACCCACTCCCAGGGCCTGCATCAGCAGGTCGTTCAAACGTTGAAGACCTTCGGCTATCGCGTTGATGTCTCGGCAGATTTCGCTAACGAGACGACATCTTTCGATGGCTTCGTCTATGCCTGCCTGCCGCATCTTCCGCCCTTGCTGTCGGGTGTCGAAATTCTCGGCCGAAAGGCAATCTGCGGAACCGCGCCGCATGACCTCGTCGACTATGCCGGGCGCGTCCTCGCGGCACGATCACCGTTCGTCGAGCTGTGAACATGATGCCGGCGTCCCCGCTTGACGTCCCTGCCCAATCCCGCTCAGCTACCGACGTTGCCAACTCGGCCTCGGGGGCGGCCGGCTATTGTGGAGGACGGGGATGTCAGCACCACCCGCGGAGAAGGGTGCGCCCATTACCGACTATCGCCAGCTCGTCGAGCATCTGGAGGCCGGGTGCAAACCCAAGGCGGCGTGGCGGATCGGCACCGAGCACGAAAAATTCGCCTACTGCCACTCGGACCTGAAGCCCCTGCCCTATGACGGTGAGGTCGGGATTCGCACGCTGCTGGACGGGCTTGCCGATCAGTATGGCTGGGAGCGGGTCAACGAGAACGGCCTGCCGATCGCGCTCAAGAAAGGCGGGGCGAGCGTCAGCCTGGAGCCGGGCGGACAGTTCGAGCTCTCGGGCGCCCCGGTGTCGACGCTGCATGAGACCTGTTCCGAGGTGCACGAGCATCTCGATCAGGTGCGCACCGTCGCTGAGCCGCTCGGGGTCGGCATGCTCGGCATGGGCTTTCAGCCGAAATGGCGCCGCGAGGACATCCCCTGGATGCCCAAAGGCCGCTACAAGATCATGCGCGAATACATGCAGAAAAAGGGCAATCTCGGCCTCGACATGATGCTGCGCACCTGCACCATCCAGACCAATCTGGATTTTGGCTCGGAAGCCGACATGGTGCAGAAGTTTCGGGTGAGCCTCGCCCTTCAGCCTGTGGTCACGGCGCTGTTCGCCAACAGCCCCTTCACCAATGGCGAGCCCAACGGCTATCTCAGCTACCGCAGCCATATCTGGACCGACACCGACCCCGATCGCACCGGCATTCTGCCCTTCGTCTTCGAAGACGGCATGAGCTTCGAACGCTATGTCGAGCATGTCCTCGACGTGCCGATGTATTTCGTCTACCGCGACGGCCGCTACATCGATGCGAGCGGCCAGAGCTTTCGGGATTTTCTGGACGGCAGGCTGCCGGCCCTGCCGGGCGAGGTGCCGACGCTCACCGATTGGGACGACCATCTGACCACGCTGTTCCCGGAAGTGCGCATGAAGCGCTTTCTTGAGATGCGCGGCGCGGATGGCGGTCCCTGGCGGTCTCTCTGCGCCCTTCCCGCGATCTGGGTCGGCACGCTCTATCACCAGTCCAGCCTCGATGCCGCCTTCGATCTGGTGAAGGACTGGGCCATCGAGGAGCATCAGGCCCTGCGCGACCAGGTGCCGAGGCTGGGCCTGTCGACCCCCTTCCGACAGGGCACGGTGCTGGATCTCGCGAAGGAGATGCTGGAACTGGCCTCCGACGGCCTGCGTGCCCGTGCGGAAGAGGATTGGGCGGCGCAGGACGAGCGCCAGTTCCTGACATCGCTCAAAGGCGTGATCGAACGCGGCCGCACGCCGGCCGAGGACAAGCTCACCGCCTTTGAAACGCGCTGGCAGGGATCGATCGACCCGATCTTCACCGAATTCGCCTACTGACCCGCGGCCCCGTCAAAAGCGGCTAAAGGGCTCGCTCGCTTTCATCCTGTTCGGCGAGCGTCAGAGTGACCTTGGCGCCTTCCGCCCCGAGGTTCAGCGTTGTGGTCACGCTCAGATCGTCCTTGCGTGCCGAGATCATGTACTCGCCCTGGAAAACCCGGCTGCTCAGCGCACCCTCGGCATTGCTGAGGGCGACGATGTCGGTCCACCAGTTGCGCATAACGAGATCACGATAGACGCTGCCGATCGGGCCGCTCGTGCCGTCACTGCGAAACAACGCGACCCCGGGACCGGACGCCTCATCCTCGAAAAACCTTCCGAAGATGAAGCCCTCGACCGATGGATGGCTGAAGGCCAGAGTCAGAAAGTCCCGGACGAAATCCTGCTGCAGCTTCTGATCGGTCGTCGCCATGTCGAAGGCAGTGATCACCAGGGGCAGATCGAAGCTGGCAAGCTGATCCAGGCGGTCGCTGAGCACCTGGATCGGCGGCGGCTGGGCGCCGAACCGCCCCTCCACGCCGAGACGATCGAGCGGCACGCCCTCCCCGATCAGATTGCCGACCAGGGTCGCAAGCTCCGCCATGCGGTCGCCCGCCAGGATCTCGCTTTCGTTCAACACCAGCCTGGCCTCGGGTGCCGCCGTCCGGGCGAGACGGAACCAGGCCGGCAGTTCGTCCCAACCGACCAGATCCAGAAGATCGTGGTGATCCCGCGGCTTGTCGACCACGTTCCAGGCCTTGATCTGGTCCTTGAGATCGGCTGCCGCCTCGGCAACCCCGTCACGGATGGCCTCGCGAATCGAGTCCTCGTCAACGCCTTCTACCAAAAGCGCCGGCGGCAGGTCGGCCTTGCTGGTGGACACGAGATCCTGTCCATAGAGATCGAGATCGAGCGATCGCACCCAGGCCAACGCCTTCTCGGTCACCTCGCGCTGCTGCGGATCGGCCCAGGCACTCCAACGCAGACCACGCGTGAAGGTCACGGTATTGAACAGTTCCTTCAAATTTTTTCTGTAAGCCGCTGCCCCGCCATCACCTTCGTCGTTTGGAGCGACGCCCGCAAGTCGCGCAGGATCGATCATCGCCCCAAAGGTGAAGGCATGCCGAGACATCTGTATCTGGATCTCGGCATCGGCCACGGGCTGACCGCTGCTGTCCTTGACCTCGACGGTGAGATCACCCTTGCGATAGCGTTCGATCTGACTTTCGGCGGTCGCCCGCCAGGCTGCTTCGGGCTCACGGCCGGCATAGCTGAACGAGGTCGGGGGCAGCCGCTGCAGCGCGCGCGCATCGTCGAAACAACGCATCGACACATCGGCGACGTCCACCACCTGCAGCTGCGTGCCGACGGCGAAGACCACCTCGGCCTCGCCGGCATCGAGCCCATCAACGACGGGAAAGATCAGATCGATCGGCGTCCAGACCGGCTCGACATAGAGCGACCGTTCGATCAGAGGATCGCCATCGGCTGCTGTCCGGCGGACGATGACCGACAGCCGTCCCAGGCCGAGCTCGATCTGCGGCTGCACGGCGCGGACATCGAAGCGCAGCCAGCAGGCGGCGTCGGCGTCGATATCGGCGGTGCTGACCAGTCGCGCCTGCAGACTTTCCATGCGCGGCGGCTGTCCGAGGGTCTCCAGACGCGCGGCCTTGCCGACCTCACGCCCGTCGACCTCGACCACCGTCATCTTGCCCTGCTCGGGCACAGCGTCATCCTGATGGACGAACGCGAACGCTTCCGGATCCACACCATCGACCACGAGCCGTCCGATCGAACCGGTCCACGTCGCATCCGGCTCGACCAGCGTCACCTGATCGCAGGCGGCCAACATCAGCGCCGCCATCGCTATGATCCCCAAACGCATCGCGTCTCCCGCGCGTACCCGGTGCGTTCACCCCACCTGACGTCATCTCAGCCGGATCTTATCATAAGAGCATCAAAGCGAAACGTGATCCAGAGCACTCGACCGCCGATAGCCGTCGGCGCAGGAGCGTCCAGGCTGCAATCCGGCACCAGAAACGATGGACAGCCCGATAGCCAATCGCCTGGTGATCGGCTTGTGATGCCCGATGTCTGCTGTAAGGTCAAACGGAGAGGTCACGCATTCGCGCTCGAAAGCCACGCTCTGCCTGCATGCAGCAGACAGCCGGCACCGGGCGATCAGCAAGCCAGGGAGAGGCGTCGATGAGTTTCAAGGTTCTGGTCACGATACCCTGGTTCAAGGACCGGCCGGCGCCCGAATTCGCGCGCTTGCGTGAGCATGGCTGCGAGATCCTGATCAACGACAAGGAGCGCGCCTACAGCCAGACGGAGCTGATCGAGATCATTCCCGGCATCAGCGCGACCATCGCCGGCTCCGAGCCCTACAACGAGCAGACCCTCGCCGCCGCCGATTCCCTGAGGGTGATCGCCAGGGTCGGCGTCGGTTATGACATGATCGACGTGCCGGCAGCGACGCGCCGCGGCGTGCCGGTGGCCATGGCGTTCGGCACCAATCACGAGGCCGTCGCCGATCACGCCTTTGCCCTGCTCGCCGCCTTGTGCAACCAGCTCCCAGCCTATGATCGCGAGGTCAAGGACGGCCGATGGGGGGCTCATTTCCATCGCTCGCTCTGGCGGGGCACCGTCGGGATCATCGGGCTCGGCCGCATCGGGAGGGCTCTCGCCCGGCGCTGCGCCGGCTTCGAGATGCGCATTCTCGCCCATGACATCGCGCCGGACGCCGCCTACGCCGCGGCGCACGGCATCGAGATGGTGGACCTGGACAGGCTGCTCCGGGAGTCCGATTTCGTCTCGGTCAACGCGCCGCATACCGACCTGACCGACAAGATGATCAACACCGAGCGACTGTCGCTCATGAAGCCCGGGGCCTATCTCGTCAACACCGCGCGCGGCGGCCTGGTCGACGAGCCCGCCCTGATCGAGGCGCTGAGCTGCCGCAAGATCGCCGGCGCCGGACTGGATGTCGTTGCCGTCGAGCCGCTGCCCGCGGACTCGCCGCTCTGCAGGCTCGACAATGTGCTGCTGACGCCCCATTGCGCCGGGGTCAGCGACAAGGCCGTCAGCCTGATGCTCGATCGCTGCATCGACAGCGTGCTCGCGATCAAGGAGGGGCGAAAGCCGGAGCGTCACCTGCTGCTCAATCCGGAAGTCCTGGACTAAGCGCCGACACGGAGGTCCTTCTCGGCGAGGAAGGACGAGAACAGGGCGAGCTGCGCAGTGGTCGTGGCGTCCCAGGAGAAGGCCTCGGCGAAACGCCGCGTTGCCCCGCGTTCAGGTGGCGCCTGCAGCAATCTCGAAATGGCATCGGCAAGGGCTTCGGGCGTTCGCTGATCTACGAGAAGGCCGGCTTCGGGCGCCGACACGATCTCCGGCGTCCCCCAATTGCGGGTCGCGATCACGGGTGCGCCGCAGGCGAGCGCCTCCAGCAGCACATTGGGCCAGCCCTCCCGCGAGGAGGCGAGCACGAGCGCATCGGCAGCGCTGTACAGACTGGCGAGATCCTGATGCGCGACGACGCCAGCAAAGCGCACGCGCCGGGTCAGCCCGAGCCGTTCGGTCAACCGTTGGAGCCGTCCGCGCTCCGGCCCGTCTCCCGCGATGATCAGATCGACCTCGGCCCGATGGACCAGGGCCTGAATGACGAGATCGTGCCCCTTGCGCTCGATCAGATGGCCGACCGAGATCAGCGTCGGACGCTCCATATGCCAGCGCTGCCTGGCGTCCGCGCGCTTGGCAGGACGAAACTGCGCGAGATCGACGCCGTTGCGCATCACGTGGACCCTTGAGGGATCGCCGCCGATCTCGATCAGCGCGTCTTTCAGCGCCGCACATACCGTGATCGAGGCGTCCACCCTACGCGCGGTTCTCGCCATCATACGGCCGACCAGCGGATAGCGCTGCGGATAGTGGTTGAGGTCGGTGCCGCGGGCAGTCACCGAAACCGGCCTATCGAGCGTATGGGCGAGCAACGCTGCGGCGACGCCGTCGGGGTAGTAGATATGCGCATCGATGATATCGATGTCGCCTGCCGGCAGGACCGCCGAGCGCACGTGATCGAGCAGGGACAGGTACAGGAAAAGCGGCGAGAGGTGGGTGCCGATCTTGGGCAGCTGGACATAGCGCGGATGGCTAACCTCGATGCCGTGGCGGCGCTCTCTGGCCGGAACCCGCGCAAAACGGCCATAACGACCGAATATCGCCTGGCGAAACGGAAACCAGGGCACGGGCGCCACCACGCGCACGCGAACGCCCGGCCGTTCGGCGAGCTTCCGCAAGCGGTTCTCGACGAAGACGCCGAAGGTCGGGTCCTCGGCATTCGGATAGAGGGTGGTGATCGACAGGATGTTCACAGAGGTGCGTCTCGACCGTTTCGCTCCAGCCATTGGACGATACAAAACTATAAGTTAATATACATCGCTATCAAAAATCTTTTTTGGATGAATTTACGGATCCATGGCCTCCGTCCTCCCCACCGCCGCCTCACCCTTGGAACAAGCGCCGCTTCAGGTCGACCTGACGCCGCTGCCGCCCATGGACCTGCTGGCATCCCTCTGGCGCGGGCTCGAAGCGCGCGCCGATCGCTCCTTTTTCCTTTCCTGGCCGTGGATCGGCACGTGGCTCGAGTCGATCGACTGCCGACCGGAGCTGCTGATCACCCGTCTCGACGGCGAGGTGGTCGGACTCGCGCTGGTGCATGCGCGCCTGAAGACACGCCATCGTCTCCTGCCCGTCTGGACGCTCTACCTGCATCAGACCGGCGATGACGATCAGGATGTGATCACGATCGAATACAACGATGTCCTCGCCGACCGGCGCTGCCGGGACAGGGTGCGCGCGGCCTGCATGCGTTTCCTGGTCGAGCATGGGGCCTTCGGCGGGCGCGAGGTCGGCGAAGTGGTGCTGGGCGGCGTCGACGCTGCGCTTCGCGGCCAGATCGAGGGGCTCGGCCGGCCGGTCCATGAGCGCGCCGCCGCGGGCTCCGCCGTCGTCGACCTTTCCGCCCTTCGCGCGAGCGGCCTCCCCTTTCTGGACAGCCTGAAGGCCAGTACGGCGCGCCGCATCCGGCGATCGATCGCGCTCTACGAGGAACGCGGCAAGCTCGAGCTGAAGGCCGCCAGCGACGTCGACGAGGCCCTCGATTTCTTCGATCGCTGCGGCGCGATGCACCAGGAACGCTGGACCGCGCGCGGGCGGCCCGGCGCGTTCGCCTATCCCTTCTTCGTCGCGTTCCATCGCCGGCTGATCCGCGCAGCCCTGCCGCACGGTGCGGTCGAGCTGGTGCGCATCGCCGCCGCCGGCGAGCCGATCGGCTATCTCTACAACTTCATCGACCGCGGCCGCGTCTACTACTACTTCAGCGGCTTTCGTTTCGATGACGACAACCGGCTGAAGCCGGGCCTGGTCAGCCATGCGCTCTGCATCGACCGCCATCTGGAGCGGGGCATGGACGCCTACGACTTCATGGCCGGCGATCAGCGCTACAAGCTCGAACTCGGCCAGCCCGGTGCGCGCATCGTCAGCCTTGCGGTGCAGCGTCCCAACTGGATGCTCGCCGCCGAACGCCCGCTGCGCCGGCTGAAACAGGCGCTGTCCGTGGCCAGGCAACGGGGCTGACCGACGGCTTGTCGTTAAAATTTACAGATGTTTTTCAAATTTAACATTTTGGTTTGTTGAAAAATTCCAGATGATCGACGCTGAATATCTCTCAAATCAATGATTCATAACGGTTTTTTTCAGGGGGACAGATTTTGGCACAAAACCTGCAGTAGTTTCGTTAGTTTGTGCCATTAACCCATGGAGCAAGATATGCTTCGTCCTCAGCTCAACGCCCTTGCTATCACGATCAGCAGCTTCGTCGCCGTCACCACCCTGATGAGCTCAACGGCGGAGGCCGTTCTGTCCCTGTCGCTCAACGACGGCGGCGCGTCCGTGACCGTGACCGACGACGACAATGACGGGATCCTGCTCTTCACCGATCCCCTGAGCGTGTTCGACGCCAATACCACCACGGTGTTCTCCAAACCCCTGCTGCTGGGCTCGCCGACCGCCATCGACCTGAACTCGATCAACAGCTCGGGCGCCGCCGGCACGCTGATCATCGAAGCGTCGGACACCGACTTCACCTATCCGAGCAGCTATCTCAATTTCGGGATCGGCGGCACCACCAACAACGAGGTCACCTACGAGGCCTTCGTCAACACCGACAACGGCGATCCCTTCCTGGGCACGCTGATCGCCTCGGGCAACGCCTCGAACCTGACGAATACCGGCGCCTTTTCCGATGCGCAGCGCCTGAGCATCGATCTGGACGGCACGACGCCCTACTCGCTCGGCATCCGCATCACCATCGAGCATGGGGCGGGCCGCCAGATTTCCAGCTTCGACAGCGAGCTCCGCGTGCCCGAGCCAGGCTCGCTCGGTCTGCTCGGCACCGGCCTCGTGCTCGCGGGCCTGATGCTGCAGCGGCGCCGTCGGGTTCGACGCGGCTAGCCACCATCTCAGTCCCCACGGCGCGGCCATGGCGGCCTCGAGAGAAGGTCGCCATGGCCGGTCGTACCCACGCATGAACACTTCTTACAATTGATTGAAATCCTATAATATTCTATCTATAGATACATTCATTCGCCTCAACTCGCCCCTTGCGCACGACAGGCCGCATGCGGGGAATTTCGGTAGCATTCGATGAATGAGCGATCCTTCCGCCTCGGCTTCGTCATGGGACTTGGCCGGTCCGGCACGACGTTTCTCGCCAAGCTGATCGACAGTTCGCCAAACGTGCTCTATCGGCACGAACCCGATGCCGTCCTGCCGACCGACATGCCCAGCCTGATCTGCCGGAAGGATCTGGAGCACCATCTGCCGAAAGCGCGCGCCTATGTCGAAGCCATGGCGGCGTGCCGCCGCGTGCGCGCCAACGGCCATCTGCCGGTCTTTTCCAAAGCCTTCCGCAGCCGTGTGGGCAATCTTGCCTTTCGCCCCATGGTACTGTCGACCAAGCTGGCCCGAAACCTCCGGCTTTCGCTGCCGGATCGCATGCCCGATCTGATCAATGGTGAGCATGGCGACATGCTCTGCCTGATCAAATCGGTCAGCGCGCTCGGCCGCGCCAGGCTGTTTGCGGAAGCGCATCCGGCGATGGTGTCCATCCACATCCTGCGTCATCCCTGCGCCGTCATCGCCTCGGCGCGCGTCGGCATCGAAAAGGGCGTGATGGGCGCCAAGGTCTTTCTCAACGCGCTGTTCGCGCAGGAGGAGTCGGCGAACTATCCCTACAGCTTCGCCGACCTGGAGAATGCTAGCTACGAAGAGCAGGCCGCCTATCGGTGGATGCTGATGAACGACAAGGCGGCATCGGACATGGCGGGCGCGCCCGGCTATCTTCGGATCCGCTACGAGGATCTCTGCACCGAGGTCGATCGCGTTTCGCGGCAGATCTTCGACCATCTCGGCCTCGCCTTCGATGCGCAAACCGCGCGCTTCATCCGGGACATCAGCCGGCTTCCGGAAGATGGAACGGCCGAGACGGGCTATTTCAGGATCAAGCGTCCCATTTTGAGCGGCATCGACAAATGGAAGACGCAAATGCGTGCGGACGACGTCGCGCGGATCCGCGACGTGGTCAGCCACTCGCCCCTCGGGCGGGCCTATTTCGCTGACGATGCAGCGAGCGCAAGGGCCGCGCCTCCGAGCTGACGGCCGCCGTCAGGCCGCCCGGACGCGGAGGGAGGCCGCGGCCGCGCTCAGGCCGGTCCAGATATGGCGCTCCGGCCCTTCGCCTGACCCGGAAAGACGCCAGAGCAGGAACGAGCAGCCGAAATAGACGGTACCGGCCGCGACGACCGACATCACGAGCAGGAGCGCGTCGTCGGCCGCACCGCCATGGCGCGGCCAGGTGCGCATGATCTCATGGACCGCGACCGACATCAGGCCGAGGGACACGACGCTTCGCCAGCAGATGGCGGCGATGTCCCTGACGGCGACCTTGAGGAGCGACATCACCACGATGATGTCGATGAGCGCCACCAATGTCCGCACCAGGACCAGTGCTAGCGCCGCACCGAGGACGCCCTTGGCCAGGACACCGACGACGATCGCCGGCAAAAGCAGGACCACGCTCAGCGCCATGAGATAGGTTTGCAGTTCCGGCCGCCCGAGGGCGAGGAACACGGGCTGGCTGCCGGATGAAAGCAGCGCGAACAGACCGGCGATGACCAGAAGCTGGGTGATCGGCACGGCGCCGGCCCAGCCATCGCCGAGCAGAAGGTGAATAAGGGGATCGGCGAGAAGGCCGATGCCGATCGGCAGCGGGGCGCCGATCCACAAGGTGAGCGCGAACACGTCGACGAACATGGCGCGCATGCGCGCAGGCTCCGCGGCGAGCCTGGCATAACCGGGATAAAGGGCCCGTCTGACCGGCGCCATCAGCTCGCTGGTGACCATGTTCGAGAGGTCGAAGGCGAGACTGTAGACGCCGAGCGTCGCCGCGCCGAGGAGCTTGCCGATCACCAGGCGATCGGCGCGGTTTCGGAAGAACAGCAGGATATTGTGCAGGAGCAGCCACTTGGTGAAGGCAAACAGTTCTCGCCAATGCGCGAGTGACAGGCGCGGCCGGTAGGGATGCATGGCGAAGCTCGCCGCGACACGCCACAGGCTGCCGCCGATCATCCCGCCGACCAGCGCCCAGTAGTTCCTCCAGATCAAGGCGAGTGCCACCGCAATCACGACAGACACGATCTTTGCGCCCGCCATGAACAGAAAGTCCTGGCGGAACTTGAGGGCCTTTCTGAAGTCGACCAGGCCGATGTTCTCAAAGCCCGCGATCAGCGGTGACACAGCCAGTGCGGCGATCACGGGCTGCAGCCGGGCTTCGTCGAACAGATCTGCAGCCGGTGCGGCAAGCGCGAGCAGGACCCCGGCGGCAACGACGCCCCTGATGATCGAGAGTGTCCAAGCCGTATCGTAGTCGACGCGGCTCGTCGTCCGCTGCCTGATCAGCACGATGTCGAAATTGAACTCGCTGAAAACGTCGATCGCGCTGATCACGATCATGGCCATGGCGATCAGGCCGAAATCCTCCGGCACCAGGAGCCGTGCCAGGATCACCATGTTGACGATGCTTGCGCCGCGCACCACCAGGCGCATCAGGACCATCCAGGCAGCCCCGCGCGCCATGCCCCTGCCGATGCCGTCGGTCGCCTCGTCGATGAGGCCTCCGGCGTCGACAGCCTGCGTCGCCATCGACGTCAAGGTCGCGTCTGCGCGGCGATGGTCAGGCGGTCGAAAAGCTGCTGGCAAAGAGCGTCGATCCGCGGATCGATCGGCGGCTTCCCCGACTTGCGGACCGAACTCGCGAACACGTGAGCGGTCAAGGATCGGCGGTAATCGAGGCCGACGGACACCATCGCGGCCTCAAGGGTCGCTTGCGGACAGGCCACGAGATCCTCGTAGAAAACCAGCTTGACCCGCTGATCCCGATCGAACGCCTGATCGAAATAGAGCTGATTGCGCATAAGCCACTGAAATGCCGCAGCGGACACCTCGGTGATGTCATCGGCGACGCACTCCTCCAGCAGAGCCTGCACCGAGGCGCTCATCCCCTCGCCGCGCCAGCCGCCGAGCGCCGGATCGCTGCGCATCTGCTTCAGCGCCAAGGCCGTCGTGGAAAACTGCTTGGCCATGGAGTCGCTGACGTCGTGATAGTGACGGACCAGCCAGATGGCGCGGCTTCCGGGAAAGGCGTCGAGCAGCGCTTTGAGCCGATGCGACTCACAAAGCGCCTTGATCACCACGTGACTGGCCAGGGAACGCCGGACCAGAGCCTGAATGGTCGGCAGGTCGCGCATCTGGAACTGATCGAAGGCGCGCGAATCGGTTTCGTGAAAGACGTCCGTTCGCCAATGCCGGTCGAGCATGTCCATCAGCATGTTGGTGCCTGACCGTTGCTGGCCGGCGACGAAGATGACGGTGCGCTCGGTGTCTGACGCTGGTGCGATATAGCGTCGGCCGATCTTGGCGGCGGAACGGCAATGGCGCTGCAAACGCGCGATCGCGGCATCGACGGCGACCATGGGCGACTATCCTCGATCCAATCGAATGGTGTTGGTGCTGTGCGGCCGGAAGGGCCGTCAAAGGCAACACCCTAAATATCACCTTTTGCGTCGCATTTTCAACTATTAATAGTTATTTTACCTGCCGGGACATGCATGAGCCATCGCGCCTGAGCATCACCTCAGGAGATCGCCGTTCAGGTTCCAATTGGCAAAGCGAGTGAAGGTCTTCGGCGCGAAGAACGCCCGGATCGCCGCGATATCCGCATCCGAGACCTCGGCGCCGCGCGCGCCGTAATGATATTCTATGGCGGCATTCATGATGAACATGAAGTTGTCGTCGCCCGGGACCAGCGCGCCATTCTCGCCAAGGAAGGAGTAGGCCGAAAAGGCCTCCATCTCCACATAGAAACGCGCACGCTGTGGCTGGTCGCTGACCGTGATCGGGGGACCTCCCGGCGTCGCGGCGACCTGCCAGGTCGCGTCGTTGCTGCCGGTCTGCTGAACGTTCACGAAAAAATACACCGTGCTGACATCGAGCCCGGCCGGCACCGGATTGGCGCCGTCGGGATTGCTCACGAAGGCGCGTTCGCCGTCAGCCGGAAACAGTCCGGGAAAGAAGGCGTTGTTGCCGACAAAGGTCGTCCCCGGCCCCGATGTGTTGTCGATGGTGCCCTGCACTTCGACGAAACGCTCATCCCTGGCGATAAACTGGATTGCGTTCTCTTCGTCGGTCACCACCAGCTGGTGGTCGAAACGGCTGGCATAGGGATGATGGATCAGCGTATCGCGCAGATAGCGCACCAGGAGATTCAGCATCTGCACATAGCCGGGGTAGGCCTGCTCAGTGAGGAGATTGCTTCGCTGAAACAGCTGACTGGTCAGGCTGTTCATGAAGGTCGCCATCTGCGGCGGATTGCGCAGCCAGTAACCGCCGGTCTCGAGCTGCGAGGCCGGGAAAAAGGCTAGGCTGTCTTCGAGCAGATCGCTGGTGTTTTGCTGCAGGTTCAGCAGGAACGGCTTGTGGCGATCAGCATCGGCGATGAGGGCGTAGGCGGTGTCCCAGCTGCATTGCGACCATCCGAAGGATCGCTCCTGGCGGTGGCGAAGGTGGGTGAAGCCGTAGGTCGGGGTCGACGGCACTGAGAGCAGATCACGCCGCGGCGGATCGATCGCCCAGATCGCCCCCGGATTGCCGAGGAAACCGTCGTAGGATCCATCCATGTTCAGATAGGAGAGCTGGTCGAGAACGGCGTCCGCGAGATAGCGCTCGCCTTCGACGAACGCCATCATGTAGCCGTAGACGGTGTGGTGAGCGGAATCCCAGCTGCTGAAGGCGCCCGTCGCATTCTCCGCGTTGACCGCATCGCTCGGCTCGTCGTCCTCGATCTCTGCATTGAGGCCAGAGACCGCAATGGTCTCGGCGGCAAGGCCCGGATAGGTCTGGCCGCCGAGCCTGGCAATCTTCTGCGGGAACATGCCGAGGCTGGCGTCGCCGTTGAACGGCCCCCCGACCGCAGGGCGATGGTCCTTGATGTGGTGGAACACCGACAGGCTCGCCTGCGCGCTGACCCGGGCCGCACGCCAGCGCGTCACCGTCTGTTCGGTGATCGCGATCGAGTCCATGTTGGTGATCACGCCCCGGCCTTCGTAGCCGCCGGTGCCGTTGATCGCGGCGCGGTGGTTGTTCAGACCGAGCGCCTCGTAGTCCTGGCCGTGGCTGACGGTGTAGGTCGTGCTCTGGTCGAGCGGCGGCAGGTAGCCCGCGCGCATCATCCGGCGCTTGCTCTCGAGGTTGTAGACGAGGCGAAGCGTGGGCATGGCAGCGCCCTTGTCGATCCAGAGGCGTCTGGCATGCTGGGCGTCATTGCCGGTGTAGAGGCCGGCCCACTGGCAGTAATAGGCGTGGTTGAGGCCGGCATAGCCCTCGAGCTCGATGGTGCCGTTGAGCAGCACGGCATCGTAGCTGCGCTCCTCCTTCGGGCTCGCCCCATTGCCGAACGGATCGTCGATCCACCAGTGCTGCGACAGCACCGGCGTCCACTCGATGCCCGCGACCTGGCCCGCCTGGTTCAGCCAGAGGTCGAGATAGTGCAGGCACATCAGATGCTTTTCCGTGCCCGGCGCACCCCATGCGAAAACCCGCACGCAAACGGGCGTATCCGCCTGGATCTCGCGCCGGGTCGTGCTGAGCAGCGCAATATTGAGCACGTAGGAGCGGTTGGGCAGGTTGCCGCTGACCGAGCCGCCGTGATTGGTGACCTGGACCTTGAAGTCGGTATTGGCGGACAGATAGCCGAAGGCATCGAGCGTGCTGGTCGGCTGCGATCCCGCCTCCGCCAGAACCACGATGCTGGCCGTGCCGCTGACGCCGCCCGGCACCTCGCCCACCAGCGTCGCCTTACGCAGCGAGCCGTCGGACCATGTGTTGGTCTCCATGACCGCACTGCGCACCGGCGTGCCGTCGGCGAGGCGCGCCTTCGGCAGGCTGCCCGCCGGCACGTCATCCTTTTCGAAGGCGAGACCGACCCGAAAGAAGCCGGACGAGCCGATGCCGCTGGTGTCGCTCAGCGTGAAGCTGTGCAGGACCGTCGCCTGCACGTTGGTCGAACTGATGAGGGCACTGATGTAGCGTGCGGCAATGACCATGGTCAGCCTCCGACGATCAGTCGAACCTTGAGCGGCGCCGTCTTGATGGCGGAGAAGGGCTTGTCGTTCGGGATGGTGACCGCGCCCGCGAACACCGTGGAGCCGCCGGCTTCGTTGACGAAGGTGACGTCGCCGCCGCTTTCGTTGACGCCGTTCAGCACCACGCCGAGCGCCAGGCTGTCAGGGACCTCGAGATTGCTGACGCCTCCCGCCAACACCAGATAGTTGCGCTCGTCCGCATCCTCGATCACCACGGTCGAGGCGGTCTCGACGCTGACCGACAGACGAAAGATGCCGGCAAGGTCGGTCTGCAGCGACTCGATCTCGCCCTTGGCGGTCGCGAGGTTGTTCCTGAGATCGGCCTTGGAGGCGGGAATGCCGTCCGCGGGTTTGGTGGCGTCGATTGCGCTGACCATGTTGCTACTCCTGAAATGATGGCGATCCGGCCACCAGCCGCAAGGCTGCCTGCCGATCGCGTGGCGGTGAGAAGCGGGTTTGTCGCGATGATGATGACATCAACTGCGCCGAAGAAACCTAGGCTTGATGATAACCATCATAAGTTGTAGAACATGGCGACAGTTCGACGTACAGTACAGGCCCAAAGAATAAGAATATTTTCCTATTTGTCAATCGAAAAGTGCGTGCCGAACAGAACTGACTTGAACGCCCCGGAGCTGGGCGACGCCAAGTCAACGCTGTCCGCGTCGGACCCGCTCAGACCCAGGGGCAGTTGGAGTTGCGGTCGCCATAGGTCCAGCCTTCGGCGTAGCGGCGAAGGCTGAAGGGCGCGAGTTCGGCGGGCATGTCGCCTGATGTCAGCAGCCTGGCGACCAGCTTGCCGACGCCGATCATCTTGAAGCCGTGATTGCTGTCCGCGGTCATGAAGGCGTTGTCGGCGATCCAGTCGAACACCGGCACATTGTCCGGCGTGAACGCGCCGATGCCGCCGTTTCGCCGCTCCTTGAAATAGGGCCGGATGCCCTCGAAGCGGCCGAAGAGCTGGGCTGCGGTCGCGCAGTAATAGTCGGCGAACCAGTCGTCCGCCTGGTAGAGATCGTTCAGATGGCCGTAGGGCTCGAGCACGGCTTCGGGGCCCAGCTTGATCGGAATGGTGCCGCCCTGGAGGCCCGGCAGACCGGTGCGCTCGGCGGCGTAGCGCGTGTAGAAATAGACGTGGTCTTTCAGTTCGCGCCCGTCGTTGCCGACCACCGGGGTGTCCATGAGTTCCACGTGGAGGACCGGGCTGTCCTTGCGCTCCGCCGTGCGAAAATCGACGCCGTCGGGCAGAAAAACCTCGCCTTCGAGCAGGCGCCAGAAGGTCCACATGTCCATGTTGTTTTCGACATGGCCGTCCGGAAAGGTGACGTCCAGGCCGGCGTCATGGCCGAGCCAGGACCAGTGCATCGGCATCCAGGCGCCGGCGGCGACCACCACAGCCTCGTCGACGCGGATTGTTCCGGCATCGGTCTCGACCGCGGTCACGGTGCCGCCTTCCTTGTCGTAACCCGTCACGTCGACGCCGTAGACGCGCTGCACGCCCCATTGCCGGCATTTCTGATCGAGGCCCCAGCAGGCCATGTGGGTGCCGGCATAGCCGCTCGGCTTTTCGTGCAGGACGACGTCGCAGCGCTCGGTCTTGAAGTCCGGCCAAAGCGACTTCAGGAAGCGGTGGGCATCGGCGCCGACATAGAGGTCCGAGGGGTAACCCTGATCGTTCTGGCTCCTGTGCAGGCGAATATAGTCCTCCTCCTGATTGGCCTCGCCAACCGAAACGTAACCCACCTGCTGGAAGCCGAAATTGACCGGGTCACTCTCCCAGACGGCGACGCTTTCGCGCAGGATCGCGTGCAGAGGGCCGGTCATGTAGAGGTTGCGCACGCAGCCGCAGGCCAACCCCGTGGCGCCCGCCCCCGGCCCCTGCTTGTCGATCAGGACGACGTCCGATCCCTTGCCCTTGCCGGACCGTTCCAGCGCCATCGCCAGATGCCAGGCGGTGGACATGCCGTGCACGCCCGCGCCGACCACGACGAACCGGCCGGCGGCCGGCAGCTTGGCGACGTCGAACAGCGGGATGACCGCAGGATTGACCGCTCCGCCAGCAGGCGGCAGGGGTCGGTTCTGGAAGGGATACCATTGATTGTGCTTGGTCGGATTGGGTGCCTGCATCCCTCGTTCCCCCCTTCGCGGCTCGATCCGAAACGCCGCTCGCCGTTGCCGGATCGCCCTTCGGCGCTCATGTTGATGCTTGGCGCTATAGCATGGCAGCCGCGCCGGATCGATCGCTTTCGATGGGGTAGACGGAGCACGGCATGGCAGAACGGCATCGAACCGCGGCCGACATCCAAAAGCTCGTCCCATCGGGCGAGCTGAAGGAGCTTCGCCGGCGCAGCGACCGCGCGGGCCTGCTGTTTCTCGGCGGCCACATCCTGACCCTGCTGCTCACCGGCTGGCTGGTCGCAAACGCCCTCGGCAGCGCCTGGTTCCTGCCGGCGATGTTTCTGCATGGCGTGGTGATCGTGCACCTGTTCGCGCCGTTTCACGAGAGCACCCACGGCACGGCGTTTCGCTCGCGCTGGCTCAACCGCGCCGTCGCCTGGGTCACGGGTCTCGCCCTGCAGCTGCCGCCGACGCACTTCACCCTGGAACACGCCGCCCACCACAAATTCACGCAAGATCCCGTGCGCGATCCCGAACGCATCCCGGAAGCCTACAGCATCAGGGGCTATCTCTGGTTCGCCACCGCCATCCCCTATTTCCGCGGGAACTTCTTGAACTTGTTCAACCATGCACGCGGGCACTTCACCGACATGGAGCGGACGTTCATCCTGCCGAACAGCTTTTCCAGGGTGCAGCGAGAGGCCTGGATCATCTGGTCGGTCTATGCCGGGATCGCGGCGCTGTCGCTCGCCTTCGGGAGCTGGGCCGCGGTCACCTACTGGCTGCTGCCGCGCATGCTCGGCGAGCCCGTCATGCGCGTCATCCGCATGTCCGAACACGGCGCCTGTCCGCTCGTCCCCGACATGCTCCGAAACACACGCACGGTGGTCACGCTGACCCCGCTGCGCTGGCTGAACTGGAACAACGCCCATCACGCCGAGCATCACGCCATGCCGGCGATCCCGTTCCACGCGCTGCCTTCGCTCCACCGGCATCTCGGCCGCCATATCGACGAGGTCAGACCGGGCTACATCGACACCCAGGCTCATCTTCTGAAGAGCGCCGCCCGGTCCTGAGCGTCGAGCGCGGTCCTAGGCCTCTTCTTCGGGCTCCGGCTCCGGCAGAACACGCTCCCAGACCGCGTCGAGGCCGTAGCTCTCGAAATCCTCGATCAGCGTGGCGGCATCGCCATGGCCGAGCTTCGGGTGATATTCGACATGGGCGGGATAGCCGAACCGCCCGCCCCACACCGCACCGCGCGCGAGAGCGACATCGGCAAGACGCTGCCAGAACGGGCTGCTGGCCTCGGGCCAGGCGGGCTTGCCGTCGTCGTCATTGAGGACGATGTCGACCGCGAGGCCGTAATTATGCCAGGAGTGGCCGGCCGGCCTGTCGGTGACGATCTTGCCGGAAGCACTCCGCCCCTGCTCGTAACGCGCCTGCTGCTGGGCAAAGCTGCGATAGCCGGCGATCACCCGGACATCATGGCCCTCGCCACGAAGCTGGGCGATCATGCCGTTGACCAGCGCGACGAAATCCGGGTGCATGTGGGCGTTGGCGAGATGACCGTCGGGATCGGCGGGGTGCAGCTGTTTGGGCTCGCGGCGAAAGCGTTTTTCCTTGACCGGATTGGGCATGGCGGTGAGCTGGCTCTGCAGAACCAGATAGGACCGGCTGAGCTCCGCATTGGAGGCGATCAGGGCACTCACCGGCAGGCCGAGCGCACGCGCCGCATCGGCCAGCATGGGAGACGGCCGCCCAGCCTGAGCTTCACCTGGAAGCGCTGCGGTCGACGGAGAATAATCCCGCGCCGAGCCTGCGGCGAACGCCATCTCCTTACCCGTCGCCGAAGGGAGTGCTCGCTCGCTGAACTCGCCGAGCAGGCCCGTGAGCTGTCTCATCTCCGCGGCCTGAGGCGGCGCCAGACTCCTCCCCGGCATCAGGGCGTCGGCAAGCCGGGCCATGCCCTCATGGCGCGTGACCAGCGCCTTGTTGAGGGCGGGCCAGGTCTCGCGATTGCCGACCACGCCATCCTTGGCGAGTCCGAGCGCGCCCTGAAAGGTCCGGACCGCCTGGTCGGTCGCCGCGCCGAAGACTTTTTCCGAATAGGCCTGCAGAAAGCCGAGCAGCGAGAGTGCCCGCTGCAGGAGACCGACCGCGCGGTCCGAGGAGCCGAGCTGCAGCACGGGCAGATCGAAGACGCCGGAAGCCGGTCGCTCGATACCGCCGCTCGGCGCGGTGGTGGCCGTGGTCAGCGTCGGGGGCGGTCGACTTCCCGTGTCGGAACGGCTCGGCAGATCCAACCTGGCAGACCCCTCCGTCCCATGGGGCGGCGGCGAGAGGCTGCTGGCAAGCGGCGAGGCGGTCGACACCGAGGGGTTGGACGAGCCGGGGCTGAGGGCGACATTGGGGCTGCTGCCAGGGGAGCTGTCCGACCGGCCCGGGGTGAAGGACGCGTTCGGCGTGCCGTTCGAAACGATCGGGTTGGCGGAGCCGTTCGCGACCGGGGCATTGGACACGCCTGGCCCCGCCGGTGCGTTGGAGGGCCCCTGCGCAATCGCGGCATGGGGCGCAGTACTGGCGGACGGAGCGTTGGATGACCCGTTGACACTCGTCGCATTCGACACGTCGCCAGGGACGGGCGCCCCTGCTGCGGCGTTGCTGGCGGACGGGGTGCTGGCAGTCGGCGTATTGCCGGTCCCGTTCGATGGGCCATTGCGGCCGCTGTTGTCCGGCCCGCCATGAAAGCCATTGTCGGAAGGCGACCGATCGGGCCCGCGCCCGTCGCTGACCGCCCGGTCGAAGGCCCTGCCTCTGTCGCCGCCATGGCCGTGATCCGACCGCGGCCCGCCATCCGCCACGGCGCTTCTGTCCGGGCCATGATTCCCTCGGCCTGATCGCGCACCGGACAAGGGTCCGCCCGGCTGTACGCCATCCATGATCGTCTCAACTCCGTCGGCTCAGAACCAAGATATACTCGGCAATCAGGCTAACTTATTCATCGATCGGGATAATACAGAGCCAATTCCAGCACGCTCAAGTCAAGTAAAATTCAGAGGATTCACTGATTTTAAATCTTTAGGAGAAAATATCCGTTCTTTTGTCATGCAACGTTCAAAAGCGCATGGCGGGCTCGGGATCACGGCGGCGTTCGATCACCGTCGCAGCGTTGTGAAGCGGCGTGCGCTTTCATCGCCCATCCGCACACCCCAACTATCGACAAGCCATCGAGGGCTGCTATGCAGCAAGCGTCCGGCCTCTGCGCGGGATCTGATCAGGAGACGATGTCATGGAGACGGCAATGGCGACGACCGCATCACCAGGCAGGCGACAAGGGGCCGGTCGCTGGCTGTTCGCGCTCGGTGGCCTGCTCCTCGCGCTGGCGCTTCTCGCCTTTTTCTACGAGCTGTACATGGCTGCGGAAAGCGGCGGCTATCGGACGATCGCCGCGGGCGAGCTCTGGTTTCGCCTGCATCCCTACAGCCTCAATCTCTCGCAGGCGATCATCCAGCGCTACGTTCTGCCGGGCCTCTGGGATCCGGTCATCGTCGGCCTGCTGCAATGGCCGGCCTGGTCGATCCTCGGAGCGCCCGGCGCGATCCTCGCCGTGCTGTTCTATCCGCGCCAACACCGAGACGGGTGACCGCTCATGCCGATCCACGAAAAAAAGGACTGGTCGATCGCCGACAAGGACGCGACCGACGAGGACGTCTATCTGAACCGAAGGCGCATACTGACGGCGCTCGGCCTCGGCGGCGCGATCCTGGCAGCCCCGCTCGCCTTCCGCGCCATGGACGGCATCATGCCCAAACGCGCGCCGATCGCCCCGCCCCAGCCCGACCCGTCGGCCGGCCTCTACCCGGTCGGGCGCAACGCCGCCTACAGCGTGGATCGCGCGCTTAGCGCCGAAACCGACGTGCTGACCTACAATAATTTCTACGAGTTCGGCTCGCACAAATCGATTGCGTCCGCCGCCCAGGCTCTGCGCATCCGCCCCTGGCAGGTGCGTTTCGACGGTCTGGTCGAAGCCGAGCGCACGATCGATATCGACGATCTTCTCAAAGCCATGCCGCTGGAGGAGCGGGTCTATCGCCATCGCTGCGTCGAGGCCTGGGCCATGACCGTGCCCTGGAGCGGCTTTCCGCTGAAGGCGCTGGTCGACTATGCCAAACCGCTCGGCAGTGCCCGTTACCTGCAGATGGAGACCTTCATGGATCCGGAGATGGCGCCCGGCCAGGGGGCCGGCTGGTATCCCTGGCCCTATGTCGAGGGGCTGACCATCGAGGAGGCGACGACCGATCTCGCCTTCATCGCCACCGGGCTCTACGGCAAGCCGATCCCACGCCAGAACGGCGCCCCGCTCCGCCTCGCGGTGCCCTGGAAATACGGCTTCAAGTCGATCAAGTCGATCGTCCGCTTCCACTTCACCGAAACCCGCCCGAAGACCTTCTGGGAAGAAATCCAGCCGGCTGAATACGGCTTTTGGGCCAATGTGAACCCGGAGGTGTCGCATCCGCGCTGGAGCCAGGCGAGTGAGCGCCTCCTCGGCAGCGGCGAACGCGTGCCCACGCTGCTCTACAACGGCTATGCCGAGCAGGTCGCCCATCTCTACGGCAACCTCCAGAACGAACGCCTCTTCGCCTAGGTGGCGCGGGTGGCGCGGCCACCTCGTTGACTTGGGGTTAGAGCTTTAGGCTGACGCTGCGGGGCTTGTCTCGCTTCGCAGTGTTCTCGGATGGGGGAATGCGGGCGCGGGACGCGGCCTTCGCCCCGTGCAGCCTTGCCTTTTCGGCGCTTGGTGGCAAGTTGACCGCCAATGAAGCGGCGGCGCCGTCTTCCGTCGATCGGTTCCGTTTCGGAGCCGGGCATCCTCGCGAGCGAGAAAGGTTGCGTCTCATGAGAGGTTTCGGAACGCTTGTGTCCTCCCTGGCGCTGTGCACCGGCCTGGCCGCCACGGGCGCCTCGTCAACGCTCGCGCATGAATCGGCGGAGCACAACTGCGCGATCGTCGGCCAGTGGGTCGATCCGGCCACCGGCGATGTCCAGCCCTATGACCGCATGATCGAGGCGGCCGCCAAAGCGCCGATCGTGATGCTCGGCGAGATCCACCCCCATGCCGATCACCACCGCTGGCAGCTCGCGGCGATTGCCGCCCTGCACGGCCGGCACCCGGACATGGTCCTCGGCTTCGAGGCCTTTCCCCGCGCCGTCCAGACGGTGCTCGACCGCTGGGTCGCGGGCGAGCTCTCCGAGGAGGATTTTCTGCGCGCGGCTGACTGGAGCAGGAACTGGGGCTTCGATCCCGAGCTCTATCTGCCGATGTTCCATTTCGCCAGGCTCCACCAGGTGCCGATGGTCGCCCTGAACGTCGAGCGCGACTTCGTCTCGCGCATCCGGGACGAGGGCCTGGAGGCCATTCCCGAAAGCGAGCGCCGCGGCCTCACCGAGCCGAAGGCGCCGTCCGAGGCCTATCTCGACAGCCTTGCCGAAACCTTCGGCCAGCATCTCGACGTGCGCGAAGAGAGCGTGGCGCCGGAAGACGATGCCGAGGCCCTGCCCGAAGGCCATCCCGAGGCTCCCGAAGGCCATGCGCAGGCGGATGACGGCGCTTCTCCCGCCGACATCAAGGACGATCCGCGCTTCCAGCGCTTCGTCAAGGTGCAGACCACCTGGGACCGTGCCATGGCCCAGGCCCTTGCCGACGCGAGCCGGCGCGAAGGCTCGCCGCTGGTGGTCGGCGTCCTCGGCAGCGGCCATCTGGAGCGCGGCTTTGGCGTCCCCTACCAGCTTCTGGATCTGGGCGTCGACGACGCCTCGGTCTTCCTGCCGATGCCCCCTGCCGAGACCTGCGACGAGTACAAGGAGGAAGTTGCCGACGCACTCTTCATCCTGCCGCCGCTCGGTCACGGCGACGCGGCGCCGAGCGGCCCGAAGCTCGGCATCATGATCGAAACGGCGGAAAACCAGGTCCGCGTGCTGCAGGTGATGGAGGACAGCATTGCCGCGAGCGCCGACATCCGGGACGGTGACGCCATCCTCGAGGCGGCCGGCGTGACGCTCGAGAGCACCTCGGATCTGATCGCCATCGTGCAGCAGCAGGCACCCGGCACCTGGCTGCCGCTCTCGATCGAAAGGGACGGCGAGACCCTCGACATCGTCGCGAAATTCCCGCCGATCGCCAAGGGTCACGGAAAGCCGGGAGAATGAGACCCATGGCCTGGCCCGAAACACGGACGCTCCGGATCGCCCTGCTCGCCGGTCTCGGCCTGATGACGGCACCTGCCCTGGCGGCGGACAGGCTGCATCACGCCATCGACCTCCGGCTCGAGCCGGTGGACGGGCGCCTGGAGATCACCGACCGGATCGAGATCGGCGGCCGCGAGCATCTGGCGATCAAGCCGGCCGCGGGCCTCACCATTGGCGAGATCACCGTCGATGGCGAGGCGGCGAGCGTGGAGGCCGACGACGGCGTCACCTGGATCGCCCTTCCGAACGACGGCGAGCATCGGGTCGAGATCGTCTATGGCGGCGCGCTCGCAACGGGCGACGGCCGGGGCGGCCTGTCCCCGACCATCGGCGAGGGCGGCGCCTTTCTGCCCTACGGCATCGGCTGGCTCGCCAATGGCGGCGCCGAGGACGACCGGGTCACCTATCGGCTCACCCTGGACGTCCCGGTGCCCTACAACGCCGTCGCGACCGGCAGGCTGGTCGAGGAGCAGGAGGCCGACGGACGCTACCGCGCGACCTTCGAGGCAACCCTGCCGACCGAGCCGCCCTCGGTCTTCGCCGGCGCCTATCGTATCGATGAGCGCCGTTATGGCGATCTCAGGCTGCGCACCTATTTCCCCGACGACCGCCAGGAGCTGGCCTCGTCCTATCTCGATCAGACCGCGGGCTATATCGAGCACTTCGAGGACGAGATCGGCGACTATCCCTATGACGGCTTCTCGGTGATCGCCTCGCCGTTTCCCGTGGGTCTCGGTTTCCCAGGGGCGACCTATGTCTCCTCGCAGATCCTGCACATGCCCTTCATGCTCACCCGCTCGCTCGCCCACGAGATCCTGCACAACTGGTGGGCCAACGGCGTGTTCGTCGACTATCAGGAGGGCAACTGGGCCGAGGGTCTGACCACCTATATGGCGGACTATGGGCTTGCCGAGACCGAAGGCGCCGAGGCCGCCTGGCAGATGCGTCTCGGCTGGCTTCGCGACTTCGCGGCCCTGCCTGCGGATCGGGATCAGCCGATCCATGCCTTTCGCGCCAAGGGCCACGATGCCGACCAGGTGATCGGCTACAACAAGGTCGCCATGGTCTTTCACATGCTGCAGCAGGAGCTTGGTGCCGAGATCTTCAGCGCCGGCGTCAAGGACTTCTGGCAGGCCCACAAATTCCAGACCGCAGGCTGGAGCGACCTGCAGGCGAGCTTCGAACGGGCGGCCGGCGGGCGTGAGCTGGGCACCTTCTTCGAGCCCTGGCTGAACCGCGCGGGTGCGCCGGTCCTCACACTCGAGGCCGCCGACCTGCGCGAGCAGGCGGCCGGCTATGCGCTCGATCTTCGCCTGTCCAGCGATTCGCCCGTCTACGATCTGCTCGTGCCGGTGCAGATCGAGACGCCTGGCGGGATCGAGCGGCGCACGGTGCGGCTGCACGGCGAGACCGCCACGGCCACGTTCGACCTTCCCAAGAAACCGCTTTCGGTCGGCATCGACCAGCGCCATGACCTGTTCCGCCGGCTCGCCGCGGACGAAGCGCCGCCGATCCTTCGGGACGTCACGCTCAGCGCCGACACCCGCACAGTGATCGCGGTCGATGGCAATGAGCAGGCGGGCAAGCTTGCGGAGGAGCTGGCGGCGCGCACGCTCGATACCGGGCTACGCCTCGCCGAGGCCGAGGACGCGGCCATCCGGACCTCACCGCTGATGCTGGTCGGCCTGAAGGACGAGCTCGCCCCCCTGTTGCCGAAGGCCGGCATCGAGGCCATCCCCGCCGCTCTCGAAGGTCAGGGCACGGCGCGGGTCTGGGTCGCCGCACGCACCGATGCACCGCCGGCGCTGGTGGTCGAGGCCGATGACCCCGACGCCCTCGGTGCCCTTCTGCGCCCGCTCCCCCATTACGGCCGCCAGAGCTATCTGGTGTTCCACAGCGGCCGGGTGACGGACAAGGGCGTGTGGCCGACCGGGGACAATGCGCTGACCAGACGCTTCGACTGAGGGCCGTATCCGGCCGAAAAACCGTGCTGCCATATTCCCCTACGGCGCAGCCGGCATTCTGGCTTTAGGCCGGAGCGCGGCGTGATGGTAAACTTTCCTGGTTAATCCCCTTCAGGAAAGGAGCCGTCCATGCGCGTGACCCCGCTCGCCCTCGCCTGCTGCGCCGCCCTGCTCGGTCTGACCATCGCCGGCACCGCCCGGGCGGATGCGGTCAAAGCGACGCCCGAACTGACCGTGTTCAGCGCCAAGACCACCAGGTCCGCCGATGGCCGACCGCTGGTTCTGCGCGGCAGCGCCACCAGGCGGGGCACCGTCGACGGGCGCTATGGCAGTGGGAGCTACGCGCCGGCCGGCCTGCAGTTCGGCGCCGGCGCCAAGCTCTGGATGACGGATCCTGAAACCGGCCGGGTGATCGTCTGCGACGAGCGCCGCACCAGCCGGGTCGGCAGCCGCTTCATCGGCTGTCTCGAAGATCGGCTGCCCTCCACGATTTACGAGTAGGGCATGGGTCCGAAAGCCTCAGACCAGAATGGCCAGCAGGAGGATGAACAGCAAAACCCCTGCCCACCCCTTCTGGTCCATGACCCAAAGGGCGATGATCAATAAGAACAGGATGATGCCGAAGGTGCTCATGATGCCTCTCGCTGCTCGACCAGCGTCTAAGTCCTTTGCCCTGCGGGTTGATTTTCCATTTCCCTATCACGCTTTCTTGCGCGACATCACCAGCGTTGTCCAGGGGGCAATGTCGATCCGATGCCGAAGGACGAGGCCCTGAGCCCTGTGCGCGGCGACCACGCGTGCGGCCTGACGGTCGAGCAGCCCGGATAGAACGGCAAAGCCGTCGACGGCGAGACAGCGGCCGAGATCGCGCGCCATCTCGCAGAGCGGGTCCGCCAGAATATTGGCGAGAATCACGTCATAGGGCGCGCGTCGCCGGATCTGCGAAGCGGCATAGCCTTCGCTCAGCAAGGCCCGAACGCGGCCGCCGACGCCGTTCAGCCCGATGTTCTCGGCGGCGACCTCGACGGCCTTGGGGTCGTTGTCGACCGCGAGCACGCGCGCCGGCCAGCATTTGGCGGCGGCGATCGCCAGCATGCCGGCGCCGGAGCCCATATCCAGCACCTGGCGAAAGCGCCGCCGGCTCGCGATCCGATCCAGCGCCAGGAGACAGCCCTGGGTGGTCGCATGCTCGCCCGAACCGAAGGCAAGGCCGGCATCCAGGCGGATCGGCGTCGATCCCTCGGGCACCGGCGTCTCCACATGACTGCCATGGATCCAGAAACGGCCGATGCGCCGCGGCGGCAGGCTCGCCTCCACCTGCTTGACCCAGTCCGCTTCCGGCACCGGCTCGATATCGATCGACAGGGGGCCAAGCGACGCACGCTCGGCCAGCGGCTCCAGAAGAACGCCGAGATCGGCCGGATTCGGCTGGTCGCGATGCAGCATTTCGACGCGCCAGAGCACGCCGTCGCCTTCCCCGGCCCCTTCAATCTCGAAGGCGGCGATACTTAGGCTGTCGGCGTGGGTCGAATCCAAGAACAGGTTAACGGCGCGGGCCGGAACCACAAAGCTACTTTTCCAGAATGAAGTCACAATCACTCACAAACAAGAAGACTTGCGTGAGACTTTATGCGGGAGTCACGAAACTGTCGATGACTTTCTTGGTGCCGGCCTTGTCGAAGGCGATTTCCAGCTTGTTGCCATCCACCGTGATCACGCGTCCATAGCCGAACTTGTCGTGAAACACCCGCTGGCCGGTTTCTACCGCGTGGCGGCTCTTGGGCAGCTCGGTCCCGAGAAGCCGCGCCTGTCCATCGATGACGGGAGGCCGCCCTGCCGCCCGCATGCGGTTGAAACCGGGGCCGCGCCCGCTCCTCGACACCGCATGCAGATCCTCGAACCAGCCGCTGGCGGCGGGCTCGTGCAGAGTCTGGCGCTGGAGGAAATCGGTATGCTCGGCCGGCAGCTCCTCGATGAAGCGGGACGGCACGCTCGCCGCCCATTGATTGTAGATCCGCCGGTTGGCCGCGTAGGAAATCGTCAAAAAGCGTCTGGCGCGCGTGATGCCGACATAGGCGAGCCGGCGCTCCTCCTCCAGCGCCTTGGTGCCGCCATCGTCGATCGCCCGCTTGTTGGGAAAGACGTCCTCCTCCCAGCCCGGCAGGAACACACGTGCGAACTCCAGCCCCTTGGCGGCGTGCAGCGTCATGATGGTCGCCATGTCGCTGGTCGGATCCTGGGCGTTGTCCATCACCAAACTGACATGGTCGAGAAAGCCGGCAAGCGTCTCGAACTCGTCCTGAGCCTGCACCAGCTCCTTCAAATTCTCGAGCCGTCCGGGCGCTTCCGGCGTCTTGTCGTTCTGCCACATCTGCACATAGCCGGACTCTTCGAGGACGGTCTCCGTCAAGAGACGCGGCGGTGCCTCCTTGGCAAGGTCGCGCCAGCGGGCGAAATCGCGCAGGAGCTGCGTGATCGTGGTGCGCACCTTGGGCTTGAGCTCGTCCGTTTCGATGAGGAGCCCAAGCGCACCATAAAGGCTGGTATCCGCGTCGCGTGCGGCCTTTCTGAAAAGCTGCAGCGTCGCCTCACCGAGGCCGCGTTTCGGCAGGTTGATGATGCGCTCCAGGGCAAGGTCGTCCTCGGGCTGGGCGATCACCCGCAAATAGGCGATCGCGTCCCGGATCTCTTGGCGCTCGTAGAAGCGCGGGCCACCGATCACCCGGTAAGGCAGCCCCAGGCTGATGAAGCGCTCCTCGAAACTCCGGGTCTGGAAGCCAGCGCGCACCAGCACCGCGACCTCGGCGAGTTTTCCCTTCTTGCCCCGTCCATTGTCGCGCTGCCAGGCCTCGATCTCCTCGCCGACGAAGCGCGCTTCCTCCTGATCGTCCCAGAGCGAGGCGATCTGCACCTTCTCGCCCAGCTCGTCTTCGGTCCAGAGCGTCTTGCCGAGACGATCCCGATTGTTGGCGATCACCCCGCCCGCGGCGCCGAGAATATGTCCGGTCGAGCGGTAGTTGCGCTCCAGGCGGATCACCTCCGCGCCCGGAAAATCCTTCTCGAAGCGCAGGATGTTGCCGACTTCGGCACCACGCCAGCTGTAGATCGACTGGTCGTCGTCGCCGACGCAGGTGATGTTCTTATGCTCCTGGGCGAGGAGCCGAAGCCACAGATACTGCGCGACATTGGTGTCCTGATATTCATCCACCAGAATCGCCTGGAAACGCTGCTGATAGTCCCGAAGGATCTCCGGCTCTTTGGCGAACAGGGTCAGGCAATGCAGCAGCAGATCGCCGAAATCGCAGGCGTTCAGGGTGAGCAGCCGTTCCTGATAGGCCTGATACAGCTCGCGCGTGCGCCCGAGCGCGAAGTCCGAAATGTCGCTCTCCGGCACCTTCTCCGGCGTCTGCCCGCGATCCTTGAAGCGGCCGATCAGCCCCGCCAGCACCTTCGGCGTCCAGCGCTTCGCGTCGAGATCCGCGGCCTCGATCACCTGCTTCAGCAAGCGAAGCTGATCGTCGACGTCGAGAATGGTGAAATTGCTCTTGAGCCCGATAAGTTCCGCGTGACGACGCAGCAGCCTCGCCCCGAGTGCATGAAACGTCCCGAGCCAGAAGCCTTCGACGCTGGCGCCCAACAGATCGCCGACCCGCTGCACCATTTCTCGCGCGGCCTTGTTCGTAAACGTGACCGCCAGCACCTGAAACGGCCGCACGCGCCTGGTCACCAGCATGTGCGCGAGGCGCGTGGTGAGCACGCGTGTCTTGCCGGTGCCGGCACCCGCCAGCACCAGCAACGGCCCATCCTCCGCCAGCACCGCAGCACTCTGCTGCTCGTTCAGCCTCTGCAGATAAGCCGGCGCTCCCGGCGCCATGCCGCCCGTCTCGGCCGGCAAGGGCTCGGCCTGAACCATCGTGCCCCCAATTCGTCTCGTCGTGACATGCCAGAAAAACCGCCGCTACCATGCGCCAAGGCGCGCCCGAGGTCGAGTCCGAGGATCACGGCCGCCGCCGCCAGCCCCCCTTCAAGCGCCGCCCGACGCGCGCTATCGTCTCTCCCAGTCTTCTACCGGATCAGCCTTCAGGACCGCTTCGATGACCGCCAACCTGTTCAACGCCTTTGCGCCAGCCTTCAAAAACGCCGACCGCCCCGCCCTTCGTCTCGCCGATGGCCGGGTGATCACCTACGGCCAGCTCGAACAGGAAGCCGCACGCTTCGCAAACCTGCTGCGCGCCGAGGGCGTGATGCCGGGCGATCGCGTCGCCGTGCAGGTCGACAAGAGTGCGGAAAACGTCTTTTTGTACCTCGCCTGCCTGCAGGCAGGTACGGTCTATCTGCCGCTCAACACCGCCTATACCGACCGCGAGCTCGATTATTTCTTTGGGGATGCCGAGCCTCGTCTGATCGTCTGCAAGCCCGAACGCGCCGATGGCATCCGCAAGCTTGCTTCGAGCCAGGGCGTCACCATCCACACCCTCGATGCATCAGGCGGCGGTAGCCTGATGCAGGCGGCTGCAGGCCAGAGCACCGATAGCCAAACGGTCCGGCGCGTCGCCGGGGATCTGGCGGCGATCCTCTATACGTCGGGCACCACCGGGCGCTCCAAGGGAGCGATGATCACCCATGGCAATCTTCAGGCCAACGCCGAGACGCTGATCGAGGCCTGGGGCATCTCCGGCAGGGACGTGCTCCTGCATGCGCTCCCGATCTACCACGTGCACGGCCTGTTCGTGGCGCTCAACACCTGCCTGATGGTCGGTGCAGAAATTCTTTTCCACGAGAAATTCGAGACCGGCGCGGTCCTCGAAGACTTGCCGACATCGACGATGATGATGGGGGTGCCGACCTTCTACACGCGCCTGCTGTCGAGCGGCCGGCTGAACGCGGACGTCTGCCGCAACATGCGCCTGTTCATCGCCGGCTCCGCCCCCCTCCTGGACGAGACCTTCCGCGAATTCGAACAGAAGACCGGCCACGCGATCCTGGAACGCTACGGCATGACCGAGACCGGCATGCTCTGCTCCAACCCGCTGCACGGCGAGCGCCGCCCCGGCACCGTCGGCCCGCCGCTCGCGGACGTCGAGGTCCGCGTCGCCGACGAGCAGGGCTCGATCCTGGACAAGGGCGAAGTCGGTGTTCTCGAAGTCCGGGGGCCGAACGTGTTCAAGGGCTATTGGCGCATGCCCGAGAAGACCAAAGAAGAATTCCGCGAGGACGGCTTCTTCATCACCGGCGACGTCAGCCTGATCGAGCCGGATGGCTATGTGCGTATCGTCGGCCGCGCCAAGGACATGATCATCTCCGGCGGCTTCAACGTCTATCCCAAGGAAATCGAGCAGGTGATCGACCAGTGCGACGGCGTGATCGAAAGCGCCGTGATCGGCCTCGCGCACCCGGATTTCGGCGAAGGCGTTGCCGCGGTGATCGCCGCCGCCGGCGGCGGGCTGGACAAGGAGGCCGTGGTCGCGGCCTGTCGGGCCGAGCTCGCCGCCTACAAGGTGCCGAAGGCGGTGTTCGTGGTCGAGGCGCTGCCGCGCAATACCATGGGCAAGGTCCAGAAGAACCAGCTGCGCGATCGCTATGCCGGGACCTTCACGAGCGGCGGCGAACCGGCCTAGTCGTTGCTGAGCGCCTGCGCGTGCGCGCCTCCGGCCTCCGGCCAGTGGCTCTTCATGAACGCGACGATCGACCAGATCTCGTCCTCGGCGAGCTGGTCCTTGAAGCCGGACATGCGCGAATGCTCCCTGCCGAGGGCAGCTTCCGGACCGTCCTGGATGACCTCGAACAGTTGCGCATCGGAAAGGCGCGCGGTGTTGCCATGCGAGTCATGGGCGGGCGCCACATCCCCGACCCGTTCCGCGACATCCTGTATGTCCTCGTCGGAAAGCCCCATCTGCTTCTGCGCCCAGCCGAGCTCGCCGCTCATGTCCTCGCCATGGCAGCGCGTACAGTTCCAGGCGTAAAGCGCCGCCCCGAGCGCGACCTGGTCCTCATCCCCCGGATCACCCGGCGGATACTCCCGCGCCATCAACGTCCAAGCCGCCCCCGCCAGTCCGGCTGCCACCACGACCGACAGACCCATGCCCCAAAGCCACCGACTCATACCGACGCCCCCCAATCCGACAGAACATCAATACCGAACCCAAATGAACCAGACACGCAAAAGACCCTTGGAGGCCTGGCAACCTAACCGTTGCTCGAAAGTGAGGCAATGTTTAACGGTATTGACGTGGTTTTTTCCGGGTTCTGTTCGCTTTTCGATTGCGGCAGAGTGCAGCTGATGATCGACAGCTCATAGTGGGCGAGGAATGGAAGGATTGCATTCTGGAGGAACTGGATCGCGCTGACATCGTCGTTCTGCTCTATTCGACCACGAGCCGAGCCTCGGATCTCATTCAGGATGTCGAGGCCCCGAAGGCGATCGAGAGAACAATGTGCCAGGATCAGCCCTGCGCATTAATAGTCGTGCCACTGGAGCGAAAGGACTGGAATGCCAACGTCGAACTGGAATGCAATCTGAAAACGTTGCAGACGGCGACGTGGAACGCCAAACCGGCGCTCAAATTCAGCCCGCAACGCGATGGCTGGCTGGAAGTCGGGCATTCGATCGGAAAGGCAGTTGAACTGCTTCGGCGGCGATCTGGGAGGCACAGGCGTCAAAAGTACTAACGATGTCCAGCTGAATCCTCCTCTGACAACACCCCGAAAAAATCCGAAAAATCCGTTTTGCTGTGCGCGTCGCCCTGCTAGGTTCGCCTGTCCACGGAGGACCAGCAGGAGAAAGACATGGCCGGGAGTGTCAATAAGGTCATTTTGCTTGGCAATCTCGGGCGCGATCCTGAGGTCAGGCAGACGCAGGACGGGACCAAGATCGTGCATCTCGCTGTTGCCACCTCGGAGCGCTGGCGCGACCGGCAGTCCGGGGAGCCGCGCGAGAAGACCGAGTGGCACCGGGTGGTGATCTTCAACGAGCGCCTGGGCGAGGTCGCGGAGAAATACCTGTCCAAGGGCCGGCAGGTCTATGTCGAGGGCCAGCTGCAGACCCGGAAATGGACCGACCAGTCCGGCCAGGAGAAATACACCACCGAGATCGTGCTGCAGCGCTTCCGCGGCGAGCTCACCCTGATCGGCGGGCGCGGCGACGACATGGGCGGCGGGGGCTCCTTCGGCGGCGACGACTCCTATGGCGGAAGCAGCGGCGGTGGCGGCGGATCATCGTCGCGCGGCGGATCGTCCGGCGGTGGCGGCTATGATGACCTGGACGACGAAATCCCCTTCTAACGGTCGGCGACCGTAGGCTTCACCTAGACTCTCAGGAGGTTGATCTTACCCATGAATGACGTCGTGCAACTGAACCGGGCCGTCGACGAGGACACCGACGAGGAGCCCAAGCTCAAGACCACCAGCACGCGCACCGTCGGCACGACCGCTGATCGGCTGAAGAACTTCATCATGCGCATCGAGCGCCTGGAGGAGGACAAGAAGGGCATCGCCGACGACATCAAGGAAGTCTACGGCGAGGCCAAAGGCGAAGGCTTCGACGTCAAGATCCTCCGCAAGGTCGTCGCCCTGCGCAAAAAAGACCCCGAAGAGCGCGCCGAAGAGGACGAACTCCTCGAACTCTACATGTCCGCTATTGGCCAATAGCTGGTTCACTTGCCTGGTGTTCGATGGAGACGCCGAGGGGCTCACTGCGGTTGAACAGGACTCGTTGGTGGCTGGGTAGGCACCGGGCGCCCGTGTCCGGGTCTGGCAAGTCCATGAACTGGCCACGCCAGTGGAGATAGTGACGGCGGGGTTGTTGGCGTTGGTGGTCGGGCTGATGCTGATCGGTCTGCTGGTGCCGGTCGCGGAGCGTTTGGGGCTGCCCTTGCCGACGGTGATCGCGTTGACGGGGCTTGCGATCGGCGGTGCCTCGGTCCTGTCCGACGTGACGTTCACCAGTGTCACGCTGGATACCTACGACGCCTGGTTTCTCGACAATCTCGCGATCGACAGCCACAGCCTGCTGTTCATCTTCCTGCCGCCGCTGCTGTTCGAGATGGCGCTTGCCGTCGACGTGCGCCGGCTGCTCGAGGACCTGGCGGTGGTCATGCTCATGGCCGTGGTGGCGGTGGTCGCCGCGACCGTCATGGTGGGCGGCGCTCTCTATGCGGTCTCCAATCTGACGCTGATCGCCTGCCTGCTGCTCGGCGCCACCATCTCCACGACCGACCCGGCCGCGGTCATCACCATCTTCAGAAAGCTCGGGGCGCCCAGGCGCCTCCTGGTGATTCTCGAAGGCGAAAGCCTCCTGAACGACGCCGCGGCCATCGCGCTGTTCACCATCCTGATCGGCAGCCTCGCGCCGGGCGTGTCGATCACCATCGGCGGCTCGATTCAGACCTTCCTGACGACCTTCAGCCTCGGTGCGCTTTCGGGCTTCGTCCTCGCCTACCTCTTCTCCCTGCTTTACATCTGGCTGAGCGGCTCGGCGCTCGCCGAGACCACGCTCACCGTAGCGCTCGCCTATGCGGCATTCCTGACGGCGGAGCTGCTGCTCGGTGCGTCGGGCGTGGTCGCCGTGGTCGTCGCCGGCCTCGTCACCGCGGTGATCGGCGACGTGCGCATGGGCCCGCGCAACTGGCCGCTGGTGACCGCGGTCTGGACCCAGATCGGCTTTTGGGCCAACGGTCTCATTCTCCTGCTCGTCGCCCTGGTCGCTCCCGTCTATCTGATGGCGCTCGACCTCGGCGGCATCGGCTATCTGATCGTCGTGGTGATCGCCGCGTTCGCGGCCCGAGCTTTGATCCTGTTCCTGATGCTGCCGGCGATCGCCCGTATCGGCCTGACCGCATCGATCAACAGGCGGCAGAAAACGCTGGTCTGGTGGGGCGGCGTGCGCGGTGCGGTCACACTGGTCCTGACGCTCAGCCTCGCCGAGAGCGGCGCGCTCGAGGACAAGGAAAGCGCCATTCTCGGCGCCCTCGGCTGCGGCTTCGTCCTGGTGACGCTCCTGGTCAACGCCGCGAGCCTGGCGCGCGTCACCCATTGGCTCGGCCTCGATCGGCTGTCGAAAAGCGATGTCCGCCTGCGCGAGCATATCGTCGCCGCGACCATGGCGGAAGGGCGGGACCACGTGCTCCAGCTTGCGGAGCAGCGCGGCGTCGATCAGGGGGTCGTCGCCGAGATCGAGTCCGCCTACCGTGCCCGGATCGAGGAAGCGGAAAGCCCCGACATGGGCCAGCCAGCACCCTTTGGCGAGCGCCTCCGTCTCGGTCTGACCATCCTCGCCAGCCAGGAGAAACGCCTGTTTCGCCGGCGCTTCGAGGACGGGGTGATCGGCGTCACCACGACCCGCATTCTGCGCACCCAGGCGGATCGCCTGGCCGACGCGACGCGCCTGCGCGGGCGCGAAGGCTATGACGTCATGATGTCCGGCCTCCTCGCCTTTCCGCGCTGGTTTCGCCTGGTGCTGTTCCTGCAGCGCTGGCTTCGCCTCGACCGGCCGCTCGCGCGCCTGCTGGCCCGGCGCTTCGAGGTTCTGGTGGAGACTGAAAGCGCGCTGCACGAGCTTTGCCAGTTCAACGCCAACCGCATGGCGGGGCTGATCGGCGAGGACGCCAGAGACAATCTGCAAAAGCTGCTCGACAAGCGCGCGGGTCTGGTCAAGACGGAGCTGGAAGCGCTGGAGCTGCAATATCCGCACTATGCCAAGGCGCTGCGCATGGCAGCCCTGCAGCGGGTCGGCCTGCGCTGGGAGGAGGCGCGCTATGGCCGGCTGTTCAGGGACGGCGTGGTCGGCGACGAACTGCACCGCTCGCTCACCAGCCACGCCGAGCGCCTGATCCAGCAAAGCCGGAAGCGTCCCCATCTCGACATGGGCCTGGATCCGGAGGAGCTGCTGACCGCGTTGCCGCTGTTTCACGATCTCGAGGCCAGGGACCGGCGCTGGCTCAGCCGTCGCCTCAAGTCCCGCCTGGTCGCCCCGGGCGAAATGGTGGTGACCAAAGGCGAGCGCGGCTTCGAGATGTATTTCATCGCCTCGGGTGCGCTCGAAGTCCGGGTGGAGCCGCAGCCGGTCAGGCTGAAGACGGGCGATTTCTTCGGCGAAGTCGCCATCCTCGGTCCGGCGCAGCGCCGCACGGCCGACGTCGTCGCCCTCGGCTTTTGCCGCCTCCTGGCGCTGCGCCAGCGGGACGTGAAGAAGCTGGTGGCGCGCAACCAGGATGTGGCGGCCAAGATCGGGCAAGCGGCGGCGAAACGCGCCAAAGCCGTGCGGCTGGCGGGCGGGCTCGTCTCGTGATCGGAGGCACGGGGCTTTACGCGACCATCGGGTTTGTTTAGGACACTCTGCATTCAAGACTCACTGGTAATTGACGCTGCCGTTCGATCGCCAACCATCGGTTCGGGAGGAGTCATGGATCAGGCTCAGGACAGTTTTTTCGGCCAGCTCAAGCGCCGCCGCCGGCGCATGGTCAAGAAAACCGGCAAGACGTTCATCCGGTCGATGTCCGAGTTCCTCGGACGGCAGTCGCTGGTGCCGGACACACCGGTGCTCGACGTGGCGCAGTTCCCGTTCACCCGCATCCTCGAGGAGAATTGGGAGGTCGTGCGCGACGAAGCGCAGGCGATCCTGCAGCACCGGGAAAGCATCCCCTCCTTCGATCAGGTCTCGCCCGACCAGAAACGCATCTCCAAAGGCGGTAGCTGGCGCACCTTCTTTCTCTTCGGCTTCGGCGAGCAGCTCGCGAAGAACTGCGCGCAGGCGCCCGAGACCGCGAAGCTGCTGCAGCAGATTCCAGGCATCCAGACCGCCTGGTTCTCGATCCTCGCGCCTGGCTATCACATCCCGGCGCATCGCGGCGTGACCAAGGGTATCCTCACCTGTCATCTCGGGCTGATCATCCCGAAGGAGGCCGAACGCTGCCGCATTCGCGTCGAAGACCAGATCCTCGTCTGGCGCCCCGGCAAGACGCTGATGTTCTGTGACGGCTACGACCACGAGGTCTGGAACGACACGGAAGAGGAGCGCACGGTTCTCCTTATCCAGTTCGATCGCCCCATGAAGCTCCCCGGCCGCCTCTTCTCCAAGGCCTTCGTCGCGCTCCTCAAGATGACCGCGTTTTTCAAGGAGCCGCAAAAGAACATGGCGAGCTTCGAGGACCGTTTCGAAGCCGCCACCAAACGCGCCAATGCCGCCCTCGAAAAAATGAGCGACGGTGGCGAGCCGCCACGGACTTGACTTGTCAGACTCTGATACATTCCACCTCGCCCGATCTGGCTTTTGCCAGCGTTTGATGGAGCGGTAAGCATGACGTCATTGCGTCCCACACCCCTGCCCTCGCCCTCGGCTGGGAAGGGGCATGCATCGGTCGATGGCGAAACACGCATCGGCCATGTCCACCTCAAGGTCGCGGACCTGCAGCGCGCGCTCGACTTCTATTGCGGCGTGCTCGGCTTCGAGCTGATGCAGCGCTATGGCGATCAGGCCGCCTTCATCTCGGCGGGCGGCTATCATCACCATATCGGCCTGAACACCTGGGAAAGCAAAGGCGGGGGGGCGCCGCCCCCCGGGTGCACGGGATTGTATCATACGGCGATCCTTTACCCGTCGCGCGCAGCCCTCGCCGACGCGCTTCGCCGCGTGCAGGCCGCCGGCATCCGGCTCACCGGCGCGAGCGACCACGGCGTCAGCGAGGCGCTGTACCTCGACGATCCCGACGGCAACGGCGTCGAGCTCTACCGCGACCGTCCCGAAGCCGAATGGCCGCGCGACGCCGACGGCCATCTCGCCATGGTCACCGAACGCCTCGATCTGGACGACCTGCTGACCGCCTGACGCGGCCCGAAAGTGTAAAGCCTGCTTTCCAGCCCTTTGGAAAAGTTTACACCGATCGCGACCCGGCCCCTCGACCGCGGCTGCAGGTGATCGAATCGGCATTCATTTGAATGATTTCCTATTTGGCACACTTATTGCTCGTATGCCAGCGCCCATTCTCAATTAGGAGTTGTGACATGAAAAGACATATCGCTGCCGGTCTCATCGCTTTGATGGGACTTGCGCTGTCCGTCGATCGGGCGGAAGCCGTCATCATCGGCATTACCGGCGCAGCGACCACGGAAGCGGCCAGCATCGTCACCGCCAATGGCGATACGCCCGTCATCCTGGCGACGGTCGACGCCGCCAGTCTCGCTGGCGTCGACGTACTCTGGGCCCTTAATGAGAGCAACGGAACGCAGCTCGCCAGTCTGGTAGGCAATGCCGATCTCGCGGCGTTCGTCAACGCAGGCGGTGTCTTTCTGTATCATGACCGCGAGGTCGACGACGCCGAAACGGTGCTGCCGGGTGGCGCTGGCTTCAACGTGATCCGCGATTTTTCCGACGACGCCAACATCGAGATCGTCGACAGCGGCACGCTGGTCACCAATGGTCCCGCCGGCATCATCAGCGGCACCGATCTCGATGGCGGCAACTCGTCATCGCACGGCTTCACCGTCGCGGGCAGCTTGCCGGGCGGTACCACGATCATCCTGTCACGCACCGACCCCAATCAGGTCGTCGATTTCATCTACAGCCTCGGCGCGGGACGGGTCTACTATTCGACCATCCCGCTGGACTTCTATCTGCAAGGCGGCGGCTCAGTGGCCGTCAACGCGAACTTTCAGCGCTATGGGCAAAACGTCGTGGCCTTCGCCGCGTCCAACGCACAGGCCGTGCCCGAGCCCGGCGCGCTCCTGGTCTTCGGCAGCGGCTTCTCCTTTCTCGGCCTGATCCTGGCAAGGCGCCGTGCCCGAGAAGCCGATCACCATGCCGTGAACGGCTCGACCGCCTAGCGATGTTCGAGCCGGCCTGCTCTTCGTCCGCCATGAGATCTAGGAGCGCCCGGGGGCACGAGGGGACAGGCCGGCTCGCGTCAACCGGGTGCCGACAGCACCAAGCCAGGCAGGTGCCGCCGATTCTCAGGATTCCGCCAGCATCATCGCCTGATCTTCGGCGATGAGCTGGTCGATGACCTCGTCCAGGGCCTCGCCTGCCATGATCTTGTCGAGCTTGTAGAGGGTCAGGTTGATGCGGTGGTCGGAGCAGCGGCCCTGCGGGAAATTATAGGTGCGGATGCGTTCGGAGCGGTCGCCTGAGCCCACCTGACCCCTGCGGTTCTCGGCGCGCTCCGCGTCCTTGGCCGCCCGCTCCGCATCGTAGAGCCGGGCGCGCAGCACGCGTAACGCCTTCGCCTTGTTCTTGTGCTGCGATTTCTCATCCTGCTGGCTGACCACGATGCCTGACGGAATGTGGGTGATGCGCACCGCGCTGTCCGTGGTGTTGACCGACTGACCGCCGGGCCCCGAGGCACGGAACACGTCGATCCGGAGATCCTTATCGTCGATCTTGATGTCGACCTCCTCGGCCTCGGGCAGGACCGCGACGGTCGCCGCCGAGGTGTGAATGCGGCCCTGGGTCTCGGTCGCCGGCACGCGCTGCACGCGATGCACGCCCGCTTCGTATTTGAGGCGCGCAAAGACGTTCTGGCCTTTGACCGAGACGATGACTTCCTTCATGCCGCCAAGATCGCTTTCGCTCACCGACATCGGCTCGAAGCGCCAGCCGTGAAGCGCCGCATAGCGCTGGTACATGTTGTAGAGATCGCCGGCGAACAGGGCCGCCTCGTCACCGCCGGTGCCGGCGCGGATTTCCAGGATCGCGCTCTTGGCGTCCGCCTCGTCCTTGGGCAGGAGGGAAACCTTCACCGTCTGCTCGAGATCTGGCAGGCGATCCTTCAGCGCCGAAAGCTCGGTCTCCGCCATCGACTTCATCTCGGGGTCGAGCTCGGGATCGGCGAGCATCTCTTGCAGATCCGCCGCTTCCGCCTGGGCCGCGCGCAACGCCTTGACGCTCTCGGCGACGTCTTCGAGTTCGGCATATTCGCGCGCGAGATCGGCGTAGCTATCCGGCGGTGCCGAGGCCATAAGCCCGCCCAGTTCCTCGAAACGGTGGAGGATGCCATCCAGCTTGGATTCGAAACCTTGCGCGAGATCGGCGCTCATCGTCGTTCTGTCGGTCCTGAAAACGAGGGTTGTGCCATGTGCCGCTCCAAAAAGCCTATTGTCGCCGGAAGAGCAAGCGTTATGCGTGGCGACGACAGTCCACCGACGCTGAAGGCGAATAGGGCGCCGGCTTGCCATATCCGCCCGCTTGCCGGAGGACGGCAATGATGAGATATCGGGGCTTGGCAAGACTGGCTTCGGAGGAGAAGGATGGTTCGGACGATCGCAGGAACGCTCATCATGGTTGGTCTCCTCGCCGCCGCAGGTCTGGGTGCACCCTCCGCCCTTGCCGATCAGGCCGAGCCCAGGCGGATCACGGTGACGGGAAGCGCCGAAGCCCAGGCCGTGCCTGACATGGCCACGCTTTCGATCGGCGTCGAGACCGAAGCCGAGACGCCTGGCAAGGCGCTGGCTGACAATGCCGAACGCATGACCGCTGTCATGAGCAGGCTCAAGGACGTCGGGATCGAAGACCGCGACCTGCAGACCAGCCGGCTCGGCATCTGGCCGGTTTTCGCCGAGCGTCAGCAGCCGCAGAAGCCCGTCGGCTATCACGCCTCCAACCAGCTCACCGTGACCATTCGCGCCATCGACCGTCTGGGCGCCGTTCTCGATCAGGCCGTCGCTGAAGGCGCCAACAGCGTCAATGGCCCGACCTTCGGCATCACCAACCCTGACCCGCTGCTCGCCGCGGCCCGCGATGCTGCCGTTCGCGATGCGATCGCCAAGGCCGAGCGCTTTGCTGCGGCCGCCGACGTCAGGCTCGGCAAGGTGCTCTCGCTCGACGAGGTCGGCGGCGGCCCGGTGCTGCTGCGCCAGATGCGCGCCGAAGCCATGGCGGCCTCGACCCCCATAGCACCGGGCGAGACCACGATCAGCGCCAGCGTCACCATGACCTTCGCGATCGACTAGAGCGGATCCCGATCACATCTGATCGGGATCCGCTCTATCTCTTTGTTTCGACGCATTTCCTGATCGATCAGGTAGTTCTACCTGATCGGGAAAAGCTCTAGAGCGGCGTGTCGCGGGCACGGCAAGGCTAGTGAGAGCCTGACCTGATCATCTCCGGCATCACCAGGCGGGCCGTTGCGCCATGGGTCAAGGGCACCGGATGGCATATTAACGCAAAATTGATAAATCTCGGCTAAAGCGGTAGTCGGACCGCGATCCGTTCAGAGCCCCAGAGAGCAATGGCCTGCAGGCCAGGATTGACCATGGCGAAGATACTTGTTGTCGAAGATGAGATCGCCTTGCGCGAGACCCTCGTCGAGGAACTGACCGACGAGGGGCATTTAGCCATCGAGGCGGGCAACGGCCGGGAAGGCCTCGAGCGCCTGACCGTCGACTCGCCCGACATGATCATCTCCGACATCACCATGCCCGAGATGAACGGCTATCAGTTCCTCCGCTCGGTCAAGGAGAAACACCCCGAGCATGAATTCACGCCCTTCATCTTTCTCTCCGCCCTTTCCGACCGCAGCGATCAGCTGAAGGGCCTGCGTCTCGGGGTCGACGACTACCTGACCAAGCCGGTCGACTTCGATCTGCTGATGGCCAAGGTCGAGCTGAACCTGCGCCGGCAAATCGTCCAGTCCAAGCGCGCGAAGTCCGTCCCGGCGCCGGCGGGCGAGACGGCACCGAAGGCGGCCGAGCAGGAGAACCTGACGGCAATCGAGAAACTTGCCGCCATCATCAACCAGAACCAGGGCAGGCTGCTGGTCGGACGGATCGAAACGCTCGGCATCGAGGACCTGGAGGCGGCTCGCGCAGGCGAAAGCGCCGAGATCGCAGCGCAGATCCAGCAGCTGGCGATCGGCGTTCTTCGGGAGCAGCTCGGCCTCGAGAATGCCGTCCACATGCTCCCGCCCAACGCCCTTCTGATCGCCTTCGCCGATCAGGACCAGGACAAGGCGGACTCCAAGCTCCGCGAACTGCGTGATGCCATCTGGGAGGCCTCCTTCAGCCAGTGGAACGACGAGGCGATCGCCGCCGCGACCACGCAATCCGCGGTGCTGACCATCGATCCGCAGAGGCCGATCGAGGACGAGGCCATCTTCGCCGAGATCGACGAGCGCCTGCGCCGGGAGAAGGACGCGGCAGGCGCGGCTGACAGGGCGACGCTCCTGGACAACCACCGCAGCAAGCGCCTCTTTGCGCTCAAGCTGCTGACGCCGGCATCGGCGCCGTCGAAGATCAAGATGCTGAATTTCGAGAAATCGGTCCTGATGCAGAACCGCAAGCTCCTGAACGAGCGGCGCTATGAGCGGGATTTCCTGCTCGACCTCTACGCGTCGCTGTTCAAGCGGCTGGCGGAGAAGAAGGCCTTTCGCCAAGCCTTTGCCAACGGCGCCATGCTCCTGCCGATCCGCTTCGATCTGGTGGACGAGGCAGACGCGCGCGACCGCATGATCGAGCTTTGCAAGGACCTGAAGGAGCGCCTCGGCACCACGATCATCATCGAGCTGATCGACACGCCGGACCGCTTCCACGCGCATCTGGACGCGCTCAAACCTCTGCCGATCGGCGGCCAGGTGCATTTCGTCGAGCTTCGCCGCCTGGAGCAGCTCGGCAGCCTGGAGCTCGGACAGCTCAAGGACATGGGTGTGGCCTTTTTCACCATGCGCATGAAGCACGTCGTCCAGCAGGACCCGGCCGTGCTCCGTCACCTGATCCAGACGCTGCACGACAGCGGCGTGAAATTCTGCATCAAGGAAATCCCGGACGGCAGGCTCGCCGAAGCCCAGCAATTCGGCGCGCATCTCTATTCGATGCACTGACGCCTTTGACCACGCCTAGGCCTGGACGGGCTTCCGCTCCTCGCGGTCGAGCCGCTCGCCAAGGGCACGACGCTCGATCTCGACCTGCTCGCCGGCATCAAGGTCGCGCAGCACCACCTTGCCCGCCGCCAGCTCATCCTCGCCGAGCATGACCGCGTAGCGGGCGTTTTGCTGTGCTGCGCGCTTCAGCCGCTGGCCGACCCTGCCCTTGAAGCCATAGTCGACGTGATGACCGGCGGCACGCAGCTCGGTCGCGAGCTTGAGCGCCTCGATCTCCATGCCGTCGCCCATGGGAACGATAGTGATCGGGCGCGCGGCCGCGGGCAGCTCGTCGCCCAGTGCTTCGATCAGCATGGAGAGCCTCTCCACGCCGGCCGCCCAGCCAATGCCCGCAGTGTCCTGGCCGCCGAGGGTTCCGATCAAGCCGTCATAGCGGCCGCCGGCGAGCACGGCCCCCTGCGCGCCCAGCTCGGTCGTGGTGAACTCGAAAGCGGTATGACAGTAGTAGTCGAGGCCGCGCACCAGCTTCGGGTTTTTTTCGTACGCGATCCCGAGCGCGTCCAGGCCTTCCTGCACCTGTTCGTAGAAGCGAACCGAGGCCTCGTTGAAGCAGTCGGTCAGGAGCGGCGCATCGGCGATGATCTCGCGATCGCCCTTGTCCTTGCTGTCGAGGATGCGCAGGGGATTGCGCTCCAGTCTGGCCACGCTGTCTTCGGACAGGTGATCCTTGAAGCGCTCGAGATAGGTGACGAGGCTCTCTCTGTAAGCCCGTCGGCTTTCGCCGTCGCCGAGGCTGTTCAGCTCCAGCGTGACATGCGCGCCGAGACCGAGCTCCGAAAGGATGGCATGGCCGAGCGCGATCACCTCGATATCGGCGAGCGGCTCCGGCGCTCCCAGAATCTCGGCGTCGATCTGATGAAACTGCCGGTAACGCCCCTTCTGCGGCCGCTCATAGCGAAAGGCCGGCCCGGCGCAGAACAGCTTCACCGGCAGCCCCTGCCCAAAGGCACCCGAGATGAACGCCCGCGCTACCCCCGCCGTGAACTCCGGCCGCAGGGCGAGACGCTCGCCACCGCGGTCCTCGAAGGCATACATCTCCTTGGAGACCACGTCCGAGGTCTCGCCCAGTGGCCGCGCAAACACCTCGACGAACTCGAAAATCGGCGTAGCGATCTCCTGGTAGCCATGCCGAAGCGCGACCCGATAGGCCGTGTCCACGACATGGCGATAGGCGCGCATGTCATCGCCGACAAGATCACGGGTGCCGCGGACGGGGCGAAGCTGGGTCATGGTAACGAAGCCTGTGCGAGCGTTTCGGTCAAGTGCCGTTAGCTACGCGCTCCGCCCCGACAGATCAAGGTCGCGGACCATCACCCGGCTGCCAAATGCGCCGGGAGCGTCAAGCCCGCTGCTGTTCCCCCTCGCCACCGAAGCGTCGCTCAATATACGCCTCGACCATCGCATGAAATTCCTCGGCGATGCGCGGGCCACGCAAGGTGACCGCCTTTTCGCCGTCGACGAACACCGGCGCAGCCGGTGCCTCGCCCGTCCCAGGTAAAGAAATCCCGATGTCGGCATGCTTGCTTTCGCCGGGGCCGTTGACGATGCAGCCCATGACCGCGACGTTCAGGGTCTCGACGCCGGGATAGCGCTCCTTCCACACCGGCATTTTTTCGCGCAGATGGCCCTGGATGCTCTCGGCCAGCTCCTGGAACACGGTGCTGGTGGTGCGCCCGCAGCCGGGACACGCCGTGACCTGCGGCGCGAAGGAGCGCAGGCCGAGGGACTGCAGCAGCTCCTGGCAGACCACCACCTCCTGGGTGCGGGCCTCGCCCGGCCGCGGCGTCAGGGAGGCGCGGATGGTGTCGCCGATGCCTTCCTGCAGGAGGATGGCGAGCGCCGCCGTCGTGGCGACGATGCCCTTGGCGCCGAGGCCAGCCTCGGTCAGGCCGAGATGCAGCGCGTAGGCAGAGCGCTTCGCGAGCTCCCGATAGACCACCACCAGATCCTGCACCCGGCTGACCTTGGCTGAAATGACGATCTTGTCGGCGCCGAGGCCCTGCCTCTCCGCCTGCTCTGCGCTGGCGAGCGCCGACACCACCAGCGCCTCGCGCAGCACCTCGTCCGCAGACTTCGGCGTTGCGAGCCTGGCATTGGCGTCCATCATCTCGGCGGCGAGCGCCTGATCGAGGCTGCCCCAATTGACGCCGATGCGCACCGGTTTGTCGTGGTCGAGGGCGGCGGCGATCATCATCTCGAACTGCTTGTCGCGCTTCGCGCCGAAGCCGACATTGCCGGGATTGATCCTGAGCTTGGCGAGCGCCCTGGCGCAGTCCGGATATTCCTTGAGGAACAGATGGCCGTGATAGTGGAAGTCGCCGACCAGCGGCACGCTGCAGCCCTTCAGCCAGAGCTGCTCGCGAATTCTCGGGACGGCGTCGGCAGCCTCTTTCGTGTTGACCGTGATGCGCACGATCTCGGAGCCCGCCTCGGCCAGCTCCAGCGTCTGCGCGACCGTGGCGGCGACGTCGGCGGTGTCGGTATTGGTCATCGACTGGACGACCACCGGCGCCTCGCCGCCGATCACCACGTCGCCGACCGTGACGGCATGGCTCGGGCGTCTCTTTATCTGACTAAGCGCAACCACGACATCCTCTCCCCCGCCGCGACGGCGGTCCTGAAATCGGGCCCGTCATGCACCCCGGAGAGGGCGGTGCCGGGCATGTCAAAAGGTCGGCTTGGCGCCGGTTTCCGGCACCACCTCGGATATCGCCTCCAGCGAGGCCGCCGTCAGCGAAAGGCCCGATATCACCGTGCCCGACGGCCCGAGCTGCGGCAGGATCTTGCCATCCAGCAGGACCTCGATGCCTGCAGCATTGCCGGTCCAGAGCTCGAGATCGTCGCGATTGGGCACCAGCAGCATCTCGCGCGGCTTCATGGTCTGCGTCCAGACATAATCACGTGAGCGGCTGACCACCTGCACGGAAACATCGGTCAGCGCGCGCACGATCACGCGCGCATCGGTGTTCTCGGCCTCATAGATATGGGCACCGTCACCGCGCGCTGCGACCAGGGTGGCAAGCACGTTGACCGGGAGTTCCTCTTTCTTCGGCTGGGTCGGCGCAGCCGCGACCTGCTGCGTATTGCCTGCGGCCGTCGTCGCCGCATCCGCAGGGACTTCGGCATCATCAGCAATCGCCGACTTCAATTCCGCGAGCAGCGCATCCGCGGCCTGGGCCGCCTCGCTGGAGAGATCCTCCTCGTCGATGGTCGCGATCAGCCCGCCCCCACCCGCCGGATCGTCCGGGCCGGCGCTGCCCTCATCGACTTCGGCCTCGGCAAGACCGGCGTCGGCATCCGCGACGGCGTCGGCCTCCCCCGGCTCCTCCAGGATGTCCTTTTCGACGGCGACGGCGGTATCGGCGGTCAGCGGCGGCGCGATCAGGTCGAACTGCTCGACGTCGCCGATCCAGCTCCAGCCGACCAGCACGCCGAGGACGGCCGCCGTCGCCAGGATGGCGACCGATGTTCGATCGGCACGGCGGGGTTTGACCGGCTCGGACGGCGCCTTGTCGCCCCGAAGGCTGGCGATGATCGGATCCATCGGCCCGGCGATGGCCTCACCGTCCAACCCCAGATAGTTTGCATAGCTGCGCACCATCGCCTTGGCATCGCGCTTGGTCGGGATCACCGAGAGATCGCCCTGCTCGATGCCGAACAGATAGGTCGCCTTGATGTCGAGATAGCCGGCGATGTCTTCGAGGCGCTCGCCGCGCAGGCTGCGCAGCCGACCGAATTCCGTACCGATCCGCCGGATGGCGCTCTCGGCAGCCGCGGCGTTGGGCGTGTTCGACGTCATAGAATCCTCAACTGCGCCATGAGCTCGAGCCCACTGGTCCCCCAGGCGACCGGCGCGGCATCGGCGGCCGATCGGATGCGGGGAGCGTCTCCATTCCACAGGCAATCATGCTGGCAAGCGCCCGACATTCAAGAGCCCCTCGACCCGTCCGGCCCGGCAAACCGAAGCCTCCGACGGCCGGCATCACTCAGATATGCAGTTGAACTCCATGGTCGAGCGCGTAGTTATGCAACCTTACACGCAGGCTGCGGTCCGGTAAATCCAGGAGCTGGTGCAGATAGGTGGAGAGACGGCCGCAGCGCAGCGAGCGCAGCATGGCCTTGACCGGCCCGACGTCGGAGGGCGTCATGGAGAGGTTGCGCACGCCGAGACCGAGCAGCACCATCGCCTCCAGCGGCTTGGAGGCGATCTCGCCGCAGATCGACAGGCTGACGCCTGCCGTGCGGCAGCGCTCCACCAGCTCGGACAGGAAGCTCAGCACCGAGGGCGAGAGCACGTCATAGCGATCGACCAGCTCGGGATTGCCGCGGTCGCAGGCGAACAGGAACTGCATCAGGTCGTTGCTGCCGACCGAGAGGAAATCGACCCGGCGCAGCAGCGCCGGCATCTGCCAGAACAGCGAGGGCACCTCGAGCATGGTGCCGACGCGCACCTTGGTCGGCATCTCCTGACCGCTGGCTTCGGCGCGCTCCAGCTCCATGTCGAGCAATCGCTTGGCCTCGACGAACTCCGCGACCTCGGCGATCATCGGGAACATGACGTCGAGCGACCGCCCTTGCGCGCTCCTGATCAACGCGCGGAGCTGGGTGCGCAGCACGGCGGGACGATCCAGCGCCATGCGAATCGACCGCCAGCCCATGGCCGGATTGCCCTCGATCGGGAATTTCCAATAGGGCAGATGCTTGTCGCTGCCGACGTCGAGGGTGCGGAACACGACCGGCTTGTCGCCGGCGATTTCGCGGGCCCGGGCATAGAGCTCGGTCTGGGCGGCGACATCCGGGAACTTGTTGCGCGTCATGAAGGCGAGCTCGGTACGGTAGAGCCCGATGCCGTCGGCGGCCGTGGTCTCGAGGCCGGCGAGATCGATCAGAAAGCCGGCGTTCAGATGCAGGCCGACGCGCATGCCATCCAGCGTCACCGCGGGCTGATCGCGCAGTGTCTCGTAGATCCGCCGGCGTTCGGCGCGCGCCTTGATCGACTGGGAGAAGGCGAACTCGACGTCTTCCCCCGGACGCAGGAAAACCTGGCCGTGATCGCAATCCACGGCGACCTGATCGCCGGGCGCGATCCTGGAGAGCGCGTTGGAGACGCGGCCGATCAGCGGAATGGCGAGCGCGCGCGCGACGATGGTGACATGGGCGGTGGGCGAGCCCTCCTCCAGAATGACCGCGCGCAGTCGATCGGTGCGCTTGTATTCCAGAAGCTCCGCCGGGCTGATGGTGCGCGCCACCAGCACCACGAAACGCGGCAGGCGCGCGGCATCGACGATCCGTCGTCGGCCCGTCAGATGGATCAGAAGGCGATCGGCGATCGCGTCCAGATCGTGCAGGCGCTCGCGCAGGTAGGGATCGGGAATGTGCGACATGCGCAGGCGCGTCTCTTCCTGCACGCGGCGCACCGCCGCTTCCGCGGTCAGGCCGCTCTTCACCGCCTCGGTCATGCGCCGTCGCCAGCCAGCGTCCTGGGCGAACAGCTTGTAGGTCTCGATCACCTCGCGCTGCTCGCCGTCTGCGACCTCCGGGAGGCGCAGCAGCTCGTCGACGGAATCGCGCAGGCTGGCCATGGCGTTGTCCAGCCGCTCGGCCTCGGCGTCGGGATCGCTGGAGACCAGGCGCGCGACCTCGATCTGATGCTGATGCAGGACCGCCTGGCCGAGAGCGACACCTTCAACCAGCCGAAGCCCTTCGAGCCGTTCCGGTCCGTAGTCGGCACCGAGCTGCACCGGAAACTCGTCATGGTCGATCAGTCCGCCAGAAGCGAACATCTCGGCGAAGACCGTGGCGATGATCTGCAGCGCCTCGACCTCTTCTTCGGAATAGTGCCGGGGGGTCTGGTTCTGCACCACCAGCACGCCGACCACGCGGCCGCCATAGACGATCGGCACGCCGAGGAAGGAGTGGTATTCCTCTTCACCGGTCTCCGGGCGATAGGCGAAGCCCGGATGCTTTTGCGCTTCGGAAAGGTTGAACACGGCACCCTGCGCCGCGATCAGGCCGACCAGGCCCTCGCCGACCCGAAGGCGCGTAGTGTGCACGGCCTCGGCTCGGAGGCCTTCGGTCGCGAAGAGTTCGAGATAGTCGCCGCCGCGCAGCACATAGGCCGAGCACACTTCGGAGACGATGTCGCTCGCGATCAGGCGCACCATGCGGTTCAGCCGCTCCTGCGGACTGACCTGTGCCGCCATCACCTCGATCAGGCGGCGCAGCAGGCGCCTGGCACCCGACATCTCGTCGACGCGAAGATCGATCGCCGCAGGCGGCACGATCGAGGCCTGGCCGGCGCTCGAGCGCGTGCCCGTAGCGGCGCCGGAACCGGTGGTCGTGCTCATGCGACCGCCTCCCCCAGGGAGGATGCCTGACCCAGGCCACGGCCGAGCGCCAAGCTCGCCTGCTCCACCAGCTCGCCGATGATCTCGGCGACCGGCTGCTCCCGTTCCACCAGGCCGACGCTCTGGCCGGCCATCAGCGACCCGGTCTCGACATCGCCCTCGATCGCCGCACGCCTGAGCGCACCCGCCCAGAAATGCTCGATCGCGAGCGACGCCTCCTCGAAGGTCATCTCGCCCTGGCGATAGCGCGCGATCACGTCGATCTGCGTGCGCGTGAACGCCTTGGTCGCCTCATTGGCCAGGGCACGCACCGGGATCACCTTGAATTCGGGATCGATCTGCACGGACGGCATGGCGTCGCGCGCATGGCCGCGGATGAAGGCCTGCTTGAAGTTCGGATGCGCCACCGACTCGGTCGCGCAGACGAAGCGCGTGCCCATCTGGATGCCGGCAGCGCCCATGTTGAGATAGGCGGCGATCGCCTCGCCATGGCCGATACCGCCGGCGACGAAGATCGGCAGGTCGGGCATGTGCTCGCTCATATAGGGCAGGATCTCCTGGGCGAGCACGCTGGTCGCGACCGGGCCGATATGGCCGCCGGCCTCCATGCCCTCGATGATCAGCGCATCGGCGCCGGCACGCGCGAGCTTGCGCGCAACCCCGAGCGAAGGGGCGAACGCCAGAAGCTTCGCCCCGCCCTCCTTGACCCGCGCCATCGTGGCCTTGCCCGGAAGCCCGCCGGCCAGCACGATATGGCCGACGCCATGCTCGGCGCAGACGTCGATCAGCGCATCCAGATCCGGATGCATGACGATCAGATTGACGCCGAACGGCCTGTCCGTGCGCTCGGCGGTGCCCTTGATTTCGGCAGCCAGCAGATCGGGCGTCATCGCCCCGCAGGCGAGCACGCCGAAGCCGCCCGCATTGGAAATCGCCGCCACCAGATGTCGTTCGGAGACCCAGGTCATCGCACCTCCCAGGACTGCAAACGGGCAGCCCAGGAAGTCTGTTCCATTTTGCCAAAGACGATTTAGCTGCGCCCGTCCCGACTCGAGGTCCGCCATGTCGCTGTTCCGTTTCGATCCTGTCTGGTCGCGCCCTGCTCCGGCACCTGTCCCCAAGCCGCTCGGCGGCCTTAAACGCAGCGCCGCGGCTACGCCTCGTCGAGCCCGTAGGTGGTATGCAGCGTGCGCAGCGCGAGCTCCGTATAGTCCTCGTCGATCAGGATGCTGATCTTGATCTCCGAGGTCGAAATCGCCTGAATGTTGATCTCGCGCTCGGCAAGCGCCTGGAACATCACATGGGCGATGCCCGCATGCGAGCGCATGCCGACGCCGATCACCGAGATCTTCACCACGTCGCCCTTGCCGTCCATCCGGCGAAAGCCGAGCTCGTCCTGCATCGCCTCGAGGATCACCCGCGCCCGCTCCAGGTCCGGCCGGCCGACCGTAAAGGTGACATCGGTGGTCGCACCATCGGCGGACACGCTCTGCACGATCATGTCGACATTGATGTTGGCTTCGGCGAGCGGCCCGAAGATGCGCGCGGCGATGCCCGGCTGATCCGCCACGCCGATCAGCGTGACCTTGGCCTCGGCCCGGCTGTAGGCGATGCCGCTTACCACTTGCTGTTCCAAGATTTCGCCCTCGTCGATGACTAGAGTTCCGGGTGCGTCCGTGAAGCTGGAAAGCACCTGAAGGCGCACGGCGTGACGCATGGCCAGCGCCACCGACCGTGTCTCCAGCACCCGCGCGCCAAGCGAGGCCATCTCCAGCATCTCCTCATAGGTGATGCGCCCGATCTTCCTGGCCTTCTGCACGATCCTGGGATCGCTGGTGTAGACGCCTTCGACATCGGTATAGATGTCGCAGCGATCGGCGCCGAGAGCCGCGGCGAGCGCCACCGCCGAGGTATCCGAGCCGCCGCGCCCGAGCGTGGTAATGCGGCCATCCGGCGCGATCCCCTGAAAGCCGGCGAGCACGGGGATCTGCCCCTGATCCAGGGCCTTGCGCAGGGCCGAAACGTCGCTCGCCTGCACCCTGGCCTTGCCATGGGCGCTGTCGGTCAGAAGCGGCGCCTGCCATCCGAGGAAGGAGCGTGCGGGCAGGCCTTCCGCCTGCAGCGCCAGCGCCAGAAGCCCCGCGGTCACCTGCTCGCCGGACGAGACGACCGTATCGTATTCGGCGCGATCATAGTGGCTGCCGCCGATCTCCTCGACCCACTCGACCAGCCTGTTGGTGGTGCCGGCCATGGCGGAGACGTTGACCGCGACCTGATCGCCATTTCGGCGCGCGCGCGCAACCCGCTCGGCAACAGCGCGGATCCTTGTCAGATCCGCGACCGAGGTCCCACCGAATTTTTGCACCACCAGTGCCAAACAGCCCTCCCGTCGCATCGTTTTCCGCTGGGCAGGGCAACGAGGCGACTGGCCAACATCGAAGCTGGCCTTTAAATACCCGCGAGCGCAGACTGAAACAAGTCAAGAACGCATCGCCCAAACCAGATCGAGCCAGAAGGATTCCCGTCGCTTGCCCAGGCCAGAGCCACGCCTCCCCTCAGCCGACCCGGACGAGATCCGGCGCTTCGATGCGCTGGCCGGCGACTGGTGGGACGAAAACGGGCCGATGGCGCCGCTGCACAAGCTCAACCCGATCAGGCTCGGCTATATCCGCGATCGGATCACCGCCCATCTCGGCCGCCAGGCCGGCGGCCGCAGCCCGCTCGCCGGCCTTCGCATCCTCGACATCGGCTGCGGCGGCGGCCTTCTCGCCGAGCCGCTTGCGCGCATGGGTGCAGAGGTCACCGGCATCGACCTCGCCCCCGCCAATATCGAGGGAGCGAAACGCCACGCCTCCGAGGCCGGCCTCGCCATCGACTACCGCACGGCCGCGGTCGAGGACCTCGCCCGCGCCGTCGAGCGCTTCGACCTGGTCTGCGCCATGGAGGTGGTCGAGCATGTTCCCGACCAGCCCGCCTTCCTGCAGGCTGCCGCTTCCCTGGTCAGGCCGGCGGTCGACGACCGCCCCGCGGGCGCCCTGGTGATGGCGACCCTCAACCGCACGCTCCGCTCCTTCGCGCTCGGCATCGTCGCCGCCGAATACATCCTGGGCTGGCTCCCCAGAGGCACCCACGACTGGTCCCGCTTCGTCCGCCCCTCGGAAGCGGCCCGCGCTCTGAGGCGGGGCGGCCTGGAGGTCAACGATCTGACCGGCGTCACCTACGACCCGCTGCGCGACCGCTTCCAGCTGAGCCCGGACCCCGCGGTCAACTACATGCTGTTCGCCACCCCGCAATCCGTCGTTTGATGAGCAGCGCGCAACTCATCCGGCGGCACGAGCTGACGATACGGGGCGAAGCTGAAACAGCGGATAGCGCAATCGGACGGTGATCTGGTCACCGTCGATTTCGAGACTTGGCTCTGGCCCGTCGCCATCATTCCGAAAGATCTCGCTGCTATCGACCAGCCGCGCGAGAAAATGGCCGAGGCCGGCACCGACCAGCACATCGGTGGCAAAATGCTTTTGGCCCTCGACGCGCGCCCAGCCGGTCGCAAGCGCGAGGCCGGTGAGCGCCGTGTCGATGGTGCCGTCGAGCGCGGCCGGCATGCCGAGCCGGTCGAGATCCTGGGCGATCAGGGTGGCGGCGGACGCTGCCGCATCGGCATGGCCCGAGGGAAAGCTCAGCCGATCGGTCTTGTCCGGCCGGCGGCGGCCGCTTGCCGCCTTGACCGCACCTACCAGACCGGTGGATGCGCCGAAGGCGAGCAGATTCGCGCCGGAGGAGCCGTAATCGCCGCCCCCGGCCAACGGAACCAGCGCGTCGGTCACCAGCATCGTGCCCACCAGACCGTTCATCAGCACATCGCTCGCGTCGCGCGCCCGGCTCTGCGAGCCGAACAGCGGCTGGTCTTCGGTCGCCCAGCGCGAGATGGCATCGTCCTGCCCGCCGACACCGATCACGGCCGCGGTCGCCAGCGGCACCCAGGTCAGCGGGTCGCGCGCAGCTCCGGCCGCGGCCCCGGCCACGCCTCGCCAATCGACCCAGGATGAGGCACCGGGATCGGCAGCGCAGCCGCCGAGCAGAAGCGCCAGGGACAGGATGACCGCCCGAAGACAGAAAAGCCGATGAAACTCTCGAGCCGGTTCGGCGAGCATCCTCCCCCCTCCGCTATATGGGGAGGGACCGTATCGCGTCCGGCTGACGGCAACCTTACGCCTGGTGACCGCCAGCGTGACCGCAGGAAGACCCGGCCATGCAGGGGAGCGGAGTCGGCTCGCTTGCCGTCGTCAGCGATCCGCCACCTCTAGGATTTCGCCGCCAGCAGTGTACTATCAAGAGAAGGGAGGCGAAGAATGTCAGCCAGCGGTTTCTTGGTGCACCACGGGGTATCGCCGTGAGCGTGATCGCCGCTCTGGCGTCGCTCGTGGAAAAGCTGAACGACCGGCTGCTCCTGGTCTGCAAATGGCTGATCATCGCGATCGTCGCCATGCTTGCGGCCATCCTGATCTCGGCCGTCTTCTATCGCTACGCCCTCAACAACGCGATCGCCTGGTCCGAGGAAGGCTCGAAATATCTGATGGTCTGGCTGACCTTCCTCGGCGCCCCGATCGCGCTTCGCCACGCCGCGCACATCAATATCGACCTTCTGGTCAAGATCTTCCCGCCGCGCGGCCGCCAGGCATTCTACTTCGCCATCAATCTGATCATCGTCGCGACCATGGGCATCCTGCTCTGGAAAGGCTGGTCGTTCGCCGAGCTCGGCGCCCGCCAGGTCGCGTCCAGCTTCAATTTCTCGATGGTCTGGATGTATGTCGCCGTGCCTATCGGCTCGGCGCTGACCTGCCTTGTCGCGATCGAGCTTTCCCTGAAGGCCCTGCTCGGCATCGCCGACCCCGCACAGGGGATCGACGAGAACATGGCCGCCCTGGTCGACGAGGTGCGGGAGTAATGGCCCTCGTCATCTTCTATTTCCTGCTCGCGCTGATGGCGCTCGGGGTGCCGATCGTCTTCGCCCTGATCTTCGCGCCGGTGATCGGCGTCTGGCTGAACGACCAGACCGTCTTCCTGAACATGATGCCGCAGCGGGTATTCGGCGGCATCAACCAGTTCCCACTGCTCGCCATTCCGATGTTCATCCTGGCCGGCGAGATCATGAACCATGGCGGCATCACCATCCGCCTGGTGACCTTCGCCAACACCCTGGTCGGCCATCTCAAGGGCGGGCTCGCCCACGTCAACATCGTCTCCTCGATGCTGTTCGCCGGCCTCTCCGGCTCGGCGGTCGCCGACACCTCGGCGCTGGGCTCGATCCTGATCCCGGCGATGGAGAAGGACGGCTACACCCGCCGCTTCGCCGCCGCGGTCACCGCCGCCTCCTCGGTGATCGGTCCGGTCATCCCGCCCTCGATCATCATGGTGGTCTACGCCTACATCATGGGCGTCTCGGTCGGCGGCCTGTTCGCCGCGGGCTTCGTGCCGGGCGCGATGATGGGCATCGGCCTGATGATCGTGAACGGCATCCTCGCCCGAAAACGCAACTTCCCGACCAGCGCCGAGCGCGCCGGCATCAAAGAGGTCGGGTCAGCCTTCGGCTCGGCCTTTCTGCCGCTGCTCACCCCCTTCATCATCCTCGGCGGCATCGTTTCCGGCGTGTTCACCCCGACCGAGGCGGCCGCGGCCGCCGTCGCCTACGCGCTGCTCCTTTCAATCTTCGTCACCCGCACCCTGGATGTCAGACGCCTGCCGGACATGCTCTATCGGGCCGGCCTCGCCTCGTCCTCGATCCTCCTGGTGATCGGCGCCGCCACCGTCTTCGGCTGGGTCACCTCGCTCTCGGGTGCTCCGACCGTGATCTCGTCGCTGCTGAACGCCATCAGCGACAACCCGCTGATCATCCTGTTCTGCGTCAACATCCTCCTCTTCATCGTCGGCATGTTCTTCGATGCCGGCCCGGCGATCCTGATCCTCGGCCCGCTGCTCGGCCCGACCATGAACCATCTCGGCGTCGATCCGCTGCACTTCGCGATCATCATGTGCGTCAACCTGACGGTCGGCCTCGCCACCCCGCCCATGGGCCTGGTGCTGTTCGTCGCCTCGACCCTCACCCGCCTCTCCATCCTCGACATCGCCAGGGACATGTGGCCGTTCCTTCTGGTCCACGTCGTGGTGATCTTCTTGATCACCTATTTTCCCGCCCTTACCATGACCCTGCCGCGCCTTCTGGGCTTCGGGGTCTGAGGGGGCGCCAACAAACAACAGGGAGGTTTTTCTGATGCTGAAGGACGTACTCAAGGGCAGCACACTCGCTGTCGCTGCCGCCGCTGCTCTGGTGACCCTCGGGGCTGGCAGCCCCACCGCCAGCGCGGCGGATTACATCATCAAATACGGCCATCCCGGCCCGGTCGGCCCGGACAGCGACGACGACGTCGCCGGCCAGTTCCTGAAAAGCTTCCTCGAGACCCGCTCCAACGGCCGGATCGAGGTGCAGATCTTCCCGGGCTCGCAGCTCGGCTCGTTCCGCGAGATGGTCGAGCAGGTGAACGCTGGCACCCTCGAAATCGCGCACACCGCGCTCGGCGGCCTGGTCGGCTTCATGCCGGAGCTGCAGGTGATCGAACTCCCCTACGTCATCCGCGACGACATGGTCGCCGAATGCATGATCGAAGGGCCGTTCTTCGAGGACGTCAGAAAATCCTTCCTGGAGAAGTCAAGCAACGTCAACCTGATCGGCGTCGGCAATACCGGCCGTTTCCGCGACTTCTTCACCGCCAAGGCGCCGGTGAAGTCGGCAGCGGATCTGAAAGGCGTGAAGATGCGGGTGATCAACTCGCAGCTCCCGGTAGCGATGATGGAGTTCTTCGGCGCCAACCCGACGCCGGTCGCCTGGGGCGAGCTCTACACCTCACTCGCCACGGGCGTGGTCGAGGGTACCAAGAACGCGGTCACCGACATCGTCCCCAACAAGATGGACGAGGTGCTGAAATTCGCCACCCTCGACGAGCACGCCTATCTCTGGGGCTTCATGGCGGTCAGCCAGTCCTTCCTGGACAGCCTGCCGCCTGACCTGAAGGCGCTCACCGTCGCCGGCATCCGCCAGATGGCGGACGTCCAGCTTGAGTTCAACAAGGGTGCGGAAGGCCGCCAGACCGCCGCCTTCATCGAGCATGGCGGTCAGGTCTACGTGCCGACCCCGGAGGAGATGGACACCTTCCGCGCGGTCAAGGAGCCGATGAAGGAATGGTATGTCGGTCAGTTCGGCGAGGAATGGTACGACAAGTTCGCCGGCGCCGCCTCCGACTGCGAAGGCTCGGTCGACGCCAAGCTCGCCGAATGGGGCTCCAAATAGTCGGAGGCCGACGGCCCTGACTTGCCAGGTGTTCGAACGCCCCGCCAAGGCTTTCTCGGCGGGGCGTTCTTTGTTGTGGGGACCTTTTTTGCTGCGGTGTGCCTAAATCAGATGCCCTCGGACGGCGCCAGGAGCGACACCAGCGTCGCAGGGTCGAGCACGTCGGCGCCTTCATCCAACCCCTGCTGGCGCCGATAGGACTCGATCGCCGCCTGGGTGCGCCCGCCCATGACGCCGTCGACCGGGCCGGGCTCGAAGCCGGCATCGGCGAGCGCTTTCTGCACCACGCGGATGGCATCGGCCTTCGGCAGCTCGGCCAGGCGCTTTTCGGCATTGGCCGAGGTGCGCTCGCTGCTGCTGGTGGCAGCGCGCGCCAGGTGGTAAAGCCCGCCCTTAAGATCCACGGGGCCGCCGCGCCCTTCGATCAGCAGCCGGGCGAAACGCAGATAGGCGGGCGGATAGTCGACCTTGACCGCGCTCTCGAACAGCTGGCGCGCCTTGGACTCGTCCTTCGCGAAGCCTTCGCCGCGCTCGTAGAGATCGGCGAGATCGTAGTTGGCGCGCTGCTGGCCCTGCGCCGCGGCCGCCTTCAGGAGCTCGATCCCGGCATCGACATCGCGCTCGACGCCGCGGCCCCAGAGATAGAGACGGCCCATATTGTATTGCGCCTGGTGGTAGCCCGACGCCGCCGACTTCGCCATCCATTCCGCCATCTTGGCGTCATCCTTGGCCACGCCCCTGCCCTCGCCATAGGCCCAGGCGACGTCGTGCTGAGCGCCGGCATGGCCGGTTTCAGCGGCCGCCAGGAACAGCGGGAAGGCTGCCTCGTCGTTCTGCTCGACGCCCCAGCCGTTCTTGTACATCAGGCCCATCAGATTCTCGGCCAGCGGGTTCTGGTGCTCGACCAGCGGCATCAGCCAGGACTTCGCTTCCTCATAATCCTCGATGCCCGCATAGGCGCGGCCGAGATTGGCCTGGAACCGGTCGACGCTCGGATAGTCGGAGGCCCCTTTCAGGCAGGCGATCACCGCGCCATTGGCCCAGACGTCCTTGTCCTCCTCGCTGAAACGGCCGTCGAAGAAATAGGTGCCGGTGGACACCCGGTTGGGATCGAGCGGATCGCTCGCCAGCAGGTCGCAGTCATGGACGTGCACGGAAAGCGGCGTCGCCCACTCCACGGGCTCGGCACCCTCGGAAATCGTGCGCAGCACGACCTCGCCATAGTCCTTCTGGCTCTCGCCGAGGGGCTCGAAGCGCAGATCGCCGACCTCGCTGAGCGGCAGGCGGCTGCCGGCCTCGAGCACGCCGCGCGTCGGATGCTCCAGACGGCCCTCGGGCAGGCTCACGATGCTCACGTCGGCGCCGCCGCGCACCGTCGGCACCGGCAGGTTCAGCAGCTGCGGGCCGCCGCGGGTGATTAGATCGACCGCCTGCGGATCGCGATCCAGATCGAGCGCCGCGAGATCGATGCGCGCATCGAGCAGGTTCTGCTTCGCCTGCTCGGAGAACAGGCCGGTCGGGAAGTTGGCGAGATAGGCGGTCGCCGCGTCCGTGGCCGGCCCCGTCTGATTCACATGCTGCCAGTAGATGAGATCGCTCATGTCGCTGGTGGCCACGGCCGGCACGAGTTCCGCTTGCGCCGGCTCGGTGAGCACCGTCGACCCGTCGAAGCTCGCAAGCTGCACCTCGGCGACTTCGGCGAAACGCCCGGATGGAAAAGCGCGCTGATAGATCTGCAGCGCTGCCAGGCGCAGATCCGGCACGGCGATGCGCTGCAGCGTGTTCCAGAAGACGCCGTCCGCGTCGGCGACCGCGGGCAGGGGCACGTCGACGCTTTCACCTTCGGCCTTGACCAGATGGACCGGCCCCATCAGGGACGAGTGATCCCACGGCACCTGCTGACCCTTGGTCGCTTCGACCACCTCGCGGCGCACCAGGTCCATGGCCGAGCGGATCTCGAGGCCAGGCGTGGCGAGGTGATCGAGCAGCGCCGACGTGTAGGGGCTGTGGCCGTTCTCACCGTCATAGGCGACCCGGTTCGGGCCGGTGGCAAACGAGGTGAAGCTGCCGACGTCCACATTGATCGGGGCCAGGCCCTGCGCTGCGTCCAGCGATCGCGACGGGCTGTTTTCGAGGGAGGCGACATAGGTCGGCAAGGGGTTGTCGCGGCAGGCATCCAGGAAGAACAGCACGGTCTCGGCCCGCGCCTGCACCTGGTTGATCAGGTCGTCCATCGCGATGCCTTCGAAGGCGAGGTCGGCAGCGACCCGCGGCGATGCGTCGACCGGCACCAGAAAATTGCGGCCGCCCACCTGAATGCCGTGGCCGGCATAGTAGATCAGGCCGATCTGGGCGCCATCGGCCACGGTGCCGAAATCGCGCACCGCGGTCAGCGCCTCCTCGCGCGTCTGATTGAAGCCTTCGACCACCTCGAAGCCGACCTCGCGCAGCAGCGAGGCGATGGCGGTGGCGTCATTGGTCGGATTCTCCAGAGGCGGCAGTTCCTTATAGTCGGAATAGCCCAGCACCAATGCGACCCGCCGCTCGGCGTCCGCGGCCAGGGCGCTGCTCACGCTCCCGAGCAGAACAACCGCTGCCATGAACAAACGTCGAAACATCATCGGTCGAATCCCTCCTTGGCCGGCTTGTGCGGGTCCTCATTCCAGAGATCGTTTCGAGATAGAAACCCGATCTCCTGGCCAATTTTTCATAGGCCTGCCGGGTCGAAACGCCCTTGCCCTGATCCGGAAGAGCGGACTTTAGGGCATTTGCATCAAATTCCAAAGGCCGATGATCGCCCTTGTGATGTCGCCGACAGGCGGCCGCTCAGCCCGTCGACGCGCCGATGACGAAGCCGCCGCCCGAGGCCTCGACGATCGCGCCGGTGACGAAGGACGCCTCCGCCGACAGCAGCCAGACGATCGGTGCGGCGATTTCGGCAGCCTCGGCCGGGCGGTTCATCGGGATCGTGGCGTCGATCGCGGCGCGCACCTGCGGATCGTCGCGCACCGCCTGCACCATGTCGGTGAGCGTGACGCCAGGACGGACGACGTTGACCCTGATCCCTTCGGTCGCGACCTCCTTGGCGACACCCTTGGTGTAGCTGTCGACCGCACCCTTGGAGCCGGCATAGAGGCTGGCGCCGGGCCGACCGCCAAGCGCCGCCGCCATGGACGAGACGTTGACGATCGCCCCGCCGCTGCCGCCGTTTTTCGTGGACATGCGCCGGATCGCTTCCCGGCAGCAGAGCATCAGGCCGATCACGTTCACCGCCATCAGCCGCCGCAGCTCTGCCGCGTCGACCGCGTCCGCGCGCATGCGCGCCGTGACGCCGGCGCTGTTGACCAGGGCGTCGATCCTGCCGAGGCTGTCCTCGGTCTCCTCGAACATGCGGACGATGTCCGCCTCCTCGGCGACATCGGCCTGCACCGCGATCGCCCGCTGGCCGGCAGCCCGCACCGCCGCGACCGCCGCCTCGGCGGCCGCGCGCTCATTGCGATAGCCGATCGCGACATCGAAGCCATCTCTCGCCGCGTGTTCCGCCGTGGCCCGTCCGATCCCGCGCGCCCCGCCCGTCACCAACAGAACTTTGCTCATCTGCCCCCCCCTCACCTCTCGACCCTTTCTCCCCATCCTATCGCCAAACCGCCCCTTGCCCACACCCCGTCGCCATGCTTCTGATGGGACGGGGGGGATCAATCATGGCCAATGCAAGATGAGCCGTCATGACGACGTGGACGGCAAGACCTTCGACTTTGTCATCGTCGGCGCCGGCTCGGCAGGCTGCGTGCTTGCCAATCGCCTGTCGGCCGATCCCGGGAGCAGCGTACTGCTGCTGGAAGCCGGCGGGCCGGATCGCAGCCCCTGGATCCATGTGCCCGGCGGCTTCTACAAGCTGGTCTACCACCCCAAGCTGAGCTGGGGCTTTCACACCGAGGCCGAGCCCGGCCTGAAGGGCCGAAGCCAGATCTGGCCGCGCGGCAAGACGCTCGGCGGCTCGAGCTCGATCAACGCCATGGTCTATGTGCGCGGCCAGGCGGCGGACTTCGAGCGCTGGCGCCAGCTCGGCTGCGCCGGCTGGAGCTTTTCCGACGTTCTGCCCTATTTCCGGCGTGCGGAGGATCAGGAACGCGGCGCCGACGACTGGCATGGCGCCGGCGGTCCGCTCGCGGTCAGCGACAGCCGCGCACGCCATCCGCTCTCCGATGCCTTCATCGAGGCCGCCATCCAGGCGGGCATTCCCCCGAGCGACGATTTCAACGGCGAGGAGCAGGAGGGCATCGGCTATTACCAGCTCACCGCGCGCGCCGGCCGCCGCTACAGCACCGCGCGCGGCTATCTGCGCGCGGCAAGGGGCCGGCCGAACCTCGAGGTCGTCACCCATGCGCTGGCGAGCAACCTGGCTTTCGAGGACCGGCGCTGCACCGGCGTCAGCTTCCTCGATCCCGGCGGGCGGGAGCGCCGCGTGACGGCCGGGCGCGAGGTGATCCTTGCGGCCGGCGCCATCAAATCGCCACAGCTGCTCCTTCTTTCCGGCATCGGCCCGGCGGAGGAACTTGCCGCCCACGGGATCAGGTCCAGGCTCGATCTGCCGGGCGTCGGCCGGGGCCTGCAGGACCATCTGCAGGTGAAGCTGATCTACAAGGTGGACGGCGTGACCACCCTGAACGAGGTCTTCAACAGCTGGCCGAGGCGCGTCGCCGAAGCGGTGAAATACGCGCTGCTCGGCAAGGGCGCACTTGCCTCCGGGCCCTCCATGTGCGGCGGGTTCGCGCGCAGCGATGCCGCCCTCGACCTGCCGGACCTGCAATTCCACTTCAACCCGCTGAGCGGCGACCGCCCCGGCCATCTGCACGACTTTCCCGCCTGCACCCCGATCGTCTCGCAGCTTCGCCCCGAAAGCCGGGGCTGCCTCTGGCTGAAGTCCGCCGATCCAGAGGACCAGCCCGCGATGATGGCGAACTACCTGGATGCGGAGGAGGACCGGCGCGTGGTGGTCGCCGGCATGCGCCTGACCCAAAGGATCATGGCGCAGCCGGCGATGCGGCGGCTGCGCGCCCGCGCCCATCAGCCCGGCCCCGACATCCGCAGCGACGACGAGCTGCTCGACGCCGCGCGCGAGGTCGGCATCACCCAGTTTCACCCGATCTCCACCTGCCGCATGGGCACGGACGCCGAGGCGGTGGTCGACCCGGCCCTCCGGGTCAAAGGCTTCGAGCATCTGCGCGTCGCCGACGCCTCGATCATGCCTGTCATGATCTCCGGCAACACCAATGCCACCACCATCATGATCGGCGAAAAGGCGGCCGACCTGATCCTCGGGCGCACCGCCGCTCATTAACCAGCAAGGCGTCGGTCTGCAGCATAGGTGAATATGCCGCTAACCATGCCACGCACGCCTGCCCGGCCGAAAAAGGCCATACAACCTTTTGAATCAAAAAGGAAAAAGTCAAAAAGAAGAAATTAACGCCCTGTTAACACATTCCGGATTCCAACTCCATAAAATGCCAGACAAATGCCAGCCACCGCCTGGCGCTTAACGAAAGATGGAATCCGCCGATGCTGCACGCCGCCCTCGCCAGGACCGCCCCGAAGAGCCCGCTCGCCCGCCTCGCCACAGCGCAGAAAGGCAGCGTCGCCGCGATCGTCGGCCTCGCCGCGGTGCCGCTGGTGCTCTGCCTCGGGCTTGCCGTCGACGGCGGCCTCGCCTACGGCACCCAGAGCAAGCTGCAGGGTGCCGTCGATGCCGCTGCCCTGGCCAGCGCGCGTACCGCATCCGGGGAGAGCGGCGACATCGAAGCCGACGCTCGCATGTTCTTCGACGCCAATTTCCCGGACGGCTATCTCGGCAGCCGCGTGATCGACTTCGATGCCGACTACAACGAAACCACGCGTGAGCTCAGGATCCAAGCCGAAGTCGAGGTCCCGACCTCCTTCATGCGCCTTGGCGGCATCGCCGCCGTACCGGTCAAGGTCGAGGCCGTGGCCCAGCCGCTGATCACCGGCATCGAGCTCGCTCTGGTGCTCGACGTCACCGGATCGATGAACGAGAGCGATCCGTCGGGCGGCACCAAGATCGACGCTCTGAAGGATGCGAGCGATACGCTCCTGAACGTCATCTATGGCGACAACGAGACCGTCCAGGACGTGTCGGTCGCCGTGGTTCCTTACAACACCGAAGTCAATCTCGGCGCCGATCGCACCGATCTCCTGACCGGCTTCGATGAGGCCGCCTTCGGCGACGATGGCTGGAAAGGCTGCGTCGAAGCCCGCGCCGAGCCCTATGATCAGGACGACAGCCCGGCTTCCGAAGCCGCGTTCACCGCCCTTCTCTGGCCGGCAGGCGAAGGCACTGGCTACAATCCGAGCGAAGACCCGAACGCTTTTTGCCCCGACAGCGAAGTCCTGCCGCTCACCGCGGAAAAATCGGTGATCGCCGGCCATATCGAGGATCTCGAGGCGGAAGGCTTCACCATGACCAATGTCGGCTTCACCTGGGGCTGGCGCGCAATTTCGCCGCGCTGGCAGGGCGAATGGGGCGCAGCCAGCGTGCCGGTCGACTACGATCATCCGACGATCAAGAAGGCGATCATCTTCATGACCGACGGCAAGGCCGATTGGGCGCCCGGCTACTACACCTCCTACGGCTTCCTGAGCGACGGCGGGCTCGGCACGACGAAGGAGAAAAAGGCCGAAAGCGAGGTCAATGACCGCCTTCTGGAGAGCTGCGAGCTTGCCAAGGCAGCCGGCATCGAGGTCTACACCGTCATGTTCGATCTGGACGATGCCAAGATCGAGCAGGATTACCGGGCCTGCGCCAGCTCGAGCGCCCATTTCTTCGACGCCCCCGACGGCGCCACGCTCAACGCCGCCTTCAAGGAGATCGCCGGCCAGCTCACCGCCCTTCGCCTGACCCAGTAGGCGGGCCGCAGGGTCTCTCCTGCCGCCCAACGGCAAAAACGGCGCCTGGGCAGACCAGGCGCCGTTCCGTCGAGCCGAAGGCTCGAAACCGTCAAGAAAAAATCAGAGCTGGCGTTCGACCTGGCTGCGCATCTGATCCAGGAGGCCGTCGAAACCGCGCCGCTCGATCACCGAGGCGAACTCGGCACGCTGGGTCACCACCATGCTCACCCCCTCGACCATGACGTCAATCGCCTGCAGCTTGCCGCCACCGTCCTCGTCGCGCAGGCGCCAGTCGAGGCGATAGGGCGGATAGCCCGGCCAGAACAGGTCGGTCGAGACCAGAACGTCGTTCTTGCCCACGGGTTCGCCCTTCACGATCTCGAAATTCTCCAGCGGGATCCTGGTGCTGGACGCCCGGATCTTGGAGGCGAGCGTGTCGAGCGCATAGGGCCGAAACAGGTCGAGATAGGCCGTGCGCTGCTCTTCCGTGGCGCGGCGCCAGTGCTTTGCGAGAATCAGCTTGCCGGTCGTGTCCAGATTGATCGCATCGTCGAGCAGTCCGATCAGCTTCTGCAGCTGATGATCATCCGCCTGCCCGCTCGGCCCGAGAACATCCAGGAATTCCTGGCCGACATGCTCGATCATCGCCGTGGCCGCATCGACCTGCGGCTGCGCATGCGCGCTCTGGACGGCGAAACAGAGAACGAGGGCACCGGCGACAGCGGTCAGGTGACGCCATGGGCTGAGACGGGCAACCAGCATGATGAGATCTCCAACCTGTCGGACCCTGCCAATCGCGGCTTTGTCCGACGCACACAGTTCGGCATGAAGTGACCGAAAAATTTCACGCTTTCGCCTGCAATGGCAAGCGCTGCTCTCCTGAATGTTGCATAAAGGAGTACTATTTCTGAACCTTAGCGACAGTTCTGCAACAATGACATCAGCGTTGGCGTGCAATCCGCAGGGCCGATGATCGACAACAGACGCATAAAAACGGTAGGATCCCGCCATGTGTGGCCGTTTCATGCTGAAAACGCCGATCGGCGAGATCGCCGATCTGTTCGGGCTCGATAGCGCGCCGGTGTTGCCGCCGCGCTACAATATCGCGCCGTCACAGGACGCCGCGATCATCCGGCGGACGGAAAGCGGCACCCGCGAGCTGGCGCTCGCCCAGTTCGGGCTGGTGCCCCCTTGGGCCGAAGATCCTAAGACCGGCTACAAGATGATCAACGCGCGCGGCGAGACGGTCGATCGCCTGCCGTCCTTTCGCGAGGCCTATCGAAAGCGCCGATGTCTGGTGCCGACGGACGGCTTCTACGAATGGCAGGCTCTCGATCCCTCCGGCAAGGGCCCGAAGCAGCCTTTCGTGATCCGCCGCCCGGACGAGAAACCCTTCGCCTTCGCCGGCATCCATGAGCGCTGGCGATCGAAAGACGGTGCCCGCGTCATCGAGAGCTTCGCGATCGTCACCACCTCGGCCAATCAGCGGCTCCGCCCCGTTCATCCGCGCATGCCGGTGGTGCTCGACGCCGGGGCCTGGGAGCGCTGGCTGGACCCGGCGACCGATGGACGGCCTCTACTCCGCCCCTGTCCCGAGGACTGGCTGTCAGCCGTGATGATCGGCCCGCGCATCAACCGGCCGGCCCATGACGATCCGAGCGTGCTCGCCCCCATGGACCGGCCGCTCGCACCGTCTCAAGGCAGCCTCTTCTAGGGCGCACGCCTTCCGGCGCCCTTTCCGCCCCCACGGCGTGAGGCCGGCGTCGGCGTCGCTTGGTCCGAGACCATTTCCCTCGGCACGCCATCCTTCCGCCGATGTGACGGCAGCGCCTTCGCCACTGCACCTTTCTCAGACCGGCGTCAAAAACCGTGGTCGTGGTCACGCGGCTTTAACGATGTTTTCAGTTCCGAACGGTACAAGCGGACGATGTCCAAAGGTCTACAGGTTGAGTTGATGACAAGATCCGATGGAGCGAACGGCCTGGCGTCTGCAGTATCGCAGGCGCGTGACCTGCATGATCCGCCGGCCGGCGTTGCCGCGAGCGCGGACAGCGGATCGGATCGCTGCCACCTGACGACGATCCTGTCCTTCCTCAAACAGGAGATCGACCAGTCAGGTGCCCTGCTGCACGATCTCGCCGGCTGCCTGTCCTATGAATTCTCCACGGTCAGCCAGACCAACGATCTCGATGCCATCCGACAGCGCATGGTCATCGCGACGATCGCCTTGCAGAACGAGGATCGCATTCAGCAGCGGCTCGGCGATCTGCGCCTGGTGCTGTCGCTGCTGGAGGGCGCGCTGCTGCGCGGGACGCCGGCCATCGGCGCCGATCTCGATCACGCCATCATCGATCAGCTCCGTCTCGACGAGCTGCGCGTCACCTTTGCCTACAATGTCGGCATGGCGAGCGAGCCGGCCGCGCCATCCCCTCCCGCCGGCACCCCGACAATCGGCGACATCGATCTCTTCTAGGCTCATGCATGAAGACACGTGACGATAATTTCCTGCCGTTAACCGAAATGAAACGGATGATCCATAACCTGCCGGAGGTCTGAGCAAGATGCGTGACGGAGCAAGAAGAGCGAGAGCTGAATGAGCGGATTCCAATCCGAAGTCGTCGACGACAACTGCCAGATCACGCTGCCGCGTGTTCTGGATATTCCCGCAGCCGCCGAGCTCCGGGACGCCGTGCTCGAATCGGTGGTCTCCGGCATGACGGTGACACTCAGGTCCGACGGCGTGGAGCAGGTCACGACACCCGGCATTCAGGTGCTGATGGCCGTGGCCGCGCATGTCGATTTCCAAAAGGCGAAACTCGTCGTTGCCGGCCCCTCGGACGCGCTGATCGATGGTTTCAGCGATTTAGGCCTCTTTTCGCAATTGATGTCGTGGAATGTTCAATGATGCCGAAACGAATCCTGACGGTCGATGATTCGAAGACGATGCGGGACATGCTGCTCGTCACTCTGAAACAAGCCGGCTACGACGTCATCCAGGCCGAAGACGGCAAGGATGGCCTTGCAAAGCTTGAAGCCAGCGGTGCCGACGTGATCATCACCGACATCAACATGCCGGTCATGGATGGGATCGCTTTCATCAAGGCCTGCCGCGCCAATGCGACCTACGCGTCGACGCCGATCCTGACGCTCACCACCGAAAGCTCGGACGCGAAAAAGGCCGAGGGCCGTGCCGCAGGGGCCACGGGCTGGATCGTGAAGCCCTTCAACCCCGAAGGCCTGATTCGCGTCGTCGAGAAAGTCTGCCCCTAGAGGTCATTGGACAGAGTGCCATCACATGGATGATCTTGCCGAATTCAAACAAACCTATTTTCAGGAATGTGAGGACCTGCTCGCCGACCTGGAAGAGCAGCTGACGGCCCTGCAGCAAGGCGAAACGGACGACGAAATCCTCCATGCGGCCTTTCGTGCGATTCATTCGATCAAGGGTGGCGCCGGAGCGTTCGGCTTCACACGTCTGGTCGGCTTCGCTCACGTCTTCGAAACCGTTCTGGACCAGATGCGCGAGCATCGTCTGGAAACCAGCAACGGCAATGTCTCGATTCTGATTCGGGCGGGCGACGTCCTTTCCGATCTGGTCGTCGCTGCCCAGAACGACGAAACACCACCTGAAGATCTCGGGAAGGACCTTCTCGAAAGTCTGCACGAGCTCGCCGGCACCAGCGCCGATGAGGAGGAGGATGACGACGACGACTTCTTCGGCGACGTCAAATTTGCCGGCCCGGATCAGACGGGCGCCGCTGGAGACGCCGGGGACGATGGCGAGGCGGTCACGCGTGACGTCCGTCTCACCTTCGCTCCGACGCCGCTTCTCTTCCACCGGGCCAACGATCCTCTGATCCTGATCCGCGAACTGAAGTCGCTCGGGGCGCTTGAAACCGAGGTCGATGCCTCCAGCTTGCCGACCTTGCGCGACATGGAAGCGGACGGTTCCTATCTAAGCTGGCAGTTCAAGCTGACGACGTCCGCGACACTGGACGACGTCCGGGCCGTCTTCGAATTCGTGCTCGACGACTGTGAGCTCAGCATCGAGGAGGAGAATGAAGCGGCGGCCGATGCAGGCCCTGAAGCTGCCGAGGAAGCGCCGGTCCGGAAAGCCGAGGCCAGGCCTGCCGAAAAAACGGAGACCACGGAGCCAGGGAAGGCCGCGGCAGCCGAGAAAAAGGCGCCCGCCTCGATCAGGGTCGACCTCGAGCGGATCAATCGGCTGGTCAATATGGTCGGCGAGCTGGTCATCACCCAGGCCATGCTGAGGGAGCAACTCACGAAACTCTCCATCAAGGAACAGGCCGGACTGCTGCATGGTGTCGAATCGCTCGATCTTCAGATGCGCGAACTGCAGGACGGCGTGATGTCGATCAGGGCGCAGCCGGTCAAATCCGTCTTTTCCCGGATGACCAGGCTGGTGCGCGAGCTCTCCTGTTCGCTCAACAAGCAGGCCAGGCTGGTGATCACTGGTGAGAACACCGAGATCGACAAGACCGTTATCGAGGAACTGGCGGATCCGCTGACGCATATGATCCGGAATTCCATGGATCACGGCCTGGAGACACCAGCAGAGCGCGAGCGGGCCGGCAAGCCACGCGAAGGCACGATTCGCCTTGCAGCCGAGCACCGCAACGGCAAGATCGTCATCTCGGTCGGCGATGATGGCCGCGGCATCAACCGCCAGAAGGTTCTGAAGAAAGCCGTCGAAAAGGGTTTGATCTCAGCCGATGCGACGCCCGGCGACGATGAGATCGACAATCTCATTCTGCTCCCTGGCTTCTCCACCGCCGATCAGGTTTCCGACGTCTCCGGGCGCGGTGTCGGCATGGATGTCGTGGTGCGCAAGATTCAGAACATGGGCGGGCGGATCGGCATCAGCTCCGTCCCCGGCAAGAGCTCGCAGTTCAACCTGACCCTGCCGCTGACGCTCGCCGTCCTTGACGGCATGATCATCCGTGTCGGCGAGGAGTTCTACATCATCCCCATAACCGGCATCGTCGAAAGCTTGAGGTTCGAAAACAGCGCCGTTCACGAACTCGCGACCGGCGGCGACATCCTGGCGATACGCGGCGGCTTCATCAAGCTGGTCTACCTCGCAGATCTCTTCGGCATAAAATCGCAATCCAGCGAAAAGGACGACCGGCTCATCGTCGTCGTCGAGACTGGTGCCAGCGATCCGATCGGCCTTGTGGTCGACGAGCTGGTAGGCCAGCAGCAGGTGGTCATCAAGAGCCTCGAGTCGAACTATCGCCGTGTCGAAGGTGTGGCTGGAGCGACGATTCTCGGCAATGGCATGGTTGCCCTGATCCTCGATGTCGACGGCCTGCATGCAATGTCGCATCAGCCGCGCTCACCGGTGCTCGACACCTCGTCCCTGCAGCCCGCCGAGGTGATGCTATGACGGCGCAGCCCTTCCTCGACCACCATGGGACCGGAGATGGAGTGGCATGACTAAGCTCGCTCCGCCGAAAACCAGAGAGTTCTCCCTAACCGATGCCGAGTATCGATCGATCCGCGATCGAATCTACGACCTGGCAGGCATCAAACTTGGCGATCAGAAACAAGACCTGGTCTACAGCAGGCTGACCAAGCGACTGCGCGCCATCGGTGTCGCTGATTTCGCTTCCTATCTCAGGCTCCTTGATGGTCCTGACGGGCATCAGGAGCTCGAGCTGATGCTCAATGCCTTGACGACCAATCTGACGTCGTTCTTTCGCGAGAGCCACCATTTCGACCATTTGAAAACCATCGCCTTGCAGGAGAGCCTGGAACGGCAGCAGGACCATGGCCGCCAACTGCGCATCTGGTCATCGGCCTGTTCGACCGGCGAGGAACCTTACAGCATCGCCATGACCCTGCTGGAGAGCAACGCCGACCTAAGCCGAGTCGATGCACGAATCCTGGCCACGGACATCAATACCGACGTCCTCAGCCGCGCCTCTCAGGGCCGCTATGGTGCGCCCATCCTCGCCAAATGCCCGGCGTCCTGCCGCACCCATTTTCGTACCTTCCCGGATGGCAGCGGCGAGGTGAAGGCAGAAGTCAAGAACCTCATCACCTTTCGCAAGCTCAATCTTCTCGGCAGCTGGCCGATGAGCCGGCAGTTCGACGTCATCTTCTGCCGCAATGTTCTAATTTACTTCGACAATAAAACCAAAGCCCAGCTGGTCGATCGCTTTGTCGAGGTTCTCAGACCCAATGGTTGGCTTTACCTCGGGCATTCCGAGTCCGCGAGTGGCAGCCATCCTGCATTGGAGCCCGCCGGGCGTACCATTTACAGGAAAATTTCATGACGAATCTTCAGGACAATGCTCTGTTTCGGCACAGGCAGGGTGCACGTCATGAAAAGAACTCCGGCCGATATTTCGATGCGCGCTATGGCATGAATGTCGTGATGGTGCTCCCTGGCCGACACTATGTCACCGGCAGCGCCGACGAGATGATTGTGACCCTGCTCGGCTCCTGTGTTGCCGCCTGCATTCGCGATCCTATCCTGGCGGTCGGAGGCCTCAATCATTTTCTGCTGCCAGAGAGCGACACCGGCCAATGGGGCAAGACGGCCGACGCCGCCATGCGTTACGGCAACCACGCCATGGAAACGCTGATCAACGACATCATCAAACTTGGCGGTGCGCGATCGAGGCTCGAAGTCAAGGTCTTCGGCGGTGCCCGGGTCATCGAAGGCGCTTCGACCCTTTCCGTCGGTCAGCGAAACGTCGAGTTCGTGCAGAACTACCTGAAGAATGAAGGTCTCAACGTCGCCGCTACGCATTTGGGAGGGACGCTGCCCAGGCGGATTCACTACTTTCCGATGACTGGCCGAGTTCAGATGCGTCAGATGCAACGCAGCGCAGATCGAGATCTTTTCAAGGAAGAGATCGCCTATCGCAATCAAATCCGGGTCGACGACAATGCAGGCGATGCAGAACTATTCGACTGACAGCAAGATGAGCCGGCGCAAGATCAAGGTCGTGGTGGTCGACGATTCCGCGCTCATGCGCAAGATGCTGACCGCCGTTCTGGAATCGGATGCCGACATCGAGGTTGCCGGCGCTGCGCCCGATGCGCTGTCTGCAAGACAGATGATTCGGGATCTCGATCCGGACGTCGTCACGCTCGATGTGGAAATGCCCGGGATGGATGGCCTGACCTTCCTGGAAAAGATCATGACGCTTCGACCGATGCCGGTCATCATGGTGTCAAGTCTTACACAAAAGGGTGCCAAGACGACGATCAGAGCTCTTGAATGCGGCGCCGTGGATTTTGTCGCTAAACCGGTGGCCCCAGCGCACGAAGCTCTCGATACTTTGAAATCGAACCTGATTTCCAAGGTCAAAGCGGCTTTCAGCGCCAATGTGATCGCCCACAAGCCAAGGCAGGCAAATAGGCCACCTGTCAGGACGGGCACGCGGCAGGGCAAGACCAAGCTGATCGCGATCGGTGCTTCGACAGGTGGTGTTGTCGCCGTTCAGACCATCCTCGCAGCGCTCCCCCGACAATGTCCAGGCGTTGTTATTACCCAACATATGCCGCCAGCTTTCACGAAGTCATTCGCCTCTCGCCTCGATCAAAATTGCGGCCTCACGGTCGTGGAAGCGACCGACGGGGAACGCGTTCAGCCTGGTCACGCCTATATCGCTCCGGGCAGCCATCACCTGGAAATTGGCCAAAGTCAGCAGGGGTTTATCTGCCGGCTACGGGATGGACCTCTCGTTTCAGGACACCGTCCTTCTGTGGACGTCCTTTTCGAGTCCGTCGCGAAGCAAGCTGGCGATCAAGCCGTCGGCGTCATTCTGACTGGCATGGGACGCGACGGAGCCGCCGGACTCCTCGCCATGCGTCAGGCCGGCGCGGCAACACTCGGACAATGTGAAGCTAGTTGTGTTGTCTATGGAATGCCACGTGCCGCGAATGAGCTCGGTGCCGTTGCGGCAGAGCTGCCGCTCGAATGTATCGCGGAAGGAATCATGTCAGCGGGTCGGTCTACAAAAGGGTCTCTGCAGATGTCGTGAGCAAGCGGATCCTCGTCGATTCATGCCATAGAATCGAGACAGCAAGCAGTGATACCAGACTTGGAGATGAACATCATGCCGTCGGCAAGCAATTTGCAAATTCTGGTCGTTGACGATCAGCAGAGCATGCGGGAACTGACTCGTCATTGCCTCAAGCAAATGGGCATCAGCAAGGTCGCCATGGCCAAAAGTGGCGAGGAAGCCCTTGGCACACTCGACAAAACAAAATTTGACCTCATTATCTCGGATTGGAACATGGATGGGATAAGTGGCCTCGAATTGCTGACAAAAGTCAGAAACAACCCAATCATAAAAAAGCTGCCCTTCATCATGGCAACAGGTCAAAAAGAAAAATCACAGATTATAGCGGCGAAAGAGGCAGGAGCTAATAACTACATAGTGAAACCATTCAGCACGGCTGATTTAAAAAAGAGGGTCGAAGCTGTTCTCGGCGCATTGGAGTAGTCAATGACCGAAGCGAAGAGCCCTTCCCGCCAAATTGGATCATGGAAGGTTTAATGACCTGCCCCCTTCAAACCGCACCAGCTGCTATGAGAGCGGCTGTCGCTATGAGCTTGACCCGTTTCCTGGACCATTTGGCGTGAGAAAATTCCGCCTGATGAGCTCAAGGTGGGCTGGTCTGCCTTGAGCTCAACATCAACGCCGCCGGCACCTGGTAGCCAAGCGAGCTGTGTGGCCGGTGGTTATTGTAGTCGATCCGCCATGACTCGCACTTTCTCCGCGCATCGGCAAGGTTCATGAACCAGTGCGCGCTCAGACATTCGGCTCTGAACTTGCCGTTCAGGCTCTCGATGAAGGCGTTGTCCGTCGGCTTGCCTGGCCGCGAGAAGTCGAGCTCGACACTCTTGGCATAGGCCCAGAGATCAAGGTCTTTCGAGATGAACTCCGGCCCCTGGTCGATCCGGACGGACCTGGGATAGCCAAGCTCGGCACAGACCCGCTCGAGCGTCGCCACGACATCCGCGCCGGTGTAGGACCGCCGTGCATCGATAGCCGGCACATAGCGCGTGAACGCATCGATGATCGTCAGCACGCGGATTTTCGTGCCGTCGTAGAGCTGGTCATGGACAAAATCCATCGCCCAGACATCGTTTCGCCGTTTGGGATCGGTCCGGCCTTCGCGCAGCTTGGCTTTGACCTTCCGCTTGGGCGCCTTGTTGCGTAGCTGCAAGCCCAGCTCCCGATACAGCCGATAAACCCGCTTGGTGTTCACAAGCCAGCCTTCCCGGCGCAAAAGCACATGGATCCGCCGGTAGCCGTAGCGTACGCGCGTCTCGGCGATCTCCTTGATCCGCTTCTTCAGATCAGCCTGCGGCGGACTGATGGACACGTAGTGATAGGTCGAACGCTGAGCCTGCAGAACCTTGCAAGCCCGCCTGATGCTCACCTTCCAGATCACCCGGAGATCGTCCACCAGCTCTCGATGCCGCGCAGGCTTTAGAGCTTTCGGCGGATAACGTCCTGAAGCATCTCCTTGTCCAAAGAAAGGTCGGCAACGATCCGTTTGAGCCGGCCGTTCTCCTCTTCGAGCTGCTTGAGACGCTTCATCTCTGATGGCATCAGACCGCCATATTTCTTGCGCCACCTATAGTACGTTTGCTGCGAAATGCCGGCCTTCCGGCAGACCTCCTCAACCGCAGTGCCTTCTTCCGCCTGCCGCAGAATGAACGCGATCTGTGCATCCGTGAATGTCGACTTTTTCATGCATCTTCCTCGTCAGCAGCCCTCTTCGCTAAACGAGAATTTTCACACCCGCCATGGTCCAATTCCCAGGATGCAGGTCAGGTTGCGAAGCGGGTGCGATGGACGAGTTTGCTCTTCATCGAGCCGAAGAACCTCTCGCTGCCAATCATCCGACGAATCGGTGCTGCCTGGTCGTCAACCATGTCCGCGGTCGGCTCGTCCAGACAGATCAACGGCGATCGGCACTGCAGCACGCGCGCCACGGCCAGGTAGCGCCGGTCGGCGAAGGTGAGATCGACGAGACGTTCGTCCAGGGAGTCGATCAGATAATCGAGGCCTCTCATCTGCAGCATGGCGTGCAAGGTCTGGATCTGTTCGAGGCGGGTGAGCTGATTGCGGTTTGGCATCCCGTCGACGAGATAGTCGGTCACGGTGGTGAGCAGTTGCGGCAGCTTCTGCCCAAGGAGAACCGGTTGATTCTCCGGACCGAGCGGCAGTCCTCGATACCGCATCTTGCCGTCGATCCGGACGCTCCCTCCCTGCGTCTGCATCCCGGAGATGACGCGCAGCAGCGTCGATTTTCCGGTTCCGGCAGGACCGAGCAAAGCGAGAACGCCATGCGCTGCGACGTCCAGGGTGACCGAGGTCAGGACCCGGTGCTGGCCGTAGCTGACCGCAATGTCGTCAAGGCTCAATAGCGATCCAGCCCAGCCAGCCGGCGTTCCTTCGATCGAGGGGGCTTCGGACGCCAAGGCCCGGAACTCACGTCCCACGGCCGGCCATTCTCGTCGAGCTCGGGTCACCGGCAAGTCGCTGCTTTCCCATGAAGACGGATACAGCGATCAGTAAGGGACCGGCCCGGCCCGGCCAGCGGTGACTCCGAGCCTGATGCAAAAGAACCATTCACACCGACTACCAAAGTTAACGGATTTGAATGGGCCAGCGGGAGGTTGGACCATCTCATAAACAGAGCGACAACCTACCAGCACAACGATCATCCCTGGTCGTCCTACAGGCGAACATCTAGTAACATGCAACAGAAATTTTGTGTTCATTCAACTTTAGACTGAAATAGCACATTGCAGTCCTGGAAAGATGTAACCTCAGCCATATGACGCCTTTGCGCGGAGGAGACGGTCATTCCAGGACGAGAACGTCATCGACGTGCGTGTGGATTCGAACAGCAAAAGCGCCAGCCTTCGTACGGATCAGGGCGGGATGTCGAGGTGGCGTTGTCCTAACGTCAAAACGCAATCAGTCGGCTTGCTTATCGACTGCAGACGGCCTTCTTGCCGCCAGCGTTACAATGTCTTAACCGAATTGTGCCGCGATGTTGATCTGGTCCATGCGATCCTGGGTGTCCATCCACCCGTCACAACAGATGAGGTAAGGCTCCGACTCCCAGGATCGCATGGACCAGGTCATGAAGCGTAGCTGCCGGGAGTTAAGGTTTGGTTGACGGTGCGGCGAAATACGCTTGGCGGCATGCTCCCATGACCGAGATCGTTGCGCGATCGGATGATTCTCCTTGATCGGCAAGGAAAAACAACGAGATACCGTGGCCGTCGCTCGCCGCTGATCGCGATCCGCTGCAATCGCCGAACGATGCGCTTGATCGTGCGAATGAATATTGTATGATCGTCTTACCATGACATGAAGCCGTAACAGGCCGTGTCGTGACAAGAACGACATTCGGGGAGGGACCATGCAGCGCCTCAAGGGCAAGGCCGCTTTCGTCACCGGTGGAGGCGGCGGCATCGGCAAGGCGATCGCGCTCGCCATGGCGCGGGAAGGCGCTATCGTGGGGGTCGCCGACATCAATGCCGCGCTGCTCGATCAGACCGTCGCGGAGAACCAGGAACTGCCCCTCCGTGCGATCCCCTGCGACGTCGCCGATCGGGAGGCCGTGAAGGTGGCCATCGACGGCTTCGCCGAAAAAGCCGGTGGGCTCGATATTCTGGTCAACAACGCGGTGCGCTTTCATTACGTGCCGATCACGGAATTCGATCCCGAGATCGCTTCGTCCATGGTCGATAGCGGCCTGAAGGGCGTCTATTGGGGGCTGCAGGCGGCGATACCGCATATCGCGGCGCGGGGTGGGGGCTGCATTCTCAATCTCTCCTCGATCGCGGTGCTGATGGCGATCCCGAACGCGTCGGTCTACACATCGATCAAGGGGGCGATCGATGCGCTCACGCGGCAGCAGGCGGCGGAGCTCGGGCCGAAGGGCATTCGCGTCAATGCGCTGGCGCCTGGCTCGGTGCCGACGCCGGGTGCGAATTCGGTGATCAATGAGGCGGGCTGGGAGACGCGCGCGAAAAAGTCGGTGCTCGGCATCCTGCCGACCGCCGAGGACATCGCCAACGCCGCCGTCTTTCTCGCCTCGGACGAGGCGCGCGCGATCACCGGCATCACGCTGGTGATCGACGCCGGCATGACCATCACCGGGCCCTGAGGTGATGACCGGCAGGCGCGCGATCCCATGAGTGCCACCGAGATCCTGATCGAGAGCATTCTGCAGGCGGTCGTCGCCGGCGTGTCGCTCGGCGCGATCTATGGGCTGCTCTGCGTCGGTCTGGCGATGATCTTCAGCATCATGCGGGTGATCAACTTCGCCCAGGGCGACTTCATGATGCTCGGCATGTATGCCGCCTACTACATCCTGATCGGCCTCGGCCTGCAGCCGCTGTTCGGCGATATCGTCGGTCCCTATGTCGCGATCATGCTGGTGGCGCCGATCCTGTTCGTGTTCGGCTGGGCGATCCACCGCACGCTGATTCGCCAGGTGACCGGCATCCGCACGGCAGAGATGGAGGCCGAGGGGCATTACGCCCAGCTCATCCTCACGCTCGGCATCGCTCTCGTGCTGCAGAACGGCGCGATGATCCTGTTCGGCGCGAAGCTCTTGTCGGTAAGGACGCCGCTCGCTTCGGATGCCTGGGTGTTCGGGCCGCTGTTCGGCGACGCCATCCTGATCTTTTTGAACAAGGCGCGCATCGTCGCGGCGATCGCATCGGTGCTGATCATCCTGCTGCTCTGGCTCGCGATCAGCCGGACCCTGCTCGGCAAGTCGCTGCGCGCCGCCGCCGACAATCCGGAGGCCGCGACCTATATGGGCATCGACGTCGATCGCGCGCATCGGATCGCGTTTGGCCTGGGCACGGCGATCACCGCGGTTGCCGGCGGCTTTCTCGCGACCAGCTACCCGTTCCATCCCTTCGTCGGGCTGGAATACGTGATCGTCATGTATGCGGGCGTGGTGCTCGGCGGCATCGGCTCGGTGATCGGCGCGTTCTGGGGCGGGATGACCATCGGCCTCGTCCAGCAGCTCTCGATCCTGGTGCTCCCCCAGCAGCTTCAGAACGCCACGATCTTCGTGGTCTTCCTGATCATCGTGATCCTAAGGCCGCAAGGCTTTTTCGGTCGCGTGGCGGAGCGCACCTGATGGATCTCCTGCGCTCGCTCATCCCGTTCTTCATCTTCGCTGCGGTCTATCTGGTGATCGCGCTCTTGGTGACCAATTCCTACTACCAGCTGATCATCACTTTAGTGCTGGTCTGGGCGAGCTTCGGGCTCTCCTGGAACATGCTGTCGGGCTATACTGGCCTGATCTCCTTCGGCCATGCCTCGTTTTTCGGTCTCGGCGCGTTTGCGACGGTGCTCGCCCAGCGCTATCTCGGCATCTCGCCCTGGTTCATGCTGCCGATCTCGGCGCTGATCGGGGCGGGCGCCGGGCTCCTGATCGGCCTCCCGACCTTTCGCCTGCGCGGCCATTACTTCGCGCTCTCGATGCTCGCCTATCCGCTGGCGTTTTTCTATACGTTTCAGTGGCTCGGCTATCCCGAGGTCACCGTGCCGCGCGTCCTCGACAATCCGGCGCTCTACATGCAGTTCTCGGACGGACGGGTGTACACGGTGCTGGCGCTTCTCCTGCTCACCATCATCGTCATCGTCACCCGCATGGTCGAGCGCTCGCGCTTCGGCATGTCCCTGGTGGCGATCAAGCAGAACGAGGCCGCGGCGGATGCGGCCGGGGTCAACGTGCTCGCCTGGAAGCTGCGCGCGATCGCGGTCTCTGGCGCGATCGCAGGGGCGGTCGGCGCGTTCTACGCGGTGGTCATCCTGGTGATCACGCCGAACTCCGCCTTCGGCATGCTGGTCTCGGCGCAGGCGCTGACCGTTGCGATGTTCGGCGGTGTCGGCACGGTCTGGGGCCCGATCATCGGCGCGGCCTTCCTGATTCCGATCGCCGAGACCCTGCATGCCGAGCTCGGCAGCTACCTGCCCGGCATCCAGGGCGTGGTCTACGGGCTTGCGATCATCGTCCTGATCATCGCAGCACCCGAAGGCGTTTTCTGGAAGGCGCGCGATCTGTTCATGCGGCGCAGCGACACCGAGCGCGAGTTCGAGGACGCCGATGTCGTCACATTGCCGACGGCGCGTCGCCAGGTCACGGACGAGACCGTGCTCGAAGTATCAGGCGTCTCCAAATCCTTCGGCGGGCTGAAGGCGGTGAGCGACGTGTCGTTTGCGGTCAAGCGCGGCGAGATATTGGGCATCATCGGGCCGAACGGTGCGGGCAAGACCACGCTGTTCAACGTGCTGAACGGCTTTCAGAAGCCGGATGCCGGCCGCATCGTCTTGAACGGTGTCGACATCACTGGCCTCAAGCCCCACCAGGTGTGTCTGGCGGGTGCCGGCCGCACCTTCCAGATCATGCGCCCGTTCAAGCGCTGGAGTGTCGCTGACAACGTCAAGGTCGGCGCTTATGCGCGCGCCGAGGACGAAGCGGATGCCGAGGCGATCGCGCGGGATGCCGTCCGCCGGGTCGGCCTGGCGCCGCTGTCCGACCGGATCGCCTCGACACTGACCACCAAGGAGCTCCGGCTGATGGAGCTGGCTCGCGCGGTCGCCGGCAAGCCCGATCTTCTCTTGCTCGACGAGACCCTGGCCGGGCTCGGCGGTGACGAGGCGAAGCAGGTGGTCGACGTGGTGCGCGGCCTCGCCGCGTCCGGGCTCACCATCGTGATCATCGAGCACACCATGCAGGCGATGGTGCAGCTCGTCGACCGCTTCGTCGTGCTCGATCACGGCGAGCTGCTGGCGGAAGGGTTGCCGGAAAACATCACCAGGGATCCGAAGGTGATCGAGGCCTATCTCGGCGCGAAATGGGCGGCCCATGGCTGAAGCAACTTCCCTGCTGGAAGTGCGCGGGTTGTCCGCGGGCTATGGTGACGTCGCCGTGCTCCACGACGTCTCGATCAGGGTGCCCGCCGGCGCGTTCGTCGCGATCGTCGGGCCGAACGGAGCGGGCAAGACCACGCTGTTCAAGACGCTCTCCGGCGTGCTGCCGGCGATGGGCGGATCGATCACCTTCGACGGCGAGGATTTTTCCGGTGTGCCCGCCCATGACCGGCCCCATCGCGGTCTCGCCCATGTGCCCGAGGGACGCCAGATGTTCGCCTCGCTCAGCGTGCGCGAGAACCTGGAGATGGGCGCCTACACGGAAGCTGGGCGGAAGGCCTGGACCGACAACATCGAAAAAATCTATGCCTGGCTGCCGGTGCTCGCCGAGCGCGCGGACCAGCTCGCCGGGACGCTTTCCGGTGGCGAGCAGCAGATGCTGGCGATCGGCCGCGGCCTCGCCTCGGCGCCCAAGCTTCTGATGCTGGACGAGCCTTCGATGGGCCTTGCCCCCGCGATCGCCGATTTCGTCTTCGAAAAGCTGATGGAGATCCGCCGCGACACCGGGCTCACCATTCTCCTGGTGGAGCAGCGGGTCGCCGAGGCGCTGCAGCTCGCCGATCACGGCTATGTGCTCGAGACCGGCCGCGTGGCGCTCGAGGGCACCCATGAAACGCTGAAGGCCGATGACCGCATTCGCCAAGCGTATCTGGGCATGTAATGCCCGCAAACCAAGGGAGGACATCATGAAAAAAACACTGCTCGCCACCGGCTCGATCATAGCGATGGCGCTCGCGACCGCCGCCTCGGCGCAGAATGCCGAACCGGTGCAGATCGGTCTGATCGCCCCGGTTTCCGGCATCTATGCGCGGCCGGGACAGGTGATGCAGATGGGCGCCGAGCTCGGCATCGAGGACGTGAATGCTGCGGGCGGCGTCGAATGCCTGGACGGCGCGCCGCTGCAGCTCGAAGTGATCGATTCCGGCGACAGCGTCGAAAAGGCCGCCAACGCCGCCCAGCGCATGGTGGCGGAGTTTCCGGATCTGGTCGGCGCCACCGGCTCCTATCTCTCGTCGTTCACGCTCGCCGTCACCGAGATCACCGAGCGTGCCAATCTGCCGATGCTGACGCTGTCCTACTCGGATCAGATCACCGAGCGCGGCTTCAGGAATATTTTTCAGACGTCGGCGACCTCGGGTGCGCAGGCCTCGATCGCGCTGCCGATCATCATGGACCTGGCGGAGGCGGAGACCGGTACGCGCCCGACTTCGGTGGCGATCATCACCGACAACACCGCGGCCTCGATCTCCTCGGTCGAGCGCATGAAGGGGGGGCTTTTGGACGAGCTCGGCCTCGAGGTGGCGATGGAAGAAACCTTCACCCCGCCGCTCGCCGATGCCACCTCGCTCGTGCAGCAGGTGCGCACCAGTCAGCCGGATCTCCTGTTCTTCCTGCCGACGGTGATCTCGGACGCCAATCTGATCCTGCAGAAGATGAAGGAGTTCCGGGTCAAGGTGCCGACCATTTCCTTCGGCATCGCGATCGCCGAGCCGGAAGTGCTGAACGTCATGGACGCCGGGACCATCGAGGGCGTGATGTCCGCGGTCGCCAATTGGGGCGTGAAGGGCCAGGAGGAGCTGATCGCGCGCCTGAACGAACGCTATGGCGAGCCCTGGATGACCCAGAACGCGGTCTCGACCTATGGCGACATGTGGATCTTCAAGGCGGCGCTCGAAAAAGCCTGCTCGCGCGACCGCGAGGCGGTGGCCGAGGCCCTGCGCACCCTGGATGGCGGGCCGAGCACCTACTATCCCGGCGGCACCATCTCCTTCGACGAGATGGGACGGCGCGAAGGGGCGAGCCTGACCATCATCCAGTGGCAGGACGGCGTGCCGGTGACGATTTTTCCTGACGATCTCGCCGTCGCCACACCGGAGTGGCCGAAAAACTGACCGGAAGAGGGTCGCGCCTGCCTGTTTGAGCTGCATCGCGCTGCCTGATCTCGGAACGAACAAGGGCCGCGGGTCTTTCGCCATGGCGAGCAACCCGCGGTTTTTTTGACCCGGATCGGAGCCAATCAAATCCCATCTCGAAAAAGGAGAGCCGGCCCGAAGGCCGACTCCCGTCGTTCGAAGGTGGTTCGTCGGAATCAGTAGAGCGCCATCGGATTGCCCGGCGAGCCGGTCGCGCCGACGATCTTGAGCGGTGCCCAGACGAATAGGAACTCGTTGACCCCGTCGGCCAGCAGCGGCTCGAAGTCGAGGTTCTCGATGTTCCAGAGGCCGTGGCGCGCCTGCAGCTCAGTATGGCAGGGCACGGCCTCGCCTTCGATCTCGCCCACCGGCTGTGCGTCGTTGGCCGAGGTGTCGCCGCCGGTCAGGATGATCTTCTGCTCGGCGAAATATTCACAGGCACTGCGCCCGAAGCCGGGCTCGCCGGAGACGAAGGTCTTGGCGCGCTCGGCCTTCTCCTCCGCCGAAAGCGACTGCCATTCGCTGTTCTTCCAGAGATCGCCATGGCCGGTATAGAGGAAGACGCAGTCGCCCTCGCCGATCGGGTCGAGACCCTGAGCTTCGACCATGCCCTTGATGTCGTCGGCGGTGACGATGCCCGGGCTGTCGGTGCTGGTCGGGATCGGCAGCGGGTTCACGTTCTTGTATTTGGTGGCATCGAGCAGCACGCCCCGGCAGACGAAGCCCTTCTCCGCGACGTGCTCGACGCCGAGATCGCCCATGCCCAAGACCATGTTGCCGGGCCCGCGCTTGTAGGCCGTCTCGCGCTCGCGGCCATTATAGAAATAGTCGCCCTTCGAGGTGCGCACGCCGATATGGCCGGGCCCGTCGAACTGGGTGCCGACCTGGCCGATCTCGGTCGCGACGAATTCGTCGTGGAACACCAGGCCGTTCGAGCCGAAGGGACCGCCGGTGGGCGTACCGGGGATCTTCAAGAGGAAGCCGCGTGCGCCGAAGAACGGGATGTCGCTGGAATAGAGCTTGCCGAGCGTCGCGGTCTTGCCCTGCTTCACCAGCCCGACCGCCTTCATCACCATCTCCGGCGTGGTCCGGTTCGGCGAGCCCACTTTGTCGTCAGGACCCCATTCGCTCGGCCACCAGTTCTGCTCGAACGGTGCATCGTTGACGCCCTGTGCCGCGACCCCGAGGCTAAAGGCGAGGCATGCGATAGTTGCTGCGCCGCTGACCGCGGCTGTCCTGAAACTCTTCATTGATCCCTCCCTGATGATGTCGTCGGCGCTTTTGATCAAACGAAGCCGACGTCTTCTTATAGTTAGCGCGCTTGGGAGACCTCTGCCAGAGCGAAGGGGGGCTTCGGTCCGAGCCCATTCGTGATGGCGGCGCTTAGGCAAGACGGTCCGATCGGGTTGTCGGATTCACTTATCTCTTTTGATACATCTTGCTGGGTCGTCTACGCGCCAGTAGAGGCGGCCGAATTTCCAGGTAGGTTAGGCTGTTAGCAGATCAACACCGCCAAACCTGAGAACGCGTTCCTAGGGGCAAACCTAACAATTGAAATCTGCTATGGCTGACAGACCACGCCTTCTTGCCCCGACTCTTCCACTCAGCACCCTTCTGGCAACAGGCTACCTGGTTCGATCAACCATATATTGCAATCGATAGCATCCTTATTGCCTGCCGAATAAAATGCGGCAGCCAACACCAAGGCAGATGCACAGCAAATCACAAAAATTCTTAAATTCTGAACCATGGTCAGCGCCTAGAAGTCGTCCGAATTGCTGTAGAGAATTGGCACGGGACTACATTCGAGACCGAGAGAGTCCTGCTGTGCAATCGGAATTGGTGGGACATACGGCAATGAGCGCGGCAGCATTGCCAGCGTCGCATCTCGAAGAGGTCGATCTGCGAGGCTCCCTATCACTCGCACGAACAAATGTTGGTCTGGAATGCCGTCGGGTCTCAGGCCGAATTCGCGCTCTGCGTTTTTTATCGCAACTCGCGTTTCGGCATTGATCGTGCCGTCCGGTGACGATTTGATCTGGCCTCGATCGAAAAAGACTATTTGCAGTGGGAGGATCATATCTCTTTCTTCTGCGAGGTACTTAAGCACTATGCAGAGTTCTTCGGAAGCATCACCAGTTGCCGGCATTCCCAGGAGATATTGAGTGCTGCTTATGGCCCTCTTGGTCTCAGCATCGGCGTAGCCGTCAGGAATTCCATCAAACAGGCCGTTTCTGGTCATGCCGTCTTGGATAGTCGCGACTAGATGGTCAAAGCCTACACTAGGCTCGATGCTGGAATCAGATTGGATTGTTATGCCTGCTTCATCAACGCCGGCCCCAAAATAGTCGATTCCCATAGCTACGGTCACAATGGCTGCAGGTATCGTCACCATAGTGGCAATGGTGGCAAGTGCGTTCCCGAGTCGATGAAAACGAAGTTCTCCAATAAAATCAAATCGAGATAAGTTAAATCGATATTTTTTCGCGAATGGACGTATTTGAGATAACATTCTTGGAGCCACCCACAATTCTAATAAGGTGACTCCAATTTAATGATGAAGAGCTTTAGATATGGTTAAAGCGGTCTGACCTATAGCCATAGCCGGCGACGATCTCCGAGTGACCACTTCGGCGGGGCAAGATCACGTTCGACCTTGAGCGTCTTCATGAAGCTCTCGGCCTTGGCGTCGTCGTGCGGATTGCCGCGGCGTCCCATGGAGCCGCGCCGCCCGCAACGGCCAACATGGCTCGGTAGTCCTGCGCCGCAGCTCCACCGTCATCCGACGGTAGCCGTAGGCTGGGAACTCGGTGCAGATGCTCTGGATTCGTTCGACGATGACGGCCTCCTCGAAAGGCTGAGCAGCCGGCGCCGCGTAGAAGGTGGAGCGGGTCAGATTCATGAGCGCTCACGCCCGTCCGACGTTGAGACCACGGGGCCGGCAACGATCGACGTCGTGCCGGCGCTCGGTGATCGAGCTTGCCGCCGAGCCCCCTTTAAAAAGTCGACCTCCATGGTGAGCTGGCCAAACTGGCGCTCGAGCGCGGCGATCTTCGCTTCGTATTCGTGCAGCACGCTGGCGGCTTCTGCGTCGTCGTCGAACGCAACCGCTTCGGTACTCCTGCACCCAGACCCGGATCAGGTTCCGGCAGACGTCATGCCGCTTGGCCAGGCAGTGCAGGGTCGCGCCCGCCAGATAGGCCTCGGCCATCTGGCGCTTGAACTCGATGCTGTGACTGCGGGGCCGACGCATGGGCCGTCTCCTCCGAGGCCCACCGACGACAGGTCAAAACACACTGTCTACGATGTCCAGCCCCAGGGGTGCACTTCATCGAAGATATCGCTCTCTTCCCATACATGAACCCAAGTCAACGCTCGCCCGCGTCGGGCGTCACGTGTAGGGGAAGGGGTGGTATTGGTAGAGCCAGGTTTCGGTGAGGGTTTTGTCGCCGAGCTGGAGGTAGAGGCGGAGGTTGACGGGGTCGTTGCCTTCGACCTTGAGGTCGAAGAAGGCGCGCCAGTTCTTGGTGCCGACCACCTGAAGCGCGTAGTCGTTGCTGATCTCGCCCCTGGTGGCGCTGATGATCGGCTTGACCTCGTCCCATTTGTCGACGCCTTTGAGCGGGCCGCCTTCGAAGTCGATCACGAATTTCTTGACGCCTTCGGGCCTGGGCTGGCCGGGGATGCCGCCATTGCCGAGGCGGGTGGCGATGACGTGCGCCACCGAGGTCGACGGATAAGGTTCGTCGGCATTCCAGAAGAGGCGGTAGTCGAAGGTCCATTCCGAGCCGGCTTTGACCGGCTGATCGGGCAGCCAGTACATGACGATGTTGTCGTGGATCTCGTCGTCGGTCGGGATCTCCACCAGCTGCACCGCACCCTTGCCCCAGTCGCCGAGGGGCTCGATCCAGACGCTGGCGCGGCGATCGTAGAAGACGCCGTCGTCTTCGTAGTTGTGGAACGCCCGATCCCTCTGGAGCAGGCCGAACCCCCTGGGGTTCTCGTCGATGAAACTGTTGGTCATCACCGACGGCGGATTGTTCAGAGGCCGCCAGAGGCGCTCGCCCGCGCCGGTCCACATGGCGAGGCCGTCGCTGTCGTGGATTTCAGGGCGCCAGTCGCGCGCCTGGTGTCGGTTATGCTCGCCGAACCAGAACATGGAGGTGAGCGGGGCGATGCCCATGCGCTCGATGTCTTTGCGCGCGAAGAAGCGTGCGTTGATGTCCTGCTGCACCTTGCCGGCTCTGGTGCAGACCATGCCGAGCGCGCCGGTGATGCTCGGGCCGTCCATCAGCGCGTAGATCGTGAACTGGTCGCTGTTGACCGTGCCCGGCTGCAGCCAGAAGGCGGTGAAGCGCGGAAACTCCTCGGGCGTCGACAGGGCGGTGTCGATGGCGATGGCGCGCGCCGACAGGCCGTATTGGTTGAGCTCGCCGGAGCTGCGGAAATAGGCGCCGCCGAGCAGGGCCAGCCAGTCGGTGCTGGCATCCTGACCGTCCTGCAGGCGAAAGCCGGCGAAGCCGAGATCGTCCGGCAGCTTCTGGTCGAGCCCGGTGTCGCCGAAGGTGAAGTAGTCGGGGTGATAGATGACCTCGCGGGCGCTGCCCTGCTCCAGCCAATGGATCTTGACCGGGGCCTTGAAGAAGCGGCCGAGATGGAAGAGCTGCACCGGGAAATTGACGTTGGTGCCCTCGCCGAGGCCGAGCTCGCGTTTGAACACGATCTGCTGGAAGGCATCGTAGTCGATGGTTTCCAGAACGTCGGCGTGACGGATCTCCGGCTCCTTATAGGGCGCGGCCGCCAGGGCCTTGGCCTCGGCAACCAGCCCGTCGAAGCTGAACGGAACCGGTTCGGCGAGATCGACTTTGGCGCGTTCGGCCAGCGCCGTCCGGGTGGCAAGGCCGGTCATGGCCCCTGCGAGGGCAGCCGTTTCCAGGAAGCGACGTCTGTTCAACATCCATCAGGTCCGTTTCGATCGAGGCGATCCGCCGTCCGACGCCGTCGGCCCAAGGCGGCAACGGCCATGAGAAATAGATAAAATGCGATGAGGTCAAGGCCGAAAAGGCACCGGATCAGTCACATGAGACGAGGAAAAGCTGGCCCGCTCCAGCCGACCCGCCTCTCGCCCGACAGCGCTCTATCCCTCTGCAGCTCGTGCAGCACGCCGCCATCGAGGCTCACCCCAAGACGGCTCCCCTCTCACGGCGACCTCGAAAGCCAGGCGGCATACCGTCAAGCCTGGCCATGACGGTCCAAGTCCATGAGGTGGCCATGCCATCAGATGGAAGCGCGCTTCTTCCAGATCTGCTGGTCGCCGGTGGCTTCGGGCGTCGCTGCCTGCTCTTCCTGCTCCAGCCGCTCGACGCTGCCGACCGGCGTCACGGTGATCTCGACCCGCCGGTTTTGGGGCTGATACTCGCGGCCGTCCTGGACCGCGGGATCCTCCGAGCCGTAGGTTTCGAGGCGGATCTCGTGGCCGGCGACGCCGAAGCTGTCCCTCAGCACGTTGACCACCGACTGCGCACGCATCTCGGCCAGATAGGCATTGTAGGCGGGGTCGCCGGAGCGGTCGGTATGGCCGCTGACGGTGATCGCCGCCGTGGTCAGGTTGTCGGCATAGGCGCTGACCTCGGCGAGCTCCTGGACGCCGATGCCGTTCACCTCCTTCTCGTTCAGCCCGAAATAGACGACGAAGGTCTTGCCGTCGCCTGCTGCCTGTGCGGGAGCTGCCGCCGGCTCGATGCTGGCCGCAGCCGCGCGCACTCTGGTCTTCAGAGCACCGGTCGGCTCGTAGGCCGCCGTCTCCGCATGGCGCACGTCATCGGCGAGGGCCACTTCGAGATTGGCGTCAGGGCCGAGCAGGCCGACCTCCTGATAGTAGCGCAGAGCGCCCGGATGCAGCGGCATGGGCATGCCGACCAGCGCCCGGTCGAGCGAGGTCTCGTACATGGCGTCATGGATGGTGCGCAGGAACTCGAGGTTCTCGAACATCGCCTTGGTGACCTGGTAGACCACCTCGTCGTCGACATCGGCGCGCGCCACCAGCAGGTTCGACTTGGCGACCGTCTTGATGTCGTGATCCTGACCGGGATAGGTCGCGGCCGGGATCACGTAGGGCGTCCAGAGCCCGAGGCCGCCATCGGCCTTGGCGATCTGCTCGTCGGTGAACGACAGCAGCGCGTAGTGTGCATCGGGGCTTGCCAGCAGGTTCGCGACATGGGGGGCTGGCGGGCGGATCGGCGTGCTCATCGCCTCGATGTCGCCGTGCTGGAGCGCTTCCGCGCTCTGTTCGTAGTTCAGATGCTGGAGCTTGAAGGCGTGGTCGACATCGATGCCCAGATGGGAAAGAAGGAGGCGGTTGGATTCGATCGGCCCCGGGCCGTCCACCCCCATGGAGACGGGCATGCCCTGAAGCTCGCCGAGATCGGCGATGGTGCCGGTCTTCTCATAGGCTTTGTCGATCACGAAATGGTCGGCGTCGCGCCACAGCATGGCGATGGCCCGAATGGAGTCGTCAGGCTTCTCGCCGGCAAAGGTGCCGGTGCCGGTGCGTGCGAAATGGCCGAACATCGCCTGCAGAACGGCGAACTGCGCCTCGTTGTTCTGCAGCATGCGCACATTGTCGACGAAGCCGCCGCTCTCGACGGCGGTCAGATCCATCTTGTGCAGCGGCATCAGCTTGACCTTGGCCAGCGACGAGATGCCGACGCCGACCGCGAAGGACTTGCCGGTGGTTCGCCCCGTCGCCAGCATGTAGCCATCGCCAGCCGCAGCGACCATGGGGTGGCCGATCAACGTGCCACCCAAAACCATGGCCAACAGGCTCGTACGTATCCTGTCAAATGCCATCGTGATCGTTCCTTCTCGATATGTGCAGAGTTCTCAGTCTGGCTGGCCATCTTCCGATGGCGCGATGATGTCGCAGCTATCGCCACGACCCTGTCCGGCGGCGCATCGTGCCTGCAACCCTGAAGCGTCCGACAAAGACTCGACGAGGACCGTTCACCCCAGAAAGTTGCGCGGCTCCGTTGTTTATCTACCCACTAACAATCCGCAGCAAAATATCCGCAAAATTTTGTTAAAATGTCAAGAAAGAGTCGCTCCGTTCAAAAGACCCGCTGTGTCGACCATGTGCTGAATGACACTTTTGGTTGAACAGAGCCTATTCTCGGAGGCGTAAAGGACGTCCTGCGTTGTGCCTGCCGGCAGGCGGGAGACCGCAGACGACATTCATTTCCAGGTCCTCGCACGGAGAACCGCGGACATCCATGACGGGCCTGATCGGCCCTGTGGGCGAGGCAAAAGAAAAGGCCAGGCCGGTTGATGGTCCCGAGCCTGGCCTTTTTGTCCGAACTGAGATCTACCGATCAGATCGTCGCGCGCCGCCACCAATCGCCGCCACGCCGTTCGCCGACGCCCGACGCCGCAGGCTCGCCTGTCCCGGGAGGCACATCGGTCGTTTTCGATCTGAGCAGCGGACCGCCCAGCCCGCCTGTCCAGCCGTCGGCGACGTCGTCATCGGGATAGTGTTCCGTTGGCACCGCGCCCGGCAGGTCGTCCTCTTGGCCGACCGGCGTCGGCGACGGGGTGGTGTCCCCGGCCGTCATGGGCAGCAGCCCCGCCTCGGAATAGTAGCGCAGCGCGCCCCCATGCAGCGGCATGGCGACGCCGGCCAGCGCGGTGTCGAGGGAGAGGTCGGCCATCGAGGGATCGATCCGCTTCAGATAGCTCAGATTCTCGAAGATGCTCCTGGTCATGGCGTAGACCGCGTCGGGCTCGATATCGTCGCGCACCAGCAGGAGGCTGGAGAGCGCGATGGTCCGGATGTCCTCCTTCTGCCCCGGATAGGTGGCTGCCGGTATCAGATAAGGCGTCCACAGCCAGTGATTGCCGTTGGCCCGGGTCATCTGAGGCTCGGTGACATCGAGCAGACGAAGGCCTGCGGCGGCATCCTCGAAGACGGCGTCGAACATGGCTTCGGGCGGCCGCACCGTCGCGCTGAAGGCATCGACCTCGCCACGCTTGATCGCCGCGATGCCGTCGCCGTCAACAAGCGTCGTGAGCGTGAAGGAGCGGTCGGCATCCATGCCGAGGTCGGCGAGGAGCAGGCGGCTGGCATCGGGCATGCCGGTGGACGCCTCGCCTAGAAACAATCTCCGGGCCTTTAGATGGGCGAGATCGTCGATCGTGCCGGTGGCGACCTCGTCCGCGCGCACCACCAGATGCAGGGCATCGCGCCAGAGCGTTGCGATGGCGCGCAATCCGGTGGCGGGGGCATCGCCTGCAAAGGATCCGGTGCCGAGCCGTGCCGCATGGCCGATCGCCGCCGGCAGAATGGCGAGATCGACATCACCCTGGCGCAGCAGGCGCACATTCTCGACCGGCCCCGACGATTGCCGGGCCTGCAGGTCGATCTTTGCCTTGGGCAGGAGTTCGAATTTGATCAGGGACGACAGGCCGACACCTGCGGCGTAGGCCGGCGTGTCGGGACGGCCACTTGCCAGCGAGAAGGTCTCTCCGGCCAGAGTCGGCGCATTTCCGACGAGAAGAAGCGACAAGACGCTGGCGGCGCCCGTCAATGCCACGGCTCTCATGAGTTGTTCTCCCAAGAACGCTGCGGACGAACGATCCCATCCCCCAGGAGAAGGCCAATCGATGCCGAAACGTCGAAGTTGTTCATTTGCTTAATTGGAGCAATCCTAAGGCGTGATTATGGGAGACGCCGGGCGCCTGTCAAGATCAACTGTAAAATCATATTTATTTCGAATTTATTTTATTTTTTAATTGATTCTTCAGGGAAGGCTGCGATCGGCAGAAATCCGGGAGGATTGCCGCCGACGGACCTGAAGGCTGCCGACCGCGCACTACATGTGAACGCGTCGAGCGCGTGCCGAAAAGTCCACATGGCGTATCAATAACGCCCAGCAACTCTTTGTCGGAGAACTATCTTTCGAGTAGCGCATTTACTTGCATGGAACAGCGAGATGCGCGTCGCGGGTAATCCTTTCCCGTGTTCTACATGCCATGGCTGTGTCTTCCATGCCGCAGATTTGGTTAAAATTTTAGGCAAATGTTATTTTTTGATGGCATGAATGCCCCCTTCTTGTGTTCACATGTCGATATCACGCGCAAGCCTGACTCTTTAGGGGGTAGAGACGATGCTTTTGCACATGGCGGTTCGTTCGGGGTGCCGCATTCGACATAGAGATTGGCCGCCCTACCATTACGCGCAATTGCAGCCGACCAAGGATGGGGAATGGCGGCTTTGCCGCATCACGCCCCATAGCGATGCGCCACCGGTCGAGGTCCAGTTCGACGCGTTGAACGACGATGCGGACTGGAAGATCCTGGACATGCCGCAGGAGTAATCACGCGAAACCTGCCGTCCGGTCATCTACGGCAGACGGCCGGCTTCGCGTTGTCGATTTCGGTGCTGGCGACGGGGGCGGGGATTTGGAGTTGAAAGACTGCCGTTTGTGGCGAGTAGAAAGAGATAAACTGTATTTTGCGTGGCTGTCGACTTGAAAAAGGCGGCGATTCACAAGTCGCCGTCTTGTCGATGTTTGCCTGGTGTTTATGTTGATTCGCAAATGGTGCCGCTTGACATCGCTCGATGACATCGGTGTACGGGGCTCATTTTGCAAATCACGCCAGGCAACACCGGAACGATATCTGTGCCCAATACCCTGCGCCTCGCTGCAACGACTGTCGAAGAACTCGAAAATCCCCGTCCTCATTACCGTGTCGATATACGCGGCGCGGCCACGACATTGTCGGACATGGCCGATCCCACGGCAGGGCTCCTGCCCGATGAGATCGTCATGACGGTCCGGCTGCCCACGGATGTCGGTTCGGATATCGAGGTCATCAAAGCGGCCGCCAGGAGCCGCGCCCTGACGCTCCTCAGGAAGCTGGTAGAGGTGGAAGACGCGCCGGACCGGCTCTCTGTCCGGACGGCAGCTCCCGCCGATCCTCTCGACGCAGAGGTCGGCTGACCCAAAGCCAGCACCCGCCCCCTTGCTCGACGTCGCCGCAGCCATTGAACCGGGAATTTCCCCCGCCTCTTGGCGTGTCTCCATTTCGACCTACCCTCAAAGAATAAGCAAAACAAACGGGGTGGGACGGGCAGTGGAGGCAGCGTTGTACGAAACCGAGCCGCGTGCCAGCCGCTCGGGCGCTTTGATCGGCATGGCCGCCTGCGCCATCAGTGGCGGCTTCATGGGTTTCATCATCGGATTACTGGTGGGGCTGATGTTCTGAGGTATCACGCCTGCAGCTGGGCCATGCCTCAAATCTTATGAGGCCGCGCCACAGCACTCTTTAGGCAGGCTGGAGATAGGCGGCCATGATGTCGCCCGTATCCTTGTCAGGGCATCTAAACGGTCGTCGATCAGCGTCCAACAGTCACATCAGCCCATGTACCGAACACAGCCTTATGGCGATTCACGCGATTTCCTGATCTACGTTCGGGCATGATCAAGATGACTGCTTCTATCGGCCTTTTGACAAGCGTTTTTGACATGAAGCCCAGCCAAACCTAAGGCCGCTCATCGCCCGACATAAGACCCCGAACCGCCCCACCCGGTCTCAGGCAAGTCAACGCCGCCCCTCGCAGGGGCGTACGGCGCGGGAGGGGGTTCCCGCGCCGTACTGCTGAGGTTCGCCAAAGGTGCCGCCGCTGGACCAAGCGCTCGCCCTGACGGCCGGTCTCAAATAGCGACGATCATCGAAATCCCGGGCATGAAATCAGGCAACTGACGCTCAAATGCCCATCTTCGCGCCGCTTGGCGACGCTCTATCTGTGGGCATCCTGCCATGGCTTAACCTAAAAAAGTGTGAACCACGTCACGCTTTGACGATTTTTTTGGGGGAGAACGCTCACGCCATGTCGATTTCGACCAGATGCTGCAGCTCTGCCGTGGCGACGTCGGGATCGTCCGGGAGGTCGGCGGGGTCGATGGGAGGGCCGAAGGTCATGCGGACGTCGGCGCCGCGCTTGTTGAGCAGCTCGTTGAACACCGTGATGTCGCGCAGCTCGTTGCTGATGGTCGCGAGCGCGTAGTAGAGCCAGGAATTCCGGCTGGTGATGCGCAGCGGCAGGATGGGTGCCTGGTAACGGCGGGCGAGGGTGACCGTGGTCGCGAGCCAGGAGCGCTCCCTCAGGCCGTTCAGGGTCATGTAGGCGAGCCGGCCCGAGGGGAAGATGACCACGGCGCGGCCTTCCCTCGCGGCCCGGGTCAGGCCCTGCACCGTCTCCCTGGTCTTCGCCGTGGTTCGGAAGGCCGGGCGCCAGTCCACGGGGATGATCATGTCGGCGAGGCCCGGGGCCACGCGGATGGCATCGCGGTTCGCCATGAAGCAGAGATCCGGGCGCACCGGGGCGAGCGCATCGAACACGGCGATGCCGTCGGCGATGCCGGTCGGATGGTTGGCGACGACGAAGACGAAGCCGCTTTCGGGGATGTTCTCCTGCCCTTTGATCCTGGTGCGGATGCCGAGCTCGCGGCTGACAAGGCTGAACACGTCGAAGCCGGCAAGGCCGGAGACGGCGTCTGCGAGCCTGATGGCCGCGTCATATTTCAGGAGCGGATAGAGCAGGTGCCGAAGCCCCTGCCACAGGATCGGATGCTCCAGCAGCCGCCCTGCCCGCTCCTCAATCAGCACGTCGACGATGTGTGCTGGGCGATCGACGGCAAAGTCGAAGCCGGATCTTGGCGCGGCGGCAGGTTCCTTGATCGGTGGGTTGGTGGCCATGATGGTGCAGAACCGGCGTTGTTGATCCATCCCCGCCAGAAAGCCCTCTCTATTGCAAACGCCCCGCGCGCGATCTAATTCCTCGCGAGCGCGAGGAGGCTGTTCGCGATCTCCCCGTATCCGCGATGATTTTGACAGGTTGAGGACAAACCCAGGCAGGCAGAGCCTTTGCAGAACGGCGCGCGCGGCCTATGTTGCCGCAAACTTCATGGCGAAAAGCCAAGCCGAACGCAGGAAGAGACCATGGCCACCCGCACCGTTTTCGACAAATCCAAGCTGCCTAGCCGTCATGCCACGGTCGGGCCGGATCGCGCGCCGCACCGTTCCTACTACTATGCCATGGGGCTGACCCAGGCGGACATCGAGCAGCCCTTCGTCGGCGTGGTCACCACCTGGAACGAGGCAGCGCCCTGCAACATCACGCTCGCGCGCCAGGCGCAGGCGGCGAAGCGCGGTGTCGCCAAAGCGGGCGGCACGCCGCGCGAGTTCACCACCATCACCGTGACCGACGGCATCGCCATGGGCCATCAGGGCATGAAGTCGTCGCTGATCTCGCGCGAAGTGATCGCGGACAGCACCGAGCTCACCATGCGCGGCCATGCGTATGACGCACTCGTCGGTCTGGCCGGGTGTGACAAGACCCTGCCCGGCATCATGATGGCGATGGTGCGTCTGAACGTGCCGTCCGTCTTCATGTATGGCGGCTCGATCCTGCCCGGCAAATTCCGCGGCAAGGACGTGACCGTGCAGGACGTGTTCGAGGCGGTCGGCCAGCATGCGGTCGGCAGCATCAGCGACGAGGATCTGCATGAGCTGGAGCAGGTGGCGTGTCCCTCCGGCGGCTCCTGCGGCGGCCAGTTCACGGCGAACACCATGGCCTGCGTCTCCGAGGCGATCGGCCTGGCGCTGCCCGGCTCCGCCGGCACGCCGGCTCCTTACGAGACCCGCGATCAATGGGCCGAGGCCTCGGGCGAGGCGGTCATGCGCCTGCTCGCAGACGACATCCGCCCGCGCGACATCGTCACCAGGAAATCCCTGGAAAACGCCGCGCGCGTGATCGCCGCTTCCGGCGGCTCGACCAATGGCGGCCTGCATCTGCCGGCGATCGCCCATGAGGCCGGGATCGACTTCGACCTGCACGACGTCTGCGAGATCTTTCGGAGCACCCCCTACATCGCGGATCTCAAGCCCGCCGGGCAATATGTGATGCGCGACCTGCACGACATCGGCGGCGTGCCGCTCCTGATGAAGGCGCTGATGGAGGGCGGCTATCTCCATGGCGACTGCATCACCGTCACCGGCAGGACCATCGCCGAAAATCTCGAAAGCGTGCGCTTCAACGCCGACCAGCCGATCATCCGCCCCACATCCGATCCGATCATGAAGGTCGGCGGCGTGGTCGGGCTGCGCGGCAACCTCGCGCCTGAAGGCGCCATTGTCAAAATTGCTGGGCTCGCCTCGCAAACGTTCAAGGGCCCGGCCCGCTGCTTCGAGTCCGAGGAGGACGCGATGAAGGCGGTGCAGTCCCGCAACTACCAGGCGGGCGAGGTGCTGGTGATCCGCAACGAAGGCCCGAAAGGCGGCCCCGGCATGCGCGAGATGCTCGGCGTCACCTCGGCGATCTACGGCCAGGGCAATGGCGACAAGGTGGCGCTGATCACCGACGGCCGCTTCTCCGGCGCGACCCGCGGCTTCTGCATCGGCCATGTCGGTCCGGAGGCGGCGGTCGGCGGGCCGATCGGGCTCCTGAAGGACGGCGACATCATCGTGATCGATGCCGAGGCGGGCACGCTCGACGTCGAACTCTCGGCCGGCGAGCTGGCAGCTCGGCGCGAGACGTTCAAGCGAGTGCCGACCGAATACACCTCGGGCACGCTCTGGAAATATGCGCAGACCGTGGGCTCGGCGGAGAAGGGGGCGGTGACGCATCCGGGCGGCAAGGCCGAGATCAAGGCCTACGCCGACCTCTGAGGGCGGCGCCCTCTGGCTCGACTTAGCGCTGGAACCGGCCGGCAAGGTCGGCGGCGAGACGCCCTCGGGATCTGGTGATGAAACCCTTTCTCATCCTGCAGCTTCGTCCGGAGACCGAGGTCTCCGACGACGAATACCGGGCGATCCTGGAGAAAGGCGGGCTGCGCGCCGAGGAGGTGCAGCGGATCCGGCTGGACCAGGAATCGCTGCCGGCGGGTCTGGATCTCGGCAACTATGCCGGCACGATCGTCGGCGGCGGGCCCGGCTGCGTCAGCGATGCGCCGGAGGATAAGACGCCGATCGAGCGGCGCATGGAGGAGGCCGTCCGCTCGCTGATGCCGGCGATCGTCGAGGGCGATCTGCCCTTTCTCGGCTGCTGCTACGGCATCGGCATCCTCGCCCACCATCTGGGCGCCGAGGTCAGCAAGGCACGCTACAGCGAGGGTGTGGGCGCCGTCACCTGCAGCATGACCGAGGACGGCAGGGCGGATCGCCTGCTGGAAGGCCTGCCTGCGACCTTCAGCGCCTTCGTCGGCCACAAGGAAGCGGTCCAGGAGCTGCCGAAGGGCTGCCGCCATTTGCTGTCGTCGGCGCCTTGTCCCTACCAGATGATCCGCTATGGCGAGAACGTGTATGCGACCCAGTTCCACCCCGAAGCCGACGGCCACGTCTTCGAGCTGCGCATCCGATTCTATAAGGACAAGGGCTATTTCATGGCCGTGGCGGCCGATGCGCTGATCGAGCAGTGCCATCGGGAGGACGTGCGCTTTCCGGAGCACATCCTGCGCGCGTTCGTCGAGACCTATCGCCAGGATTGAGCCGGATATCCGGACATTGCGGCACCTGCCCGGCAGGAAGTCTATCCGTGTTCGTGCTTAGAAAATCTTAACTCTTTCCCGTCATGATACCGTCCGACCGAGCTTGGGGACGAACAGGCAGGACTTGGAGGAGTGTCGATATGCCCGCTGTCGCCGCCGAGGCGAAGACCACGCTTCAGCCTCGACCCGGATCGCGGCAGGACGGCGGATCCGTCAAGACGGGCGCGGCGGCGGCTCTGGCACGCAACGAAAAGATCACCCCTGCCGACCTGAAGCTGCTGCAGTCGGACCCGTCGACCGAAACGCGCTCCCTGTTCGCCGCCAAATTCGGCCGTCAGTACGACGAGTTTGCGGCGTCCAGCACCAAGGAATTCGCCGATACCATCCTCTATCACCTGGCGAAGGATGTCGAAGCGGCGGTGAGGCAGGCCCTTGCCGAGACGATTGCGGAAAGTTCCGATCTGCCGAAGGCGCTCGCGCTTGAGCTCGCCGTCGACGAGATCGAGATCGCGGGGCCGATCCTTGAACGAAGCGGGGCTCTCGAGGACCCGGATCTCATCGAGATCGTCAAGAGCCAGGCCGAGCACTACGCCTGTGCGGTCGCTGGCCGGAGTTCGGTAAGCGAGCCGGTCACCGACGCCCTGATCGACACCGGCCATACTGGTACGATCGTCCGGCTGCTCACCAATCAAGGGGCTGCGTTTTCGAACGAGGCGCTCCATCGCCTGGCCAAGGAGTTCGCTGGCGACGGTCGGATTCAGGAGCATCTGGTCAAACTGCCGGACCTGCCGCCGGAGGTGGTCGAGCACCTCATCGACGGCATCGGCGAAGCCCTGGAATGGGATCTGATCAAGAGCCGGTCCATTGACCCGAGCGAAGCGCGGAAACTGGTCAATGCCATGAAGGGACAGGCCGCAAAGGCCATGGCCAAGCAGGGCGCTGTGGAGGAGATGACGTTCGCGAAGATGCAGGAACGCATGGTCAGAGGGCTCCTGAAACCTCTGGACATTCTGTCCTTTCTGCGCGGCGGCCATGTCAGCCAGTTCGAGGCGGCCCTCGCCGCCATGGCCAAAGTCGACCTTCAGAGAACCAAGCGTCTTCTCTACAGCATGGACAGAAGGGCGCTTGCGGCCCTCTGCCTGCGTGCCGGTCTCGGAACGCCGCAATATCTGGCGATCCGCATGGCCGTCGATCTCGCCGATATGGGCATCAACGAAGTCCGTGCCAAAAGCGTGAAATATCCGCAGAAGACGGCCCGCTTCGTGCAGGACCAATATGAACGGATCCGAAAGGACAGGAAGCTGATCGCCCAGTTCTTCTCACGCTAGTGCATCGATCCAAACAGAGCGATCAGCGATGTTTGGGAGTTTGATGCAAAACCAATAACCTAGCGCTGCGGCTTGTGAATCATCCGAATGCGCCGCTGTGCTGGAGCGCTTTCCGATCAAACGGCGCCGGTTCACCGGACAAAACGTGCATGATTGCCCGCGTCCGGAGTGTCGCTACCCGAAAATCACCGTCGGCAGCCAGGTCGCCATTTGCGGGAAGAGCGCCAGCAGTACCAGCATCAGCAGCTGGATGATGATGAACGGCACCACGCCCCGGTAGATGTGCATGGTGGTGACCTCGGGCGGGGCGACGCCGCGCAGATAGAAGAGGGCGAAGCCGAAGGGAGGAGTCAGGAACGAGGTCTGGAGATTGACCGCGATCATCACGCCGAGCCAGATCGGGTCGAGGTCGAGCTGCAGGAGGATCGGCCCGACGATCGGCACCACGACGAAGGTGATCTCGATGAAGTCGAGGAAGAAGCCGAGGACGAACAGCACCGCCATCACCAGGATCATCGCACCGAGCGCGCCACCCGGCATGTTGGTCAGGAATTGGTGGACCATGTCGTCGCCGCCGAAGCCGCGAAACACCAGGGAGAACAGCTGCGCGCCGATCACGATGATGAACACCATCGAGCTGATCTTGGCGGTCGACTGCATCACCTGGATGAGCGTGCCCTCGTCATAGGTCCGGTAGAGCGCCACCAGCAACCCGATCGCCAGGAGCACGCAGAGCGCCATCGCGACCCACATGCCGACTTGGTCGATCTGCGGAATCTGGCTTCTGCCGACGCGCAGATCGAGAAACGATGTGAGCGTGATCAAGCCGATCAAAGCGAGTGCCGCGATGTAGATCGGCACCGGCCGGTCAGCCACCAGCCGCTGGCCGGCGAGCAGGGTGGCACCGATCGCGCCCACGCCTGCCGCCTCGGTCGGCGTGGCCACGCCGGAAAGAATCGAGCCGAGCACCGCGACGATCAGGACGATCGGGGCGACCAGTGCGTGAAACACGCGCGCCACCATGCCCTCGCCGACCAGCTCGTCCCTGGGGACCGGCGGCGAGCTTTCCGGGCGGACGATCGCCATGGCGATCTGATAGGCGATGTAGAGGCCGACCAGCACCAGGCCCGGGATCAGGGCACCGGCGAACAGGTCACCGACCGAGACCGGCTCCGGCGCCCAGTTGCCGAGCGCGCGCTGCGCCTCCTGATGCGCATTGGAGATCTGGTCGCCGAGCACCACCAGCACGATCGAGGGCGGGATGATCTGGCCGAGCGTGCCGGCGGCGGCGATCGAGCCGCAGGCGAGCTTCGGATCGTAGCCGCGCCGCAGCATGGTCGGCAGGGACAACAGCCCCATGGTAACCACGGTGGCGCCGACGATGCCGGTGGAGGCAGCGAGCAGTGCGCCGACCACCGCGACCGAGACGCCGAGCCCGCCGCGCAGGGTGCCGAACAGCTGCCCCATGGTGTCGAGCAGTTCCTCCGCCACCTTGGAGCGCTCCAGCATCACCCCCATGAACACGAACAGCGGCACCGCGATCAGCACCTCGTTCTTCATCACGCCGTAGATGCGGTTCGGGAAAAAGCCGAAGAACGAGCCGTCGAACACGCCCATCAGATAGCCGAGGCCGGCGAACAGGAGCGACGTGCCGGCCAGGGTGAAGGCGACCGGGAAACCGAGCAGAATCAGGAGGCACAAGGCCAGGAACATGGCGAGATCGAGGGATTCCGCGAGCGCGTTCAAAGGCTGGCTCCCTCGTCGTCGACGTCCTTGGCGAAATCATCGAGATCCGCAAGCCCCTCCAGCCCGGCGAGCCGGAGGCCGGCATGCACCGCCATGGAGGTCGCCTGCAGACCGAGCAGCACGGCGAACACCAGGATGATGGTCTTCAACAGGAACACCGCGGGAATGCCGAGGCGCCCTTCCGGCGAGCCTTCGAGCACCGCCCAGGCATTGGCGACATAAGGCCAGGACACCCAGAAGATCATGATGCACATCGGCAGGAGAAACAGGAACACGCCGATCAGATCGACCAGCGCCCGGGTGCGCGGCGTGGCATCGGCGTAGAAGATGTCGCAGCGCACATGGCCGTTGTGCAGGAGCGTGTAGGCGGCGGCGCCGAGAAAGACGGAAGCGTGCATGTAGACGATCGCCTCCTGCAGGGCGACCCAGCCGAGCCCGAAGACGTAGCGCAGGACCACGATCACGAACTGCAGCAGGATCATGCCCAGCGTCAGCCAGGCGAGCACCCGGCCGATGCGCTCGTTCAGGCCGTCGATAAGTTCCGCGAAGTCTCGAAGCGAACCCACTTGGCGCTCTCCCGACGCTGCCAGCGAGATGAAGACGGCCCCGTCCCGGCAGACCGGCTGCCGGGACGGTGGCGCGCTCGGATCAGACCGGCGAACGGGCGTTCAGATAGCCCTGCTCGGAAAGCTTGGACCAGCCCAGCGCCTTCTCCTGGAAGGCGATGTAGCTGTCATAGACCTTCTTGGTGACCTCGTCGGAATTGCCGACTTCCGCGACCACCTCGCCCGCGACCCTCTTGATCTCGGCGAACAGCTCCGGCGTGAAGCTTCGGACCTGCACGCCGTGCTCGTCCACCAGGATCTTCAGGCTGTCGGCGTTCATGGCGTTGAACTCGGCGAATTCGCGCCAGGCCTCGGCCTGGATCGCCGCCTCCATCAACGCCTTCTCGGCATCGGTGAACTCGTCCCAGACGCCCTTGTTGATCAGCACCTCGCCGGTGGTGGCGGGCTCGTGGAAACCCGGACCGTAATAGTAGTTGGCGACCTTGTAGAAGCCGAAAGCGAGATCGTTCCAGGGGCCGACCCACTCGGTGCCGTCGATGGTGCCGGCCTGCAAGGCGGGGAAAATCTCGCCGCCGGGCAGGTTGACCACCGCAGCGCCGAGCCGGCGCAGCACCTCGCCGCCGAGGCCGGGCATGCGGAACTTCAGGCCCTGGAAGTCGTCCAGGGTGTTGATTTCCTTCTTGAACCAGCCGGCCATCTGCACGCCGGTGGAGGCACGTGGGAACGGCTTGACGTTGAAGTCGGCGCAAACCTCGTCCCACAGCTCCTGCCCGCCGCCATAAGCAATCCAGGCCGCCTGCTCGGTGGCGGAAAGGCCGAAGGGCACGGTCGCGAAGAAGTTGAGTGCCGGCGTCTTGCCCTGCCAGTAATAGGAGACCGAGTGGCTCATCTCGGCATTGCCGGAGGAGACGGCGTCGAAGCTCTCGAACGGCGGCACCAGCTCGCCGGCGGCGAACACCTTGACCTCGATGGCGCCGCCGCTCATGGCGGTGATGCGCTTGGCCAGGTTCTCGGCGCCGGTGCCGAGGCCCGGGAAATTCTTCGGCCAGGTGGTGACCATCTTGAGCTGCTTGGTGCCCTGGGCGATGGCGGGCGCTGGAAAGCTGCTCGCCGCGGCGGCAGCGCCTGCGACCAGCCCGCCGGTCGCGGCTGAAGTGACGAAGTTACGACGTTTCATGGGCAAAGCCTCTCCTGAGTGCTGGTCCTGCTCGTTCGTCGGCCCCCAATCCCGCGCCTGACAGGCATCACGATCACGGGGTTTCTGACCATTGAGCTGTACAATCCGACAACAAAAAGCAAGCACGCCTTGGCGGAAAGTGCAAACCTTCTCGTCGACCGTCGATCCGACGGCTTGAAGCCGGAGCACGCATCCGCCTACTCTTCGCCCGATCGATCCGATAACCAGAAGGGAAAGGCAGCGACATGAGCATCAAACGCATCGAAGCCGGCGCGCGCATGAGCCAGGCCGTGGTCCACGGCGACACCGTCTACACCGCGGGCCAGGTGGCGCAAAACGCGCCGGGCGGCTCGGTGACCGACCAGACTAAGGACATCCTCGCCGCCATCGACCGCCTGCTGGCCGAAGCCGGCAGCGACAAATCCAAGCTCCTGACCGCCAATATCTGGCTCGCCGACATCGCCGATTTCGACGAGATGAACGCCGTCTGGGACGCCTGGGTCTCCCCCGGCAACACCCCCTGCCGCGCCTGCGTCGAAAGCAAGCTCGCCAGCCCCAAATTCACCGTCGAAATCATGGTCACCGCTGGCGTGGCCAGCTCATAGACTTGGACCGCCGGAACCTGGGTCCACGGTATGCGCCCAGGTTTGCTGGGGTGAGGGTGATGCAGGGGGCAGCGTTTGGGCTTGTCTTTGACGAAATCTTAACCTGCATGTGCCAGGCTTCGTGATCTGGTCCATGCGATCCTGGGAGTCCGTGCCGCGCGAGAACTTCTCTCTGGCGCAGGGACTCCCAGAGTCGCATGGACCAAAGCCAGAGTATCCCATGCCGATGGTTACCATTTCCTTTCACCGACGCTCATTTGAAGGATACCGTCGAAACGGCGTCGAATGCTTGGGTGCAAACCGTCGGTCCTGGCCGTGAGGTCCGAGTCGATGAGGTGGTCACCCCACCCTAGTGGCCGCGCCAGATGGGGTCGCGCTTTTCCGCGAACGCCTTGGCGCCTTCGAGGTTGTCGTCGGAGGCGTAGAGGGTGTCGACGGTTTTGAGCTGGCGGCGGGTGATGCGGTTCATGCAGTCCTGGAACTTGCTGTCCTCGGCGTCGCGCACGATTTCCTTGATCGCTGCGTAGACCAAAGGCGGGCCGCTTGCGAGCGTTCTGGCCATTTCCCTCGCCTTCTCAAGTAAGCCGTCCTGCGGCTGCAGGTGGTTGACGAAGCCCCAGCGGTGAGCCTCGTCCGCGTCGAGCCAGCGGCCGGTGAGCAGCATTTCCATGGCGATGTGGTAGGGGATGCGTTTGGGGAGCTTGATGCTGGCGGCGTCGGCGACGGTGCCGGAGCGGATTTCGGGAAGCGCGAAGGTGGCGGTTTCCGCGGCGAGGATGATGTCGGCGGACAGAGCGAGCTCGAGGCCGCCGCCGCAGCAGATGCCGTTGACCGCGGCGATCACGGGCTTGTTCAGATCGCGCAGCTCCTGGAGGCCGCCGAATCCGCCGACGCCGTAGTCGCCATCGACCGCCTCGCCGCCGGCGGCGGCCTTCAGGTCCCAACCAGCGGAGAAGAATTTTTCGCCGGCGGCGGTAAGCAGCGCGACGCGCAGGCGGTCGTCGTCGCGAAAGTTCGAAAAGACATCGCCCATGAGGCGGCTGGTAGCGAGGTCGATGGCGTTGGCCTTGGGGCGATCGAGGGTGACTTCGAGAACGGCACCGTCGATGCGGCATTTGACGGGGCCGTCGGCCGGATAGACGGCGGCACGGTCGGGGTTTTTGTTCATGCTTTCCTCACGATCAGTGCATCGACGGCGATCGCCTGTTCAGGCGTGACGATGAGCGGGTTAATCTCGACTTCGACCACGCGGTCGGCGTTCGCGACAATATAGGCCTGAACAGCCTCGATCGCCTCGAGGACCCGGCGCGGGTCCGCGGGTGGTTTGCCGCGGTAGCCCTGGAGCAGCCGTGCAATCTTCAGACCGGACAAGGCGGTTTCGATGGTGGCGCGCGAGGACGGGATCAGCAGCGAGGTGGCATCGTCGAGCAGCTCAGTGAGGGTACCGCCGGCGCCGATGGTCAGGACGAAGCCGTGGGCGGGATCGAGGACGACGCCGACCAAGAGCTCTGCGACACCGTCCGGCACCATCGCCTCGACCAGGAAGCGCTTGGCCGGCATGGCTCGGGTCGCCTCATACACCGCCTGCTCGCTCATCAGGCCGAGCCTGACCAGGCCCGCCTCCGACTTGTGCGCAGCGCCCTCGCCTTTCAGCACCACCGGAAACCCGATCGCCCGAGCGCGGGCGGCTGCCTCGTCCGCGGTGTCTGCGGTTTCCGAAGGCGGCACCCGCAGACCGAAGTCGGCGAGCTCGGCCTTGGCCTCAGCCTCGGACAAGGTGACGCGCTCGCCGCCGCCCGCACCGAACAGTACGGGGCCCAGCGCCTCGCTGGCCGAGCTGGCGGGGGGTTGCAGGGTGGCGGCGAGGCTGGCGAGGGCATCGTCCAGGCCGAGCAGCGGGGCGATGCCGGCGTCAAGGGCGCGCGCGGCGATGTCTTCGGGCATGTTTTCGGGGAGCGACGCGACCAGGGCGAAGCGGCCGCCGCTCTGCTCCTTCGCGGCGATCAGCGCCTCCAGGCAGATGTCCCAGTCGGTGCGCGCGCAGCGCTCGGGATGGGGGTAGTCGAGCACCAGGCAGGTCATGTCGATATGATCCGCGGCCATGGCCGCGAAGACCGCCTGCATGGCCTCGCGGTCGCGCCAGATGGCGGTGTGGTAGTCGAGCGGATTGACCAAGCGAACCGGTGGTCGGAGGTGTTTTCGAAACGTCGTCTTCTGCTCGTCGGTCAGCAGCGGATAGGTGAGCGGCAGGTCTTCCGCCGTATCCGCCATCAGGCTGGCCTCGCCGCCGGAGCAGCTGAGTGAGGCGATGCGTTCGAAGCGCCGTCGGCCGTGCAGGTGGGCCAGGGTGAGGATGGAGAGAAACTGCGTCAGGCTGGCCGCGCGCATCATGCCGAGCCTCGCCATCAGTGCCCGCGCCCCCGCCTCGCTGCCGGCGAGCGACGCCGTGTGGGTGAGCGTCGCTTGCTGCGCCGCGGTCGATCGGCCGGACTTCAAGACGACGATCGCTTTCCCTTTTTGTCGAGCCAGTGCTGCCAGCACCTCATAACAGCGGATGTCGCCGAAGCCTTCGACGTGGAGGCCGAGCGCGGTGACGCGCTCGTCGTGGAGCAGGGCTCGGCCGATGTCGGCCATGCCGACCACCGCCTGATTGCCCGCGGCGACAAGATAGGCGACAGGCAGCGCGCGGCGCTGCATGGTGAGGTTGAGCAGGATGTTGGAGGACTGGCCGATAATGGCGACGCCTTGCTCCACCGGCGTCAGCCCGTGCACATCCGGCCAAAGCGCCGCCCGGTCGAGCGCGTTGATGAAGCCGTAGCAGTTCGGCCCGAATAGGGGCATGGCGCCAGCGGCGCTCGCCAGACTTTGCTGCAGGGGCTCGCCGTCTTCGGACTCCTTGAACCCGCTGGCGAAGCAGACGGCACCGCCGGCGCCCCGGGCGCTCAGCGCCTGCACGACCTCGATGGTCGCCTGGCGATTGACGCCGACGAAGGCGGCATCGGGTGCGTCCGGCAGATCCGCGACGCTCGCAAAGGCCGGGAGATCGGCCACCGACCCGCGGCTCGGGTGGACCGGCCAGACGGCCCCCGGAAACGCCCAGTCCTGCAGGCGCCGGATCACGGCCTCGCACCAGGCGCCGCCGCCGATCACGGCGATCGACCGCGGGCGCAGCAGACGCTCCAGGTTCACGTCACGATCCAAACGGCCTCAACAATTCGCGACCGATGATGTGGCGCTGGATTTCCGACGTGCCGTCCCAGATGCGCTCGACGCGGGCGTCCCGCCAGAAGCGCTCGATCGGCAGGTCGTTCATCAGGCCCATGCCGCCGAAGATCTGCAAGGTCGCGTCGGTCACACGCGCCAGCATCTCGGAGGCGTAGAGCTTGGCGCTGGCGATCTCGCGGTTGGCGGGGAGGTCCTGATCGAGACGCCAGGCGGCGGCGAGCGTCAGGAAATCGGCGGCGTCGATCTCGGTGATCATGTCGGCGATCTGGAAGCTCACCCCCTGGAACCTGCCGATCGGCTGGCCGAATTGTTTCCGTTCGGCAGCGTGGGCTAATGCCAGATCGAAGCAGCGGCGTGCGCGGCCGACGGCCATGGTGGCCACCGTGATGCGCGTCGCATAGAGCCATTCGTTCATCACCTCGAAGCCGCGATCGACCTCGCCCAGCACCTGCGCGTCCGGCAGGCGGCAGGCGTCGAACTCGAGGATCATGTTCTTGTAGCCGCGGTGCGACACCGACTTGTAGCCGTCGCGGATGGTGAAGCCCGGGGTGCCGCGATCGACCAGGAAGGTGGTGATCTTTTTCTTCCTGCCGCGCGCCGTCTCCTCCTCACCGGTGGCGACGAACACGATGATGAAATCGGCATGATCGGCGCCGGAGATGAAATGCTTGGTGCCATCCAGCACCCAATCGGCGCCGTCGCGGCGTGCCGTGCAGCGCATGCTTCTTACATCAGAGCCCGCCTCGGGCTCGGTCATGGCGAGCGCGTCCATCCTGTCGCCGCGCACGGCAGGCAAAAGATAACGTTCGATCTGCTCACCCTGACAAGCCATCAGGATGTTCTGCGGCCGGCCGAAGAAATGGGTGAGCGCCATGGAGCCGCGCCCGAGCTCGCGCTCCACCAGGGCGAAGTCGACATGGGAGAGGCCGGCGCCGCCGACGCTCTCCGGAAAGTTACAGGCATAGAAACCGATTTCTTTGACCTTGGCCTTGATGGCTTCGGCAAGCTCCAGCGGCACCTCGCCGGTGCGCTCGACCTCGTCTTCATGAGGATAGATCTCGCGCTCGACGAAGTCGCGCACCGTGGCGACGATCAGCTCCTGCTCTTCGCTGAGACCGAAATTCATGACGTGCCCTCCACCACAAGCGGAGCCAGCTTGGCCGACACCGTCGGCCCGGGTTCACAAGAGCGTCGGGTTTCGAGGCTGACATGGATCAGGAGTTGCTCGCAGGTGGCGACCGTGTCGTCGCCGCGCTTCATGTCGTGGAACAATTTGAGCTTCTTGCCAGCGCCCTCCAACACGGTCGTGTCGACATGGACGGTATCGCCGGCGTGGCACTCGTTCAAAAAGCGGGTGTGGGTATCGACCGTGAAATAGCTCAGACCGGAAGCGATGTAGGCCTCATCCGCCCCGATCATCGCCATGATGGAGTCGGCGGCATCGGAAAAAACCTGGCCGTAGCGGCTTTCGTTCATGTGTCCGTTGTAGTCGGTCCAGTCGACTGGAATGACGCGATCCACCGTCCTGATCGGTTTTTTCTCGGATGTGACGCGCTCGGACCGCAGGCGCGCATCATGCTCGTTGAGAAGGACACCCGCCCCCCATTCCCGCCATTTGAGCGCACGCATCATGGCGACCAGATTGTCGTCGCGAATGCGCTCCAGCTCGCGGATCGAGCGGTGACCGGATTGGTGATCCGACTGATTGGCGATTTTTTGCACCAGCTCGTCGGTGAGCTCCGGGACATCCATGAGCTTGGTCCAGGGCCAGGTGAGGCACGGCCCGAACTGCTCGATGAAATGGGCCATGCCCGCCTCGCCGCCTGCGATCCGATAGGTCTCGAACAGGCCCATCTGCGCCCAGCGCAGGCCGAAGCCGAAGCGGATCGCATTGTCGATTTCTTCGGTCGTCGCGATATCGTCCTTGATCAGCCAGAGCGCTTCCCGCCAGACGGCTTCGAGCAGGCGATCGGCGATGTGCGCGTCGATTTCCTTTCGGACGACCAGCGGCTTCATCCCAATAGACGTCAGGATGCCGCTCGCTCTGGCCACGGTCGTGGTCTGACCGACCAGCTCCACCAGCGGCAGCAGATAGACCGGATTGAATGGATGCGCCACAAAGGCCCGGGCCCGACGCGGGCCGGCGTTGACTTGATTGAGCTCGGAGGGTTTGAAGCCCGAGGTCGACGAGCCGATCAGTGCATCATCCGGAGCGTGGGTCTGGATCTCGCCGAGCACCCGATGCTTGAGGTCCAGACGCTCGGGTACGCTCTCCTGGATCCAGTCGGCATCCCGAACGGCCGCGGGCAGTTCGTTGACAAACGTCAGCTTCCCTTCTGCAGGGAGAGCGGTCTCATAAAGGCCGGGCAACGAGCGGCGGGCGTTGGCGACGACCTCGTTGATCTTGCGTTCGGCGTCCGGCCCCGGGTCGAACACCGAAACATCCCAGCCATTCAGCAGAAAGCGCGCCGCCCAGCCGCCGCCGATCACGCCGCCGCCGACAACAGCCGCCTTCATCGTGGTGCTCGCTTGGTAAGGCCGAGGCGTTGGCGCACGTCGTCAGGGCCGAGCACGACAGCCCCCATCGCTTCGATGATGGTGACCGCGCGCTCGACCAGCGCCTGGTTGGTGGCGAGCTGCCCTTTCGCGAGCCAGAGATTGTCCTCCAGGCCGACGCGCACATTGCCGCCCGCGAGCACGGCAGCGGCGACATAGGGCATCTCGTTCCGGCCGATCGAGAAGGCGGACCAGGTCCAGCCCTGGGGGACGTTGTTGACCATCGCCATGAAGGTGTTGAGGTCGTCGGGTGCTCCCCAGGGCACGCCCATGCAGAGCTGGACCAGGGCCGGTTCTTTCAGGACGCCGTCGGCGACCAGCTGCCTGGCGTACCAGAGATGGCCGGTGTCGAAGGCTTCGATTTCGGGCCGCACGCCAAGCTCGGTCATCAAAGCGCCCATGGCCTGGAGCATGCCCGGCGTGTTGGTCATGACATAGTCGGCTTCCGCAAAATTCATGGTGCCGCAGTCGAGGGTGCAGATTTCCGGCAGGCACTCGGCGATGTGCGCAACGCGCTCCTCGGCACCAGCCATGTCCGTGCCCGCGGTGAGCGGCAGGGGGGCAGACGGCGGGCCGAAGATCATGTCCCCGCCCATGCCGGCGGTGAGGTTGAGCACGGCGTCGACCTTGGCGTCGCGGATGCGCTCGGTCACTTCTCGGTACAATCTTGTATCGCGTGACGGGGCTCCCGTCTCGGGATCGCGCACATGGCAATGCACGATCGCGGCACCGGCCTTCGCCGCCGCGATCGCCGAGGCGGCGATCTGCTCGGGACTCCTCGGCACGTGGGGCGATCGGTCCTGCGTACCGCCGGACCCGGTGACGGCACAAGTGATGAAGACCTCGCGGTTCATAGAAAGCGGCATGCATCCCTCCGATGTTGGAAATATCGAAGCTCAGAGCGGCGTCGCCGGCAAGCGTGTTTCGAGACGAGGGCCTGAACTTCGTGCTATGGGACATGCCATGATCAGACCCTTCGCCCCGATCACCGAACGCCTCGGCCATACCGGCAGCGCCAAATGGGCGGTGCATGTCGCGAGCCGGGCGCGCCGGCGTGCGGGCGCCGATATCGTCGAGCTCACCATCGGCGAGCCCGATCTGCCGACCGATCCCGCCCTGATCGAGACCGCCGTGCGTGCCATGCGGGCGGGCCGCACCGGCTATGCCGACGGCCGCGGCGAGCCCGACCTGATCGAGGCGCTGGTCGAGCGCTATCGGCGGCGCCGGGCGGACATCGATGCTGCCAACATCCTCTGCTTTCCGGGCACGCAGACCGCGCTTTTTGCCACCATGATGGGCCTCGCGTCGGAGGGCGACGGCGTTCTGGTCGGCGATCCGTTCTATGCAACCTATGAGGGCGTGATCCGCGCTGGCGGCGCCCATCCCGTGAGCGTGCCGCTTCGCCCGGAGCATGGCTTTCGCCTGCAGGCCGAGGATCTCGAGGCGGCGATCACGCCTGCCTGCCGGGCGCTGCTTTTCAATTCGCCGCACAACCCGTCCGGCGCCGTGCTCGATGCGTCGGCGGTGCGGGCGATCGGCGAGGTATGCGTGAAAAACGATCTCTGGCTGGTGTGCGACGAAGTCTACGAGGAGCTGGTGTTCGAGGGCGCCTTCGTCTCGCCCTTCGACGATCCGGCCTTCGCCGAGCGCGCGATCGCGCTGTCCTCGATCTCGAAATCCTGCGCCGCCCCCGGCTTTCGCTCCGGCTGGGCGGTCGGGCCCGCGGAGTTCTGCAGGGCGGTGCTGCCGATCTCGGAAGCGATGCTGTTCGGCAACCAGCCCTTCATCGCCGACATGACAGCCTACGCCTTGCGAAACCCGCCGGACAGCGCGCGAAAAATGCGCGAGGACTATCGCCGTCGCGCGTCGATCTTCGCCGATGCCTTCGACGCGCTGCCGGGCACCACCCCCTATCGTCCGGCCTCGGGCATGTTCATTCTCGCCGATGTCGCCGGCACCGGCCTCGACGGCGAGACGTTCGCCTGGGGGCTGCTGGAGGCGGGTGTCGCGGTGATGCCGGGCGCTTCCTTCGGCGACAACGCGGCCGACCTCATCCGGCTCAGCCTGACCGTGCCTGATGAGGCCGTGCATCGCGCCTGCGCGCGCATCGGACGGTTCGTGGAGGGCCTGACATGACGAAGAAAAGGGTCGGGGAGGCGCTGATCAGCCTTTTGGAGCAGCGCGGCGTCGAGGTGGTGTTCGGCATTCCGGGCGTGCACACGGTCGAGCTCTATCGCGGTCTCGCCGGCAGCGCCATCCGTCATATCACGCCGCGCCACGAGCAGGGGGCGGCGTTCATGGCGGACGGTTATGCACGGGTCACCGGCAAGCCGGGCGTCTGCTTCCTGATCACCGGCCCCGGCTTCACCAACGCGATCACCGCGATCGCCCAGGCGCGCGCGGACAGCGTGCCGATGCTGGTAATTTCCGGCGTCAACAAGCGGGAAAGCCTGGGAAGAGGCCTCGGCCATCTGCACGAGCTGCCGGACCAGGCGGCGCTATCGCGCACCGTCTGCCTCGAGACCTTCACCCTGCTCGAGCCGGAGCGCCTGGGCGAGGTGGTCGAGAGCGCCTTCGCGGCCATGACCAGCGGCCGCCCGGGACCCGTGCATATCGAGATCCCGACCGACGTCATGGCAATGGGGACCGGAGCGGTCCTGCCCGCTCGGGACGCCGAGCGCGTCGACCTGGACCTCGCCTCGGTCGAACGGGCCGCCTCAATGTGCCGATCGACGAAAAATCCGCTGATCCTGGCGGGCGGCGGGGTCAAGGAGGCAGCCGGGCTTCGGGCACTCGCGGAAAAGCTCGATGCGCCTGTCGTCACCACCTCCAACGGCCGCGGGCTGATGGCCGGCCACCCGCTGAACCTGCCGGCGAGCCCGAGCCTGCAGGCAGTTCGAGACATGATCGCAGAGGCCGATCTGCTGCTGGCGCTCGGCACCGAGCTCGGCGAGACCGATTACGATTTCTTCGGCATCGGCCCCCTGCCCGCGCACGGCAACATGATCCGCGTCGACATCGACGGCGCGCAGCTCGCCAGGAGGGACGATCGCGGCCTCACGGTCGAGGCCGATGCCGCCGCCTTCGCAAGCGCGCTCGCCGCTCGCCTGCCGCTCCGCCAGGGCGACGGCGCCGAGCGCGCCGAGCGCGCGAAAAAGGCGGCGCTGGCTGAGCTGCCAGCCGCCTATCGCGCCCATCTCGCCTTGCTGGATGCCATCTTCCGGCAGATGCCGGAGGCGATCATCGTCGGCGATTCCACTCAGGCGGTCTATGCCGGCACCTTATATCTGGATGCGCCAGCACCCGGCGCCTGGTTCCATTCGGCGACAGGCTACGGCACGCTCGGCTACGCCGCACCCGCGGCGATCGGCGCTGCGATCGGCGCGCCGCATCGCCCGGTGATCTGCCTGACAGGCGACGGCGGGCTGCAGTTCAGCCTGGCCGAGCTCGGCAGTGCCGCCGATGCCGGTGCCGGCGTGCTGTTCCTGGTCTGGAACAACCAGGGCTACCGCGAGATCGAAAACGCGATGCTGGAAGCCGACGTCGTCCCCGAGGGGGTCAGGCCGTCGGCGCCCGATTTCGTGAAAATCGCCGAGGCCTACGGCCTGCCGGCCATGCGGGTCACCGAGGCAGACCGGCTCGCGGATGCCGTCGCCCTGGCCGAGCGGCCCTCCTTGATCGAATTTTTCTCACCCTGAACGCCGTTCCGCTGGCGTTCATCAACGCTCTGCCAAAGTTTTTTCGATCGATGCCCAGGCGTGACGTCGATCACAGACTCTGGCCATGAAAAGGCCTTTGATGCCGGTGTGATTGCGTTGATGGAGAACGACCATGTCAGCGATGCGTTTTGATCTTAGCGCCCCTCCCAGGCTTGGCGATCTGATGAAGACCGTGATCGCCGCCGATGCGCTCGAACAGGAGAAGCAGCTCGACCAGGGGCTGTATCTGGAGCGCGACACGCTGCTCGACGACGAGTTTCTCGAGACGTCCCTGGACGACTACGAGGACGTGCTGTCGGCCGCGGACGCCGACATCGACGACTGGAACGAGTGACCGCCGCCGGTCAAGCCCCCGTGATCGCCCGCTGCCGGAGGCAGTGGTCGGCGAGCACCACGGCCATCATCGCCTCGCCCACGGGCACGGCGCGGATGCCGACGCAGGGATCGTGCCGGCCCTTGGTCGAGACGTCGATCTCGTTGCCGTGACGGTCGATCGAGCGCCTGGGCGTCAGGATCGAGCTGGTCGGCTTGACCGCGAAGCGCACGACCACGTCCTGCCCGCTGGAAATGCCGCCCAGAACTCCGCCCGCGTTGTTCGATAGAAAGTAAGGCTGGCCGCCCTCGGCCCGGATCTCGTCGGCGTTCTCCTCGCCGCAGAGCGCAGCGCTCGCGAAGCCCGCGCCGATCTCCACCCCCTTCACCGCATTGATGCTCATCATGGCCTTGGCGAGGTCGGCATCGAGCTTGTCATAGACCGGATCGCCCCACCCGGCGGGGACGCCCACGGCGTGAACTTCGATGATGGCGCCGACGGAGGAACCGGCTTTCCTGATCGCCAGCAGCTTCTCCTCCCAGCGCATTGATGCCTTCGGGTCCGGGCACCAGAAGGGGTTCTGCTCGACCGTGTCCCAATTCCAGTTGTCAGGGTCGATGCGGTCGTCGCCGACCTGCACCAGAGCGCCCCGGATGGTGATGCCGTCGCCGAGCACCTTTCGAGCCACGGCGCCCGCGGCGACGCGCATGGCGGTTTCCCGCGCGGAGGAGCGGCCGCCGCCGCGGTAGTCGCGAATGCCGTATTTGGCCTCGTAGGTGAAGTCGGCATGACCCGGGCGAAAGCGGTCCTTGATCTCGCCGTAGTCCCTGGAGCGCTGGTCGACATTCTCGATCAGAAGCCCGATCGGCGTGCCCGTGGTCTTACCTTCGAACACACCAGATAGAATCTGGACCCTGTCCGGTTCTTGTCTCTGGGTGGTGAACTTGGACTGCCCCGGCCGCCGCCGGTCCAGCCAGTGCTGGATGTCGGTCTCGGACAAGTCGAGCCGTGGCGGCACGCCATCGACGACGCAGCCGATGGCGGGGCCGTGGCTTTCGCCGAAGGTGGTGAAGCGAAAAACGCTGCCGAAGCTGTTGCCGGCCATTTTTTCTCTGACTAGACGGTCGAGATGTCGGGAGCGTCGACGGCCTTCATGCCGACCACGTGATAGCCGCTGTCGACGTGCAGAACCTCGCCGGTGGTGCCGGCGCCGAGATCGGACAGGAGATAGAGGCCGGCGCCGCCGACATCGTCGAGGGTCGTGTTGCGCTTCAGGGGCGCGTTGTACTCATTCCACTTCAGGATGTAGCGAAAATCGCCGATGCCCGAGGCGGCGAGCGTCTTCACCGGACCGGCGGAGATGGCGTTGACGCGGACCCGCTGCCCGCCGAGATCGACCGCGAGATAGCGCACGCTCGCCTCCAGCGCCGCCTTGGCGACACCCATGACATTGTAGTGCGGCACCACGCGCTCGGCGCCGTAATAGGTGAGCGTCAAGGCGCTGCCGCCCTCGCTCATCAGCGGTGCCGCCCGCCGGCAGAGATCGGTGAAGGAGTAGCAGGAGATCAGCATGGAGCGCTGGAAATTCTCGGCTGACGTATCGAGATATTTGCCCTTCAGCTCCTCCTTGTCGGAAAAGGCGATGGCATGCACGATGAAGTCCAGCCGTCCCCATTCCTCCTCGAGATGGGCGAACAGGCCATCCATGCTCTCGGGATCGGTGACATCGGCGGGTGCCACGATCGGCGCTTTCAGGGTCTCGGCGATCGGCAGCACGCGCTTGGCGAGCGCGTCGCCCTGATAGGTGAGCGCGAGCTCGGCGCCGTGGTCGGCGACGGCCCTGGCGATGCCGTATGCAAGCGAACGATCGTTGGCGATGCCCATGACCAGACCTTTTTTTCCGGCCATCAGGGGAGCGTCAGCCATGCGAAGGGTCTCCCGGAAATCAAAGCTCGTCTTTCGGCGCGCATCCTAGCGACGGTCCGGGTTTTGGGAAAGGCCCGGCTTGTCCGCGGACACACCTTCGGCGTCAGCCCCTTTGCGCGCGCCGGGGACGGGGCCGATCTATCCTGATTTGTTCTCTTTTCGATAGCGACCGGGCGTCGTGCCCAGGCTGCTGCTGAAGACGTCGGTCATATGGCTTTGCGAAGCGAAGCCGCAGGCATAAGCGATCTCCACCAGCGGCGTGGTGGTCTGGGCCAGCATGAGGCGCGCGCGGCGCACCCGGCACTCCATGAGGTAGCGGTGCGGAGTCTGTCCCGTCGCCCGCTTGAAGGCGCGCAGGAAGTAGGAGGGGCTGCACTCGGCCACGGCCGCCAGATCCGCAAGGCCGAGATCGCGCTCCAGATGGGCGTCGATATAGTCATCGAGGCGCGCCAAGATCGACGAAAACGCCAGCGCATGGCGTGTCTGAGGCTCGCTCGTGGCCTTGAAGTCCTCGGCCCAGTCGCTCAGGAACAGGGTGGCGAAGCTCTCCATCTGCAGGGCCGTCAGCCCCTTGCCGCTCAAAATCCGGCTGCGCATCGTCTTGGCGAGCGCCATCTGCGTCGGTCGAGCGCTACCGATGACAAAGCGCTCCTGATACGGCTTACCGTCGAACTCCGCCGTCCAGATCTTGTGGGCGAACTCCGGCGCCATGCCGATGACGAGCGCTTCGGCCATCGGCCCGAGCGGCTCCCTGACGACCTCGGTACGGGCCGGCAGGAAAAGCGCCTGATTGCGAAAGTTATAGGTCTCGAGCCTGTCGGAATTGATCGCCGCCAGGCTGGACTGCGAGCCGAAGGCGATCCTGATCACGGTTTGCGGCAGCTTCATGGTCAGGCGACTCCAGCTCGGAGTGCTCGCCGGAATCAATTCGACGGTCGTATCGGGAGAGCGGTAGCGCTGCCCCTGCGCACTCGCATCGTCGATATGCCGCCAGTGAAGATGGGCTGATGGCGTTCGGCTGATCATGACCTCCTTGGGAACGAGACGCATTCAGCTTGACCTGAAGCAAACAAACCGATCGCCCCGTTTCTTCCCCGGAAGGGTCCTTTTTCCTCTCGGCGTTCCCCGATGTTCCGCAGCGATGCCGACGGCTCGAGACCCGGACTCAACCGCCGTCTCCGCCGCTTACGGAGCGGTCGGTCAATTTCCCGGAAAAGGGTGCAGGCTCCTGGAATACCAGCCCTTCTCCCGTTCCTAAGCTTCCGAAAACGTGCGGTTCGAACGATCGGAGTGCAGAGGCCTGCCGGGTGCGTTCTCCCGTTGCCCAGGGCTATCGGACCTCCTCCTTCGGACCGCGCAAGGGTTGCGAGCGCCTCCACAGACACGAAGGCGAAGAGGAGATCCGGATGCGGGTTCTGATCAAGATGGTCAAGGGTGTGGCGCTCTACGCCGCGCTGCTGGCCGTCGTCACCGGTGGTGCTGCGATCGTCGGATGCCTGTTCCTACACAATGGGCGGGTCGAGTATCTGACCGATCCCGAAGCCCTGTTCCATTTTCTCTGGGTCACCAGGGCGGGGCTCAAGGTCACGATCGTCACAGTGACGACGATCGTCTTCCTTATGATGGCCGAAAACGGGGCTCTGAGCCAGAACTGGTCCCGCTGGTGGCGCCGGAACCTTCCCGTCGCCGGCCGCACGGAGACGGCGGTGCGTGCAGAGCTCGGTCCCAGAGCTTTTCCCCGACAGGTGGCAGCACCTGTACGATCGAGACATGCAGCGAAACGGAACGATCGAGCCTATGTCCCGATCGGATATGATCGCGATGCGCTCTAGGAGCGCCGCATTGCCGATGTCCGAGTGCGCAGGCGCAGGCTTGCGGCATTGACCTCGGCACCGAAGATGAAGATGAGCGCCGAGATGTAGAAGAACAGAAGGGTCGCCACGACCCCGCCGAGGCTGCCATAGGTGACGGTGAAGCTGCCGAGATTGAGCAGATACCAGGAATAGAAGGCGGCGACGGCAAGCCAGAGAGCGACGGCAAGGATGGCGCCGGGCAGCACGTCGAAGATGTGGAGCCTGCGGTTGGGCAGCCAGATATAAAGCGGCAGGACGAGGCCGAGGAGGAGAAGCGCCGAGAGCGCCAGGCGGATCGCGCTGTAGCGCAGGCGCCACTGGATCGGCGTGAACTCGAACAGATCGACCAGGGTCCAGGCGATGGGAATGGCGACCATGGTCACCATGATGACGATGATGCCGATGGCGAACAGCAGAACCATCAGCATGCTCTGCAGCCGCTGCCACCAGATGGCCCGCGTCTGCTTGACCTCGTAGGCAAGATTCAGGGCGTAGCGCGCCGCCTCGAAGGCGGAGGACACGGCCCAGAGGGCCGCGAAGATGCTGACCGTCATCAGGCCCGGGCGCCCACCCTCGAGCACCTCGCGCACCGGCGGCTCGATCGCCCGGCGCACCTCGCCTGGAAGGGCGCCGAGGCCGAGTTGCACGAAATCCTGGGCGGCGGCGCTCTGGCCGAGCTCCCCGGCAAGCGTGGTCAGAAAGATCAGGAACGGAAAGAGTGCGAACAGGCTGGCGAAGGCGATATGGCCGGCGAGCAGCGTGCCGCCGTCGTCGAGCATGTGCAGCAGCCCCCGCCAGACCGGCGACGCCAGGCGGTGCGCAGCCACGGTCTTCGCAGGTGACCGACCGTGGCCCATGGACTGCTGCTTTTTGATCACGATGCCGCTCTCATCAGGTTCAGCCCTGCCGCGCGCAACGGTCGCCCGAAGCAAGGCCTTGAATTATTCCCACCATTATAAATTAGGAGTTGTTTATCCTGCTGTAAAATCCAGGGCGTCGCCGACTCTGTCCGGCGCATCGTGCCGGGTCACGGGCGCTCGACCGATTTTGCGGCCTGCCAGAGCGCCTCAAGCTCGTCCAGCGACGTGTCCGCCATGGAGCGTCCATCTCTATCAAGCGCTTGCTCGATGGAGCGAAAGCGTCGCTCGAACTTTCGGTTGGTGCGGCGCAAGGCCTCTTCGGGGTCGATCTTCAGATGGCGCGCCAGATTGGCGACCGTGAACAGGAGATCGCCGAGCTCATCCTCGACGCGATCGACGGCGGCATCGTCCCCGATTTCAGCCCTGAGCTCGGCAAGCTCCTCGTCGATCTTGGCCAGGACCTGCCGGGTCTGCTGCCAGTCGAAGCCGCCGCGCGCCGCGCGCTTTTGCAGCTTCTCGGCGCGGGTCAGCGCCGGCAGAGCGAGCGGCAGATCGTCGAGCAGGCTTGCGCGCTCGGCCTTGCCCTTGGCCCGGCGCTCCGCCGCCTTGACCTCCTCCCAGGCACGGGTCTGCGCGGCGGCGCTGTCCACGCTCGCCTCGCCGAACACGTGGGGATGGCGGCGGATCATCTTGTCGGCGATCGCCGCCGCGACATCCTCGAAAACGAAACGCTGCGCCGCGTCCGGCGCCTCGCTGGCCATCTGGCTGTGATAGACCACCTGCAGCAGGAGATCGCCGAGTTCCTCCTTCAGGTCGGCCATGTCGCCCCGCGCGACCGCATCCGCGACCTCGTAGGCCTCTTCGATGGTGTAGGGTGCAATGGTCTCGAAGGTCTGCTCGATATCCCAGGGACAGCCGCCGTCGGGATCGCGCAGCCTGGCCATGACCTCGAGCAGGCGATCGATCGCGCTTCTGGGCGGTGTCGGCGAACTGGCTGTCATGGCCTGCATGTCCTTCGCGTGGTCCTCGATGCGTGCCCGAGGGACATGACATGCCGATGACGAGCCTGACAAGGGCGGTCTATGACCGGGGCGCGGTCTTCCCGGCGCCGTCATCGGGTCCCTCTCGGCCCGCAAGCCGCACGCGATCGTCCGCAAGGGCCTTGGCCATATGGTCGATGAAGGCGCGAATGCGCGCCGCTTTGATCAGATCCTGATGGGTGAGCAGCCAGAGGCCGGTGATCAGGTCGTCCGACCGGGCGTCGAGACGCTGCAGGGCCGGGTCGCCGTCGCCGAGGCAGCAGGGAATGATCGTGAGACCGAGCCCTGCCCGCGCAGCCTGATGGAGTGCCACGAAGCTGTCGGCACGGAAAGCCACATGGGCTTCCGGCACATGCCGGCGCATCCATCTGGCCAGGGGCGAATTCGCCAGCATCTCGTCGCCGCCGAGCCAGCGATGCTCGGGCGAAAGCGGATCGAGCGGCCGCGTTTCGAGATAGGCTCGGGCGCCATAGACGGCGAAGCCGACATCGGCGACGCGCTCGCCGATCAGGGGTGCGGGCAGCTCGCGTGCCGGGCGGATCGCGACGTCGGCGTCGCGCTTGGTGAGGTTGAGGCGGCTGTTGGTGAGCGCGAGCTCGATCGCGATCCGCGGATGCTGCCGTCGGAAGCTCGCGAAATGCGGCGGCAGCACCGAGCCCATGAAGGTGTCGGTGGTGGTCACCCGGATGACGCCTTCCAGCTTCAGATCCTGGCCGGCGATGCGCCGCTCCAGGGAGGCGACCATATCGTCGATGCTACGCGCCGCTGCGACCAGCTGTTCGCCTTCCGCGGTCAGGACATAGCCCGTGGACAGCCGCTCGAACAGGCGGATCTTCTTCGCCTCCTCGAAGGCGTGCACGCGCCTGAGCACCGTCGTATGGTTGACCCCGAGCCGGCGCGCCGCCGAGGAGACCGAGCCGTGATCGGCGACGGCCAGCACGAAGCGCAGATCGTCCCAGTTCACCCTGTGCGTCATTGCAGCCAGTTTCTGCGATTTATGGCAATGGCACGCATTTTAAGCACATGCTAGGGTCGGCTGCTCGGAAATTTTCCAAACAGGGAGTCAACCGATGAGATCCGCTGTTTTCGCCGCTTTCGGCATGCTCGCCGCAGGGGCCTTCGCCACGACCGCCATCGCCGCCGATCCGATGGAGCAGGCCGCCAAGGCTCGTCAGAGCTTCATGCAGGTGCTGGCGTTCAACCTCGGGCCACTCGGTGCCATGGCCAAGGGCGAGATGGACTACAATGCCGAAGCCGCCACGACCTATGCCAAGAATATCGAGCTCCTCGCCTCGATGAACACCGGCTCCATGTGGCCGGAAGGCTCGGACAACGCCGCCCTCGGCGAGAACAAGACCCGCGCCCTGCCCGCCGCCTGGGCTGCCGATTCCAAGGTCATGGAGAAATATGGCGACTGGACCAAGGCCAGCGCCGAGCTCGCGGCTGCGGCCGGCAGCGGCCTGGATGCGCTCAAGCCCGCGGTCGGCGCCGTCGGCAAGTCCTGCGGCGGCTGCCATGACCTCTACCGTGCGGAGCAAAAGTGACCGCGCCCTGACCATTCGGCGCTCATAGCCGGCAGGACCATGGGTCAGCCCGGAACCAACGCGCCGCTCGGCCTCCCTCGGGGAGACGCCGTGCGGCGCGTTGTCATGTCGTGCCGGCAATGCGGTGCCGGCGGCACAGGCCGAACCTGCCTCGATCACGCGATGGTGTCGGTGCATGGCCAGGGATGTCATCGCCTTGGCAGCAAAGAACGTCTAAGGTGACCGAGACTCAATCAGGGGAGACTTGGCATGGAACGGAAGAAAGCCAGTGATTTCGATCCCAAGCTGCTCGAGCTGTTCGACGGCTATGTTCACGGGCAGGTGACCAAGCGTGCGTTTTTCGATCAGGCCGCCAGATTCGCGGTCGGCGGCGTGACCGTCGCCGCCCTGGTGGACAGCCTGATGCCGAACTACGCGCTCGCCCAGCAGGTCGCTCCTGACGATCCCGACATCGCCGGCGAGCGCATCACTTATGACTCGCCCGACGGCCATGGCAGCATCAACGGCTATCTGGTCAAGCCCGCCGGTGCTGCCGGCCCGACCCCGGGGGTGGTGGTCGTGCACGAAAATCGCGGGCTCAACCCCTATATCGAGGATGTCGCGCGCCGGGTGGCGAAAGCCGGCTTCACAGCACTCGCGCCCGACGGCCTGACCACGCTCGGCGGCTATCCCGGCAATGACGATGAGGGCCGCGAGATGCAGAAGGAGCTGGATCGCGTCAAGCTCGCCGAGGATTTCTTCGCGGCCTTCGAGACCCTGATGGCCCGGGACGACATCACCGGCAAGGTCGGCGTCACCGGCTTCTGCTATGGCGGCGGCATCTCCAACGCCATGGCCGTACGCTATCCGGAACTCGCCGCTGCCGTTCCCTTCTACGGCCGCCAGCCGGCCGCCGAAGACGTGCCCGCGATCCAGGCGCCGCTGCTGATTCACTATGGCGGTCTGGATGAGCGCATCAACGAGGGCTGGCCGGCCTACGAGGCGGCGCTGAAGGAGCACGGCAAGACCTACACCGCACATTTCTACGAGGGCGCCAATCACGGCTTCCACAACGACACCACCCCTCGCTATGACGAGGACGCAGCCAAGCTTGCCTGGGAGCGCACGATCGCGTTCTTCAACGACCATCTGGCGGCGTAGCGGCAGCGCCTCGGGCGGGCGGCAACCGGCACAGCGCCGTCACGATCATCATCGAGCTTCCCGGCTCTCACCCCGGCGGCAGCCGGCCGTCAGTCGTTGTCGAGAATGACGGTGACGATTTCCCGATCCTTGAGCGTCGCGGTATGCGGATCGACGGTCAGAAACAGCTTGAACGACTCGTTGGGCTCGGCGACGTCGTCATCGATCACGGGAATGCTGACGTCGACATTGAGGTCGCCCACCTCGAACGTCGCGACGCCGGCGGTGCCGCGGTAATCCACGCCCCCCTTCGCCTCCTGCTCGAGGGCCGAATAGAGGACCACGATCGGCCGCGACGCCGGCTCCGAGAGGCTGAGCGTGAAGATGGCCTCCTCCTCGCCTTCGTCGACCGGCAGCGAGGATCCGCTCAACAGGGGAAGCAGCCCTGACTCGACCGCAGCCGTCTCGACAGCTTGCGGCGGTGTTTCCTGCTCGGTCACGATATCCCCGGCAACGGCCTGGACGGGTTCGCTCTCCCTTTCGGCGAGCACGACCCGGGGCCCGCCGACGCCTCTGCTGTCCTCCTCGGACACGGCTTCCGCCGCGATCGCGAACGAGCCGTCGGCGTTGGCGAGATCGAGCAGACGCCCATCGACCTCGATCCGGTAGACGCCCTTCGACCAACCATGCAGACTGCCGGCGATGGTTTCGCCTGAATCCAGCTCGATCTCGACGCGATCGATGGCGTTTATCGGCAGCTGCATCATGCCGCGTGCAGGCAGCTTGATCGACAAGGTCTTGCCGAGGGAACGGATGACGCTGCCCTCGACGGTTTCACCGGACCGCAAAATGAAGGTTTCCGCGCTCGCCTGATGAGCGGCGAGACAGGCTGCAGCGACGAAAAGAATGTGACGAGTCAAAGGCCGACTGGAAGAATGCATCGAGACAGGCCCCCTATCTCCGGGTGGACCAAGGAGGCCGCGGGCTTGGGGCGGGCCTCACTTACAGCTACAGCAGCTTCAATTTCTTCAACGCGTCTTCGGCAGCCCAATGGCGGTCGAGGCCGGGCACCTCGAGCTTGATGTCGATATCACCCCAGCTCTCGTGATAGGCACTGTCCAGAAGCTTGTCGAACTCCCCGAAAAATAGATCGGTAAAGCGCGCCATCGCTTGACCGCGCACGCTGTCGCGCGGCCAGTTGTAGCCGATCAGGGCGTTCGCCACGGCGACGGTGGACACCGTCTGCCCGGGCTCGACGAGGGCAGGATAGTCCTCCGATGTCAGCGTGGTCGGACTATAGATCGAGGCGAGCGGCTCCTGCGGTACGGCCAGGAGATGGAATGGCTCGCCCGGCTGAACCTCCTCGATGATCGAGACGGGTTTTCCAGAGGCGCGCATCATCGCGGAGATCTCGCCTTTGCGCAGCTTTTCGAGCGCGATCTTGTGCGGGAACGTGGTGACCTCGACGTCGATGCCGAGCGTGTCGAAGACGACGCTCGATGTCATGAACGTGCCGCCGTCCGTGGGACCGTAGTTAACCTTCTTGCCGGCGAGCTGATCGATGCTCTCGATGTCCTTCGATGCGAGCACGTGGAACTGATCGACGCTCAGCGTGGTGACCATGCTGATGTGCTTCCTGATGTCGGGATAGACGTCGTTCGCCACCATGAAGTCGATCACGTCCTGCTGGACGATCGCCATGTCGGTGCCGCGCAGATAGAGGAGATCCTCGACGTCCTTGACCGCGCCAAGCCCGACCATGGCGATGACGCGCAGATCATAGCCATCGGAAAAGGCGAGCCCCAGATCGTTGGCGAGGCTCATGTCGCTACCGCTCATGGACCCTGCCATGATACCGACGACATTGCGATTGACCTTGCTGCGAACCTCGTTGGAGCTTTGCGCAATAGCGCCCGTGGTCATCAGGCATAATGCCGCAACGCCCAGCAGCCATCGAACAGAATAAAACACAGCGCGCCTCATACTCAATTGACATAACTATTCTGGAGGTTAAACGAAAGATTACAATAAATCCACATAAAAACATTGCGATTTTTCTATTGCACGACAACACGAAAAAGAAACTTTAAGTATATTCTTAAACAGCAAGGCATTTCACTTTGGGTTTCACATGGCCTTGACCATGACCGGAAGCTTCGGGGGCCTGCTCCGCCAAAAATGGGGCAGCGTTAACGCCTGCTTAACCAAAACATGGGAGGATGCCGGTTCCGTACCCCGTTGCCGGAGATGCAAGCATGGGCCAAGCAGACGGACCCGCTCTTTGAACGTCCTCCTCGCCGAAGACAATCCGGTCAATCAGGAAATTGCCGCCGGTCTGCTGGAGGTGCTGGGCTGCAGCGTCACCGTCGTCGAAAACGGCAGGCAAGCCGTCGATGCGGCGCGCGGTGGACCGTTCGATCTGGTGCTCATGGACTGCGAGATGCCGGTGATGGACGGGCTGGAGGCTGCCCGGAGCATCCGGGAGAGCGGTGCCGGCAGCAGGAGGCTGCCGATCATCGCGCTCACCGCGAAGGACGCCGAGGAGGCCGAAGGTGCTTGCCTTGCAGCCGGGATGGACGGTCTTCTGGGCAAGCCTTTCTCACGCGCGGACCTCGCCTCTCTGATCGAGCGCTGGCGCCCCTCCCCCAACCCGACTTGCCATGCCCCATCGCAATCAAGCACGGCGCAACCGAATATTGCGGCTCCCGATGCTGCCGCCGAGGCCGAGACAACGGCCCTCGATCCGGCGCCGATCGAGGCGCTCCGCTCGCTCGATCCGGGTGGCGAGCGCCAGCTCATCCAACGTGCGATCACGAAGTTCGCCGACTACAGCGACGAACTGGTCGCGCGCCTGGGCAAGGCCGTCGGGGACAAGAATAGCTCGGAGGTTGCACGACTGGCGCACAGCCTGAAATCGAGCAGCGCCAATCTCGGCGCGACCAATCTCGCCAGCCAATGCGCGGAGATCGAGAGACATACCAAGAACGGTGAGCTGCCCGAGGATATCGGGCAGAGGCTGACCGCGCTGCAGGCGGCGCAGGGTGCCGCAAGACAGCAACTCCTGAAGCTCGTCGGCGCCGCATGACCGCCGCCATCCACGGCCAGCGGTTCCGCAACGAGCCTGCTTACCCGGAAGGCCCCTCAGGCGCATCCAACCCAGAGCCGCATCTCCTCCGACACATGCGCCGTCGCCAAAGCCCGAAAGCCTGGTCGCATACCGTCACGCCAAGCCATGACGGTCCGAATCCATGAGGTGGCCACGCCACCGGCTAAAAGCGGAGGCGGTAGGTAAGGCCGATGCCGGTCTCGGGCGCGCGGTTCGGATCATGATCGGGGTTCAGGCGGATGAAGCCTGCGGCCTGGATGTCGTGGTCGCCCCTGGCGTTGAGCGGCAGACGATAGCCGATTTCGGCGGCGATCTCGCGCGCCTTCGGTGCGAAGTCGAGCCGATCTCTGGACCGGACAACGCTGCCGTCCGGCCGCCTCGCCGTCGGCAGATCGAGGGTAGCCGAGGCCTGTTCCTGGCGAAGCGGCTGACCGACCATCACGGTCAGGCCGTCATCATCCCTTGCCAGATCGCGCATGATCAGACCGGCACCGAAGGCTTCGGAGCTCGTATCGGACCAGTCCTTGATCAGCGCATCGCCCCCTTCCCCGATGGATGACCGGCCACGGCTGTAGCTGGTGAACCAGTCGATGGTCTCGGTAAGGGGGCCGAGAAGTGCGAGGGAAAAGAACTGCGATCGCGAGGAGAGCTGATCGCCGAAGGCGCCGCTGGTCCGCCCGCCCATGAAGCCACCCTCCTCCTGCATCAGACCGAGCCCGAGGTGGACATCGATGCCGCCCGCGACCGCCTGCTTGACCTCCAGGCGCTCCAGCGTGGAATCGCCGCGCTCCCTCTCGGCCATCGAGGTGTAGGCCGCGAAACCGATCGTCGTGCCTTCGGCGGGACTGAACGTGAAGCCCGCGCCCGATGCGGCCCCGGCGAGGCCTTGATGCGCTGCGAGGAAGTCCCGGCTCTGCATGAACGCCGCGCGCCGCTCGGCAAGCCCAGTTTCAAGGCCGAGCCCGACAGTTCCCTCACCGTTCAGGGAGGCGAAAACGCTCGTCCGTTCGGTCAGATCCGCCGAGACCTTCAACGGCACCACCTCGCTCGCATCGGCGCGTCCTCTGAGTGATGTCGAGGGGGCGTCCTCGATAATCCGAGGTTCGTCGCTTGCATCGACGAACGCCGAGACCCTGGCATGGTCCGAGCCGACGGCAGCGAGGGCTCGCTCGTCGGCCTCGATGAAGGAAGATAGTCCGCTGTCCCGCCGGATCGCGGAGACGCTCTTTCCAAGATCGACCGGGAACGGAAATCCCATGCTGTCGACCGCCATCACCCGCGCGAGCCGTTTTGCAGCGGCCTCGTTCATGACCAGCCCCCTGCCCAGGCTCAGGCGGCTCGACTCGGCCCGGATCACGGGCCCGTCGACCGACGTTCCTGCGGGAATCGCAGTCGGCCCGACCGGCGCCATCGCCGCCTCCAGATCGAGCCGGCCGCGCCCGAAGGTGCTGTCGACGCCGGGATCGCCGAGATCTGCGGCGGTGAGCAGAAGGCGGTTGACCACATCGCTGCTGGAGACTCCGGGGAACGCCGCCTTGACCACGGCAGCGGCCCCGGCGACATAGGGGGCCGCGAACGATGTGCCGCTGCCGATGCCGTAGCTGCCGCCATTGATGGTCGAGCGAATGCTGGTGCCCGGTGCGAACAGGCAATAGTTCCTGGCGTCGCCGCAAAGATTGCTGCTCGCCGCAGCCTGATTCGCCGAGGTGAGATTGCCGACCACGATCGCCAGACCGGCAATGTCCGGATCGGTGGCATAGACGGCCGGATAGATCGGCTGCAGCCCGTCGTCCGGATCGGACCCGAGCCGCTCGTTGCCGGCGGCCAGCACCATGATCTTGTCCTCGGCGGCGGCGGCGCGCATCGCGGTGCGAAGGGCGGCGAAGGTCTGGTCGCTGTCGCTGGACGCCCCGAGGCTGAGGTTCATGATATCAGCTTCGACGGCTGATTTGCCGCCCGCAAGCCCGGCCGCCGTGCCGATGGCCTCGACCAGATCGGCGGTCGCAAAACTGACAAAACCGTTTTCGGCGGTTTGCGAGGGACGTGCCGCCTGAAAGTTCAGAAGCGTCGCCCTGTAGGCGATGCCGTGCATGTCGTTCGGATCGGCGCTCTGCGTGCGGCTGGCGCCGACGATGCCGGCGACGAAGGTCGCATGGCTGTCGCCGACCAGCGCTTCGCCGCCGGCCGCCCAGCTGGTTTCGGAGAGATTGCCGAGATCGGGATGGGTGACGTCGATCCCGCTGTCGATGATGGCGATGCGCACGCCCTGGCCGCCCGGCAGACCACCACTGCGCCTCGCGTAGCCTTCGGCCGCCTTGAGCTGGGCGAGGCCGGTGCTGTTGAGATATTCCTGGCTGGTCGACCAGTCGGTGTCATCAAACGGGGCCGACGGCTCGACGACGGGATCGAGGAAATTGCCGTCGGGATTGCTGCGAAGTCCCGTGCCGGCGCCGCTGCCGCCGCCTCCACCGGAACAGGCCGCAAGACCCAGCAGCAAGGCTCCCGCGACGGACAGGGCCAGCCTCAAAGGCACGCCCCAGCCAAGGCTTGCCGCCCGGCGACATCTATCGATCCCGATCATCGGCACCTTCGCTCAGTTTGATGGTCAGGATCGGCAGTATTTCTATTTATGATTGATGATCAATTGTTTCTTTTATGGTCAAAATTGAGAAAAATCCCTGCGAAGCAGCCTGCTGCGCCTGCCTTCAGCGGCGGCAGGATTGTTGGGACTTTGTCGAGTTCCTACGAGAAAGCGGCTTCCGGCTGAGCCGCGGGACGGTCGGACCCTGTCGGCAAGCGAGTCACGGCGCGCGGCGCATGGCTTGGAAACGCCCTTGCTAATTCCACCGGCTGCCGACAAGAATAGGGGGCGAGTACGGTCGGACATAAGATCGGCCACCGCAGGGCGCTTGCACGATGGTCTTTTCGAGCGATGCGCGGGGGGCTTATGGCATATCCGTTGCTTCATGGCTGCGCGGCACCGCGACATCAGGGCAGAGAAACCGCCCTCTCGGTTGCTGGCGTCTCGTCGTCTGAAGCGATTCTGCTCGTCGCCTCCGGCTGAACGCCATGCAGCTCCCCGACCTCGCCACTTACGACACGTTGCCGAAGCTCCTGAAATTGAACGCCGAGCGCTGGCCAGGCGAGGTCGCGACGCGCGAGAAGGACTTCGGCATCTGGAAAGCCTATAGCTGGGCCGACAGCTATGCCCGGGTGCGCGAGCTTGCGGCAGGGCTGATGGCGCTCGGCGTGACCCGCGGCGACGTGGTCGGCGTCATCGGGCGCAACCGGCCGCACTGGGTCTGGGCGGAACTGGCCGCCCACAGCGTCGGCGCGATGTCGCTCGGCATCTACGAAGACAGCCTGGGCAAGGAGGTCAGCTATCTCCTCGACTATGGCGAGGTCAAGCTGGTGTTCGCCGAGGATGAGGAGCAGGCGGACAAGCTCCTGGAGATCGCCGACGGCCTGCCGGCGCTGCAGTGGATCGTCTACAATGACGAGCGCGGCATGCGCAAATATGACGACCCGCGCCTGATCAGCCGGCGCGGACTGATCGAACAGGTCGAAGCGTCGGCCAGTGCAGACCTGGATCGGGCGATCGTTGAGGTCGGGGGCGAGGACGTCGCGATCTGCACCACCTCGGGGACGACCTCTGCGCCGAAGCTCGCCATGCTGCAGCATCGGCGCTTTCTCGAGCATATCGCCGCCTATCTGCGCGCCGATCCCAGAGAGCCGACCGATGAATATATGTCGCTCCTGCCCATGGCCTGGATCATGGAGCAGGTCTACGCCGTGGCCGCGCCGCTGGTCTGCGGATCCGCGTGAACTGCAGGCCGAAACGGCGGTCTGCGACCTGCGCGGATGCGGACCGACCCATGTGCTGCTGGCGCCCAGGGTCTGGGAGCAGATTTCGGCCGACGTGCATGCGCGCATGCTGGATGCCAATCGCCTGAGCCAGGCGATGTTCGAAAAGGTGTGAAGCTCGGCACCGAGGCTGGAGAAGGGCAAGCGTTCCTGGCTCGCCGATATCCTGCTGTACAACACCCTTCGCGACCGGCTCGGCTTTTCCAGGGTCAAGGCGGCGGCGACCGGCGGGGCGCTCGGTCTGATACGTTCAAGTTCTTCCTCGCCATGGGCGTGCCGCTTCGCCAGCTCTACGGCCAGACCGAGCTTGCGGCGCCTACACGCTGCAGCGCGCCGAGGACGGTCTCGACTTCGACGCTCCGGGCCGGCCTTCGACAACACCCAGATCCGTATCGAGAACCCCGACGAAAACGGCGTCGGCGAGATCGTCACCTACCACGCCCCGACATGTTCAAGGGCTACTACAAGCAGCCGGATACCACCCAGGAGACGCGCTGACCGAGGACGGCTGGATGATGACCGGCGTGCCGGCTTTCTCGACGACAAGGGCCGGCTCACCGTGATCGACCGGGTCAAGGACATGGCGACCACGTCAAGGGGCGTGCGCTTCTCGCCGCAATTCATCGAGAACAAAGCTCAAATTCTCACCTATATCGGCGAATGCGTGGTGCTCGGCAACAGCCCACGGGAGATGGTCACCGCGATCGTCTGCATCCGCTACTCGATGGTCTCCAAATGGGCCGAAGCCGGGGGCCTGACCTTCACCACCTACACCAATCTCTCGGCGCTTCCCGAGATCTATGCGCTGATCGAGGGTGAGGTCGAGAAGGTCAACGCCTCGCTGCCGCCCGCCCAGCGCATCCAGCGCTTTCTCCTCCTCTACAAGGAGCTCGATGCCGACGACGGCGAGCTCACACGCACGCGGAAAGTCCGGCGCACGGTGATCGACGAGCGCTATGCGCCGATCATCGACGCGCTCTACAGTGGCCGGGACCGCGTCGTGATGGAGACCGAGGTGACCTTCGAGGATGGCCGCACCGGCCAGATCCGCGCCGACATGGCGATCCACGATCTCGCCACCGGCGAAACGGTTCACCAAGAGGCGGCAGAGTAGCCCCCGGCCATGGCAACCGCACGTCCAGAGTTCACCGGGCAGCCCGAGCCCGACACCAGGCAAGTCAAGCAAGACCTCGCCGAGGTCCTGTTGGCGGTGGAGGGGGTGACACTGCGGTTTGGCGGGGTGACGGCGCTCACCGATGTCAGCTTCGATATCAGGCGCGGCGAGGTGCGGGCCATCATCGGGCCGAATGGCGCCGGCAAGTCGTCCATGCTGAACGTGATCAACGGCTTCTATCACCCGCAGGAAGGCCAGGTGACATGGAAGGGGGTGACACGCAGCCAGATGCGGCCCCACGAGGCGGCGGCAACCGGAATCGCACGCACCTTCCAGAACATCGCGCTGTTTCGGGGCATGACCACGATCGACAACATCATGACCGGGCGCATCTTGAAGATGAAGGCCGGGTTTCTGGAGCAGATGCTCTATTGGGGCCGCGCACAGAAGGAGGAATTGGCGCACCGCGCCGAGGTCGAGAAGATCATCGATTTTCTCGAGATTCAGGCCGTCAGAAACACACCCGTGGGGCAACTCCCCTACGGTCTGCAAAAACGGGTGGAGCTGGCGCGTGCGCTCGCTGCAGAGCCGGAATTGCTCCTCCTGGACGAACCCATGGCCGGCATGAACCTCGAGGAAAAGGAGGACATGTGCCGCTTCGTCCTCGACGTGAACCAGGAGTTCGGCACCACGGTCGCGCTGATCGAGCATGACATGGGCGTGGTCATGGACATTTCGGACCGCGTGGTCGTGCTCGACTATGGCAAGAAGCTTGCCGACGGCACGCCGGACGAGGTCAGGGCCGATCCCGCGGTGATCGAGGCCTATCTCGGCGTCAGCCACGGCGGGGAGGCCTCGCAGCCCGTCCTTGACGGTGCGAACGGGGCGCAACGCTCGTGAATTTCGTCGCCACCTATCTCCTCGGCCCCTTCGGCGAAATGATCGCCTACCCGCCGGGCGTGCTGGAAACCGTGATCGCCGGGCTCGGCAATGGCTTTCTCTACGCCCTGGTCGCCATCGGCTTCGTGATCATCTTCAAGTCGTCGAGCGTGTTCAACTTCGCCCAGGGCGCGATGGTGTTCTTCGCCGCGCTGAATTTCGCAGCCATGCTCAAGCTCGGCGTTCCCTGGTATCTGGCAGGCGCCTTCTCGCTGCTGGTCATGGTGGTGCTGGCCTTCACCGTGGAGCGGGTGGTGCTGCGTCCGCTGGTCGGTCAGGACGGGCTCAGCCTGTTCATGGCGACCATCGGCGTCAGCTTCTTCATCGAAGGCTTCGGCGAGGCGCTCTGGGGCGGCGATCCCAAGCTCCTGAAGATCGGCCTTCCGGAAGACGCGATCTTCACCATCGACTACCCCTGGGGCGAGGCGCTCGGTCTCGATATCATCATCCAGGAATCGGATCTGCTCGCGATCGGCGTCGGCCTGGTGATGGTGCTCGGCCTTTACGTCTTCTTTCAATATTCGCGCGTCGGCCGCGCGCTGCGCGCGGTCGCGGACGACCACACCGCCTCCATGTCGATCGGCATTCCGCTGAATCAGATGTGGGTGGTGGTCTGGGCGCTCTCCGGCTTCACCGCCTTCGTCGCCGCGACGGTCTGGGGCACCAAGATCCAGATCGAGCCGACCGTGATCAACCTCGCGCTCAAGGCCCTGCCCGTCCTGATCCTGGGCGGCCTCACCTCGATTCCGGGCGCCGTGATCGGCGGCTGCATCATCGGCGTCTCGGAGCTGATGTTCGAGACCTATTGGGGTCAGCCGCTGTTCGGCGGTGCCACCACCGAATGGTTCGCCTTCGTGCTCGCCGCATTTTTCCTGCTGTTCCGTCCGCAAGGTCTCTTCGGGGAGAAGATCATTGAGCGTGTTTGAGGAGGATCGACGGGACGTCCACGGGCACGGGACCCTGTTCTGATGCTCTACCGCGAAACCGGCGTCTTCCACGGCAGCTATGCGGAGGACCAGCGCGTCTTCAAGCTGCCGCTCGACCGCTATGCCGTCTGGATCCTGGTCCTCATCGCGTTTCTCGTGATCCCGCTGTTCGCCTCCAACTATGTGCTGACCGACCTTCTGACGCCGTTCCTGATCATGTCGATCGCCGCCCTCGGCCTGAACGTCCTGACCGGCTATTGCGGCCAGCTGTCGCTCGGCACCGGCGCCTTCATGGCGCTCGGCGGCTTCATGACCTACAAGCTGGTGACATCTTTCCCGACGGCGGGAGCCCTGTTCGGCATCCAGCTGCCGGAGATCAGCATCCTCGGCTTCGAGCCCTTCGACATCTGGTTCTTTGTGATGCTGGTCGCGACCGGCCTGGTCACCGCCGTGGTCGGCCTGCTGTTCGGGCTGCCCTCGCTCAAGATCAAGGGTCTCTATCTCGCGATCACCACACTTGCCGCGCAGTTCTTCCTGCTCTGGCTGTTCATCAAGGTGCCCTGGTTCACCAACTATTCGCCCGCCGGCATCGCGCCTGCCCCGCCGCAGACCCTGTTCGGCTTTTCGGTCACCGGCGCCGCCTCGCCCGTGGTCAACCGTTACCTCTTCGTCCTGGCGCTGACCATCATTGCCGCGCTTGCCGTCAAGAACCTGGCGCGCTGCAGCTTCGGACGCTCCTGGATGGCGATCCGGGACATGGACATCGCCGCCGAGATCATCGGCATCAGTCCCACCTTCGCCAAGCTCTCCGCCTTCGCCTTCAGCTCGTTCCTGATCGGCATCGCCGGCGCGCTTTGGGCGTTCGTCAAGATCAACTCCGTGCAGACCGACGCCTACGGCATCCTGGTGAGCTTCCAGGTGCTGTTCATGGTGATCATCGGCGGGCTCGGCACGGTGCTCGGCTCGTTTCTCGGCGCGGCCTTCGTGGTGCTCACGCCGATCCTTTTGAACATCGGCCTCACCGCGATGAACCCGCTGTTCGTCGCTGTCGGCTTCGGCACCATCAGCATCGCCATGATCAAGCACATCGAATTCATGGTGTTCGGCTCGCTGATCATCTTCTTTTTGATTGTCGAGCCTCACGGCTTTGCTAGGCTTTGGCAAATCGCCAAGCAGAAGCTCCGCACCTGGCCGTTCCCCTATTGACGGCCGACGCTTCCAACCCGCCGGAATGGCCCGGCACCCTTCGAATCGGGAGGCTAAAATGATGAAAAAAACCTGGATCGCGAGCGCCGCGGCGGCGGTGATTGCGGGCGCGCTCGTCGCCCCTGCAGCCACCGCTCAGGAGGAGCAGTATTTTCCGCTGCTGGTCTACCGTACCGGCCCCTATGCCGCCAACGGCGCCCAGCTCGCCAACGGCCAGATCGATTATCTGAAGCTGGTGAACGCCAAGGGCGGCGTGAACGGCGTCATGCTGAAATGGGAAGAGTGCGAGACCGAATACAACACCGATGCCGGCGTCGAGTGCTATGAGCGTCTGAAGGGCAACGGCAAGGTTGCCGCGGTGTCGCCCTTCTCCACCGGCATCACCTACGCGCTCCTGGAAAAGGTGGTCGCGGATCAGAACGTGCTGTTCTCCATGGGCTACGGCCGCACCTCGGCCGCCGACGGCCGGGTGTTCCCTTGGGTGTTCAACTTCCCGGCCACCTACTGGTCGCAGGCCACCTCGATCATGAAGTACATCATCGAGCAGGAAGGCGGCGTCGAGAACCTGAACGGCAAGACGATCGGCCTCGTCCACCTGGACCACCCCTATGGCCGCGAGCCCATTCCGACGCTCGAAACCCTCTCCAAGGACATGGGCTTCGAGCTCCTGCTCTATCCCGTGCCGACCACCTCGATGTCCGACCAGAAGTCGATCTGGCTCGACATCCGGCGCGCCAAGCCTGACTGGATCATGATGTGGGGCTGGGGCGCGATGAATCCGACGGCGATCAAGGAGGCCTCGCTCATCCGCTATCCGATGGACCATTTCATCGGCAATTGGTGGGCGGCGGCCGAGGTCGACGTGCGCGGCTCGGGCGTGCCCGCCGAGGGCTATCTCGGCGCCACCTTCCATGACGTCGGCGATGCCGCACCGGTGTTCGCCGAGATCAAGGAAAAAGTGGTTGCCGCCGGCAACGGCACCGGCCCGGAGAGCGAAATCGGCGAGGTGCTCTACAACCGCGGCATCGCCAATGCAGCCTTCATCGTCGAAGCCATGCACACCGCCATGGCGGAGTTCGGCAACAAGGCGCTGTCCGGCGAGGAGATGCAGTGGGGCTTCGAGCATCTCGACATCACCGACGAGCGCATTGCCGAGCTCGGCCTGACCGGCGTCATCCCGCCGACCAAGGTCTCTTGTGAAAACCACGAGGGCTCGCCAGCGATCAAGCTGCAGCGCTGGGACGGCTCCAAGTGGACGATCTTCACCGACTGGATTCCGGCGATGAACGACGTCGTGCGCCCGCTGGTCGAGGCCGATGCCGCGCAGTACGCCCAGGAAAACGGCATCACCCCCCGCACCTGCGAGTGAGGCGCAGGGCAAGAGGACATGACCACCCAAACCACGAATGAGGCCGTGGCAAGTGAAGGCAGCAGCGCCCCGCTGCTGGAGATCAACAATATCGAGGTGGTCTACGATCATGTGATCCTCGCCCTGAAGGGGGTCTCGCTCGAGATTCCCAAGGGCGGGATCACGGCCCTGCTCGGCGCCAATGGCGCCGGCAAGAGCACGACGCTCAAAGCCATTTCCAACATTCTGAAGTCCGAGCGCGGCGAGGTCACCAAAGGCGGCATCACGCTCGACGGCGACGCCATCCACCACCTGACCCCCAACGATCTGGTGAAGCGCGGTGTCGTCCAGGTGATGGAAGGCCGCCACTGCTTCGGCCATCTCACCGTCGAAGAGAATCTGCTGACCGGTGCCTATACGCGCCAGGACGGCACCCAGGCGATCCAGCGCGACCTCGACATGGTCTACGGCTACTTCCCGCGGCTGAAGGAACGGCGGCGCTCGATCGCCGGCTACACCTCGGGCGGCGAGCAGCAGATGTGCGCGATCGGCCGCGCGCTCATGGCCCGACCGACCGTTATCCTTCTGGATGAACCCAGCATGGGCCTCGCTCCCCAGCTGGTGGAAGAGATCTTCGAGATCGTGGCACAACTCAACCGTGACGAGGGTGTCACCCTGCTTCTCGCGGAACAGAATACAAATATCGCTCTAACTTACGCAAAATACGGCTATATTCTCGAAAATGGCCGTGTTGTGCTTGACGGCGATGCACAAACGCTGCGAAACAATGAGGATGTCAAGGAGTTCTACCTTGGCGTCAGCACCAGCGGCCGCAAAAGCTTTCGCGATATCAAGAGCTACAAACGGCGTAAGCGCTGGCTGTAAAAAATGGAGGAAATGCCGGCGTGATGGAAAACCACGCGGCAGGGACGCTTTTGCAGCGCATTGATCTCGCGCTCACCTCAGCCCTGCGCAACGACTGGGACGACGCCTATCTGGCTGACGGCCGGATCCGCGAGCCCAAACAGCTTTTGATCAAAGGTGTCGCCGACCGCGTCTGGCCGGTGGCGCTGGAGCGCGTCCGTCTGGACACCCCCCATTCCAGCATGGCGCTGGTGATCAACAGCTTCTTCCCGTGGCAAAAGAACGTCGACAGCCTGCCGCTTGGAGGCAAGCTCGGCTTCGATGCCATTCAGTTCAATGTGCGCTGCCCGACCGGCCTGCGCGGCACGCCGCCCCATCTCGATCTGATGGCGCTGCGCGACGACCATGTCGTCGGTGCGACCGTGCGCGCCGTCGAATATCTGAAGCGCAAGAAATCGTCGATCTCCACGACCTATGACCGCACGCTCGGCGAAACGCCGGGCATGTCGCCCTGGGGCGATCATCTCGAAGCGTGGCGCGCGGGCGAGGTCGTCTACGCCCATGTCGACCTCGCAGCGCTGGTGAAATATGCTACGGCGCTTGGCCGCACTTTCCCTGACCGGACTTCCACTCTAATCTATCTCTATTGGGAACCTTTGGACGCGGCGTCCTATGACGAATTTCGGGACCATCGGCGTGAGCTGGCCTCGCTCGCTGCAGCGGTCGAAGGCGCGCGCGTCGAGGTTGTGGCGGAAAGCTTCGACGCCCTTTGGCAGCGCTGGCTCGATCAGGGCGGTCCGGACTGGCTCGCAGCCCATGTCGAGCGGCTGCGCAGTCGCTATGCCGTGTCGCTGGTCGCCGCCAACTGACCTGCCTCGCCGTTTCGAGAGCAAGACGGCTGGCCAGATCGAGCGGGTGGTGAACGGATTGGTCCATGCCTGAACGCAAGGGCGTCTTCTACGACCAGCTCGAAGTTCGATCGACCGCCGATCGCGATCGTTCCATGCTGACCGCCCTGCCGGGGTTCCTGCAGCAATCGATCGAGAACTCGGCGGCGGCGGCCGCACAGCTCGACGGCATCGATCCGAAGACGATCGACAGCTTCGAGCGGCTGAAGGAGCTGCCGCTCAGGCGAAAGAGCGACCTTATCGATCGGCAGCGCGACAGCGCCCCTTTCGGCGGTCTCAACGGTACGCCGGTGGAACGGCTCGCCAAGATCTTCGTATCACCCGGCCCGATTTTCGAGCCGGAGGGCGCACGTTCCGACTACTGGCGCTTTGCGCGCGCCCTGTTCGCCGCCGGCTTTCGTCCGGGCGATCTCGTCCACAACACCTTCGCCTACCATCTGACGCCCGCTGGCTCGATGGCGGAAAGCGGTGCGCGCGCGCTCGGCTGCCCGGTCATTCCCGCCGGCACCGGCCAGACTGAAAAGCAGCTCGAGGTCATCAACCACCTCCGACCGAACGCCTATATCGGCACGCCGTCCTTCCTGAAGATCCTGATGGAGCGCGCCAGGGATGAGGGGATGGCCATCACCTCCTTCAAGAAGGCGCTCGTCTCAGGTGAGGCCTTTCCGCCTGCGCTTGCCTCGGAGCTGGAGCAGACGTTCGGCATCAATGCCTATCAATGCTACGCCACCGCCGATGCCGGTCTGATCGCCTATGAAAGCGCGGCGCGTGACGGGCTGGTGATCGACGAGGACGTCATCGTCGAGATCGTCCGCCCCGGCACGGGCGATCCTGTGGTCGAAGGCGAGGTCGGCGAAGTGGTGGTGACGGTGTTCAACCCGGATTATCCGCTGATCCGCTTCGCCACCGGCGACCTCTCGGCGATCATGCCGGGCCCCTGCCCCTGCGGCAGGACCAACCGGCGCCTCAAAGGCTGGATGGGCCGCGCCGATCAGACCACCAAGGTGAAAGGCATGTTCGTCCACCCCAGCCAGATCGCCAGGGTTGCCGCCCGGCATGACGGCATCGGCAAGGCAAGGCTGGTGGTGACGCGCGCCGACAATCTCGACGTCATGACGCGGGAATGCGAAGCCGCGGATCAGGGCAAGAGCGCTCTCGACGCCATCGAAGCCAGCCTCAAGACCGTGACCGGTCTGAACGGCCATGTTCGGCTCGTTCCCCCCGGCACGCTTCCCAATGACGGCAAGGTCATCGACGACCAGCGCCCGCAAGGTTGATCCGGCAGGCGATCATGCTCGAGGCGCATAATTCTGCCTGCATCCGCGGCGCAATGGACAGTGTTTTCGGGCATCGATTTCTCCTCGAGGAAGGCGACGTCCGGCTGCTGCATGGGCCGAACGGCAGCGGCAAATCCTCCCTGATGCGCCTTCTGGCCGCCTTCCTGCCGCCCGCCATGGGCGAGATCACCTGGGATGGGGTCGACATACGCACCAGCCCGGGCGAGCACAGATCACGCCTTCACTATGTCGGCCATGCCGACGGCATCAAGGCGCTTTTGAGCGTCAAGGAAACCTGGCCTTCACCTGCGCCTTGAACGGCGCCCGCAACGGCACGCTCGATCGCGCGCTCGAGACCTTTGGCCTCGAACGCCTGGTCGACACGCCCGGACGCTTCCTCTCCTCAGGCCAGCGCCGGCGTCTCAGCCTCGCCAGGCTGGTCGCTGGCGAGCGCCCGATCTGGCTCCTGGACGAACCCGGCGTGGGGCTCGATGCCGAAAGCCGCGAACGCCTGGAACGTGCGATCGACCGACATCGGGCAACGGGCGGCATCACCGTGGTCGCGACCCATGGCGACGTCCGACTGACCGGCACCCGGGTGCTGGAGCTCTCGAGCTGATGGCTGCCTTCACCGCCATTCTCTGCCGCGACCTCAGGCTCAGCCTTCGAAGCGGGGTCGACAGCGCCCAGCCCCTGATCTTCTTCATCATCGCGCTCACCCTCTTTCCCCTTGGCGTCGGCCCGTCGCCGGAAATTCTGGAACGCGTCGGCGTAGGCGTGATCTGGGTGCTCGCGCTCCTCGCGGTGATGCTCAGCCTCGATCGCCTCTTTCAGGCGGATGCCGAAGACGGGTCGCTCGAGCAACTCGCCCTCGCTGATCTGCCGCTTGAACTCACCGTCCTCGCCAAGTGTCTGGCGCACTGGCTCATGAGCGGCCTCGTTCTGGTGATCGCTTCCCCCCTCCTCGCTCTCCTTCTCCATCAATCCGCAGAAACCATGGGTGTCCTCGCCCTCGCCTTGCTGCTCGGCACGCCGGTTCTCACGCTCATCGGCAGCGTCGGCGCGGCGCTGCTGATCGGTGCGCGCCGTGGCGGCGTGCTCATCGCCCTGCTCGTCCTTCCCCTCTACATCCCCATCCTGATCTTCGGCGTCAGCGCGGTCGAAGCCGAAGTCATGGGCCTTGGCGGCAAAGCGCAGTTGCTCATCCTCTCAGCCATCCTGCTCGCCACCCTGGCACTGACCCCTTTCGCCGCAGCGGCTGCCCTGCGTTTATCCATGGAATAGGTTAAAATATCGTTAACTATGAAAAAAGATGCCGCGTTGATGCGGGAGGCGGCATCGAACGCACGATCGATCTTCAAACTCACGCCAAAATCGCCTATGTAGCGGCTAAGGAGTTTGCAATGCACAAATATGCCAATCCTTTGCGCTACCAGCGAATTGCCGATGCCGTGTTTCCGTGGGCGCTTGCCGGCGCAGCCCTGTTGACGGTTGTCGGACTCTACTACGCACTCCTCGTAGCACCGCCCGACTATCAGCAGGGCGAAGCCTATCGCATCATGTTCGTGCATGTCCCCGCCGCCTGGATGGCCCTGATGATCTACGGGATCATGGCGGTCGCCAGCATCGTCGCCATCGTCTGGCGTCATCCGCTGGCCGAAATCGCCGCCCGCGCTGCAGCCCCGATCGGTGCCGTGTTCACGGCGGTCGCCCTGATCACCGGCAGCGTCTGGGGTAAGCCGATGTGGGGCACCTACTGGGTCTGGGATGCGCGCCTGACCTCGGTTCTGATCCTCTTCTTTCTCTATGTCGGCTATATCGCGCTCCACGATGCCTTCGACGATCCGGCACGCGGCGCGCGCGCGGCCGCAATTTTATGTCTGGTAGGGTCGGTAAATTTACCGATAATTAAATTTTCAGTGGAATGGTGGAACACGCTACATCAACCTGCAAGCATCATGCGTGCTGATGGCCCGGCGATCCATCCGAGCATGCTGACGCCGCTGCTGGTGATGTGGGGTGCGTATTTGTGCTTTTTCACGGCCGTGCACATTCTGCGCACCCGAGCGGAGCTGACGGACCGCAAAATCCGCAATCTCCGCCTGTCGGTGGCGGCGCCGGCGGAATGACGCCCAACGATCTGCAGGCGCAAAAGCGCTGCTTCGAATGAGGAGATAGAGATGGCAATAACGGGTCAGGACAGCCTCGGGGTTCGAGGACAGCTCGACGTCGGCGGTACGTCCTACGACTATTTCTCGTTGGAAGCGGCGGCCAGGCAGCTCGGCGACATCAGCCGCCTGCCCTATTCGCTGAAGGTGCTCCTGGAAAATCTCCTTCGCTACGAGGATGGCCGCTCGGTCAAGGGTGAGGATATCGAAGCCGCGGTCGCCTGGCTGAAGGACCGCCGCTCGGACCAGGAAATCGCCTATCGCCCGGCGCGCGTGCTGATGCAGGACTTCACCGGGGTGCCCGCCGTGGTCGATCTCGCGGCGATGCGCCAGGCGATGGTCGAGCTCGGCGGCAATCCCGACAAGATCAACCCGCAGTCCCCGGTCGACCTGGTGATCGACCATTCGGTGCAGGTCGACATGTTCGGCCAGCCTGGCGCGTTCGAGCGCAATGTCGAGCTCGAATATGAGCGCAATGGCGAGCGCTATGCCTTCCTCCGCTGGGGCGCCGAGGCGTTCGACAATTTCCGCGTGGTGCCGCCCGGCACCGGCATCTGCCATCAGGTCAATCTGGAATATCTGTCGCAGGTGGTCTGGACCGGCAAGGAAGGCAACAAGACGGTCGCCTATCCGGACACCTTGGTCGGCACCGACAGCCACACCACCATGGTCAACGGCCTGGGCGTGCTCGGCTGGGGCGTGGGCGGCATCGAGGCGGAAGCGGCCATGCTCGGCCAGCCGGTCTCCATGCTGATCCCGGAAGTCATCGGGTTTCGTCTCGACGGCGAGCTGCCGGAAGGCACCACCGCGACCGACCTCGTGCTGACCGTCACCCAGATGCTGCGCGCCAAGGGCGTGGTCGGCAAATTCGTCGAATTCTACGGCCCCGGCCTCGACCACCTGCCACTCGCGGATCGCGCCACCATCGGCAATATGGCGCCGGAATATGGCGCCACCTGCGGCATCTTCCCAGTGGATGTCCGCACGATCGACTATCTGAAGTTGACCGGTCGCGATCCGGCACGCATCGCACTGGTCGAAGCCTATGCCAAGGCCCAGGGCATGTGGCGCGATCGCTCCACCCCGGACCCCGTGTTCACCGACAGTCTGGAGCTGGAC
>JAWKVM010000027.1:0-128526 GCA_041398025.1 Alphaproteobacteria bacterium
TTCGGAGATTCTCGAGGAACTTCTTTTGATGCTCGGGGTTCTTGTGGAAGACATCGATCAGGGCACCCTTGAGCTCACTGGCATTGAAATGCGGCAGCTCTTTCCTGATCTCGTCTTCGTAGGATTTCAGCAGACGCTGCAGGCTGGGATTGAGATAGATGATCTCCCGCCTGCGATTCGCGACCATAATGTTGGTCTGGGCGCAGTCGAGCGCCGAGCGCAGGCGCGTCGCTTCCAGACCTCGCTGATAGACCAGGTCGAGCGAGCGGGCGACATCGCCGATCTCATCCAGCCGGTTCTGGCCGACCACCTGGACATTCTTGCCGCTCGACACCTCGGCAACGTTGGCGACCAGCTTGTGCAGAGGCGCGGTGATGCTGCGGCTGAGATACCAGCCCACCGCGAACAGGCCGAGCAGAGCCACGACGGTGATGCCAAGAATCCGGAACAGCAACGTGTCGGCGGAGGCGAGGATCTCGTCTCTGTCCATCTCCGCGATCATGGCCCATGTGACGCCATTGAACTCGATCGGCAGATAGGCGGCGATCGCGTCGGCGCCCGCGGTGGTGGTGACGTCGGCGGTGCCGCTCTTGCCTGCGAAGGCCAGATCAACCGCTTCGTGCTCGATCTTCTTCTTGAGGATGGTGGTGTCCTGACTGAAGCGGGAATCGGTGCGCATCAGACGATCCTGTCCGACCGCGAAGGCATCGCCCGATTCGCCCAGCCCCGTCGTCGCCTGAAGCACCTCGTTCAGACGGTCGACTGGCATCTGGAAGGCGAGCACACCCAGAAGCTGGCCGTTTTTACCCATGATAGGCGTCGAGATGAAGCTCGCCGGCGCGCCGTGGCTGGGCGCATAGGCCCGGAAATCGTAGAAGGCCTGAAAGCCGTGTGAGGGATTGTCGCGAGCAGCACGGAAAGCGCGCCCGAGGTCGGTGTCGCGCCATTCGCCCGACACCAAATTGGTAGCGTAATCCAGCTCCTTGAAGACCGTGTAGACGAGGTTGCCCGCCTTGTCGAACAGGAACACGTCGTAATAGCCGCGCTTTTGCTGAAGCTCATGGAACCAGGGGTGGTAGCGGCCGTGAACCTCGCTGTAGGTGGAGCCGTCATTCGCGGCGTCCAGCTTGTCCTTTTCGCCGGTAGGGTGCGGATTGTCCATGATATAGAGACGCTGCAGCGTCTCGGTGGGCTTGCCGTCGATCTGCCGCCAGCCCTCGGAAAATGCCTCGAGGGCGGAGCGTGTGGCACTGCTCGCGGCGACAAGCTGGAGGTCCTCGCTGATGCTCTCCAGATAATGGCGGAGCACCTCCTCGCGGTCTTCGAGTGTGGCGCGCAAATTCAAGCGCGCCTGGTTTTCGAGGCTGGACGACGCGGTGACATAGGCGCCGACGCCGACGCCGGTGGCGACAAGGCTGCCCAACCCGACAATCGCCAGCGGAAGCTTCCAATTCAATCTTGCAAATCTTCTGAACAGCTGCATCGGCCCTCATCCCAGAGCATGTGTACGACGCTGCGCCTTGAACGCGACGTGCGCCCGCGCTAAATCCGCCGTCAATGCATAACGGGATTTCCTTAAGACCCAGTAAACATGCCGGAATTTTGTGCCCCAGCGATCGGGGCGGCCGTCTCAGCTGCTCGATCTAGCGCGGCCGGATATTATTTCTTCTTACCTTTGCCGTTGCCATTCCCGTTGTTGCTGTTCTCGTTTCCGCTGTCGCTGTCGCTGTCGCTGTCGCGGTCGCTGTCGCTGTCGCTGCTGCCGCCGTTGCCGTGACCCTTCCCGTTGTTGCCGTTCCCGGTTCCGCCGCCGTTGCCGTTGCCATTCCCGTTATTGCCGTTCCCGTTTCCGCCGCCGTTGCCGTTACCATTCCCGTTGTTGCCGCTGTCGCCGCTGTCGCTGTCACCGCTGTCGCTGTCACCGCTGCCGCTATCGCTGCTGCCGCTGTCACTGCTGCCGCTATCGCTGCTGCCGCTATCGCTGCTGCCGCTATCGCTGCTGCCGCTACCGCCGGCGCCATTGTCATCGTTGCCGCGGTCGTTGTCTCGGCTGCCGCCGTGCTCATCCTGGCCGCGATCAGGCGTCGTCTTGGTGCCGACTCCGGACGGAAGGCTGCCCTTCGGCGGTGCACCGGTGCCGCCGATGCCGTCGCCGTCGCCAGGGGACAGCGAGAACGCACAGCTGCCCACGGCGGCGAGCACCAGCACGGAAAGGAGAAACAGACTGCGGCGAATGATCCCGGGCATTGGCAGGGCGGCCCACTTTCTTGCTTGATGAGCGGATTTGATCGCTGAACCCGTGGGGCGACCGGCAGCCAGGCTGCCATCAATGACGTCATACCGACGATCGATCACCCCCAGACGATCGACAATCACATACTTTCAGTAAATCTGGCTCAGCATCATATTCACCCTTTCCGTCGGTGGAAAGGGGACAGGCAGCCGCACCGGCCGGCCGTCGAGTCGGCCGCCGAGGTCGAAGATCCCGTAGCAGCCCGCGAGAGGCTGCGCTGTCGTCAGCCCGTGTCCTGGTTCACGGCATCGATCTGGTCCCCGTCGTCGTCGGTGGGCGTGGAAGAGAGGGTGGGCGTGGAATAGAAGAATGCGCCGAGCGTGAACCGATAGCCGCCATCGCCGTCCCGACGATCGCGCTCCGCAAGCTGGCTGGCTTTCTGGTTGACCTCGAGCAGCAGTGCCATGGACCGCTCGATCGCGAACGCGCGCAACTCCTCGACCGAGTCCGGATTCAAACGATCGTAATAGACCGCGCGATCGAACAGCGGCGGCTGATGGCCGGCGAGGTTGTGCGCGCCGGCGGCGATGTGGTCGCGCAGATTGCGGCCGAAGAAATAGGCCTTCTCGCGATAGCCGTCGATCGGCAGAAAGGCGGGCCGCAGCAGGCGGACAACGTCGCCCTCGACCGAGGCCATCCCCTGGCGCAGCCATTCGTCGAGAAGCGCGCGCGGGCGCACATCCTTGCTGATCGACCGCACCAGCCGTTCGAAGGACGGGGCATCGTCCGGCGCGCTGCGCGGCAGCGGCATGGGGCGGCGCTCGGCATCGAGATAGGCTGGATCGCCGGTCCAGACCGCGACCACCTTGGCGCTGAGCGGCAGCGCCGAGGGCGGTTCCGACGCGCCCTGCTCGAGTTCCGCCAGCCGGCGCACCTCCTTGCGATGCACCCCGCTCAGAATGGCGATCCGGCTCTGGCTGGGCGCCTCGCCATTCACCGCGAAATCCCGGCGCGCCGCCTCGACGAAGGCTTCGCGCGCCAGATCGTTGAACATGGGAAAGGTGAGGCCGACCTTGATCATCGCCGAGGCAAGCGGGCGCAGCAGGCTTCTGATCGCCGCCACCGTCGCCTTCAGAATGTCGCTCGCGCCGTCGTCCTGCACGCTCGTCAACGCTCTCCGTCACCGCCTTGCCGCAAGGCTTCGTCTGCCGAACCGCAAGCCATGCCATCAGGCCACCGCCACGCCAAGCGCCCTTCGGCGTAAACGCGCTTTGCCCGTCTTTTTTAGAGAAACAGCTTGACGTGGGTAAAATTCCCACAATAATGACAAATGATATTAGATTGAGATCTGAACGCTGTTGCTGGTCCTTAGGCCATCACCCCCACCTGGCCTCGACTTAGCTACTGAATCTCTGATCTACGTATCGAATATTAACCTGATCCCGACCGCCACGGCTCCCAAGGCAACTGGAAGCCGTGGCGGATTTTTTTGTGCTCAGGGATTTCGGGGACGGTGGGTGCCGCCGGCACCGTGGTCGCGCTGGACCACCTTCAGCAGTCACCGACGGACCCATTCAAATGAGACGACGCGATCAATGGGCGGCGATGCTGCGCGGCCGCTTTTGGCGCTGCCGCCAGAGCGTCACGACATAGCAGGCGGCGATCATCTGCAGGATGCAGGCGATCAGCCTCGGCGCCAGAAGGTCGATGAAGTGATAGTCGGGGCTGGCGATGGTCGCGACCAACTCCATCAGCAGACAGAGATTCACCACCGCGAGCATCATGTCCATGCGATTGCGCACCAGGAAGGCGAAACCGAGTGCTGCGATGAACGGCACCAGATCGGTGGTCAGGTCGAACACCGTGACACTGAATGCCCAAAAGCTCATCGTGCGTCGTCTCCACCGCATGGCAAGGATGGTCGAAAATCACAATTAAACCAATAGATAGAATATTCCAAGAAGGAATGAAACGTCTATCCGAAAACGGGACAAGTCGCCACTTGTCACGGCAGGGCAGGTCTGACAGGTTCGTCACACGTCGCAAGCGCAGGATAGGGAGGCAAAACCATCATGGATGTGCGGGCTGCTGTAGCGCATAAAGCCGGTGAGCCGCTGTCGATCGAGACGGTTCAGCTGGAAGGGCCGAAAGAAGGCGAGGTTCTGGTCGAAATCAAAGCGACCGGCATCTGTCACACCGATGAATTCACCCTGTCGGGGGCCGACCCCGAGGGCATCTTTCCTGCGATCCTCGGGCATGAAGGCGCAGGCGTCGTGGTCGATTGCGGTCCCGGCGTCACCAGCCTCAAGAAGGGCGATCACGTCATTCCGCTGTACACGCCGGAATGCCGCGAATGCGAGTACTGCCTGAACCCCAAGACCAATCTATGCCAGAAGATCCGGAGCACCCAGGGCCAGGGCCTGATGCCGGACGGCAGCTCGCGCTTTTCGATCGGCGGCGAGAAGATCTTTCATTACATGGGTACCTCGACCTTCGCCAATTTCACGGTCGTGCCCGAGATCGCGCTGGCCAAGGTCCGTGAGGACGCGCCGTTCGACAAGATCTGCTATATCGGCTGCGGCGTCACGACAGGCGTCGGCGCCGTGGTCAACACCGCCAAGGTCGAGCCCGGCTCGAACGTCGTGGTGTTCGGCCTCGGCGGCATCGGCCTGAACGTCATCCAGGGTGCCAAGATGGTCGGTGCCAACATGATCGTCGGCGTCGACCTGAACCCGAGGCGTAAGGCGATCGCCGAAAATCTGGCATGACCCACTTCGTCAATCCGGAAGGAGGTCGAGGGCGATCTCGTGCCCCATTCGGTCGACCTCACCAAGGGCGGCGCCGACTACAGCTTCGAGTGCATCGGCAATGTCAACGTGATGCGCCAGGCGCTGGAGTGCGCGCACAAGGGCTGGGGCCAGAGCATCATCATCGGCGTGGCTCCGGCCGGCGCCGAGATCAGCACCCGGCCCTTCCAGCTGGTCACCGGCCGCTCCTGGCGCGGCACCGCGTTCGGTGGGGCAAGAGGCCGCACCGACGTGCCGAAAATCGTCGACTGGTACATGGACGGCAAGATCAATATCGACGATCTGATCACCCACACCATGCCGCTCGAGGACATCAACAAGGGCTTCGACCTGATGCACGCCGGCGAGAGCATCCGCAGCGTCGTCATTTATTGACCAGCGCGTCTGGTTTCGCTGACGTGACGGTGGCTGGCGGGGAACCGCCGGCCGCCGTTTTGCGTTGAGGTCGAGAGTCGGGGATTTGGGAAAGCAGGATGAGCATCGAAACCCTGAAACAGCACCGCCTGCATGGCGGCTGGCAGCGTGTCTACGCCCACCAGGCGAAGGAGACCGACTGCCGCATGGAGTTCGCCGTCTACACGCCGCCCCAGGCCGAGAGCGGCGACAGGCTGCCCGTGCTCTACTGGCTGTCCGGCCTCACCTGCACCTGGGCCAACTTCACCGAAAAGGCCGGCGCCCAGCGCTACGCCGCCGAGCATGGCCTGATCATCGTCGCCCCCGACACCAGCCCGCGCGGCGTGAACCTTCCCGGCGAGGATGATTCCTATGACTTTGGCAGCGCCGCCGGCTTCTACGTCGATGCAAGCCAGGAGCCCTGGCGGGCTCACTATAGAATGTACAGCTACGTCACCGGGGAGCTGCCTGCCCTCATCAACGCGAATTTTCCGGTCGACCCGGAGCGCGCCGGCATCTTCGGTCACTCCATGGGCGGCCACGGCGCGCTGACCATCGCGCTCAAGAACCCGGACAAATACAAAAGCGTCTCCGCCTTCGCCCCGATCTGCGCCCCGATGCGCTGCCCCTGGGGCGAAAAGGCGCTGTCGGGCTATCTCGGCGACGACCGCGAAGCCTGGCGCGACTACGATGCCACCGAGCTCTGCAAGACCACCACCTGGCGATCCCATATCCTGGTCGATCAGGGCACCGGCGACGAGTTCCTGAAGGACCAGCTCAAGCCCGAACTCCTGAGTGAAGCCTGCAGCGCTGCTGCCATCCCCCTCAATCTCCGCATGCAGGACGGCTACGACCACTCCTACTACTTCATGGCCAGCTTCATGGAAGACCACATCATCCACCATGCGCGTGGCACGGCCACCTCGCGGACTCGGACCGCTGGTACCTAGCCCCACGGTATGCCGCCAGGTTTGGGGGTGTTGTTCTGCGTAGCCAGGATACGGCCGCATACCGCGGGGCCAGACTGCGACGGTCGATGTCCACGAGGTGGCCGCGCCACACCACTTGACCCGGACATCCACTTGCGGGCAGATCGACGACACTGGATGAACAGCGGCAGCGGACGCGCGTGACAGACCCCGTTCGACAGCACCAGGATACAGGCGCAAACCCGGGGCCCAGGCGACTCCGGTCGACGTCCACGAGGTGGCCGCGCCACTGGACGTGTCGCTGATGGATCTGCTGGCATTGGCGACCAGCCCCGAGGCCTGGGTCAGCCTGGCGACGCTCGCGGTGCTCGAGATCGTGCTCGGCATCGACAACATCATCTTTTTGTCGATCGTCACCAACAAGCTGCCTCGGGAACAGCGCCCGCGCGCCCGCTTCATCGGTCTCGCCCTCGCCCTGGTCGCCCGTCTCGTCCTCCTGTTCACCCTCGCCTGGATGACCCGGCTGGTCACCCCGATTTTCCACCTCGGTGATTTCGGCGTGTCCTGGCGCGACCTCGTCCTGTTCTTCGGCGGCGCCTTCCTGATCTACAAGGCGACCGTCGAGATGCACAACGAGCTCGAAGGCGGCGAGGACAGTGCGGCCAGCGCGAAGTCGGCGAGCTTCACCGTGGTCATCTTTCAGATCATGGTGATCGACATGGTCTTCTCACTCGACAGCGTGATCACCGCCATCGGCATCGCCGAGCACATCCCCATCATGGTGATCGCCATCCTGATCGCGATCGCCGTGATGCTCCTCGCCGCAGCGCCGGTCGCCGGTTTCGTGGACAGGCATCCGACGGTGAAGATGCTGGCGCTCGCCTTCCTCCTCCTGGTCGGCGTCGCCCTGGTGGCGGACGGCCTCCACTTCCACATCCCGCGCGCCTATCTCTACTTCTCCATCGGCTTCTCCATCGCCGTCGAAGCGCTCAATCTCTATGCGGCGAGGTCGCGAAAGCAGCGCACCCTCGAAGAACGCTCCGACTAGGTGGCGGTGGCGGTGGCGCGGCCACCGCGTTGACCCCCGAAGACCAGGCGGCCGGGGCCGAGTCACCCCTTGCCCATCGGAGGCGCCGATGCGCGGCCTCGGATGTGACGCCCCGCTCCGCGCAGTCGCAGCCCCGTCAGACGCGCGCGAGGTCCGTCGCTTTCATCAAGATCTTGGAGGCGTGATAGAGGTCGTCCCGCTGCTTCTTGCTGCAGCGCTGCCATTTCAAGCCGCGAAACAGGCTGTCGCGCAGCCGGTGGACGATGATCAAGAGTGCCTTGACCAGCTCCGGCGTCTCGTCGCGCAGCGTGATCAGCGCGCGGCTGACCAGCTGCCTGTGCTCGCTTCGTGCAAAATTGATCTGGTCGAACAGCTCGTTGGTCGAGGAGCGCCGATCGTCCACGAACTGCCGTCGAAAATAGGTGAGATGCGGAATGAACGGGGCGACGAGCAGCCCATGGCCTTCTTGCTCGGCGAGCTTCGCCAGCTCGTCCGAATAGCCGATCATCGCCTCGACGCTGCCGTCGCCGAGCAGCGCCTGCAGCTCGAAGACCGACCACAGCAGCGAAAATTCGCGAATCGCCGCCCTGTCCTCCTCATCGAGATGGGCATAGCCGATCTGGTGCTGGTTCAACCATTGCTCGCCAAATCGCGACGCCTTTGCTGCACTGTCGATCTCGCTCACTCCAACGCGAATGCACCCAACTCGCTTTCTATCCGAGAAATATGTGGAAATGGTTAACGGCCGTTCGTTTGCCGGCAACCATGTTGAAACTGCCGCCAAGCGCCGACATCATTGACCAGGTGACGCCGTGTGCTGCGCCTCACCATGGACGTGATGAAAGGAGACCACCGCCATGACCGCCTATCTGATCGTGCGCGCCGAGGTGCCCGAGGCTGACCGCGATGCCTTCGACCGGTGGTACGAAACCGAGCATCTGCCGGACGCGAAAGCCGTCTTCGACGCCGACATGGCCGAGCGCGGATGGAGCGACGTCACCCCCGGCGTGCACATCGCCTTCTATGCCTTCCCGGATCTGGCGAAGGCGCGCGCCATTCTGGAGTCGGACGAGATCAAGACCCTGATCGCAGAATTCGACCGCCATTGGCAGGGCCGCGTGGCGCGCACGCGCGATATCGTGGAGATCGTGCAGACGATCCAGCCCCGGCTGTGATCCTGTTGACGATATCTTAACCATGATGCTGTAGAAGACCTTGCCAGCGGCGATGGCGACCCGGACTATGAGCCAGGATTTCGAGACCAATCGATGAGCGTGACGATGAGCAATCCCCTTTGGCAGCCTTCGGACGAGCGCGTGGCCAGCGCGAATCTCACTAAGTTCATGCGCTTTCTCGCCGGTGAGGGGACGGCGTCCCCTGCGGATTTCGAAACGCTCAGAGCCTGGTCGGTCGAGCGCCCGGAAGACTTCTGGGCCGCGTTCTGGCGCTTCGCCGGGCTGAAGGCCAGCCGGCCCTGGGATCGCGTGTTGACCCATGGGGACCGCATGCCTGGCGCCGGCTGGTTCGAGGGTGCGCGCCTTAACTTTGCCGAAAACATGCTCCGCCACCGGGACGACCGCCCCGCCATCATCGCCTGGACCGAAGACTGCCGCCGGCAGACGGTTACCTATAAGGAGCTGTATCTGGCGGTGGCGAAGCTCGCCAAGGCGCTCAGAGACGATGGGGTCGGCGTCGGCGATCGGGTCGCCGCGGTCATGCCGCACACCATCGAAACCATCGTCGCCATGCTCGCCGCCACCTCGATCGGTGCCATCTGGTCCTCCTGCTCCCCCGATTTCGGCAAGCAGGGTCTGCTGGATCGCTTCGGCCAGATCGACGCCAAGGTCCTGATCACCGTCGACGGCTATCTCTACAACGGCAAACCCCAGAACATCCGCCCGAAGCTCAAAGAGCTGACCGCGGAGCTGCCGACGCTCGAACGCATCGTCATGGTGCCGTTCCTCGAGGCCGAGCCGGCCGGGCTCGACGGCGCCGTTCTTTATGCGGACTACACCACCAACGACGCGACCGAGGTCAGCTTCGAGCAGCTGCCGTTCAGCCATCCCGGCTTTATCCTTTACTCCTCCGGCACCACCGGCGTGCCCAAGGCGATCGTGCACGGTACCGGCGGCACGCTGATCCAGCATCTGAAGGAGCTGATGCTGCATACCGACCTCAAGCGCGAGGACAAGCTCTTCTACTTCACCACCTGCGGCTGGATGATGTGGAACTGGCAGGTCAGTGCGCTTGCTACCGGCGCCAGCGTGGTCACCTATGACGGCTCCCCCTTCCATCCGGACGGGACGAAGCTGTTCGACATCCTGGAGAAGGACCGGATCACTCATTTCGGTACGTCGGCGAAGTTCATCGACGCGGTCAAGAAAGCCGGCCTGGAGCCGGCGAAGACCCACGACTTGTCGGCGCTGCGCGCCGTTCTCTCGACGGGCTCGCCGCTGGTCGCCGAGAGTTTCGATTTTGTCTATGGGAGCATCAAGCGGGACCTGCATCTCGCCTCGATCTCGGGCGGCACGGACATCGTTTCCTGCTTCGTCCTTGGCAACCCGATCGGCTCGGTCTGGCGTGGCGAGATCCAGACCGCCGGTCTCGGCATGGCGGTCGAGGCCTGGGACGACGAGGGCAAGCCCGTGGTCGGCGAGCGCGGCGAGCTGGTCTGCACCAAACCCTTCCCGTCAATGCCGGTCAGCTTCTGGAACGATCCCGACGGATCCCGTTATCGGGGCGCCTATTTCGAGCGCTTCCCCGGCATCTGGACCCATGGCGACATGATCGAGCAGACGCCGCACGGCGGCTTCGTCATCTATGGGCGTTCGGACGCGGTTCTGAATCCCGGCGGCGTGCGCATCGGCACCGCCGAGATCTACCGCCAGGTCGAGCAGATCGACGAGGTGGTCGAGTCCATCGCCGTCGGTCAGGAGTGGGACGGCGACGTGCGCGTGGTCCTGTTCGTCCGCCTGCGCGAAGGCCTCACGCTCGACGACGAGCTGATCGCCGCCATCAAGAAGCGCATCCGCGCCAACACCACGCCCCGCCATGTCCCGGCCAAGGTTGTCCAGGTCACCGATATCCCGCGCACCATGAGCGGCAAGATCGTCGAGCTCGCCGTCCGGGACGTCATCCACGGCCGCAAAGTCAAGAACACCGAGGCGCTTGCCAACCCCCAGGCCCTCGATCTTTTCCGCGATCGCGACGAACTCAGGACGTGACGGATCGGCGTGGACCTACGGCGCTGACCCGGGAGCGGCGTCGGTCGTGCCAAGGTTGTTCGGCCACTCCCCCGCGCCAGAGCTGAACCCTATCCGATGGGACGGGATCAACCCTTCCCCACGCTTGTCGCCGGATGTCCGTTTCGATCAGGTTGTGCCGCTTGATCGGCAAAGCTCCGACATGCGTGCGCGCGAAGCCTGACATGCGGCAAGCGTCAGTCTTCTGAGCCTCCGCTTCTCAACCATCACCAATCGTCGCCCGTGCGCTTCTCGAAAGCCAGCCCGTTCGCTGGCGTCACCACCTCGACCAGGACAGATCCCGGGAAAACCGCGATCCTGTCCGCTTGTTGCGATGGTCGACCCGATCGTCAGAATTCGCTCCAATCGTCAGCTGCTGCCACGACGGGACGTCTCGAGCCCGTCGACGCAATCCTTGGGCCTTTGCCGCCGTCCTGGTGCGCCGGACGCATCTTCTGGCGTTGTGCTCCCGACTTGCCGACCTTGAAGAACGTCATCAGCTCGTTCAGCTTGCCGATCTGCTCGCCGAGAGTCCCCGCAGTCGCCGTGCTTTCCTCGACCAGTGCCGAGTTTTGCTGGATCATCTCTTCCATGCTGTTCACGGTGCTGCTGATCTCCTGGATGCCCGACGCCTGTTCCTGCGAGGCACTGGAAATCTCGCGGACGATCGTCGCCACCTTGCTGATCGATGCGACGATCCCGCCCAGGGCTTCACCAGCCTTGTTGACCAGGTGAACGCCCTCCCGCACCTGGGTGTTGCTGTTCTGAATCAGGCTTTTGATATCTGATGCGGCTTGCGCCGAACGCTGCGCCAGTTGCCGGACCTCCTGGGCGACCACGGCGAAGCCTTTCCCGGCCTCGCCGGCGCGCGCAGCCTCGACGCTGGCGTTCAAGGCCAGAAGATTGGTCTGGAAGGCGATTTCGTCGATCACGGCGATGATATCGGTGATTTTCTCGGCCGACTTCTCGATGTCGCCCATGGCGGTCACGGCCTGCTCGACGGTCTTGCTTCCCTCGCCGGCGGTCTGGTTGGCATCGTCGGCGAGCGCCTTGGCACTCTTGGCGTTTGTCGCATTCTGCTTGACCGTGGCCGCCAGTTCCTCCGTGGACGCGGCGGTCTCCTGGACATTCGATGCAGCCTGTTCGGTACGGGTCGACAGGTCGTTCGCGCCGCTGGCGATCTCGGCGACGGCTGCATCGACCTCGGCAGTCGCCGCTTGAATCTGCACGACGACGTCGGCGAGCTGCTCCGCCGTACGGTTGGCGTTGTTCTTGAGGTCGAGAAATCTGCCTCGATAGTCCGCCGTCATCCGCTGGCTCAGATCGCCGGCCGACATGGCTTCGAGCATGCGCGCGATGTCCGTGGTCGCTCGGTCGATACCTTCGACCAGCTGATTCATGCCCTCGGCAAGCTCGCGGAAGGTGCCGTCAAATCCTTCCGGCCTCGCCCTTCTCGAGAAGTCGCCATCGAGCACGCCGGTAATGACGCTGTCGAGTTCGCCTTGAAGATCGTTGGCCATGGCGACCAGATCTTCGGCCTCTTTCAATGACGTCTGGCGGTCGGCAGCCAAGGCCTCGGCTGTGCCGGCGGCCGTCATCGCCTCCTCGGTCTGTTTCGTGATGGTCACGTCCGCGTTCTGGATAAGGGATTGAATCCGCGCAATCATCCAAACGAGGGCCGCAGCTTCGGCAATCAGGATCACGGCGTGAAGGACGACGCGAGCGAAGTCGGAGCCTCCGGGGAAGACCAGGCCGGGCGCGACGACATTCAGCACGAGGTGATGCACGGCGACCGACACCGTAGCCACGAGGATCGCTCGCCAGTCACACATCACCGAGGTGATGGCGAGCGCGGCGAAGAAGTACATGTGAATGTCGATCTGCCAAGGATGGCCGGCGAAGCTGGCCAGAATCAGAGACACGATGCCCATGTTGCCTGCGGCGATCGCATAGCGAAAGGCCGGTCCCTGGCGATCCGTCTTCCAGAGAAGGGTGACGACGGCGCAGATGGCGAGGGTGCCCAGCGAGATCGCCATGGGCGAGGGTGACTCGAGCCACCAGACGGTCAACAAGACAATCGGCAGATGCAGCCAAAGAAAACCGACGAGCATCGGGCTGACCGTCGCCCGGAGGGGGGCCAAGGAATCCTGCGTGGCCGTGTTCTGGTGGTGCATCTTCATATCAAATCGACCTTCCTACGCGAAGCGATCGTCTTTCAAAGGAGGGGGCGGAGGCAGCCGCCGAGGCTCTGCGGATCGACGACGAGCCAGGCACCCTCGTCCCTGACACGGCTCGGGAAACCCGGGCTTTCGGCCCAGGCGACCACGATATTCTCGAAGGCGCCGACATTGATCGGCAGCCCGCCTGCCGCGACCACGCGCCGAACCGCTTCCGCCTCGGGCAGGCCAGGCGAGAAGACGATGCCGACCTTGCCGCTCGCTGGCGCACCGAGAGAGGTGGCGCCGGCAAGCACGGCGCTCGAAAGGGTGATCAGCAGGGCGGGCAGGAGCGGCATCAAGCCACTCCTCAGCGATGCATTGGCTGGCCGCGACAGGTTCAGGCTCGTCATCGTTCACGTCACATAGGTAAATTGCCGGCCCAACGGTCTCGTCCAGCCGAACCTATCTTGAAAATGGAAATCAAAGGTTAACGGTACGAAGACCGCTGGCGCGGGCTCCAGGGAGGAAGCGGAACCGAGCCATGTCTCGTTCAGCATGAACGAGGAAACATGAAAGCCGCTGCAGCCCTCGCTGGGCCTGTCGCCCGGCTATCGCTCTGCCGGCAAGCGAAGCGTCGTGATGTGGCCGTGCTTGCGCCCGGGCCGGATCGGACTCTTGCCGTAGAGATGCAGCCTGGCGTTCGGGCGTCGGATGAGCTCCGGCCAGTTGTCCGCCGCGTCGCCGAGAAGATTGTCCATCTCGGCATCGGCGAAGCGCGCGGGCGTGCCGAGCGGCAGCCCGGTGATCGCGCGCACCACCTGCTCGAACTGGCTCACCATGCAGGCATCGATGGTCCAATGGCCGGAATTGTGGGGTCGCGGCGCCAGCTCGTTCACCAGGATGCGGCCGTCGGCCGTCTGGAACATCTCGACCGCGACGAGACCGATCAGCTCCAGGCCATCCGCAATGCGCTCGGCAAGGGACAGTGCTGCCTCGGCGAGGTCGTCGGTGATCGGTGCCGGCGCCAGGGTTTTCGCGAGGATGTGGTTCTCATGCCGGTTCTCGACCGGCACATAGCTCGCCTTCGTGCCGTCCGCCGCCCGCGCCGTGATCACCGAGATCTCGCGCTCGAAGGTGATGAAGCCCTCGAGCACCGCCTCACGCTCGCCGAGCGCCTTCCAGGCCGTCGCAGGATCGTCGCCCGCCTCGATCTTCACCTGCCCCTTGCCGTCATACCCCATGCGCCGCGTCTTCAGGACCGCAGGCGGGCCGATCGCGGCCAGCGCGGATGTGAGGTCGTCCACGTCGGACACCTCCGCAAACGGCGCCGTCGGGACGCCGAGGTTTTGCAGGAACCGCTTTTCCGCCAGCCGGTCCTGACAGATCGCCAGCACCGCGGGTGAGGGGTGGACGGGCACGTCGTCAGCGATCGCGTGCAGGCCGAGGGCAGGCAGGTTCTCGAACTCGATGGTGACCACGTCGACCTCCGCGGCGAAGCGGCGCATCGCGTCGAGATCGTCATAGGCAGCAATCGTCACCCGATTGGTGATCTGCGCGGCCGAGCTGTCGGCCTGATCGGTGAACACGTGGACCCGATAGCCGAGACGGAAGGCCGCGAGCCCGATCATCCGCCCGAGCTGACCGCCGCCGACGATGCCGATCACGCTGTTCGGCGGCAGCGTCATCGCGGACCGTGCAGGTCCGGATCGACCGGCGCGTCAGCGACCGATTCCGTCTGCATCCTGCGCCAGGCGGCGAGGCGTTTCGCGACGCTTTCGTCCTGCAGGGCGACGATCGAGGCCGCAAGCAAGGCCGCGTTGATCGCGCCTGCCTTGCCGATCGCGAGCGTTCCCACCGGCACCCCGCCCGGCATCTGGACGATCGACAGCAGGCTGTCCATGCCCGACAACGCCTTGCTCTCTATGGGCACGCCGAGCACCGGAAGCGCGGTCATCGCCGCCACCATCCCGGGCAGATGGGCGGCCCCGCCAGCACCCGCGATGATCACCTTGAGGCCGCGTCCGGCAGCACTCTTGGCATACTCGACCAGCCGATCCGGCGTCCTGTGCGCCGAGACGATCCGTCTTTCGTGAGGAATTTCAAGCTGTTCCAGCAACGCCCCACCATGTATCAACGTCGGCCAGTCCGACTGACTGCCCATGATCAAGCCGATGCGCGGCGTCATTCTATCTGCCCTATCATGACGTCTTCGTCGTCTTCAGCGCCGGCTCGGCATGCCCATTTCCGGACGTGTTCTCGCGCCCGCCAATGCTGCGTACGGCGTCGATCGCATGCCGGTTCGCTTCCTTCACCTGCTCGACCACTTCCGCCCTCAGCACCGATGCCTCCGCCGGAAAGTCGAACCCGAGCTTGACCGTCTTGCCGCGCACCTCCACCACCCTGACTTCGATGCTGTGATTGATGATGACGGCATCGCCCGGCTTGCGGTTGAGATAAAGCATCGCTGCACCTCGTAAGGTTTCATTTCGTCAATTTTTCCTCCCGAATGCGACAATGATGTGGATCGCTTAACGGCTTGTTAACCGCAGTTGCCTTAGCCTGCAACGGCTGCGCGTCAATCAACTGCGATGGCCGGAGGCCAGGTGGACGATGAATCCGACCCAAGCACCCCTGTTCAAGCTGCTGTCCGCACGCATGGGCTGGCTCGCCCAGCGCCAGGGGGTCCTCGCGCAGAACATCGCCAATGCCGATACCCCCGACTATCAGCCGAGAGACCTCCGCGAGAAGGATTTTCATAAGCTGGTGAAGGGTGTCGCAGGCCGCTCTCCGCGTCTGACAGTCGCGAGGACGGCCGAGAGTCATATGACAGGAAAGGCCAGCGCCAGGATCGGCCTGGACGGCGAAAAGCTGCACGACCCCTATGAAACCGCGCCTGACGGCAACGCCGTCATCCTCGAGGAACAAACGGCAAAAGCCGGCAAGACGGCGCTCGACCACCAGCTCGCCAGCAACATCTACAAAAAATACATCGGCATGATCAAGATTGCCTTGGGATCGCAAGGCGGCTGAGACGCGCAGCCCATCGCTCGGACAACGAACCTTTGACGAAGGATAGGTAATGGATCTTCAGGATGTTATGTCGGTTGCGGCCTCTGGCATGAAAGTTCAGGGCACGCGCCTTCGTCTGGTCGCACAGAATCTGGCCAATGCCAATTCCACGGGCCTGGCGCCAGGCGACGACCCCTATCGGCGACAAACGATTACGTTCGACAACGTTCTTGACCGGGAGATAGGCGTCGAACTGGTCGAGGTGGCTCGTACCGGCGTCGATCCAAGTCCTTTCCCGCTTCACTACGATCCCGGCCATCCGGCCGCCGATCCCGACGGCTACGTGTTGAAACCCAACGTCAACACGCTGCTCGAAATGGCCGATATGCGCGAGGCTCAACGCTCCTATGAAGCCAATCTCAATACCCTGGCTCTGGCGCGTTCGATGATCCAGCGGACCCTCGACCTTCTGCGCTAGTCTCCTGCATCTGCGCTCGACGGCATCACGCCCATAGACGGACATTGGACCCATGCCTTTACCGCCCAGCATCACCCAGCCGGCCCTGGCTGCCTATACGCAGGCCGTGAAACGGGGAACGGAAAGCCCCGGCGGCGATCGGCAGAACGCCGGGCCAAGCTTCGGCGATTTGCTTGCCAGTACGGTCAACGAGGCTGTCGACGCCCAGCACAAAAGCGAATCGATCAGCATCCAGGCAGCCTCCGGTCAGAGCGATCTGCAGGATGTCGTCGAGGCCGTGAATGCCGCGGAAATCAGCCTTCAGACCGTGGTTTCCATACGCGACCGCGTGATATCCGCCTACCAGGAAATTCTGCGGATGCCGATTTGATGCCTGAGACTCACCTGTCAGGACCGTCCGCATGAATGCCGATCATGTTCTCGACATCGCCCAGGAATCGATCCTGGTGATGATCAAGATCGGTGCGCCGGTCATGATCGTGGCACTCGTGGTCGGCATCGCCATCGCTCTTCTCCAGGCGCTCACGCAGATGCAGGAAATGACCCTGTCCTTCGTACCGAAGATTCTGGCGATCTTCGTGACCATCCTGCTGTCGCTGCCGTTCATGATCAACACCCTGACAGGCTACGGGGAGAGCCTCTTTCGCCAGATCGCCACGCTCGGCTGAGCAGGATGTTCGACCTGCCGACCAGCCATGACGTCTTCGGTATCTTCCTGATCTTCGTACGCGTCGGCACCGCGCTGATGCTGATGCCGGGTTTCAGCGAACCTTATATCTTCAGTCGCTCGCGACTCCTGTTTGCTCTGCTCTTGAGTGTGGTTCTCGCAGCGCCGATCACCCCGCATCTGCCAGACCCGCCCCAGCATCTGGCCGGGCTCGCCCTGCTGGTCGGTGGCGAGGCTTTTCTCGGCGTGTTCATCGGTGCTGCGACCCGCATCATGTTCGCAGCACTCCATGTAGCGGGCAGCACCATCGCCGTACAGTCAGGCCTGGCGACAGCCTCGGTCTTCGATCCCAATCAATCCACCCAAGGCACGCTTCCCGGCAACTTTCTGACGACTGTCGCCATGGTGCTGCTGTTCGTGACTGACGGGCATCACATGCTGATTCGCGGAATCGTCGAAAGCTACGCCCGCCTTGGCGCGGGCATGACGCTGCCTGTCGGCGACATGGCCGAGTTCATTACCGGCATCGTTCAAAAAGGCTTCGATCTCGGCATCCAGATGGCAGCGCCGCTGCTGCTGGTCGGCCTCCTGACGAACCTGGCGATGGGTGTGCTCAATCGCCTCATGCCCAGCTTCCAGGTCTTTTTCATTGCCTTGCCACTGCAGCTCCTCCTCTCATTCGCAACCTTGATGCTGTCATTTGCCGTAGGTCTTCTGGTCTTCTTTAAGTTCCTCGAGGCCGAATACAGCACCCTGACCCTGGGCGGGTGAGCAGATGGCGGAAGAGGAGGACCAGTCACAAAAAACAGAAGAACCAACTCAACGAAAACTCGACGAGGCGCGCAAGAAGGGTCAGGTCGCCACCTCGCGCGAGCTCAACAATGCGCTCATGATCTCGGCGGCGGCCGCTTTTGTCGCCTTCCTGTCGCCCAACATCGCCAACGACCTCGGCCAGTCTCTGGTTCCGTTCATTGCATCGCCGCACAGCTTCGTCATTTCGATCGACGATCTGCGTCTGGCGGCAGCCGAGCTGCTGGGAAGTGTCGGCCTCGCGCTCGCCCTACCCGCCTTGCTGTTCCTCGTGGCCGCCCTCGGCAGCAGCCTGATGCAGAATGGTCTCGTGATCAGCGCCGAACCGCTGAAACCGAAATTCGAAAAACTGTCGCCGGTCAGCGGAGCCAAGCGCATCTTCTCACTGAAATCGTTCGTTGAATTCATCAAGGGATTGTTCAAGATCAGTCTGATCGGTGCCGCGGCCGTCGTCCTGCTTTGGCCGGAGGCTTCGACCATCATCAGTGCAGCCGACATCGAGATGGTCGGAGTCTTGGTGATCCTGCGCTCCATGGTTCTGAAGCTTCTTGCCGGTGTCGCTGTCCTCATACTGATCATCGCCCTGCTCGATCTCGTCTACCAGCGCTTCGAGCATCAAAAGCAGCTGCGCATGTCGCGCAAGGACCTTCAGGATGAATACAAGCAGACGGAAGGCGATCCCCATATCAAGGCCCGTCTGAAGGGCCTGCGCGCCGAGCGGGCGCGTCGCCGCATGATGGCCGATGTGCCCAAGGCGACGGTCGTCGTGACCAACCCGACGCATTTTGCGGTCGCCCTTCTCTACGAGTCCGACAGCATGGCCGCGCCCCGTGCGGTCGCAAAAGGCGCCGATCTGACGGCACTGAAGATACGCGAGATTGCCGAGGCGCATCGCGTCCCCATCGTCGAGAACCCGCCGCTGGCGAGAGCCCTCTATGCCGCGGTCGAGCTCGGCGACGAAATCCCGCCCGAGCACTATCACGCCGTGGCCGAGGTGATCGGCTACGTGATGCGCCTCGAACGGCGTTAACGATTTCTTCACCTGTCTTGCTTAAAGATAAGTAACCAACGAGTTCAACCGAAGGAATGGAGGAAGGCCGAAGCGACTCACGATGTAACACGAGCAGGATGGGCACATGCAGAGCGACGGCCTCCAGCAGCGATCGGGCGAGACGGTTGGAACGCCGCGAGAAGGGGTTCGAGCCGACGCGACCGATGGCAATCCTCTGGGCCTTGGTGAACTCTCATCGCCATCCTCACCCAAGCCTTTGCAGTGGCTGGGGATGTTCGCCGTCGCGTTGATCGCTCTCAGCATGGTCGCCGCCTTCGCTGTCGTTACCATCGCTCGCGACAAGAAGGCATCACGTCTCTACGCCGAGGAAAACCGCCTTCAGGAGTCCGTCCTCGGGCGTATCGACATCCTGCAGACCTGGCTCGAGGGTCAGATCTCGGCGAGCCGACGTCTGACCGAATCCCGTGTGTTCAGACTTTTCATCGCTGATCTTGTGGTGCAGGACCTGACCTTGCCGCTGCCGCCCTCTCTTCGTGACCAGCGGCCGTATTTTCGGCAGGTGATGGCGGATTTCGCACGACAGAACGACTTGGTCCGTGCCGCCATTCTGCGGGATGATGGCGCCGTTCTGCTGAGCAGCCCAGGGCCTGCCCTTGCCGTCAACGAGCTTTTGCGGCGGCGGGACGAGACCGAAGCAAGGGACAGGATTCGGCTCTCGCCCATTCGGCAGGTCGGTGACGGGGATTGGCGGTTCGTTGTCGATGCTCTGCTGGCTTTTCCCGAGGCCCAAACGGAAGGCGGAGCGACATCGCCAACACGGGCATTCCTCGCACTGACGCTGCCGATCGAAGCGATCCTCGAAAAAACCCTGTCGAACAAACTGGCGGATCACCAACGGGAACGCATCGTTCTGCTTCAGCGGCGGGGTGATCTCGTAGATCGGCTGCAGATGACCCGGAAAGGCGTCGAGCTTTCGACGGTAGCGCGTTCCGACGACATATCTCCTGGAACATCGATAGCTTTTGCCCGACGCGATGACGAGTTTCCGATCTACGCTTTGGGAGAACCGGTCGGCGACCTTCCATGGACTCTCTATCATGCTCTTGACGCCAGTGCTGTGTTGTCCCCGGCTCGCACCTTCGTGCGCAATGCCGCTGGCTTCTCCCTGATGGCGGCGCTTGCTCTGGCGGCTGCATTCGCTGCCCTCTGGTGGCGTCAGGAACGCAACCATCACCGGGAGCTCGTCGATTCTTATCGCGCTCACGCAGAAAAGGCCGATCGACAACGACAATTTCTGCAGTCCGTCACGACCTCGATCCGCGACTGGTTGATGGTCAGTTCTGCCGATGGTCAGCTTCTCTATACAAACCCCGCTTTTGAAGCCGTCGTCGGGCAGTCGAAGTCATCAATCACTGGTTGTTCGTGGGATGATTTCGTCAAGAAGCCCTCGGATGAGGAAGACCTGAGGGGCGATCTGCTGGCGCTGATCGATGCCAGTCCATTCGACATCGTCGACGTGGCGGGCGAACGGCGCATCATTTCCTCGGATGTTTCCGATCTGAAATCCGAGGATGGCAGGATCGAGGGGGCCGTGCGCATCGTTCGCGACCATACCGAAGTGGTCGCTGCAAGACAGCGGCGCTTGTCGTCGCTCGTCCAGACCGTGGACGCCTTGGTTCAAGCCATCGAGCTGCGCGATCCCTTCCTCGTGGGTCACACGAAACGTGTGCGCGTCCACGTCATCGCCATGGGAAAGCGGCTTGGTCTTCCGACCGATGAGCTCGCCAGGCTGGCCCTTGCAGCGTCCCTATCGCAGCTTGGCAAGATTTTCGTGCCCGATGACATTTTGACCAAACCGGATCGGCACAGCCCTGAAGAAGAGCAGGTGATGCGCCGCCACATTTTCCATGCGGTCGACATCCTGAAACGCGTCGACTTCGAAAGACCGATTGTCGATGTCCTCCTCCAGATGCATGAAAGGCTGGATGGCAGCGGCTATCCCCACGGTATCGCGGGGGACGAGATCAGCCTTGGCGCTCGAATTCTCGCTGTCGCCGATGTTTTCTGTGCGCGGACGGCGCCGCGCTCCTATCGAGATCGTCTGGGCACCGGCAAGGCCCTCTATCATCTTGCCGACAATGGCCGCCGCTACGACCTCAAAGTGGTGGCAGCGCTTACCGAGATCGTCGGTCAGGGGCAGGAGATCGGTGACGTCGGCGGGATCGAGAAGACGTTCCTGGACACGGCGATCTGGCAACCAAAGCGCGTGGAGCGCGGCCGCGCGCACGAGCCGGCATGGAACCTTTCATAACTTGCCTGACGATCTACGATACGGCTTCGCAGGCTGCCGCACGGTCGAAGAGATCGGGTTGCGTCGCCGGCGACACAGCGATCGAACGTACGGATGGAGCGCCACGATCGCGCGCTTCCCGGCCGCGTCCGTCGATGGTATCAGATGTGGCGACCGCCAGTGATTGGGCCAGCGATAGCGGAGGAGTTGACCCTCTTGACGTTCCGTTTCTGTTTCCCGGCTTGAGCATGGCTCGCGCAGAGCATCGCTTCGTCTGCAGGAATTGCGGAACGGAACATGCCAAATGGGCGGGGCGCTGTGACGGCTGCGGTGAATGGAACGCGCTCACCGAAAGCGAGGCGCCGAAGACGGTGCCCAAAGGCCTGAAAGCGGGTGTCGGGCGAACCATAGAACTGGTGAGCCTCGACAGTTCGAAAGCATCCCCTGAACGGCTGGCGACGGGGATCGACGAGCTCGACCGTGTTCTGGGCGGCGGTCTGGTCAAGGGATCGGCCGTCCTGATCGGCGGTGATCCGGGGATCGGAAAGTCTACCATCGTCCTCCAGGCCGGCAGCGCTCTGGCTGCGCGTGGCCTTTCGGTCGCCTATGTCAGTGGTGAGGAATCGGTCGATCAGGTCCAGTTGCGCGCGAGGCGTCTTGGCCTGCAGAGGGCGCCGCTGCAGCTGGCCGCCGCGACCTCGATCGGAGATATCGTTCAGACCTTCGACAAGGGAGAGGCACCGGACCTGCTGGTCATCGATTCGGTTCAAACCATGTTCGTGGACAATATCGAGAGCGCGCCAGGCACCGTCACGCAGCTGCGCACCAGCACCCATGAGCTGATAAGGTTCGCCAAGCGTCGCGGCACGGCGCTGTTCCTCATCGGCCATGTGACCAAGGACGGCCAGATCGCCGGTCCGAAGCTGCTCGAGCATATGGTCGATGCGGTCCTCTATTTCGAGGGCGAACGCGGCCTGCAGTTTCGCATTCTGAGAGCGGTGAAGAATCGATTCGGCGCTGCGAATGAGATCGGCGTCTTCGAAATGGCCGAGGAAGGCCTGATCGAAGTGCCCAATCCCTCCTCGCTGTTCCTCGAGGATCGAGATGCCCAGGTGCCCGGTGCAGCGGTCTTCGCCGGCATGGAGGGATCGCGCCCATTGCTGGTCGAGATCCAGGCTCTGGTCGGCTCAAGCCCGCCCGGCTCGCCGCGGCGCACTGTGGTCGGCTGGGACTCGGCGCGACTCGCGATGCTGCTCGCGGTGCTGGAAGCGCGTTGCGGGCTTGCCATGGGTGACCGTGATGTCTATCTGAACGTCGCAGGCGGCTTGCGCATCGCCGAACCGGGCGCCGATCTCGCCGTCGCCGCCGCGCTGATCTCGTCGATGCTGGATCGGCCCGTACCTGAAGCGACGGTATTTTTCGGCGAAGTCGGCCTTGCCGGAGAGGTTCGGGCGGTGGGCCATATGCAGACGCGTATGAAGGAAGCTCAAAAGCTCGGCTTCCACCGGGTGGTCCTGCCGGAAGCTCGTCGGCGGTCGGACCGGCAGAGCGAGACAAATCACTTGCAGAAACGACATGTGAAACGCTTGAGCCAGCTAGTCGAGGTGTTCGGAGAAACGGACGCTAGACAATGGGTTGAATGATGGCAGAGATGTCCTTGACCGTTTTCGACATGGCGGTTCTCTTTGTAGTCGGTGTTTCCGTCCTGCTGGCGCTGTTGCGTGGCCTGGTGCGTGAAAGCCTTTCGATCGTGGTCTGGGTCCTGTCGGCCCTGATCGCCTATGTCGCCTTTCCCGAGCTTCGCGAGGTCGTCGGAGCCTATATCTCGAATGTCTGGGTGGCCGATGCCGCGACCCTGGTCGTGGTCTTCATCGCGCCTCTGATCTGCCTGAAGATCGTCGCCATGGTCATCGCCGAGAGCGTGCCCTCGGGCATCCTCGGATCGTTCGACCGGGTCCTCGGCGCAGGCTACGGTTTCGTTCGCGGTGCCCTGATCGTTAGCCTCGCCTATCTCGGCCTGAACCTCGTGAATGCGCCGGAGAATCATCCCGTCTGGATTCAAAAGGCTCAGTTCCTCCCTTATGTGCGCGACGGTGCCGAGCTCCTGGCGAGCTGGGTGCCGGAGGACATGCTCGACGCCGGGACGTGGGACGGCGGGTTCGGCAGCACGTCGGCGGCCGCCGAAACGCTGGCGCCACCGCGCGCCGATGCAGACCTCAACGATCTGGAACAGCCGCTCGAGGGCGGCGTGCCGGAAGGTCCCGAACAATAACCAAAGAGCGAAACCGCCTATGACCACCATCTGGCGACTCGATGCCGGCGACGACGACAAGCCGCACGAGGAATGCGGTGTTTTCGGCATCATCGGCCATGACGAAGCCGCGGCGCACACGGTGCTCGGCCTGCATGCGCTGCAGCATCGCGGGCAGGAGGGGGCCGGCATCGTCACCTGTGACGGCAAGCACTTTCACAGCCACAAGGCGCTCGGACTGGTTGGCGACAATTTCAGCAACGAGGACGTCATCCGAACGCTGCCGGGCTCGATCGCGGTCGGTCACAACCGCTACTCGACCACCGGCGGGGACCGGCTTCGCAACGTTCAGCCGCTGTTCGGCGACTTCGCGTTCGGCGGCCTCGCCCTTGCCCATAACGGCAATCTGACCAACGCCATCAGCCTGAGAAAACGCCTGGTCGAGCGCGGCTGCCTGTTCCAGTCGACCTCCGATACCGAAGTCATCATCCATCTGATCGCGCGCTCGCGCAAGCCGAGCGTGGTCGATCGCCTGTCCGACGCGCTTCGCCATCTTCAGGGCGCCTATGCGCTGGTGGCCATGTCGAACGACACGCTGATCGGTGTGCGCGATCCCCTCGGCGTCCGCCCTCTGGTGCTCGGCGAGCTGGACGGCGCTGCGATCCTGACGTCCGAAAGCTGCGCGCTCGATATCATGGGTGCCGAGTTCGTTCGGGACGTGCTGCCCGGCGAGATGATCATCGCCACCAAGGACGGGATCGAGAGCCGCCAGCTTTTTTCCGATGCGGCCTCACGCTTTTGCATCTTCGAGTATGTCTATTTCGCAAGGCCGGACAGCGTGGTCGAGGACAAGGGCGTCTACGAAATCCGAAAGCGTATCGGGGCCGAGCTCGCCTCGGAGAACCCGGCACCGGCCGATATGGTCATTCCCGTCCCGGACTCGGGCGTTCCGGCTGCGATCGGCTATGCGCAGGCGGCAGGCCTGCCCTTCGAACTCGGCCTGATCCGCAATCACTATGTCGGGCGCACCTTCATCGAGCCGTCGGACCAGATCCGCCATTTCGGCGTCAAGCTGAAGCACAACGCCAATCGCGCGACCGTTGCCGGCAAGCGGGTCGTGCTGATCGACGATTCGATCGTGCGCGGCACCACCTCGACCAAGATCGTCAACATGATTCGCCAGGCCGGCGCCACCGAGGTGCATATGCGCATCGCCAGCCCGCCGACCCGGCATTCCTGCTACTACGGCGTCGACACGCCGGAGGCCAGTAAGCTCCTTGCCGCGCGCCATGACCTCGTTGAAATGACCGAGATGATCGGCGTTGACAGCCTCGGCTTCATCTCGCTGGACGGCCTCTACAGAGCCGTCGGGAAAGATGGGCGCGAGGCCTCGTCGCCGCAATATTGCGATGCCTGTTTCAGCGGTGACTATCCCACGCCGCTTGCGGATCTGGGCAGCGGCGACATCTCCGCCCAGCTCACCTTGATGCTGGAAGAGGCCTGATCATGGGCAGGCTCGCTGGACGTCTCGCTCTGATCACCGGCGCCTCCCGCGGGCTCGGCGCAGCACTCGCCGGGCGTTTCGCCGAAGAGGGCGCCCGGCTGATCCTGGTGGCGCGTACCGCTGGCGGTCTCGAAGAGGTGGACGACCGGGTCAGGGCGGCGGGCGCCGAGGCGACGCTGGTGCCGCAGGACCTGACCAGCGGCGAGGCGATCGACGAACTCGGGGCGATCCTCGCCCAGCGTTTCGGCCGGCTGGACGTGCTGGTCGGCAACGCCGCCGAGCTGAGCGCGCTTTCGCCGTTAGCCCATACCGATCCCAAGACCTTCGAGGACACGCTCGCGATCAATACGGTCACCAACTACCGGCTTATCCGCTCTCTCGATCCGCTGCTGCGCGCTTCGCCCTCGGGATCGGCGATCTTCGTCACATCAGAGGTCGGTTCCGCGCCCAGAGCGTATTTCGGCGCCTATGCGGCGAGCAAGGCAGCGCTCGAGTCGCTGGTCATGACCTATGCTGCCGAGACGGTGAAGACCAATCTCAGGGTCAATCTGGTCGACCCGGGCCCCATGCGCACGCCCCTTCGCGCCAAGGCGTTTCCCGGTGAGGACAAGGCGGCGCTAGCCGCGCCAGGCGACCGCACCGACCTCTTCGTCGACCTCGCCGAAGCCGGCTGCACCCATCACGGCGAACGGCTTCAGGCGTCCTGATCCTGCCCTCGCCGTCGTCCAGGGTCGACGCCCAGCGCGCGTGCTCATCATCCTCATCGAGCTGGGAATGATGGGGTCTTGCCCCTGACAGCAAGGTCTACGCAAGGGGATGAAACATCCAGGACAGTCAGCATGAATGTCAGTATTTATTCTTGACATTGCGGCAAAATAGGTATTTATTCTGAAATCGAGATCGAGCTTTTCCGCTCCTCACCTCTCCTACACCCTCTCCGGAGCCATCCGTCGCCATGCCCCAGCCGATCTACCGGCTGCTTGGCGCCCGAAGCGAAGGCTATGAGTGCCTGATGGCCATGTCCGGCCTCGCCTGGGCGATCACGCTAGCCATGCCGTTGGAGAGCTTTCTGCGCTTCGACATGCGCGCCCACGCCGCCGTCGCCCCGCTCTGGACCTGGGCGCTTGCCGCAGGTCTGAGCGGCAGCCTGCATCTCGTCGGCCTGATGACCAGGCATCAGCGCCTGCGTCTTCTGTCATGCTGGATCTCGATGCCGTTTTGGTGGTCGGTCTTCGCCATCTTCACCCAGGACTTCCCCCATAGCACCGCGCCCGCCGTATATTTCGTTCACGCACTTCTTGGTTCCTGGGCATGTGTCTTACTGAGCAGAGGACTGCATGGCGACCGTGAGCGACCCTAGTCTGCTGAGCGACCTCTACGTTCTTGCCAGGCTCGCCATCGGCGTCACCAGCTGGATGGGCGATCCGGCCGTCATGACCGCGATGGCGAGCCTGCTGACCGCCGTCGCCGCCTTCTGGCGATCCCGCCACCGGCGCACCAACCACCAGCCTCCGGCGCCGCACCCCCCTCATAGTCCTCCCTCCCTCGCCGAAGCCTACTCGACCCTGCACGAGGCGGAAGAGAAGATCCGCGAGGAGCTGCTGCAGCAGCTGCAGCACCTGCAGGAAGAAGCCGAACGCATCGGCGACGACCTCAGCCACTATCGTCAGGCGACCGTCATGCTCGAGGAGGCGATCCTGCGCTGTCCTTACGGCAGCTGCCCCGTTCGGGAACAGCTCGAAACGCCCTGAAGCCAGGTCAGGGAAAACGCGTCCGCCAGAAGCGATCGGCAAACACAACCGTCGATCATCGCCGCTCGAACCGCTATGCTGCCGCCGGTCTCATCGATGCGGGGTAAGGGGTGATGAAGCTCGCGGTCTATCAGGGCGAGGCGGTCGGCGGCGTGGCCGCGCAGCTCGACCATCTTGCCGATGTCGCCAGGCGGGCGTCGGATGCCCGTGCCGGGCTGCTGGTGCTGCCGGAGATGTTTTTGACGGGCTACCATATCGGACCGGACGTCGTGGCACGGCTCGCTGAACCCGCGAACGGTCCGTCGGCAGAGCGTGCCTCTGAAATCGCGAAAGGCAACGGCATCGCCCTGCTCTACGGCTACCCCGAGCGCGGCGCGGATGGGCGCATCTACAACGCCGCCCTTCTGATCGATCGGCAGGGCCGAACCCTCGCCAATCACCGCAAGACCCACCTGTTCGGTGACATCGACAGGCGCGCCTTCAGCCCCGGCGACGGACCGCCGACGCTCGCCGAGGTTGACGGTATCAAGCTCGGCATCCTGATCTGCTACGACGTCGAATTCCCGGAAAACACCCGCCTCCTCGCTCTCGAAGGCGCGGATCTCGTTCTGGTGCCGACCGCGCTGATGGCGCCCTACGACTTCATCGCCAGGAGCTTGGTGCCGGCGCGCGCCTACGAAAACCAGGTTTTTATGGCCTATGCCAACCGCATCGGCAGCGAGCGCGAGCTCACCTATCTTGGCCAGAGCTGCATCGTCAGCCCCGACGGCGCCGATCTCGCGCGCGCCGGCCGGGATGACGAGCTGATCACCGCCGACCTCGAGTTTTCGCGCCTCCAGGGGTCGCGAAGAATCAACACCTATCTCGCCGATCGCCGCCCCGAACTCTACGGCGCGCTCGCCGAGGGGGAGCGGCGATGACCGCCCCTCACCAGCCCATCACCGGCGAGGACGGCGACGGCCGGCCGGTCACCATCTTCGGCCCGGACTTTCCTTTTGCCTATGACGAGTGGCTCCGCCACCCGGCGGGTCTTGGGAGCGTGCCGCCTGAACGCCACGGCACGGAAGTCGCGGTGATCGGCGCGGGCATGGCCGGGGTGACCGCGGCCTACGAATTGATGAGGCTGGGCCTCAAGCCCGTGGTCTACGAAAGCAGGCGTTTGGGGGGAAGGCTGCATTCCGAGCCGTTCAAGGCCGCCGACGGCATCGTCGCCGAGCTCGGCGGCATGCGCTTTCCGCGCTCCTCCACCGGCTTCTACCACTATCTCGACCTGTTCGGCCTGGAAACCCGGCCCTTCGCCAACCCGCTTGCCCCGGCGACGCCGAGCACGGTGATCGACCTCGAAGGCCAGCCGGTCTACGCCGAGACCGCCGACGACCTCCCGCCGCTGCTGAAGGACGTCGGCGACGCCTGGCGGGAAGCGCTGGAGAGCGAGGCCGCGTTCAGCGCCATGCAGGCCGCGATTCGCGCGAGAAACGTCCGAAGAATAAAAAACATATGGGACGAGCTGGTCCCGAAGTTCGACGATGTTTCTTTCTACGGCTTCATCGCCAAGTCCGAAGCCTTCGCGAAAAGAAGCTTTCGCCATCTCGAAGTGTTCGGCCAGGTCGGCTTCGGCACCGGCGGGTGGGACACCGACTTTCCGAACTCCATGCTCGAAATCCTGCGCGTGGTTTACACCGACTGCGACGAGGACCAGCATTTCGTGGTCGGCGGCGTGGAGCAGGTGCCCCGGTCGCTGTGGCAGCGACGCCCCGAACGTTTAGTGTATTGGCCGCGGGGGACGTCCCTAAGCTCCCTCCATTCCGGTGCGCCGCGGCCCGGAGTCTCGTTCTTGGAGCGGCGGGCGGACGGCAAGATCGGCGTCACCGATTTCTGGGGCAATCACCGCGCCTATGACGCCGTGCTGGTCGCCTGCCAGAGCTGGCTTCTCACCACGTCGATCGAGTGCGACGAAAGCCTGTTCTCGCAAAAAATCTGGATGGCGCTGGATCGCACGCGCTACATGCAGTCCTCGAAAACCTTCATCATGACCGACCGCCCGTTCTGGAAGGACAAGGATCCGGACACGGGCCGGGACGTGATGAGCATGACGCTGACCGACCGCCTGACCCGCGGCACCTATCTGTTCGACCTCGGCGACGACAAGCCCGGCGTGATCTGCCTCTCCTATGCCTGGATGAGCGATTCGCTGAAGATGCTGCCCCTGCCCGTGGAAAAGCGCGTCCAGCTCGCCCTCGACGCGCTCGCCCGCATCTACCCCAAGGTCGACCTCAAGCGCCACATCATCGGCGACCCGATCACCGTGTCCTGGGAGGACGACCCGAATTTTCTGGGGGCGTTCAAGGGCGCGCTCCCCGGCCACTACCGCTACAACCGCCGCATGTTTTGTCACTTTATGCAAAACGCCATGCCGCCCGAGCAGCGCGGCATTTTTCTGGCCGGCGACGACATCGGCTGGATCCCCGGCTGGGTCGAGGGCGCCGTCCAAACCTCGCTCAACGCCGTCTGGGGCATCGTCCGGCATCTCGGTGGCGAGACGCCGCGAGAGAATCCGGGGCCGGGCGATCGGTTCGAGGAATTGGCGCCGGTGGAGTTGGCGGATGGGTGATGCTGCAGAGTCGCCGTCATCGGATGAGTTCGTTTCGGCTTTCGGATCATAGATCGGAAGCCTGACACGGCCGGTCAGGGGTGACCGGGTCGTGTCAGAAGAAGGCAATCGCTTGTCTTGGCTGTGCCGTTCCCTCGCTGCACGCAGCCCGGAATATATTGCTCGGAATGCCGTTGACTAAACCAAGCTGAAAGTGGAACAGGCATCGAGTTCATCGATTCACAGGGGAGGGTCGACTGCAAGTTGCAACCCTGGCTTCGGCGGGAATTCCTGCTCTCGCAATCGTCTTTTGGTTATCGCGCAGCTCGGCTTTCGAGCGACCGGGTTGGCCGGTCTGGCTTGCCTTTTGCCTTGGAGTCTTGTCCGTCTGGGCACCCAGCCCGCAGAGGTGGTTGATCGACCTGCTGCCGTTCGAGCCGTCGGATCAGCTTCGGCTCTTCTTGCCTATTTATGTCTTCTTGATCGCCGCCCCGATCGAGGAATTTGCCAAGCTGGCTGCGCTCTTGGTCACTCTCTGGTCGTTTTCCCTTCACGATCGACCGGTGGCGCTGGTTGGCTGTGGCCTCGCTGTCGGTGTCGGTTTCGCCAGCGGTGAGAATTACAGTTTTGGCCTGAGGCATGGGTATGATGAGGCCCTCGCAAGGATCGACGGCTTCCTCCTGCATGCGGCATTCACGGGCATTGCCGCCATTTTTCTGGCATTCGGCAAGAACAGGCCGGAACATCGTTGGCGCTATTGGCTTTTGGCGATAGGTGTTCCCGTCATCATCCATGGTGCGAACAATATCTTGCTTTCGGCTCGCAGGTGGTTCGACGCGTTTGATCCGTCCGATCCGCTGGCCTCCGCTTTGTCGGACCAAGCCTTGGTTCTCTACGGAGTGCCGGTCTTTGCTGTCACGACTGGGATTTTCGTTGCTCTGTTTGTCCAGCTCAGACGCAAGCTGATGGGTGATCTGGAGAACGAGCGGCGAGCTTGGACGATGCAAGATGTGTGGGGCGTGGTCCTCACGACCATCGGCATCATGGGCATGACGAAGGGGATAGCCGCTTTATTCCTTGCGCTTCGCCTGATCCTCCTTGCCAATGTTCTGGACAGCGCGCTTGCCCTCGCAGCGGGATTGTTCGTCGTCTCTGCTGCGCTCGCGATCTTGAAGCTCGGATGGCGACGTGCGGTGATGCAGTCGGACCCTTCGGCCGCGCCGGGGCCGGCAACGATCTAACCCGATCGATCCCCCGCCGAAGGTGTCGTCTTCGGGACAAATTTCTTTCTGAATGGTCGCGTCCGCGGATCGCAGCTTGTCGGGCAAACACCGGCCGCACCAGCCGGAGGAGATGGTCGAGCGGGTGGTCGGGACAGGCGGTCGGTCGCTCACGCCCATCCCAAAGAACGATCCGACAACGCGCTCACCTCACCGGAAGGCGCAAAAAGGACACAACCGCTGACGGCATGCTTGCCAAAATAAACTTGCAAAAACCGATCTCAGGTAGTGAAAACGATAGGCGCTGACACAATGAAATAGAAAAAGGGGGACGCCGTGGAACGACGGGGCGTGCTGAAGGCGTCACTGGCGACGACGGTCGCCGCCGCTGCGGGGAGCGTCGCGCTGGCCGCGCCGGCGATCTCGCAGAACCGTCAGGAGATCATTCTGGCCACGACCTGGCCGCGGGATTTTCCGGGGGTCGGCACGGGTGCGCAGCGCTTTGCCGACCGGGTCACGCGGGCGAGCGGCGGGCGCATGCTGGTGCGGCTCTATGCGGCGAAGGAGCTGATGCCGGCGTTCGACGTGTTCGATGCCGCGGCGGCCGGCGACATCCACATGTATCACGGTGCCGAATATTACTGGCAGGAGAAGTCGAAGGCTTACAACTTCTTCGCCGCGGTGCCGCTCGGCCTGACCGCATCGGAGTTCGACGCCTGGATCAACCATGCCGGCGGCCAGGAACTCTGGGACGAGCTCTCGGCTGCGCACAACATCAAGCCTCTTCCCTGCGGCAATACCGGCGTGCAGATGGCGGGCTGGTTCCGCGAAGAAATCACCTCGGTCGACGATCTGAAGGGGCTGACCATGCGCATTCCCGGTCTCGGCGGCGAGGTGATCCGAGCGGCGGGCGCCAACACCATCTCCACGCCCGGCGGCGAGATCATGACGGCCTTCGAGGATGGCCGGATCAACGCCGCCGAATGGATCGGCCCCTGGAACGACCTCGCTCTCGGCCTCTACAAGGTCGCGCGCTACTACTACTATCCCGGCCTGCACGAGCCTGGCAGCGCCCGCTCCCTCGGCATCAATCTCGACTTCTGGAACGGCCTGCCGTCGGAGGATCGGCAGATCATCCTCGATGCCGCCGCCAGCGAGAACAACTACATGCTCTCCGAGTTCAACGCCCATAACGGCCGGGCCATGCAGGAGCTGATCGAGCTTCACGGCGTGCAGATCCGGCGCATGGAACGGGTGGTGTTCCGCGAACTGGCGCTCGCCGCGCGCGACGTGGTGGCCGATGCCGGCAATCAGGGCAATCTGGCAAGGCGGATCTACAACAGCTTCCTGAAATTCCAAAAGGAAGTCGGAAGCTGGACCGAGCTGTCCGAGCAGGCCTATGTCGAGGCCAGGGCGCGCTACATCTGATCGGTGTCCGGCCCCCGGAGCGAGGACCCGGTCGAGCCCGTCTACATGGTGATCCTGCGTTTTGCCGGCTTCTCTTCGCGCTCAGGTATCACGGTGGGCGCGCTTGGGGCTGGCGCCGGTGCCGGGCTTGCCGTTTCCGCCTCGAAGATCGGCACCCTGGCGCCGCCGGTCCCGGTCTCCTCCTGCAGGTCGACCTCCGTCTCGAGCGGCAGGGGCTCGAGGGGCGGAACCGGCCTCTCGATGAACAGCTCGACCCGCCGGTTGTTGGCGTTTCTCGCCGTCTCCGACGAAAGCTCGGGCTGCTCGCGCTCACCGAAAAGCTCGACATCGAGATTGGCGTAGCGAAGATCGGCCAGGCGCAGGATCTGCAGAACCGCGTTGGTGCGCCGCTCGGCCAGGAGGTAGTTGTAGTCGGCATCCCCGACCGAATCGGTGTGGCCGGCGATCAGAATGGCCGGATTAGAGAGCGAGCGCGCGAACGCAATCGCCCGTTCCACCGTCGCCAGCCCTGTCTGGTCCAGCGCGGCATCGTCGAAATCGAAATAGACCTTGAAGCTTTGGGCATCCGGGATGCTCTGCGTTTCCGAGGCGCTGAGAAAGCCCTGACTCTCTCCCGTGTCGCCGACTTGAAGGGCACCGAGGCTTTCGAAATAGCGCTTCGCACCCGCATGCAATGGCAGCTTCAGCCCGAGCACGGCGTTTTCCGGGGTCAGCCCGGTGATCTCGGGATCGATGGCGGCGAGGAAGGTGACGTCCTCGAAGATCGCCTTCGCGATGTCGTGCACCACCTCCTCGGCGACGTCCGGTCGCGCGAGCAGGGTCGCCGCACCGCGGTCCGGCGGAAGGAGTTGCGCGACCGCGGTTATCGCGGGATCATGCTGCACCTGGAGGTCGACGGAATCGACCAGGGCAAAGTCCACCCGTCGGTCACGCAGCGCGTCGACCCCCGACCCCTCTCCCGCGATCACCTCGGCGTCGAGATCGATCTTGGTCTTGGGCAGAAGCTTCACCTTGATCAGCGACGAGAGCGCAATCCCCAGGGCGAAGGTGGCATCCTGCTCATCGCCTATCGCAAGTCGATAGGCGTCCTGCGCCGATGTTTCCAGCGGCTTCAAGGTGAAGACGAGAATGGTGAGGATGCAGATCGGAAAAAGCCGACGGGGCGCAGACATTGCCAAGTCCTTTTCGTCTTTAGGACCGTCTACACACACTTCGTCCAACTAATCAACATTTTATCCACGAAAAAACGCCTGGATTGCATATTTTGCATTTGCATGATCCAAACGAGCAGATTTGCCGCCGATCATGGTTGGCAGGTAATGGGTGTCGGCTGTTCAGTCGAACCCGACCGTCTTGATTGCTTTCCGGCAGTCGACATGAAGAGTCCCGGCCGCTGCATCGGGAAGCACCGACGGCGAAACGCTTGCTGTAAATGAAGCGTGAGATGGCGGCGTTCGCGGCAGGCCCGCCATGAAAACGTCGCCGCCGGCGGCCGTGGTCAGACCTCCCGCTCGACCATCACCTCCAGCAGCGTCGGCCGGCGGCCGGCGATCGCATTTTTGAGCGCGCCGGCGATCTCAGCGGGATCGTCAATGCGGTTGGCATCCAGCCCGAGGGAGCGGGCCAGGCCGCAAAAATCGATCGGGGGATCCTGGATGTCCATGCCGATATAGCTGTCGTTGCCGTGGAAGGCGAGCAGGCGCTGCTTCAGGATGCGGTAGCCCTGGTTGTTGGCGATGACATAGGTGATCGGCAGGTTCAGATGCGCTGCGGTCCAAAGGGCCTGGATGGTGTACATCGCGCTGCCGTCGCCGATCACCGCGACGAGCGGACGCTCCGGCCGCGCCAGCTGGATGCCGACGGCCGCCGCGATCGCCCAGCCGATGCCGCCGCTGGCAAAGGCGTGAAAGCCGTCCTTGTCGCGGAACGGCAGCATGTCGAGCAGCGTGGTCGCGGCGGTCAGCCCCTCGTTCACGAGGACGGCGTCCTCGGGCAGCGCATCGACCACCTGCATCATCAAATAGTCATTCGCGATGGGCGACGCGCCAGCCCGGCCGCTGGCAGCGGCACGCCGAACTTTGCACTTTGCCGACCAGTTGCGCTCGGCCACATCTGCAATTCTTGTTTCCGCCGCGGCTCGCAGCCGTTCGCCGCCGGTTTCCTTGAGAACCGGAAGCAGCGCGTCGAGAGTCGCCTTCAGGTCCGCGCGGATGGCGATCTCCGCCGGATAATTCTTGCCCATTTCCCAGTCGAGCTGGCCGAGCTGGATCAGCGGCAGGTCCGGCGGCAGCGGGTCGGTCTCCTGCCAGACGGACATGCGCAGCACGTCGGCACCGGCGACGATCAGCAGATCATGCGCGGACAGGATATTTCGGACGTCCTTCTGATCGCGCGAAAGCGCTCCCATGAACGCCGGATGCTCGGAGGGGAAATGGGCGCCGTAGGGCACGGTCTGCTGATAGGCTGGTGCGCCCAGCACGCCTGCGAGGCGCGCGATCTCTTCGAACGCGTCGGACGTGACGACCTCGTGTCCGACAAGCAACGCAGGGCGTTGAGCCTTGACTAAGCGAGCTGCGAGACCGGCCAGAGCGTCGTCGCTGGGTCTGACTACGGTATCGATTCGTGTGGACCGGCCGAGGTCGACGCCCTTCTCATCATTCAGAACATCACCCGGCAGTGACAGAAAGACGGGGCCGGTGGGCGGCGTCGTGGCGATCTTGGCGGCGCGGCGGACGATGCGTGGCAGGTCTTCGAGCCGGGTCACCTCGACCGCCCATTTCACCAGCGGGGCGGCGATCGGCACCAGGGGATCGTAGAGCACGGGCTCGGTCAGGCCGTGGCCCTGCTCCTGCTGGCCCGCGGTGATCAGCAAAGGTGCCCCGGTGAACTTGGCGTTGTAGATGGCGCCCATGGCGTTGCCGAGCCCCGGCGCGACATGCACGTTGCACGCCGCGAGTTTTCCTGACGCGCGGGCAAAGCCGTCGGCCATGGTGACCACCACGGATTCCTGGAGACCGAGGACGTAGGTGAGGTCCGGATGGTCCCGGAGCGCATCCATCAATGGCAGCTCGGTGGTGCCGGGATTGCCGAAGAGGTGGGTCACCCCCTCGTCCTTGAGAAGTGACAAGAAAACGCTGCTGCCCTTGATCAGGTTCATGCCGTCCCCCTTGGCCGATCGCTTGTCACGTTGGCCCAACCATGCTCGGATTGGCAAGGGCGTAGGAAGGGCAGGGCATGGTGACGCCAGCATCGCAGCAGGACGATCATCGGGCGATCCGGGAGGCGGTCAGGACGCTGATGGCGCCCTTCGACGACGCCTACTGGCTCGCCTGTGATCGGGAGCGCCGGTTTCCCCATGAATTCCGTGAGGCCGTCGCCGCCGGCGGCTGGCTGGGCATCGCCATGCCGGAGGAGCATGGCGGCGCCGGCCTCGGCATCACCGAGGCCGCGGTGATGATGGAGGCGATCGCCCATACGCCCGGCGGCATGGCCGCGGCGAGTGCCGTTCACATGAACATCTTCGCGCCGATGGCGATCGTCCGCCATGGCAGCGAGACGCAGCGTGCCGCCTTTCTCCCCGCCCTGATCGACGGCTCGCTGATCGCCTGCTTCGGCGTCACCGAGCCCGACGCCGGCCTCGACACCACTGGGATCAGAACGCGCGCGCGACGTGAGGGCGACCACTACCGGATCGAGGGTCAGAAAATCTGGACGTCGACCGCCCAGATTGCCGATCGTGTCCTCCTGCTCGCCCGAACGACGCCGCTCGACGAGACTGAGAAGCCCACGGACGGCATGACGCTGTTCTTCGCCGAGCTCGATCCCGCTCATGTCGAGATCCGCGAAATCGCCAAGATGGGCCGTCATGCGGTCGACACCAATCAGGTCTTCTTCGACGGCCTGAAGGTGCCGGCGGGCGACCGCATCGGCGAGGAGGGGATGGGCTTTCGCTATCTCCTGGACAGTCTCAACCCCGAGCGCATTCTGGTCGCCGCGGAGGCCATCGGCATCGGCCGGGAGGCTCTGCAGCGCGCTTCAGGTTACGCCAAAACCCGCCGGGTTTTCGAGCGACCGATCGGACAAAACCAGGCGATCCAGCATCCGCTCGCGAAATGCCACATGGAGCTCGAAGCCGCCTGGCTGGCGACGCTCGACGCCGCGGCCCTGTACGATGCCGGCGAGCCCGCTGGCGTTGCCGCCAACATGGCGAAATATCTGGGGGCGGAGGCCGGCTACCATGCCTGCGAGCGCGCCGTGCTCACCCATGGCGGCATGGGCTATGCGGCCGAGGTCCACGTCGAGCGCCTGCTGCGCGAGGTCTGGATCACCCGGCTCGCCCCGGTCAGCCAGGAACTGATCCTTTGCCACATTGCGGAACGCGCGCTCGGTCTGCCGAAATCCTACTGAGGGGCCGGGCGTCGATCCGCTCAGCCGGTGTTCGGCTCCACCTCGGCCATGCACCAGCCGTTTTCCTCGCTCACCAGCGCCAGCGGCAAATCGAGCGGGGTCACCTGGCCGTTCGGCGCGATACGGCAAAGGCTGAGCTTGTCCTTCGCGATCTTGCGCAGTTCGGCAAAATGAAAGGGCGGCCAATCACAGTGTCGGATCCGATGCCCCAACTCGAGAGCAAGTCGAAGGTTCGACATCGAAACACTCCCCCAACAGTCCCCAGAAGCAATCAGCACTCACACCCCGCGACCGATCGAACAACACGGATCGGCCCGTACAACACACCTCTCACGCCAACCAACAAACGTCACCTGCTCTTTATGTCGGCGCTCAGGCTCGCGCTTTCAACCCCAACGCCCGTTTTGTCGAATACCACTCTCCCCGACGTTGCGACAGCCATGACGGGGCGTAGGGCGGCCGCTCATGGGGCGGATTTACTGCCACAACCATGAAGAAATAAATCGAAAGAACAAATTAGAATAATTCCAAGTCGGATGGATAAATAAAACGACTCTAAACAGCGATATTTAACTTGAATGCATTTTCGTGTTGATTTACGGAAGATGGCGGGAACCATGCTGGAGAGGAATGATATGCGTGCACTTGCGCTGGGAACCGCCGCCCTTGCCGTGACCTTCGCCGTTCAGGCCTCCGCGGCCGACGAGGTCAATGTCTATTCGTCCCGGCACTACAGCACCGATCAGGCGCTCTATGACGGCTTCACCGAAGCGACCGGCATCAAGGTGAACCTGATCGAAGCCTCGGGCGATGCCCTGATCGAGCGGCTGCAGGCCGAGGGTGACGCCAGTCCCGCGGATCTGTTCGTCACCGCCGATGCCGGCCGGCTCGTGCGTGCAGTCGAAGCGGGACTGTTCCAGCCCATCCAGTCCGACGCCCTGGATGCGGCGGTGCCCGAGCACTTGCGCAGCCCTGACGGCCTCTGGTACGGCCTGAGCACGCGCGTGCGCGCCATCGTCTACGCCAAGGACCGGGTCGACCCGAGCACGATCACGACCTATGAGGACCTCGCCGAGCCGGCCTGGGAAGGCCGCCTGTGCATTCGCTCGTCCTCCAACGTCTACAACCAGTCCCTGGTCGCCTCGATGATCGCCACCGAGGGGCTCGACGCCGCCGAGCGCTGGGCCGAGGGCATCGTCGCCAACATGGCGCGCAAGCCGCAGGGCGGCGATACCGATCAGATCAAGGCGGTCGCGTCCGGCGAATGCGACGTCGCCGTCTCCAACCACTATTACCTCGCCCGGCTGATCTCCTCCGAGAACCCCGAGGACAAGAAGGTCGCCGACGCGGTCGACATCATCTTTCCGAACCAGGACGGCCGCGGCGCGCACGCCAATATCAGCGGTGCCGGCGTCCTCGTGCATGCGCCCCACAAGGAGGCCGCCATCGCCTTCCTCGAATATCTCGCCACCCCACAGGCCCAGGCCTATTTCGCCGACGGCAATTACGAATGGCCCGTGGTCGAGGGCGTGAAGCTGGGCCCCATCCTGGAACGCTGGGACGCTTTCAAGACCGACGACATCGCCGTCGAAACCTACGGCAAGTACAATGCCGAGGCACTCAAGGCCATGGATCGCGCCGGCTGGCAATGACCGGCGGCCTGGGGCCGCTGCCCTGACCTGGTGCATCGATCCAAACAGAGCGATCAGCGGCGTTTGGAAAAATTGATGCAAAACCAAGACCCTAGTGCTGCGGCTCGTGAATCATCCGAATGCGCCGCTGCACCAGTGCGGCGGCCGGCGATCGCTCCGGGTGATCCTACAGATGAGAGATGATGCGCCGACAGGTCCTGATCCGACGCCTGTCAGATAGACCGACGAGCGAGATCCGACCAATCTGGGGGCATGCCTGCTCGCCGAAGAACCCCCACGGATGCAGCAGGCATCCCGAAAATCCTATACCCCGCAAGCCTCGACCCGATCCGCCACCCCTGCGGATCGGGTTTTTTCCGCCCTTCGGCTTTCGGGACCGACAGCACCGTTCACCGACGGCACGAGATCGACCATGATGCGGCTCGTCGACGCCAAGCCCGAGGAGACCCTGCATGAGCCGCCTTCCCGATCTCGACTATGTGGAGATGAGCGACGAACAAAAGCGCATCCACGACGAGATCGCGGCGGGTCCGAGAGGGGCCGTGGTCGGGCCGCTCAAGGTCTGGCTGCATTCGCCCGCCCTTGCCGACCGCGCGCAGAAGCTTGGCGCCTATGCGCGCTATCACAGCAGCCTGCCGCCGCATCTGTCCGAGCTCGCGATCCTGGTCACGGGGGCTGTCTGGAAGGCGGATTTCGAATGGTATTCCCATGTCGGCCCGGCGCGCGCGGCGGGCATTTCCGAGGCGGTGATCGAGGCGATCCGCACCGGCGCCGAGCCGCCGATCGAGGACCAGGCGTCCCGGGCAGTCTACGACGTCGCGCGGGAGATGCACGAAAACCGCAGGCTTGCGGACGAGACCTACAGCGCCGCCGAAGCCGCTCTCGGCCGGCAGGGTCTGGTCGATCTGATCGGCATCCTCGGCTACTACACCCTGATTTCCATGACCCTGAACGCCTTCGACGTGGGAGTCCCGGACGGGTCCAGGCCCTTCGCCGACCGGGATTGAGCGCATGATGTCGGCGCAGCGTTAACAAATTCCGAAGGACTCACGGAGCGTAAATCTGAGCCCTTCAAACTGTCTAGACAGGTCCTGGTGTAGCTTCCCTTTCGACAACGGCAGGGGAAGTGATTGATGTCATTGCTGACAAATCAAGACTGCGCGTTTTTTGCTTCACCTCGAAACATTATCAAGACGTTCATCTTCGCCATCACCGTCATTCTCCTCACCCACGACGCCCTTGCCAGCGAGATCACCTACAAGCCGGTCAATCCGAGCTTCGGCGGCAATCCGTTCAATGACGGGCATCTCCTGGCCACGGCCAATGTGCAGAACAAATACACCGCCAAGCGCGAGGAGCGCGATCTGTCCGAGCAGTTCGTGCGCTCCCTGCAAAGCCGCCTCTACAGCAGCCTCGCAAGCCAGGTGCAGGAAGCGATCTTCGGCGACGATCCGCAGGAAAGCGGCACCTTCACCGTCGGCGATCAGCAGGTGAGCTTCGTGCGCGGTCTCGAGGTGATCACGCTCGAGATCAGTAATCTCTCCGACGGCTCGACCACGGTGGTCGAAGTTCCAGCATTGAACGTCGACTAGCCAGGATCGAGGCCATCATGTCCGCCCGCTTTCTGCCGCTGCTGCCGGCGCTGCTGCTCCTCGCCTGCGCGCCCAACCCGCAGGCGCTGCCCGTGACCAAGCCGACCTCGGCCGAGACCACGGCCACCTATCGGGCGCTGCGCGAGCTGCCGGCGCCGAGCCGGCCGGTGCCGGTCGCGGTCTACAACTACCCGGATCTGACCGGCCAGTTCAAAGCCGCGGAAACCGTGGCCACCAGCTCGCGCGCGGTCACCCAGGGCGCCGTCTGGATGCTGGTGAAATCATTGAAGGACGCGGGCGCGGGGCGCTGGTTCAAGGTCATCCAGCGCGCCAATCTCGATTATCTCCTGAAGGAGCGCCAGATCATCCGCGAAACCCGCGGCCGGGTCGCCGAAGCGACCGGCGAGGCGCAGCCGGGACTCCCTTCGCTCCTCTTTGCAGGCGTGATCCTGGATGGCGGCATCATCGGCTATGACAGCAACACGGTCACCGGCGGCATCGGCGCGCGCTATCTCGGCATCGGCGGTGACGTGCAGTACCGCCAGGACACGGTGACGGTCTACCTGAACGCCATCTCCTCGCAGACCGGCGAGATCCTGAAGTCGGTGATGACCCGGAAGACCGTCGTCTCCTACGGCGTGCGCGGCAGCATCTTCAAATTCGTCGCCTTCCAGAAGCTGCTCGAAGGCGAGGCCGGCTACACCGTGAACGAGCCAGGCCAAATCGCCCTCGCCCAGGCGATCGAGCATGCGGTGCGCTCACTGGTGATCGAAGGCGCCCTTGAAGGTCTCTGGCAGTTCGACAGCGAGGAGGCCGGCCTGGTCGAAAGTCAGCTCTATCTCGCCGAGAAGGAGGACGACCTGATGCTCGCCGCTGCGGCCGAGGGTGATCTCGGTTCCCGTTCCGAGGCCGAGCTTCGAACGCTGCTCGCCGCGAGAAAGGCCGAGCGCGCGAAGCTCGCCGCGAAAGCCGATCAGGTGCGCACACGCCTCGCCCGGGTCGCCGCTTCCCAGGAGAAAGAAGACGCCGGGCCGACCGCCGACGCTCGGCTGATCACCGCCGACAGGATGGACGCTTTGATGCAGATCCTCGTCCCGTTCGAGGCCGAGACCGAACGCCTGCGGGAGCAGCGCCAGCTCAGCGACGCCGGCACGGCCAGGGACACCGTCTGAGCACCAGCGACCCTTCACCCGAACATGGCAGGCGGCGGCCCCTTCGCCGCGCCCGCCACGTCGATCGCCGGCAGAGGCCGCAGCCCGCGATCGCCATAACAAGCGGCCCGGCAACGAAGAAAGGAAGTCCTCAATGCGTACGTTTCTCATGATTGGCACGAGCATCTTCGCTCTCGGAATCGGCAGTGCGATGGCAGCGCCGACGATCACCCTCGACGATTCGGGCGAAAACAACAGCACGCAGATCATCCAGTCGGCAGACGACACCGACTCGGCCATCTCCGTCATTCAGTCCGGGGACGGGGACGGCGCGCTGGACATCGGCTCGGCGGTCGGCGGGCTCAACGTCTATGTCGAGCAGACGGTCACGGAGGACAGCACGGTCCATGTGGAGCAGCACGACACGGGTGACCTGGGCGGCGGCAATTCGGCCTCGGTGATGCAGTCCGTCAGCGAAGCAAGCTCCATCAATGTCATGCAGGACGGCAGCGAAAACAGAGCGCTCGTCAATCAGATGGGCGAGGAACAGACAGCCTCGGTCGAACAGACCGGCGAGGGCAACACCGCCGAAGTCTGGCAGAATGCCGAGGCGAACATGGGCACCATCATCCAGACGGGTGAAGACAACACCGCCACCCTCAACCAGAACGGCGAAGGCAGCATCGCCATGCTCACGCAGAACGGCGAGGAGAACGTCGCCATGGTCGAGCAGAACAGCCTGGAAGAGGGCGCCATGGTCACGGTCAATCAGACCGGCGACAACGGCAACGCCAACATCGTCCAGAACTAGCGAGCCAGCACAAGCCCGACGGGACGCCTGAACGTCCCGCCTTCGAGACGCGGACCGAACATCCGCGCCCCTACCGGCATGGGGCTGCCCGCGGCCCCATGCCGATCTCCTTTTCACACGCTTTTGGAGATCCTCCATGCAGCACCGTCGCATGCATTGTCTTGTCACCACGGCTGCACTCACTCTCGCCTCGACGACCGCTCTCGCCCAGAGCAGCATCACCGTCGAGCAGCATGCCGACGACAGCGGGATCGATCTCCTGCAGACGGGAGACGACACCACCGCCCTGATCCGGCAGGAGGGAGCCAATCACCAGGCCGATATCCTGCTCGGCGGCAGCGGCCACAACGGCACGCTCGAGCAGTCCGGCGACGGGCATGTCGCCGACATCGAGGTCGAAGGGACGGACCATACCTTCAAGCTGCTGCAGGCGGGCACGACCAACGAGGCGCATCTGCTCCAGACTGGCAGCGACCAGCTTGCGTCGATCGCGCAGGACGGCACCGACCTGTTCGCCGCGATCCAGCAGGACGGCGAACGGCACGTCGCCGACATCGACCAGACCGGCATGGGCCATTACGCCGGCATCGATCAGTTCGGCACGAACAACCATGCGAGCATCGACCAGTCCGGCGCCGACAATCACGCCAGCATCTCGCAGGACGGTCAGGATCTCGACGCGTCGGTCACACAGATCGGCAACGACAACGAGTACATCCTCACCCAATCAGGCGACGGCCTGGTCGCCCCCACCGTCACCCAAAGCGGCGGCTCCTCCGCCACCATCCACCAAACCAACTAGTGGCGTGGCCACCTCATGGACTCGGACCGCCTCTGGCAGCTCGATGGTATGCCGCCAAGCTTGAGACCGTCAGTGCTGTCGTAACGTCATGGCACCATCATCGGCCCCGTAAACCTGTCGGCATACCGTCCCGCTGCCTGAAACGGTCCAAGTCAACGAGGTGGCCGCGCCACCGTGGCGCTAGATGCCGATGCGCTGATTCTTGTGGCCTTTGTCGTGGTCGGCGCGGGCGTCCCGGACTTCCTTGCGCTTGCTGACCTCGGGCACGGCGACGTCCCACCAGGCGTCGCCCGGCGTCCACTCGTAGGGATGGGTGTCGATCGCGATGACATAGGTGCGGTCGGCGGCCTTGGCGCGCTGGAAGGCGGCATCGAGCTCGCCGATCGCCTCGACCTTCTCGCCGTCAGCGCCCATCGCTTTGGCGTGGGCGACGAAATCGACCTTGACCTCGTGTTCGATGCGGCAGTCCTTGATCAGGTTGTTGAACGAGACCGAGCCTTTGAAGTTCTGCAGGCGGTTGATCACGGCGAAGCCGCCATTGTCGCACACCACCAGGATGAGCTTGTGGCCGGTGAGCACGGATGAATAGACGTCCGAGTTCATCATCAGATAGGAGCCGTCGCCGCAGAACACGATGACGTCGCGATCCGGGTCGGCCATCTTGGCGCCCCAGCCGCCGGCGATCTCGTAGCCCATGCAGGAAAAGCCGAACTCGCAGTCGAACGTGCCGATGGTCTTGGCCCGCCAGTTCTTGCAGAGCTCGCCCGGCAGGCCGCCGGCCGCGGTGAGCGCCAGGTCGGTCGGGTCGCAGGCGCGGTTGATCGCGCCGACCACATGGGCGTAGGTCGGCAGCTCGGCATTGGTCGGCCCGCTGCGCTGCTCGATCAGGTCGTTCCAGCCGGCATATTCCGTCGCGGCGCGCGCCATCCAGGCCTTCGGCGCCTGCCAGCCGGCAAGGCCGGCGCTGAGCTCGGAGAGCCCCGCCTGCGCGTCGCCGACCACGGGGAGCGAGCGGTGCTTGGTGGCATCGAAGCGCGCGGCGTTGAGGGCGACGATCTTGACGCCCTGGTTCTGAAAGACCGTCCAGGAGCCGGTGGTGAAATCCTGCAGCCGGGTGCCGACCGCGAGCACGACATCCGCCTCGGCAGCGAGCGCATTGGCGGACGCGCTGCCGATCACGCCGAGCGGGCCGGCATTGTGCGGGTGGTCGTGCGGCAGGGCGGCGCGCCCCGCGATGGTCTCGACGATCGGCACGCGATGGCGCTCGGCGAAGGCGGCAAGCTCGTCATGGGCGCCGGAATAATGCACGCCGCCGCCGGCGACGATCAGCGGCTTTTCCGCCTTTCTGAGCGCTTCGGCGGCTGCAACCAGCTCCTCGACGTCGGGGCGTGGCCTGGGGATCCGCCAGACCTTGGGCTCGAAAAACACCTCGGGGTAGTCGAACGCCTCGCCCTGCGTGTCCTGGCAAAGGGCGAGAAAGGCCGGGCCGCAATCCGCGGGATCGAGCATGGTGCGGATCGCCTGCGGCAGGGAGCTGATGATCTGCTCCGGGCGAGTGATCCGGTCCCAATAGCGGGTCACCGCCTTGAACGCGTCGTTCACGGTCATGGTCGGATCGTTGAAATGCTCGACCTGCTGCAGGACCGGATCTGGCACGCGGTTGGCGAAGGTGTCGCCGGAGAGCAGCAGGATCGGCAGGCGATTGCTGTGCGCGACGCCGGCCGCGGTCACCATGTTCAAGGCGCCCGGACCGATCGAGCTGGTGGCGATCATGATCTGGCGCCGGCGCCTGGCCTTGGCATAGCCGATGCCGGCGAGCGCCATCGACTGCTCGTTCTGGCCGCGCCAGGTCGGCAGCCGGTCCTTGACCGCCTCCAGCGCCTCGCCGAGGCAGGTGACGTTGCCGTGGCCGAAGATCGCGAACACGCCGCCGAACAGCGGCACCTCGTCGCCATCGATCACCGTGCGCTGGGCCGCCAGATAGTTGACCAGCGCCTGCGCCATGGTCAGCCGGATCGTCTTCATCGCCTTCCCCTTCTCGCCGCCCCTGTCGTTTTCGGGCTCAAAGCACCGCTTTGTTCACCACCATAGCTGGATCGAGCGTGCCGTCGATGCCGGCGAGCACGTTGCGCGCGGTCGAAACCGCCATGCGCCTGGCCGCGTCCAGCGAAACGCCGGCGTTGTGCGGGCTCAGGATCACGTTGTCGAGCGCGAACAGCGGGTGATCGGCAGGCGGCGGCTCCTGCTCGAACACGTCGACGCCGGCGCCGGCGATCTGGCCGGTGCCGAGGGCCGCGGCGAGCGCCTGCTCATCGACGATGCCGCCGCGCGCGCAGTTCACCAAAAGCGCGTGGCGCGGCAGTGCTGCGAGCTCGGCAGCGCCGATCATATGCCGGGTTTCGGCGGTGAGCGGCGTGTGCAGGGTCAGGATATCGGTCTCGCCGAGCACCGTGCGGAAATCGTCGACCGGCTGGCAGCCGGCGGCCTCGATCACGCCGGTCGCGATGTAAGGGTCGCAGGCGGTGATGTGCATGCCGAAGGCGAGGCAGCGCTTCGCGACCTCCTTGCCGATCCGGCCGAAGCCGACGATCAGGAGGCGCTTGCCGCCGATGTCCGTGGCTTCGAGCCGGTTGCGCACCTCCCAGGCACCGCTTCGGGTGGCGTGATCGTGACGCTCGCCGCGCTTGGCGAGATGCAGCATCATGAACAGCGTGTGCTCGGCGACCGCGGTGGCATTGGCATCGGCGGCGAGCGCCAGGGGCACGCCCATGCGGTTCAGCGCATCGAGATCGACATTGTCGTAGCCGACGCCGTGGCGCGAGACCACCTTCAGCCGCTCGGCGCGTTCCAGCACGTCTGCCGACAGCACCATGGTGCGAAGCGCGACGCCGTCGGCATCGACGATCTTCTCCCGCACCTCCTCGATCGAGCTGCCGTCGACGATGTCGCAGGTGATGTCGTCGCGCGCATGAAACAGCGCCATGCCGTCGTCATGGATGGGCTGGATGATCAGGACTTTGGGCATGGCTCGCCCTTTCCGGCTTTCAGGCCTGTCTCGGTTATCGGCCCACCATCATGCCGAAAGCGCCTGCGCCGCGAAAGCTCCACCAAGACACCGACACAACCCTCACCCATGCCCCCAAACCAAAACCGCAAACCCGCCCAACCCGCACGGACCCAAAGTCAACGCCGGGGCGCGCCGCCCCCTAGACGGTGGTGCCGCCGGTGGCGAGGTGGGTGGGTTTCGGGGTGACGCCGTAGCGGGTGGCCCAGGAGAGGCCGTCCTCGGTGCTTCCGGCCGGGAAATATTCGGCCCCGACCCAGCCCCGATAGCCGAGCCGGTCCAGGCAGGCGAACAGATAGTCGCAGTTGAGCTCGCCGATATCCGGCTCCTGGCGCTCGGGCACGCCCGCGAACTGCACATGGCCGATCAGCGGCCAGAATTCCTCGAGGCCCCTGGCGACGTCGCCGCGCATGATCTGGGTGTGGTAGAAATCATATTGCAGACGCAGCTTGGCAGCGCCGACTTGCTGGATGAGATCCCTCGCTTCCTCGGGCCTGTTCAGCACATAGCCCGGGATGTCGCGGGTGTTGATCGGCTCGATCAGCAGCATCTCGACCTTGGAGGACGAGGCGGCCGCAACCGCGCCTTCGAGATTTTTCGCGAACAGGGCGAGGCAGGCGTCGCGCCCGGCGCCGTCCGGCTGCACGCCGGCCATGATGTGGATCTTGGGGCAGCCGACCGCATCCGCATAGGCGAGCGCCTCGTCCATGGCGGCCCGAAAGTCCGCTTCCCTTCCAGGCAGGGCGGCAAGGCCGCGCTCACCCGCGGCGAAGTCGCCGGGCGGCGTGTTGATCAGGATCAGCGGAATGCCGGCCTCGTCCAGCCGCGCCTTCATCTCGGCCGCAGGCACCTCATAGGGGAACTGGCACTCGACCGCGCCGAACCCGGCTTCGGCCGCTGCCTCCACCCGGTCGATCAGGGCGTGCTCGGTGAACATCGTGCTGATATTGGCGGCAAAGCGCGGCATGGTCCTCTCCCTGATGGCCTTCCTGGCTTCGGCGTTCTCTTCTAAAGGAGACGGCGCCGCTTGTGGAGTGGGGGCTTAGCGCAGGCCGGCGACCGTCGAGACGTAGCGGGTCGCATGGCCGAAGGCGAACAGATAGCCAAGGCAGAAAAAGGCGATGCAGGCGGCGACGAGGTGATACCAGCGCAGCACGAAGGGCTGGCGCCGCCGCGCGCGAGGCTGGGTGCGCGCACGCGGTCGCGGCGCGGGGCGCCTCGTCGTGTTTCTGGTGTTGCGGCGCGCCATCGAAACGTCTGTCTCCTCCGCCCGGGCGGTTCGGCGCCCGGCTCGATTCCCTGAATTCCTCATGCCGATGCTGGCCGAATGCCGCGGCATCCTAGCCCGAGGTTGCGCAACAAGCCAAGCCGCGCGCCTCGGCCGCGGGCGGAACGCTTTACTTGACAGGCATGTGGCCATAGGCTTACGCCCTGAAGTTGTTGAACAATATGCGTTTTAGGGATCCATCGACGAGGTGTCCCCAGGGCTTCCCGGGACTGCGGCACCAGGGACGGAAGAGTATGACAATTGGCGCGAAACGAGCGCTTTTGGCAGCGTCGATGATCGGGCTCTCCCTGATCGCCGCCGCCTGCCGCGAGGACGAGCAGGGCCGGCCCATGGTCAAGCAAAAGGGCGTCTATGAGGGCAGGGCCGATGAAAAACTCGGTGACGAGCGCGTGATGGACCTGAGATCGCGGGCGGCAGGTCAGCAATTCTGAGCCGGAGCCAATCCGGACCCTGGCGGGGAGTAGTTCAGATGACGGCATTACCCAAGACGGCCGAAAGCTCGATATCCAGACGGCGGCAGGCACGGATCAGCTGGCGGAAGGCGGGCGCCGCCGCGGTCATTGTCGGCCTGACGCTCACCCTTCTCGCCGTTCTGGTCGCCGAGCAGGGACCCGGCCTGACGGGCGCCGCCGTCGCCCAGGAACAGGGCCAGGTGCCGGGCGCCACCCTCGGCAATACCAGCGATGCTGAATTCTGGCGCGCGGTCCGTCAGGGCGAGGCCGGCAACGTCGCCGGCCCCGACGCCCAGCGCGGCGTGATGATCCAGTCCGACGGCGACCTCTGGCGCGCGATGCGCAACGGGCCGCTCTCGACCTACGGCGTCTGGGCTCTGGCGGGTATGGTCGGGCTGCTCGCGCTCTTCTTCCTGCTGCGCGGCCGTGTCCGGATCGAGGGCGGCGAGAGCGGCTACCGGATTCGTCGTTTCAACACGTTCGAGCGCGCGGTCCACTGGCTCACCGCAAGCAGCTTCGTGGTCCTGGCGATCACCGGCCTCAATCTGCTCTACGGGCGCTATTTCATGCCCTATGCCGTCGGGCCCGAGATCTTTGCCTGGCTCACCATCGCCGGCAAATACGCCCACAACTACCTCGCCTTCGGCTTCATGGTGGGGATCGCCTGCATGTTCGTGGTCTGGCTCGCGGAGAACATCCCCAATCATCACGACCTGGTCTGGCTCCTGAAGGGCGGCGGCGTCCTGATCAAGGGCGTTCATCCGCCGGCGAAAAAGTTCAATGCCGGGCAGAAGATCCTCTTCTGGCTGGTGATGCTCGGCGGCGCGTCGCTCAGCCTGTCGGGCCTCGCACTGCTCTTTCCCTTCAAGTTCTCGATGTTCGCGGAGACCTTCGCCCACATCAACGCGTGGTTCGGCACCGACCTGCCGACGGTGCTCACGCCGATGCAGGAGCAGCAGTATTCCCAGCTCTGGCACGCGGCCGTCGGCATCGTCATGACCGCGGTGATCCTCGCGCACATCTATATCGGCACGATCGGCATGGAGGGAGCCTTTGACGCCATGGGTGAGGGCGACGTCGACTACAACTGGGCGCGCGAGCACCACAATCTCTGGGTGCGCGATCTCGAGGAAAAGGGCCATCGGGTCCTGGCGGAGACCGGCGACGACTGAGACAACGCACCGCATGGCGTGCGCGCCACGATGTGGAGAATCGGCCACATTTAGGCCGGCTTTGATCGAAAATTGACGTAAAATGCGCGCAGCGTTTATAGTTCGACAGCGTCGGCTGGTTGCACGCTGGAACTTTTTGCACATTTGACACGTTAACCCATTGTCACAAATCTGGAGGGCCTTTCGAGCCGCCCTGATGCTGAAGAGAATGCTCCGTAGCTGCCTTTGGGATCATCGTCGATGAACGGTGGGCACTTTCGCCGCTCTCCGAAGACCGCGCGCGCGATGCCGCAACCCGAGCCGAAAATCGAGCGCGAGAAGATCCGGCATCGTCGGCCCAATGACATGCGGCTCGACGACGGTCAGGCACCGGCCGCCATGCCATCGCTGGTGACCGAGGAGCCGGACGGCACGGTCTACGACGACCGCGCAGCCGGTTACGAGGGCCATGCCTCCCGGCAGGAGGAGGCCATAGATCCCTATCGGGATGATACGCCTCACCAGGAAGACCCTTATCAGGACGACGCCGATCTCGACTGGACCGTGCAGCCATCCGAGACCGCGCAGCCATCCGAAGAGGAGGCCGCGTTCTCGGCCTGGGACGAAGAGTCCGAGGAAAACTGGGAACTGAGCGCCGACTTCGACGATGGCGAGGAGTCCGGTTTCGAACAGTTCCCCGCCGAGGATGACGAGGATGACGGCGGCGTGATCTGGGGTGACGACGCCCTTGCCGATCCGGCGCTTGGCGCCGACGCCGACGAAATTGCGTTCGGTGCTGCGCCCGAGAAGAAGGGGACGGCGCCGGAGGTCGAGCTGGCCGGCCGCCGCGACGTCCGGCCGAAACGGCCGAGACCGGGTCCGGCGTCGCGGCCGCAAGGCACCGACCGGCAGGCCGGAAGGCGTCGGCCCGCGGCACGGCAGCCCCAATCCCCGCCCGACATGGACTGGTCGGCGCCCGCCGAGCCGGAGATCGAGGATCCCCGTATCGGTCAGGGCTTCGCCGAGCCGCCAAGACCGCCGATCGACCGGGCCCCTCCGCCGCGCGAGACCGATCCGCTGGCCGAGCCCTTGCCCGAAAGGGACCTGGAGAGGGGCCATTTCAGCCGGCCGCGGCCCATCGCCGAGGTCGCTGCCCCGCGCGTGGCCGGCGGCGACTCGGTGCTGCAGCCGCCGCGAAGCGCTGCTCCCGTTCCCAGGCGCCGCCAGGCCAAGATCGGCCGTGCGTCGTCGTCGACGGGGCGCTTCTCCTCCATGCCGCTCCATCAGCGCCTCGCGATCCAGCAGCGCAGGCCCGGCAAGGCGATCATCGCGCTGACCTTGCTCACCCTGCTGCTGGTCGGCGGCTGGTTCGCGTTTGAGTCCGGCAGCGCAGACGGCCTCGGACCGTTGATCGATCGCGTGATCTCGATGATCCCGATTCCCGGCTCGTCGCGTACCGCCGCCGATACCTCGTTCGGCGATCAGGACATTGCGGAGACGGTGACGCCGGAGGAAGCCCTCTCCGATCTCGAGACCCGCATCCGGGAGCAAAACGGCGACGTTGCGACTCCGGCGCAGACGGCGCCGGATCCGGCGACCATCCGGGTCGACGGACCGCCGCTCCCCGTGTTCAAACCGCTTTCCGGACAGACGACGCGCTCGCTGCCGACATCCGCGCAGACGGCACCGACACCGGCGGCCGACCGAGCCGAGCTGGCCGAGAACGGCGGCGACTCCGCACGCGACGAAGGCAGCGAGCCTTCGATCTTCGAGCAGCTCTGGCGTTACATCAACCCGGGCTGAGCCGCTGCAGAAGCTGTGCTATGGTCGTAGCGTCAGCCGGCTGAACGGCGGATCCAGGGCCAGGAGCATCGGTGATCGCAATGCTCGAAAGACGGGGCCGGTCATCAAGAGCAGGTCGCGGCATCGCCCGCGCCGCTGTCCTGACCCTGCTGCTGCTCGTGCCGAAACCGATGCAGGCTGCTTTCGACGCCCATGGCGGGCCGGTCAAATCCGTCGCCGTGTCGGCGGACGGCCGCCAGGCGCTGACCGCGAGCTTCGACTACAGCATCATTCTCTGGGACCTTGCCGCCGGCACAGTGCGCGCCGAGCTCGAAGGCCACGAAGCCGCCGTGAACGCGGTCGCCTTCCTGCCGGGCGACCGGCAGGCCCTCTCGGCGAGCGATGACCGCACGCTCGGTCTTTGGGATCTTGCCAGCGGTGAACGGCTCGCACGCCTCGAAGGCCATGACGGCAAGGTCGTGGCGGTGGCCGTCGCGCCGGACGGCAGGACCGCCGCCTCGGCGGGCTGGGACCGGACCGTCAGGCTCTGGGACCTCGAAAGCCTGAGGACGACGCAGGTCCTGACCTCGCGGGACAATGTCAACGCCGTTCGCTTTTCCGCCGATGGCGCGGCCGTGATCGCCGGTGCTTCCGACGGCGAGCTGATCGTCTGGCGGGTTGCCGACGGCACCCGTCTCCTGGCGGTCCATGGCCACGATTTCGCCGTCACCGCTCTCGATCGGAACGAAGGCGACGGCGTGGTCGCCACCGCCTCGATCGACGAAACCGTCCGCCTCTGGGATCTCGAGACCGCCGGCGAAGGCCCGGCCGCCGAGCCGCTCGCCACGCTCTACGGTCATATCGGTCCGGTGCTCGCCGTCGATCTGTCCGCCGACGGCAAGCTGGTCGCCTCCGGCGGCGTCGACGGCACGGTGCGCGTCTGGCGCCGTGGCGACGGGGACCGGCTGAACGTGTTCGCCCGGCACAAGGGCCCGGTCTGGTCCGTGGTCTTCGCGCCGGACGGCAAGAGCCTGTTCTCCGGCGGCGCCGACGGTCTGGTGCTCACCTACGATCTCAGCAAGCCCGAGGCGGCACCGGCAGCTGAAGCGGCACCGGTCGCGGGTGAGAATGGTCTGGCCATCGCCGCCGGTGAGGACGAGCTCAGCCGCGGCGAGAAGCTGTTCAAGACCTGCTCCGCCTGCCACACCACCACCCCGGACGACGGCCACCGCGCCGGCCCCACGCTGCATGGTCTGTTCGGCCGAACGGCGGGCAGCCATCCGGGCTATCGCTACTCCGAAGCCCTCGAAAACAGCGACCTGGTCTGGACCGAAGAAACCGTCGACAAGCTCTTCGCGATCGGTCCCGACCACCTCCTTCCCGGGACCAAGATGCCGCTGCAGCGCATGCCCGACCGCCAGGACCGGGCCGACCTCATCGCCTTCCTGAAGGAGGTGACAAGTCCTTGACGGCAAAGGCGTGAACAGTCGATACATCGACAAACGGCGTCTGCAGGCTGCGGGTCTCGCCGTCGCCGGCCCGGATTCGAGGAGTGCATCGACATGAAAGCTTTCGTCACCGGCGTGGCCGCCGCCCTCGTGATCGCGATCATCGCCGGTCTGGCGCTGAGCCGCCTGCCCCATGGCGCCGGCAGCGGCTACCCATCAGCCACCGCCAACGTCCGCCTCTAGCAGGCGGCGCCTGCAGGCGTGACTTGATGGTGTCTGCGGGCTGGGCGTCAGGGGTGTGGATGAGACGATGGAATTGAGGATAGCGCCCTAGGGAAGAACGAACGGGCGCCGACCAGCAGGGAGGGGGAGAGTATGCTGCAGGGCATGATGATGGACCGGCCGCTCCTGATCTCCTCGCTGATCGACTATGCGGCCGACCATTTCGGCGGACGCGAGGTGGTCTCGGTCACCGCGGACGATCCCCTGCACCGCACCGACTACCGGACGATCAGGAAACGCGCGAAACAGCTCGCCAATGCGCTCAGCCGCCGCTTCGGCATCCGCCGGGGCGACCGTGTGGCGACGCTCGCCTGGAACGACCACCGCCATCTCGAGATCTATTACGGCGTCTCCGGCTCCGGCGCGGTCTGCCACACCATCAATCCCCGACTGTTCGCCGAGCAGATCGTCTATATCGTGAACCATGCGGGCGACCGCCTGCTGTTCGTCGATCCCCTGTTCTGGCCGCTGGTGCAGACGCTCGCCCCCAGATTGCCCGGGATCGAGCATGTGATCGTCATGACCTCGCCGGACGCCATGCCGGAAGGCAGCGCGGATGCCGCCCTCGCCTACGAGACGGTCCTGGCCGAGCAATCGGACGACCTCGTCTGGCCCGCCCTCGACGAAACAGCCGCTTCCAGCCTCTGCTACACCTCCGGCACCACCGGCCAGCCCAAAGGTGTCCTCTATCACCACCGATCCACCGTGCTGCACAGCTTCGCCATCGCTCTGCCCAATGCGCTCGGGCTCGGCGCCGACGATGTGGTGCTGCCGGTGGTGCCGATGTTCCACGTCAACGCCTGGGGCCTTCCCTATGCCTGCCCCATGACCGGCGCGAAAATGGTGATGCCAGGCCCGAAGCTGGACGGGGCCAGCCTCTGCCGCCTGTTCAATCAGGAACAGGTGACCGTGTCCGCAGGCGTGCCGACCATCTGGGCGGGCCTGCTCGATCACTGCGCCAAGGCCGGCGAGCGGCTGGAAAGCCTGTCAACCCTCGTCATCGGCGGTTCGGCGGCGCCGCCAGCGATGATCGAGCGCTTCGAAAAGGAGCACGACGTCCTCGCGCTGCATGGCTGGGGCATGACCGAGATGAGCCCCGTGGGCACGGTCTGCAGACCAGGCCCCGCCTTCGCCGCCCGCCCGCCCGAGGAGCGCCGGCGGCAAAAGGCGAAGCAGGGGCGCTTTCTCTATGGCGTCGATGCCAGGATCGTCGACGACCGGGGCCGGGTCCTCCCCCATGACGGCAGGACCGCGGGCATCCTGATGGTGCGCGGCCCCTGGATCACGGCCGGCTATTTCGAGGACGACGCGGCCAGCCGCGAGGCCTTCGATGCGGATGGCTGGTTCTCGACCGGCGATATCGCCACCATCGATGCCGACGGCTTCATGGAGATCACCGACCGCGCCAAGGACATGATCAAGTCCGGCGGCGAGTGGATCAGCTCGATCACCCTCGAAAACCTGGCGGTCGCCCATCCGGCGGTCGCCGAGGCGGCGGCGGTCGGCGTCCCCCATCCGAAATGGGACGAGCGCCCGCTGCTGATCGTGGTGCTGCGCGACGGCGCCAGCGCCACGGCCGGCGACCTTCAGGACCATCTTCGACAAAAAGTTGCCAAATGGCAGCTGCCCGATGACATCGTCTTCGTCGACGAACTGCCGCACACCGCCACTGGCAAAATTCAAAAGACAGTGCTACGCGAACGGTTCAAGGACCACATATGGCCGGAAAGCGGCGGGTGATCGGCCCCGGGGGCGGATGAAACGCCGGCTCGTCCATGTTTACTCATTCCTGGCATGCCGCCTTGGCCGCTGGCCATCGCTGCCACCTGAACGCAGCGGTCATCATCAGTGCTTCGCGTCTGAGCAAAAATTTGGGGAAGTCGCCGTCATGTTCATGAGCTGGAAGCCCTTGTCCGCCCTCGCCCTGATTGCGCCGCTCGCGCTTGCAGCCTGCGGCGGATCGGAGGCGCCGCCGGAGATCACCGCGACCACGACCACCACGGTGCAGAACAAGAAGGCGCAGCCCGCTCACAACAGCCGCATCGAGCAGCTGACCGATTCGAACCTGCACGCGCTGTTCTCCGGCCGCGAGATCAACGGCCTCGCCCCCGACGGCCGACGCTGGACCGCCAGCTTCGCCGCATCGGGCGCCGCCAACATCGCTTGGAACGGCCCCGACGGCAGCGGCCGCGACACCGGCTCCTGGCGCATCGAGAACAATGCCAATTGCGTGACCTGGCAGACGCTGCAGGACGGCGAAGAGAACTGTATGACCGTCTACAAGGTCGATGACGGCCAATATAATCTCTTCAACGACAATGGCTCCATGAACAGCCTGATCACCGTGCCCAAGCTCTGACCGTCTCCGCAACGCCGGCACCTGCCCGGCTGACGTCCCGGTCTCCGAGGCTGGGGATGAATGTCGGCGGCTGTGAACGCCTTCACATCCGGCGCATCGTCCGGCGCCTAGACTCCCATGATTGACGGGCTGCGTCGGCAGCCGCGATGTCGGAAAGCCGGCTTCATTTTCGGCCCTCATGCGCTCGGCTGCACGCACCTTTTCCGCAGATTTCCCGATCATCCCTGCTCGCTGACGAGCAGCGTTTTTCGAGACGCAGGATTTTACAGCAGAAATCGAGGCATAGCTCTTTCGACATTGGAGAGATCAAATGAGGAGCCGTTCATATTTTCACCCTGACCTATTCAGCCGCATCCCATCGCCGGCGCTCGCCGCGACCGACGCAGGCCTCGCAGCCGGAGCTTCCGGTCTCATGCTCGATCCCAGGCATGCGCCGCGAGATGAGGCCATTTTCTGGCTGACCGCCGCCGCCGAGATCGAGCATTTCCTGATGGTGCAGTATCTGTTCTCGGCCTACTCGCTCAACCCGGCTGGCGCAGGCGCACAGCAGACAAACGTCACCAACCTCCAGAACTCCATCCTCCAGATCGCCCGCGAGGAGATGGGGCATCTGATCACCGTGCAGAACCTGCTGCACATCCTCGGAGCACCCCTGCATTTCGGGCGGGAGCATTCGCCCTATGCCAGCGACATCTACCCCTTCCGCTTCAAGCTCGAGCCGATGTCGCTGCCCTCGCTCGCCAAATACGTCATGGCCGAGAGCCCGATCGACCGCGACATTCTCATGCACGGCCTGTCGACCGAAGATCTGGCGCTCTATGACGGCGACATCACCAGCCAGGCCCTGGCCAGCAATGACGGCCGCGAGGTCCGGCATGTCGGGCCGATCTTCAAGCGCCTGCGCCAGCTGTTCGCGACCGGGCTCGCCGACAGCGATCTGCGGCTCGACCGCGGGCCGTTTCAGGCGAGGTGGGACGACTGGGGATACAAGCCGCGACAGGGCACGGACGATCTGAAGGTGCTGGTCTATCGCTTCGATCAGGCGACGGCAGCCGGACTCAGGAGTGCCGCAATCGACGCCATCCAGGAAATCGGCGATCAGGGGGAGGAAGCGGATACCACCATGGGCGATGGCGAGTCCCACTTCGAGCGCTTCTTTCTGGCCTACACGACGCTGCGTGACATCGAGGCCGCGCTCGGCCGTACGCCGACTTGGCCGGTCGTGGAGAATCCCAATGTCTCGATCGCGCCGCCGCCGAGCGCGCCGGATCAAAGCATGCTCGACGCAATGCTCGACAGCCCGCTTGCAAAGGGCCGCATCGACAATGCGCGGTCACGCAGATGGGCCCAGCTCTGCAACTTCCGCTATCGCCTCCTGCTCCAATACCTGCAGCATTCGCTGCTGCTCGAGGGCAGGGCGTTCAGGGACGACGGCGATCGGACGCCGAAGGGCGTCGTCATGTACTGGACGTTCAACGAGATGCGTCGGGTGAAGAAGCTCGCGCAAAAACTGGTGCAGATGCCCCTCGACGAGGGCACGTCAGGCCGCCATGCGGGACCTCCCTTCGAACTGCCTTACAGCCTGAACCTGCCCATCGACGATCGTGACCGCTGGGCCGGCCATGCCGACGTGCTGGACGCTAGCATCCTTCTGGCAACCGAGATGCAGGCCGATCCGGAGGACAGCGACGACCCTTTCCTCGTCCATTTGCTCATCGAGGATACGTCGGCGGCCGCGATCGCCCGCAGCCTTGCGGCGGGTTCGGACATCGATCCGGAGTACTTCCGGACAGACTTCAGGAAAACAGTGCGTATTCTGGACGAGGCGGTCAGAGGATTTGCAATCCACTGTGAACACGCCGCATTTTGGCGTGATGTCGGCATCGGTGATTTCGACAAAGCGCCAGGAATCAACCCGGTCTTCATTCCGACCAATCCGGACGGGTCGCTACTCGTCAAGATGATCGAGCTGCCAGAAGAAAACGGCGGCCGCATGCCGCGCTTTCGCCCGCGCATCGACCCGACGCGGCTCGCCTACATTCGGGAGTGGATCGCGCGCGGCGCGCCGGACAACGACCCTCCCGGGCAGATCGGCATCGCGGGCGAGCCGAAGCCCAAGGACGAGCCTCAGGATCAGGCGCCGCCGACCGATCCGGACCCATCGGCGCCGGGATTCGCCGCGGACGTCAAGCCGCTGTTTCGCGAGCTGGACCGGTCGTCCATGCTGTTTCTGTTCGATCTGCATGACTATGACGCCGTCAAGACGAACGCCGGGGCGATCCTGGCGAGCCTCGAAGCCGGCCGGATGCCCTGCACCGGAAGCTGGCCGGTTGCCGATGTCGAGACGTTCCGCGCCTGGGTGAAAGCAGGCTTTCCCGCCTGATCCCGCCGGGAGGCGGCTCAGGCCCCGCCCATGCCCGGCGCCACGGAGGTGGCGCTCAGCCCGCCGTCGACCACCAGTTCGGTCGCCGTGACGTATCTCGCTTCGTCCGAGGCGAGGAAGAGCACGGCGTTGGCAACGTCGAAGCCATCGCCCATATGGCCCATCGGCGATTGGCGATGGCGCGCGTCGATCAGCTTTTCGGCATCGCCGTCCGCGCGTTCGCCGGCGAGGCGCGCCTTGACCAGCGGCGTGTTCATCAGCCCCGGGATCACCGTGTTGATGCGCACGCCCTGGGGCGCATATTTGACCGCGGTCACGCGGGAGAGGTGGATCAGCCCCGCCTTGGACGCGGCGTAGGCGGCGACATCAGGACCGAAGAAGCGCAGAGCGGCGATCGAGGCGAGGTTGACGATGGCGCCGCCGCCCTGGCCGGCCATGATCGGGATCACCCGTTTCATGCTCTTGAAGACGTAGGTGAGGTTGCGCTCCATCTGCTGCTGCCAGACCTCGTCGCTCATCGAGACCACGTCACCAGGCGCCGATCCGCCGACATTGTTGACCAGAATGTCGATTCGCCCGAAGCGCTCCCTGCAGGCCTCGATCGCGCGGTCGAGCCCGTCATTGGCGGTGGCATCGGCGGTGACGGCATGAAAGTCAGCGGCCCGCCCGGTCCGCTCCTCGATCATGCGTGCGGTCAGCGCCAGGGCGTCGCCGTCGAGATCGGAGCCGACCACGCTCGCCCCCTCCTCGACGAAGCGCGCGGCGATCGCCCGCCCATTGCCCCAGCCCGGCGCCACCGCGCCTGCGCCGATCACCAGCGCGATCTTTCCTTTCAGGCGCCCACCCATTGCCTCTCCCCTCACCATTCCGACCGGAGACCGCGCGTTCGGACCGACCCCACACGTCTCGACCGCGACACGCCCATCCCCGGCGTTCACACATTCTTAAACGAACACCGTCATCATGGCGTTCTGGTCCATGTGATCCTGGGAGTCCGAGCCTCGCCCCACTCTCTTCGCTGGCGTCCGGACTCCCAGGATCGCATGGACCACCAAAAGGCGTAGCAGGGAGAAGTTAACACAGGGTTAAAACATCGAGATCAGCCGGCGGTCGGCAACGCTTGCACCCTTCGCTCACGGCCTTCACCGGAGCCTGCACGCCTGACTCTCATGTTCCCCATTCCACGACAACGCCCGAAATCCTGGCCGCATACCGTCTCGCCAGGTCATGACGGTCCAAGTCCATGAGGTGGCCACGCCACTTAGGCGCTGCCGATGAGGATGCCGGCGCCGAAGACCAGGGCACCGCCGAGGACGACCTGGAAGGCGGCGCGGAAGAAGGGGGTGTCCATGTATTTGTTCTGGATCCAGGCGATCGCCCAGAGCTCGAAGAACACGATGATGATGGCGATGGTGGTGGCGGTATGGAAGTCCGGGATCAGGTAGGGAAGCGCGTGGCCGAGGCCTCCGACGGCGGTCATGACCCCGGACGCGATGCCGCGCTTCATAGGCGAGCCACGGCCGGAGAGCTCGCCGTCGTCGGACGCGGCCTCGGTGAAGCCCATGGAAATGCCGGCGCCGACCGAGGCGGCGAGGCCGACCAGGAAGGTCTGGAAGGTGTCGCCGGTGGCAAACGCGGCGGCGAAGATCGGGGCGAGGGTCGAGACCGAGCCGTCCATCAGCCCGGCGAGGCCCGGCTGCACCCAGGTCAGGAGGAACTGGCGATGCGCCGCGCGATCTTCCTCCTCGCGTGAGTCGTCGTCCAGGTGCTTGGCTTCCAGCCGTTCGGCTGCCTTTTCATGCCCGGCTTCGGCGAGTGCCAGTTCGCCCAAAAGCTTGCGCGTGTCGGCGTCGGACGTGTTCTGCGCCGCCTTGACGTAGAACTGATGCGCCGCACGCTCCATCTCCGCTGCCTCCTCGCGGATGCGCTCGACGCCGAGATTCTGCATCAGCCAGGTGGGCCTTCGGTGGTAGAAGCCGGCGACATGCTCCCGCCGGATCAACGGGATGACCTCGCCGAAGCGCTTTTGATGCAGCTCGATCAGCCGCTGGCGGTGGCGCTCCTCCTCCTTGGCCATGCCTTCGAAGATCTTGGCGCTCTGCGGAAAGTCCTGGCGCAGATGCTGCGCGTAGGTCAGGTAGATGCGGCCGTCGTCTTCCTCGGCGGAGATCGCGAGCGCCAGAATCTCCTGCTCCGACAGATCGGTGAACCGGCGCTTCGAGGAAAATCCTGGAATCATCGGCCTCTATCCATTCCTGCATGTTTCGCCTACCTGCCCTGTTTTTTGCGCCGGGCGTTCCCGTTCCGCAAGATCAGGAAGGTCGCAGTCTGGAATCAAGACAGATTTGCCGTGTGGGATGAGGGACAGAAGCGACCGCGCAGTACGCCGTCTCCAACCAGTCTTGCGACGGCTGCATCGATGAAATGCCCTGCCGCTTCTGTCTCCCAGATTCTCTTCTGAGCGTCAGGCTTTCCTTAACCCGTCCCTGGCAAGCTGTTTCCTGGTCCATGTGATCCTGGGAATCCGCCCGCCCGCCGGAAAAGCTCGTGCGAGGCTCGGACTCCCAGGATCGCATGGACCAGCAAGGCATGCCTGATCTTAGGCCTGACGGGTTAAGGAAGGATGAACCGGGACGCCTTCCTGCACGCACAGGTCGAGGCTTTCTGGGGTGGTGTCAGCAGCCCCTGCCGCGCTGGATGTCCTGGAAGCCGCAGTCCGGCGAGGGAGGTTGCCTGGCGTCGTGTTGCAACGCCGCCATGAGGGTGCCGACCGCGAGGAGAACGAACAGAACGATGTGCCAAAAGCAGCTTTTTTCTTCGGCGACCGGCTTGCAGGCGCCGCAATGGGGGCACTCGCCGCGTTTGGAGGCAACCGGCATCTTGCACAGGCGGCAGCAGGCCAGTTTCTCGTCGGAACACGCCATCAGGACATACTCGAAATCGCTGAACTGTTGATTGCCGCAGCACGCGCCGGTCGGCGGCAGCGCATCGCGCTATGTCATGGAAAAAGAAACACTAAAAGGCGATAATTTATACGTCAATTTCTATTTATTAGTTATATCCTGTATCGGTGGCGGATCGAGCCGGCGAAGGCAGCCCATCCGCCGAGCATCCGGTCAGAGCAGCAGCAGGACGATAATGACCGAGAAGGCGACCGCCCATGGCCAGAGCGGCGGATCTTTCTTCTTGATGGGCTCGGCGGCACCGCAATGAATGCAGACCACGACGTTGGATGCCAGAACGCCGCCGCAGACCTTGCAGTTCTTTGGGGTGACCTTAGGTGGCGCCATGCAGCCACCTTTCAGCAGATCTCAGGCCAGGGACGACACCGCCGAAGGGTAGGACTGCCATCGCTCGGCCGCGCGTAAAAAAAATTGGTCGAGGCCTGAAAAATAGCTGGCTATCGGCCGAACCGGCCGGAGGAAGGCACCTGCAGATCCTGGAGTTTCTAATCGTCATATCAGTGCCGCCGAGAGCAAATCCTTGTGTAATTACAACCAATTGGCGATCCGTCGGCGGACGGATGACACTATATATACTGTATTTATGCGAAATTTTATAGCCTGACAGGCGACTTCAAGGGCAAAAGCCCGATCGCGTAAGGTGGATCGAGGTGCCCGGAAGCCGGTGGTCAGCGGCGCGAGGCCTTCGCCTTGCGCCCGAGAGTCTGGCCGAGCGACGCCAGGGCCCGGCGCAGCTCCGGGTCGCCGACGCCTTCGACCGACCTGCCGATCGCCGCCTTTTCGGCGGGATCGAGCTCGGGCCGTGGTACCGGCGGCGGTGTCAGGATGCGGCGCTTGGGCGGCGCCTGGCGCAGATGCAGGCGCGTGACCGTCGGCCGTCCGAAAAAGACATTGATGCGCTCGATCACCTGCAGCTCGGCATGCTGCAGCTCGAGGGCCGCCCCGCCGGTGACGTCGAGATGCAGCACGCCATGGCGGCTGAGACTGACCGGCTGGCAGCGCGCCGCGATGCTCTCGCCGATCACGGATGCCCAGTCGGTGAGGAGCCGCGCCTCGGCGAGGCCGCGCCGCTTCGCCTCGCTGCCGAGCAGCCGGCCGAGCAGATCGGGCATGCGTTTCGGGCCGGCGCGCGCTGCCCGCCCTTTCACTGGTGATCGTAGCCCGCCCAGATCGTTTCTCCTCCAGGCTCGAAATTCCCGCAGAGTCCAGCGCCGTCTCTACCAAATCCGCGCATGGACGGCTACATGGGGACGGCGAGCCAGGGGGACACGCCGACGGCATGACGTCATCAGCAGGCACGAACGCAAAGGATCGGCGCGCCAAAGCCGGCAGGCTCACGGCGGCGCTGCTCGCCTGGTATGACCGCCACCGTCGGCGCCTGCCCTGGCGTGCGGAGGAGGGAAAGGCCGCCGATCCTTACCACGTGCTGGTCAGCGAGCTGATGCTGCAGCAGACCACGGTCGCCACGGTGAGCGGTCGCTTCGGCCCGTTCCTCGAGCGCTTTCCCGATCTGCAGAGCCTCGCCCGGGCCGGGGAGGCGGACGTGCTGCACGCCTGGCAGGGCCTCGGCTACTACCGCCGTGCCCGCGCGCTCCATGCCGCAGCCCAGGCCGTGATGCGTGACCATGGCGGACGCCTGCCGAGCACGGTCGAGGCCCTGCAGGGTCTTCCGGGCCTCGGCGACTACACGGCGAAGGCGGTGGCGGCGATCGCGTTTGGCCGGCCCGTTCTCCCCGTGGACGGCAATGGCGTGCGCGTGCTCGCCCGCGCGTTTGCGATCGACACTCCGATGCCCAAAGCGGCGAACGAGGTGCGCCGCCTGGCGGCAGCCTTCGAGCCCTGCCCTCGGCCTGCCGATCTCGCCCAGGCGATCATGGACCTCGGCGCCACGGTCTGCCGGCCCAGGCAGCCCGCTTGCAACGACTGTCCCTGGTTCGAGGATTGCGCCGGGCGGCAGGGCGGCATCGCCGAGACACTGCCGAGACGCGCGCCCAAAGCGAAACACCCACTGCGGCAAGCTGTCGCATTTCTGCTGACCAGGCCGGATGGCGCGATCCTGTTCCGCAGACGTCCGTCGAACGGCCTGCTCGGCGGCCTGCACGAGCTCCCGACCAGCGACTGGCGGCCGGCGCCGCTCGACCGGCACGCCGCCCTCGAAGAAGCGCCGGCCGCTTTGGACTGGCGCTTTCACGAGCGTCCGGTGCGCCACGTCTTCACCCATTTCACGCTCGATATCGAGCTTGCGGAGGCGAGCACGACGTCCCCGCCCGACGGCCTGTGGCAAGCGCCGGCTGCCCTGCACGAGCTGGCCCTGCCGACCCTGGTGAGGAAACTCCTGCGTCAGGCCGGCCGCCTGTAGCAGCAGCCGCATCAATTATTACGGGAAAATCAACAGGCAGAGCTTGCGTTTTCTCGTGCCTCGGGCCACGTTTCGGCCAGAGTTATGCATGGGCTGCCAAGGAGTGCGGCCCCTTCGTGCTTTGCCGAACGTCGATCGTCTAGGCCTGGAGGTCCAAGCTATGTCTCGAAAAATCGGGCTCGTTCTGTCCGGCTCTCTTCTCTTGGTTATCGGGGCCTGCACCACGGCGCTGCCTCCTGAGAAAACCGAAGCGCTGGGCATGCCATTCAATGAGGAGTTGAAAAACGGCTACCTCCAGCTTGCCGCCAGCCGGCGCAGCAGCCTCGACTTCGACTACTTCCACTACCGCGAAAAGGCCGAGGCCTCCCTGCTCGGCGATCTGGTCGAGCCCGATTCCGCTGCGGACCATGACATCTGCCTTGGCTGGCAGCCCGACGTTCTCGCCACCCGCGAGCGTCTGGTCTCGCTCCTCGACAATGGTGGTCGCTTCAAGGCGCCGGCGGCCGCCGCCGATGCACAGGTGGATTTCGACTGCTGGCTGGACGAGCTCGAAGCGCAGTCGCAGGGCTCCTGCCCGAGCGTCAGCGACAGCACGCCGCCGCCCGCCCCCACCCAGTGCGGCGACCGCCTCATGGTCAATCTCGCAGCACTCGCCAATGAGGGAGCGCCGTTCAGCGTCTATTTCGCGAGCGGCGACACCGGCATCGACTCCGATGGCTATGACGTCATCGCCCGGGTCAAGCGTTCTGCCGATCTGAGCCAGCCATCGCGCATCCTGGTCACCGGCTATGCCGACCGGCGTGGCGTCGCCGCCGACAACAAGCGCCTCGCCGACACGCGTGCCCGCGAGGTCGCGAAAGCGCTGATCGAGGAAGGCGTGCCGGCGGCCGCGATCACGGTCGACTCCTGGGGCGAGACCATCAGCGCCGACAGCCTGGATGAAAATCGCCGCGTCGAGATCGTGTTCGAGAACTGAACCGACGCGACGGACCTGAAAAAACAAAGCTGTCGGTTTCAACCGTCGGCTGTCATGGTAACGTCCCCCGCCCGAGAGGCGCTCCGTCCGCGGGCGGGGTAACGTTTTCCCATGATGAACAGGTCGAGAGATGAACTTTCTGCAGCTAGTCCCCAGACGCTACGGCTTTCCCTTCGTCACGCTCCTGGCGCTCGGCGCCTGCGCTCCCGGCGAGGGCGGTGATCCCTGGTCGGCCGGCGCCGGCAGCGTGCTCCAGGGCGTGCTTGGCGGCAGCGGCGCGCTCGGCCAGAGCGAGATCGCGGCCGGGCTGAAGGAGGCGCTTCGCGTCGGCACCGACCGCGTGGTCGACAATCTCGGCGTGGTGGACGGCTTCAACGCCGATCCCAAGGTGCATATCCCGCTGCCCAAGGTGCTGGCGCAGGCCCAGTCCTCCCTTCGCCTGATCGGCGCGTCCGCGCTGGTCGACGATCTCGAGCTGCGCATCAACCGCGCCGCCGAACAGGCGACCCCGGTTGCCAAGGACATTTTCTGGAAGGCGATCACCGGCCTCACCTTCGAGGACGTGAATGCGATCTATCAGGGGCCGAACGACGCCGCGACCCAGTATCTGGATCGCACCACCCGCGGCTCGCTGACCGACGCCATGCGCCCGATCGTCAACGACGCGCTCGCCGATGCCGGTGCGGTCACTGCCTATGACGCGATCATCGAGCGCGCCCAGGTGGCACCCTTCCTTCCCGATCTGAAGACCGACCTCACCAATCACGTGCTCGATAGAGCGATGGACGGCATGTTCGCCTACCTCGCGATCGAGGAGGCGGCGATCCGCGAAGACCCGGTGAAACGCACCACGGCGCTATTGAAAAAAGTCTTCGGCGGAACGACTTAAGGGGCGGCGTCGCCAGCCTCTGCATGAGGCGCGGCCCGGCGCCCGCCAGCGGCGCGCTGGAGCCTGTGCGGCCATTTCCTTGACCATTCGGCGAGAGAATCATGAAAAAGTTTTTCCTGGTGATCGGCGTCCTTCTGGTGCTGCTGGTCGGCGCCGTGATCGCAGCCCCCTTCCTGGTGCCGGCCGAAACCATCAAGTCCCAGCTCACCGCGCAGGTCGAGAGCGCGACCGGCCGCAAGCTCGCGGTCGACGGCGATCTCGGACTGTCGGTCTTCCCCAATCTCGCGGTCGACATGTCCGGCGTGCGCTTTGCCGGTGCCGCCGGCAGCGAGGTCACGGATATGGTCTCGCTGAAGGAGCTGCAGGTCGAGCTCAAGGTCCTGCCGCTTCTCTCCGGCGCGGTCGAGGTCGACCAGTTCGTGCTGGTGGAGCCCGTGATCCATCTCGAGGTCGACGCCGGCGGCAAGGCCAACTGGGAGCTGGAAACCGGCGGCGAGACCGCGGCCTCCAGCGCAGGCTCGACCGAAAGTGCGGCGGAAGGCTCGGACGGCAGCCTGCCGATCACCGAGCTCAAGCTCGGCGATATCCGCATCGAGAACGGCTCGCTGATCTTCACCGACCGGGCGGCCGGCACCGAGGAGCGGGTGGATGCGATCAACATGCAGCTCGCTCTCGCCGACATCAGGAGCCCGCTCGAAGCCAAGGGTTCGCTCGACTACAAGGGCGAGACCATCGACCTCGACGTGAATCTCAAAGCCCCCTACGAGGTGCTCCAGGGCGGCAGCTCCGCCTTCGGCCTCGGCATCAAATCGGATCCGCTGCAGCTCGGCTTCGACGGCCAGCTCAGCAACCAGGGGGCGCCGAGCACCGCTGGTGACATCGATCTCTCCGTCCCCTCGGTCAAAGGCCTCGCCGCCTGGCTGGCCGAGCCGCTGGACATGGACATCGAGGCACTGGAAGCCCTGACCATCGCCGGCAAGCTCAACGGCTCGGCCGACAGGATCGCCTTTACCGACGCGGTCATCAGCCTCGATCAGATCACAGGCAAGGGCGAGGTCACCACCGATCTCACCGGTGCCGTGCCGAAGATCAGCGGCCGCCTCGATCTCGGCATGGTCGACCTCAACCCCTACATACCGGGCGAGGCGCCCGAGCCTTCACAAGGGGAGCAGGCAGGTGGCGCGGCAGGGTCTGCAGACAAGCAGGAGGCGGTTGCCTCTGACTGGTCGGACGAGCCGATCGAGCTTCAGCTCGGCGGCGTCGATCTCGCTTTCGAGCTCACCCTCGAAGGCCTGCAGGCCAACGAGATCAAGCTCGGACGCACCGTGCTCGCGCTCAACATGGCCGGACCGAAGCTCACCGCCGATCTCAAGGACTTCAACCTCTATGACGGCAAGGGCCAGGGCCGTCTGATCGTCGACACCTCGAGCGGCCAGCCGCGCATCGAGGAGCAGTTCACCCTCACCGGCCTCGAAGCCTTCCCCTTCCTCAAGGACGCCGCCGATTTCGACCGCCTGGAGGGCAAGGCGGACGCCGTCTTCAACACCAGCACGTCGGGCGGCAGCGAACGCCAGCTCGTGCAGAACCTCGCCGGCGACGGCAAGGTGACCTTCACGGACGGCGCGATCGTCGGCATCAATGTCGCGGCCATGGTCCGGAATGTCAGCACGGCGTTCCTGAGCGCCGAGGCCGGCGAGGCCAAGAAAACCGACTTCGCCGAGCTCGGCGGCAGCTTCACCATCGCGAACGGTATCGTCACCAATAGTGACCTGCAGCTGCAGGCCCCCGCGCTTCGCGTGGTCGGCGCCGGCACCGTCGATCTGCCGGCAAAACGCGTCGACTACCGCATCGAGCCCAAGGCCGCCGCCACCCTCGAAGGCCAGCAGGGGACGAGCGAGGTCGCCGGCATCCTGGTGCCCGTCGTGGTCACCGGCCCGTTCGACGATCTGAAGTTCAAGCCCGATCTCAGCGGTCTGGTCGATCAGGCGATCAACGATCCGAAGGCGCTGAAGAAGCAGGTCAAGGAGCAGCTCGGCGCGGTCGGCGATGCCACCAAGGACCTGAATTCGGCTGGCGACATCAAGAAGGCGCTGAAGAAGGTCGGCAAGGAGGACGCCAAGAACCTTCTGGACAAGCTGACCACGGGCGATCAGGACACCACCGAGTCACCCGCCGGCAGCCTCCTCAAAGGCATCCTCAAATAGTGGCGTGGCCACCTCATGGACTTGGGCCGTTGTCGCCTGGGTTCACGGTATGCACCCAAGATTTGAGGATGTCAGGTCCGCCCTGGCATGTCGATGATATCCGCCCCTTCCCATGACGGCGGAACTCGGAAACCTGGCCGCATACCGTGGACCCAGGCCCTGACGGTCCAAGTCCGTGCCGTGGCCACGCCACCTAGCCTGGTGATTTTTCCGGGATGCGGGCGGGTTTCGCAGGCGGCTTCTTCCTGGCGGCCGGCTTGCGCGTGCGGCTGGGAGCGGGTGGTTTCAGGTGGCTGTCGATGCTCTGCCTGAAGGCTTCGGCGAGGTCGGCGGGCGGCTGCGGATGGTCGTCATTCGCCGCCGCCGGCGGCTTTCCCGACAGCGGCTGGTCCGCGGTCTCGCCGTACGCGACCTTCTGGTCGATCAGCGCCTTCAGCGCGGCCTGATAGCGGTCCTTGAAGATGTGCGGATCGAAACGGCCCGAGCGGATCGCGATCAGCTGCTCCGCGAGGTTCAACAGCTCGATCGAGGGATCGCCGCTCGGCAGGCCCTCGTAAAACGCGTCCGGGTCGCGGATCTCGTCGGCGCCGAGCAGCGTGGTCAGAAGAAACCCGCGGCCGCGCACGGTGAGCACGGCCATGCGCTCGCGCTGGTTCATCACCAGCCGCGCGATCGCCGCCCGCCGGCGCCCGGCCATGGCGCCGCGCAGCACGTCCAGCATCTCGACCGCGACGTCGCCGTCGGGTGCCAGAAAATGGGGCTGATCCAGATAGATCGGATCGATCTCGCCGGCATCGACGAAGCTCTCGATCGAGAGCGTCCTGTCCGAGGGATCGCTGATCTCGCGCAGATCGGCGTCGTTCAGCACCACATAGCGGCCCTCACCGCAGGCATACCCCATCACCAGATCGCCGCGATCGACCTTGCCGAGCGCCGGGTCGTGCGGGACCATGGAGATCCGATTCTTCGTATCCTTGTGCAGGAAATGCCCGGACAGCTTCTCCGCCTGACCGGTCGCCTTGTAGAGGCGGATCGGACAGGACAGCAACGCCAGTTTCAAATACCCCTTCCAGCTCGCGCGCGCACCTGCCATGGCCATCCCCTCCTCTGTTGAAGGTAGGACGATGCCTTGGTGTTTCCACGTCAAGCGCGTGCCAGGGACGCCGCCGTGAAACGCTATCACGAACAAACCCGGGAACCGAACAGCCACAGCACGAGCTAGGCGTTCAAATCTACAGTCTTAAGTTGACAGCGGCGCCCCGCTCCTCATAGGACATGCAGCATCTGTCATTTAATTGAGGGGTCACAATGAAGCTTTTCGTCTCGACGGCGCTTGCCATGGGCCTGGTGGTCGGCGTAGCGCAACTTCAGGACGCCCGTGCCGAAAGCACCGGCTGCGGTCTCGGCACCACGCTCTGGGAAGGCAAGAGTGGTATTGCTCCCCAGGTTCTGGCGGTGACCACCAACGGCACCTTGGGCAACCAGACTTTCGGCATCACCACCGGCACGCTCGGCTGCAATCAGAACGACGTGATCGCGTCCGCCGAGGTGCGTCAGCTGGCGGCCGCCAATCTCGACAACCTGGCCAAGGACATCGCGCGCGGCGAGGGCGAGACCCTGGCTTCGCTCGCCTCGGCGATGAAGGTCGACGGACAGGATCAGGACCTGATGTTCGTGACCCTGAAGGGCAACTTCACCCGCATCTTCCCGAGCGACGACGTCTCCGCCGATGACGTCCTGGTGTCGATCGGTCAGGTCATGGCCGAAAACGCGACTCTCGCCCGCTACCTCGAGGCCTGAGAACCGTTCTTGCTGGTGAGCGCCGCCGGCCGCGAGGCTGGCGGCGTTTTGCCCTGCTCGGCGCCGTCCTGGTGGGCACGGCCCACGTCGCAGACGGTACTGCCGGCACGGCTTATCCCGCCGATCCCGCTTATCTCCAAAGTCTGATCGCGCAGGCGAGCGAGCGCGACCTCGCCCATCATCCCGGCTGGCTGGCGCTCGGTCACTACCGGCCGGACTGGTATGGCGAAAGCGTGCACAGCCTGGTCGACAGCCCGGGCTTCTTTCTCGCGGGCAGAGGCAAATACCATCCCGAGGCCGAGCTCGAAGCGACGCTTCGCGCCTTCTTCGCGCCGCCGGTCGCTGGGGACGGTGATGACGACGCGCAGCACCCGCAATGTGCCTACAAGGCCCGCTACGGCTGGCTGAAGGAGGAGCTCGGCTTCGATCCGGCTCGCCTTCCGGAACAGCCCTGCCCGGCGTTCGAGGAATGGGCCGGGACCATCGACGCCGATGCGGCGACGCTGATCTTTCCCGCGGCCTACATGAACAACCCCGCCTCGATGTTCGGCCACACCCTGCTTCGCCTGGACCGCGCCGATCAGACCGAGGACACGCGGATCCTTTCCTACGCGGTCAACTACGGCGCCGAGACCGGCACGGACAACGGCCTGCTGTTCGCGGTGCTCGGCCTCACCGGCGGCTATGCCGGCACCTATTCGGTGGCGCCCTATCACGAGCTGACCAGGCGCTACAGCGATATCGAGAATCGCGACATCTACGAATACCGGCTGGATTTCACGCCTGCCGAGGTGGCGCGCATGGTCGAGCATCTCTGGGAGATGCAGGGCCAGTGGAGCGAATATTATTTCTTCGACGAGAACTGCTCCTACCAGCTCCTGTTCCTGATGGACGTCGCCCGCCCCTCCCTCGATCTCGCCTCGGCCTTCGACGTGCACGTCATCCCGGTGGAAAGCGTGCGCGCCGTGCTCGGGCGGGAAGGACTGTTTCAGGGCGCGGTGTTTCGTCCCTCCGGCCAGACCCGCATTCGCGAGGGGTTCGATGCCCTCACGCCGGAAGGGCAGGCACTGGCGCGCGGCCTCGCCGAGGGCACGCTCGCGCCCGATAGTCCCGAAGCTGCGGCCTTGCCGCCCGCCGGCCGGGCGGCAGCGATCGAACTCGCCCAGTCCCTGGTCACCTACCGCATGGAAACCGGCGATCTCGCGCGCGACACCGCCGCCGATCGCGCCTGGACCCTGCTCGCGGCGCGCAGCCGGATCGACGCCAAGGCCGACCTGCCGCCGGTCGAGACGCCGGCGACACGACCCGACCAAGGCCACGACTCCGCGCGTTTCGGCGCCGGTCTCGGCCTGCGCGACGGCCGGCCGTTCGCCGCCCTTCGTTTGCGCCCGGCCTATCACGACGATCTCGACCCGACCGGCGGCTACGTGCCGGGCGCCGGCATCGATTTCCTCGCCTTCGAGTTTCGCCATTATGACGACGGGCCGGCCATCACCCTGGAAAAGCTGACCGGCGTCGGCATCCGCTCGATGACGCCCCGGACCGAGCTTCTGCAGCCGATCTCCTGGTGGCTGAACACCGGCATCGAGCGTCTGCGCGTCCGGCGCACCGCCGAGGAGGGGGCGCTGATCGGCGTGTTCGAAGGCGGCGCCGGCCTCAGCTATGGCGTCGGGGAACGGGACATCTGGTCGGCCACGCTGGATATGGGCATCACCGGCGGCGAGGATTGCGATCAGACCTGCAGCGTCAATGCCGGCCCCGCACTTTCCCTCCTTTGGCCGGTCACCGACCACGCCTCGCTCACCGCCAAGGCGCGCTACCAGCTGCGTTTCGGCGAGAAGACGCGGGATCGCTGGGCCCTTCGCTTCGGCCAGAGCCTCGGCTTCGGGCGCGGCATGGCGGTCCGGCTGGAGGCTGGCCTTGCGGACGAAGGCGGCGGCGCCCAGGAAGAGCTTCTGACTTGGGTGGACTGGTATTTCTGATGATCCGGCGTTGTCTGCTCCTGCTCGTCGTCGCCATCGCGCTTTCCGGCTGCACCGGCTTTTTCTTCCAGCCGATGAAGGACTATGTGGTCGACCCGGCCAAGCTCGGCTTCACCTATGAGGACGTGGCTTTCGCCGCCGAGGACGGCACCAGGCTGCATGGCTGGTTCTTCCAGGCGGACGGCGCGCGCATCGGCAGCGTCCTGTTCCTGCACGGCAATGCCGAGAACATCAGCACCCACTTCGCCAATGTCGCCTGGCTGACCCGCGGCGGCTTCGACGTGTTCGCGATCGACTATCGCGGCTACGGCCGCTCCGCAGGCGTGCCCACCCTGGACGGCCTGCACCAGGACGTCACCGCCGCCCTCGACACCCTGCTGAAGCGGCCGGGCGTGCGCCCGGAGGAGGTGGTGGTGTTCGGCCAGAGCCTGGGTGGTGCCGTGGCGCTGACCGCGATCGCTGCAAACCCCGAGAAGGACCGCCTGGCGGGCCTGGTGGTCGAGGGCGCCTTTTCCAGCTACCGCGGCATCGCACGCGAAAAGCTCGGCGATTTCTGGCTGACCTGGCCGTTCCAATGGCCGATCAGCCTCACCATCGACGGCCGCTACGATCCGCTGGCCGCCGCCGCCGCCCTGTCACCGCTGCCGCTCCTGATCGTGCAGGGCCAGGCGGACCAGGTGGTGCCGCCGCATCACGGCGAGGCGCTGTACCAGGCCGCGGCCGAGCCCAAGGCGATCTGGCGGCCGGAGGCGGCCGGTCACATCGCCGCGTTCGCCAATCTCGCCATGCAAAAGCGCCTGCAGGATTATCTGACCACCCTGGTCGACGCGCGGGAGTGACGGCGTCGGCGCCGCCGCCCGCACTTCACCGTGTCATGCCGAAGCTCACTCGGTAGCGGCTGCCTCGGCCGCGGCTTCCGCCGGCGCCGCCTGTTCCGGCGGCAGGCCGCGCAGGTCCAGGGCACTGCCCTCATGATAAGGGCCGAGCAGGAGCCCGTCCCGGCCGAGCACCATGCTGCGATTGGCCTCGACCGCGACGCCGTGCGCCGCGTCCACCGTGGTGCCGACCGCCTGGGCCACCGCAGCCGTCACCAGAAGCCCGATGAGACCGCCGCCGCCATTGCCGTCGCTGCTCGACTTGTTGCCGCGGGCCCGGCCTTCCCAAAGCGTCAGCCCACTCGCCGTGTCCACCAGCTTGGCGTCGACGTCGACCTCGGTGTCCGAGAAGACCACCTTGTAGTCCTGGCCATATTGCTTGACGTCGAGATACAGGACCGCATCGGCGCCGAACACCTCGCGGATCTTGTCCAGCGGCACGCCATGCATGTCGGCGGCCGAGGGCAGGCCGTTCTCCTTGAAATAGGTATCGACCACCGCGATCGGAAACACGTAGTAGCCGGCGGCCGCCAGCGGCGTGGTGATCGACGACGCGACGCTGTAGCCGGCATTGACCTCGACGCTTTGATTGGTCGGCGGCAGCACCAGGATCGAGGCCGGCATGTGCTCGCGATATTGCGAGTAGTCCTTGGGGTCGGCGGGCGCGCAGCCGACGGCGGTGAGCAGCGCCAGGCCCAAAGGGGCCAGTGCTATACGTGATAATGGAGTCATGGAATTATCCTTGTGCGAGCTGCGTCAGGAGCCTGTCCATGAAAACGGACGACTCGGGATAGAGCGCCTTCTCGCGCTCGAAGGCGTCGCGCGCAGCGTCGAAATTTCCCGTCAGATACTGCATGTAGCCGAGATGGGCGTAGAGCCCCGGCCCGGCCTTCCGATTCTTGCTCTCGCCTTCTTCGAGCGTCGCCGAAAGCCGCTCGACCTGCACTTCCGGCGTGGCTTCGCCCGGATTGGCGTACATGGCGTAGAGCAGATCCTCGTAATTGCCCCAAGCATAGGCGGGCGGTTTCGGCCCCGGCTCGGCACAACCGGCCAGAAGCCCGCCCGCCAGCACCAGGCCGGCGAGCGCGACGACATGCCTTGCCATGATCAGCTCGTCCCCTCGGGCGACCAGGCACCCGCTTCGAGATCGGCGACCAGCTGCTCGACCGCCTGGGTGATCGCGAGATTGAGCACCTTGCCGTTCAGCGTGGCGTCATAGCCGGCGGTGCCGCCGAAGCCGATCACCTCGCGATTGTTGAGCTGATACTCGCCGGCGCCCTGCACCGAATGCACCACCTCGCCGGTGACCACGTTCACGACGTTGAGCGCCACCTTGGCATAGGCGAGCTGCTCCTTGCCGCGGCCGAGAATGCCGAAAAGCTGGCGATCGCCGGTCTCGCGCCGGCCGAATTCGGTCACCGCGCCGGTGATCGCGACCTCGGCCCCCTTGAGCTGCTGCTGCACGCCGGCGATCTTCGCCTCCTGCGCGATCTCGTCGAGATTGTCGCGATCGAGCACGGTGAAGCGGTTGGTCTGCTGCAAATGGGTCTTCAAGATGGTCTTGGCTTGGCCGCCGAGGCGGTCGACGCCGTCGGAAAAGACGCCGCGCTGATAGGTCGAGCTGTTGCCGAACTTGCCGATCGACAGCTTGTAGCGCGGTCCCGAATAGGCGGTTTGATACGTCGACACCGTCTCTGTCTGCACGGCCTGATGACTTTCGGTCGCACAGCCCGACAGGAGAACCAGGGGCAGGCCCGCGACCGCGAGGCTGCAGCACGAAAGTCGGCGGCAGGAAGGTCGATAAAGGATGGATAGGAGGCGCCTTATCATGGAAAAAAGCTCCCGCAAGTTGAAATTTGCCTCGCCATTCCCCGGCATGGCGAGAAGCCCGCGAACCGTAGTAAGATCAAGCTGGATGAACGCCGCCTTAACGGGTTGCGGGAACGAAGGCAAGCTGAATGCTCATGCCCGCCTAATCCGCAGCCTGTCGGCCAATAACCTCTTGTATCGCTTGACATAGGTCGCGGCTTGGATAGCTTACCACCACCTCGCCTTTTCTGAAGGCGGGCCTTTTGCATTGGAACGCCTTGCCATGGATAAAGCCGCCCTCGAGTCCGCGATCGAAGATGCCTTCGAGGAGCGCGACCAGATCGGCCCCGATACCCAAGGTCCCGTCCGCAAGGCCGTCGACGATGCGCTCACGGCGCTCGACTCCGGTGCGTGTCGCGTCGCCGAGAAGATCGACGGCGCCTGGCGGGTGAACCAGTGGCTGAAGAAGGCGGTGCTGCTGTCCTTCCGCCTGAGCCCGATGAGCCGGATCAGCGGCGCTCCGGGCGGTGCCTGCTGGTGGGACAAGGTCCCCTCCAAGTTCGAAAACTGGTCGGACGCCGACTTCGTCGACGCGGGCTTTCGCGCGGTGCCGGGCTGTGTCGTCCGCCGTTCCGCCTATGTGGCACCCGACGTCGTGCTGATGCCGTCCTTCGTCAATCTCGGCGCCTATGTCGACAGCGGCACCATGGTCGACACCTGGGCGACCGTCGGCTCCTGTGCGCAGATCGGCAAGCACGTGCATCTCTCCGGCGGCGTCGGCATCGGCGGCGTGCTGGAACCGCTGCAGGCCGGACCCGTTATCATCGAAGACAATTGCTTCATCGGCGCCCGCTCCGAAGTGGTCGAGGGCGTCGTGATCGAGGAAGGGGCCGTCCTGTCCATGGGCGTGTTCATCGGCGCCTCCACCAAGATCGTCGATCGCACCAGCGGCGAGATCCACTACGGCCGCGTGCCCGCCTACTCCGTGGTGGTGCCGGGCGCCCTGCCGGGTCCGCCCTTGCCCAACGGTCAGCCCGGACCCAGCCTCGGCTGCGCGGTGATCGTCAAGAAGGTCGATGCGCAGACGCGCTCCAAGACCGCCATCAACGAACTGCTCAGAACATGACCGCCGCCGTGAAGAAGAGCCATCTCGTCGGCCTGAACGATCCGGCCAACGACAGGATCAGGCCTTTCCATGCCGCTGGCGGCGCCGAGCATCTGGATGCCGCCGACCCGGTGAGCGTCACCCGGACGCTGATCCGCTGCAGGAGCGTCACGCCCGCCGACGACGGCGCGCTGCTCGACGTCGAGCGTGCGCTCAAGCCGCTCGGCTTTACCTGCCATCACCTCGTGTTCAACGAGGAGGGCACGCCGCCGATCGCCAATCTCTATGCGCGCCTGGGCGAAGGCTCGCCGCATCTCTGCTTCGCCGGCCACACCGACGTGGTGCCGCCCGGCGATCTCGGCGCCTGGCGGGTCGATCCGTTCGCGGGCGAGATCGTCGACGGCGAGCTCTTTGGTCGCGGCGCGGTCGACATGAAGGGCGCCATCGGCTGCTTCGTCGCCGCGGTCGCCCGCTTCCTCAAGACCGATCAGCTGCACGGCTCGATCAGCTTCCTGATCACCGGCGACGAGGAAGGGCCGGCGATCAACGGCACGGCCAAGGTGCTGGACTGGCTGAAGGCGCGGGGCGAGACCATCGATGCCTGCGTGGTCGGCGAGCCGACCAACCCCGAGGCGCTCGGCGACATGGTCAAGATCGGCCGGCGCGGCTCGCTCTCCGGCTTTCTGAAGGTGCGCGGCACCCAGGGCCACGTCGCCTATCCACACCGCGCCAACAACCCGATCATCCAGCTCGCCGCCATGCTGCGCGCCCTTTCCGAGCCGCTGGACGAGGGCACCGAGCATTTCCCGCCCTCGATGCTGGTGCCGACCACCTTCGACGTCGGCAACGAAGCCACCAACGTCATCCCCGGCGAGGCCAGAGCCAATTTCAACATCCGCTTCAACGACCTGCACACACCCGATTCGCTGATAGCCTGGCTGCACGAGAAGCTGGACTCGGTGGGCGGCAATTATGAGCTGCAGACGCGCTGCTCCGGCCCCGCCTTCCTGACCGAGCCCGGCCCGCTGACCGACCTGATGCAGGACGTGGTCAGGCAGGAGCTCGGGGTCACGCCCGAGCTCTCCACGTCAGGCGGCACGTCCGATGCCCGTTTCATCAAGGACATCTGCCCGGTGATCGAGTTCGGCTTGGTCGGCCAGACCATGCACCAGGTGGACGAGCGGGTCGCCGTCGCCGATCTGGAAGCCCTGACATCAGTGTATCTTCGACTGCTCCGGGCCTATGTCGGCACAATCTGACATCATGCCGGACCGGCAGGAGATCGTCTCCTCACTGTATGGAGCGTATCGCCTCGCCCTGTTCGATGAAAATGGCATCAGCTACTTCAACATCTCGGTCGAAGGCTTCTGGCGTTCCTTCTTCGCCGCGGTGATCCTGGCGCCATTCTACATGCTGTCGGTCGGCCAGGACTTCATGACGCCGGAGGGCGGCTTCTCCTTCTGGGCGGCGCTGGTGCATTTCCTGACCTACAGCGCGAGCTGGATCCTGTTCCCGTTGGTCGCCTTCTTCGCCACCGACCTTCTCGGCCTCGGCCAGCGCTTCACCGCGCTCGTCGTCGCCGTGAACTGGAGCAGCGTGCTGATCTTCGGCCTGCTCGCCATCGGCGTCGGCTTGGTCACGCTGGTTCAGCAATCGATCGCCGACCTGGCGCTGATCATCCTGACCGCGGGACTGATCGTCTATCACTGGTTCGTCATCAAGACGGCCCTCGGCACGACCGCCGCCATCGCGATCGCCTTCGTGCTCTTCAATTTCCTGCTGGGCGCCATGCTCCACCAGATCACCAACCGCCTCATCTAGTGGCGCGGCCACCTCGTCGACTTGGACCGATGGAACCTGGGTCGACGGTATGGGGCCAGGTTTTTGCGCGGTGGATGATGGGCGGGAACTGACAGTGGCGCGGCCACCTCGTCGACTTGGACCGATGGAACCTGGGTCGACGGTATGCGGCCAGGTTTTTCGGCAGCGGACGGCGGGCAGGATCTGACACCTTGTCGACGGCACGACGTTCCGCTTCACGGGCCACCAGGCCACCTCCTCGGCGGCAGGCTTTCATCGGAGCGTTAGGTTTTCTTTAACTCATCCATGCCATGTTCTCTCATGGTCCATGCGATCCTGGGAGTCCGTGTGCCATGAACTTCCCTTCGGCAGTCGGATTCCCAGGATCGCATGGACCAGATGCGCTAGGGTAGAGACCCAGGGTTAAGAAATCCTTTCGCCATGGCTGGAAAAATGCGGTTCGTCTCAACACCTGAGCAGAGAACATCTCGATGAAGATCACCCATGTCGAGACTTTCGTGGTCGGCAACCCGCCGCCCTCCTTCGGCGGGCGCTACTGGATCTTCGTGAAGGTCGTCACGGACGGCAACGTGGTGGGGTGGGGCGAAGTCTATTCGCTGCCGTTTCATCCCCATGTCGTCGAAAAGATGATCGAGGACGTCGCGGCGCGCTTCCTGATTGGCGAGGACCCGCACCACATCGAGCGCTTCTGGCGCCGCGCCTACGGTGCGGGCTACACCCTTCGCCCCGATGTCTCGATGGTGGGCATCGTCTCCGGCCTGGAGATCGCCTGCTGGGACATCGTCGGCAAGGAGGCGGGACAGCCGGTGCACCAGCTGCTCGGCGGCCGGGTGCACGAGCGTCTGCGCGCTTACACCTATCTCTACCCGGAACCGGGCGATCCCGAGCCGGACCGGGGTCCTCACGTCTACACCGATCCGGACATGGCCGCCGCGTGTGCCGCCCGTTATGTCGAGCAGGGCTTCACCGCAGTGAAGTTCGACCCGGCCGGCGCCTACAGCGTGTTCGACCCGCGCCAGCTCTCGCTGGAGGCGCTCTCCCGTTCGGAGACCTTCGTGAAAAAAATTCGGGAAGCGGTCGGCGATCGTGCCGACCTGCTGTTCGGCACCCACGGCCAGCTGACGGCGTCAGGGGCGATACGTCTGGCGAGGCGCCTCGAGCCCTACGATCCGCTCTGGTTCGAGGAGCCGGTGCCGCCGGAAAAGCCGGAGGAGATGGCGAAAGTCGCGGCCGCCACCAGCATTCCGGTCGCGACCGGCGAGCGTCTCGCCACCAAATACGAGTTTTCGCGCGTGCTGGCGACGGGGGCGGCGTCGATCCTGCAGCCGGCCCTCGGCCGCGTCGGCGGTCTTCTGGAGGCGAAGAAGATCGCCGGCATGGCCGAAGCCCACTATGCGCAGATCGCACCCCATCTCTATTGCGGCCCGATCGAGGCCGCCGCCAATATCCAGCTCGCCGCCTGCAGCCCGAATTTTCTGATCCTGGAATGCATCCAGACCTTCGGCGGCTTCCATGCCGAGATTCTCGAAAAACCGCTTCGCGTCGACGAGGGGTACGTGATCCCCTCCGAGGAGCCCGGCATCGGCGTCGCCCTGAACGAAGAGGTCGCGCGAAAACATCCCTATGAGGGCGATCTCCTGCACCTCGAAATGATGCAGACTCCCTTGTGATGAAAAACATCGCCTTCATCGGCCTCGGCGAGCTCGGCGGCCATCTCGCGGCCAGCCTGGTGAGGGCTGGGCACCGACTCGTCGTGAACGATCTCGACCCGGCCAAGGCAGCCCCCCTGATCGCCAAAGGCGCTCGCTTCGCGCCGACGCTGAAGGAAGCGGCCGAGGGTGCCGATGTGGCCATCACCTGCCTGCCATCCCCGGCGGCGACCGAGGCCGTCGTGGCCGGCGACAACGGCCTCCTGGTCAACCTCCGCAGCGGTGCTGCGTGGATCGAGATGAGCACCAACGATCCCGAAGCGATCCAGGGGCTGGCGGCACGCGCCGAAAAATCCGGGGTCTCGACCCTCGAGGCGCCGGTGACCGGCGGAGTGCACAAGGCAGCGAGCGGCGAGATTACCGTGCTGGTCGGCGGCGAAAAGGCACTGTTCGAGCGGCATCTGCCGCTGTTCCAGGCGATGGGCGGCGAGGTCATCCATGTCGGCACCCTCGGCCAGGCCTCGGTGATCAAGGTGATCACCAACATGCTCGCCTTCATCCACCTGCTCGCGGCGGGCGAAGCGCTGACCCTCGCCAAATGCGCCGGCCTCGACCTGCAGACGGCGTTCCGGGCGATCAAAGCAAGCTCCGGCAACAGTTTCGTGCACGAGACCGAAAGCCAGGTGATCCTGAACGGCAGCTACGACATCGGCTTCACCATGGATCTGGCCTTGAAGGATCTCGGCATCACCCAGAAGATCGCCCGCGCGCACGGCGTGCCGCTCGATCTCGCCAGCCTGGTCGAGCAGACCTTCCGCCGCGCCAAGGGGCACTATGGCGGTGCGGCATGGTCGCCCATGGTGGTGAAGCTCCTCGAAGACGCGATGGGCATCGAGCTTCGCGCCGAGGGTTTCCCGCCAAAGCTGTAAACCGACCTTGGCGCTGTCCTCCGGCGAGAAATGCGCTAGCATGGCGCCATGCTCGACAAGCTCTTCGCCCGTATCGACGATCGACGTGATGCCCTCATCGCGCTGACCCGGGATCTCGTGCGCATCCCGACGGTCAACCCGCCCGGCGAGGGCTACGAGCCCTGCGCGAACTTGCTGGGTGACCGGCTGAAACGGTCGGGCTTTGCGGTCGAGTATCTGCGCGCCCGGGGCGAGATCGGCGACAGTGATCGCTTTCCGCGTACCAACGTGATTGCCAGGCGCGAGGGGCGCGGGCCGGGGCGCACGGTGCATTTCAACGGTCATATCGATGTGGTCGAGGCCGGCTCAGGCTGGAGCGACGATCCCTTTTCCGCCGTCGTTCGCAACGACCGTGTCTATGGACGCGGTACCTGCGACATGAAGGGCGGGATCGCCGCCTCGGTGATCGCGCTCGAAGCGATCCTCGCCGCAGGCATCGATTTCCAGGGTGCGGTCGAGATCTCGGGCACGGTGGACGAAGAATCCGGCGGCTTCGGCGGCGTCGCCCATCTGGCGCGCCAGGGCTTTTTCTCCAAGCCTCGGGTCGATCACGTGATCATCCCGGAATGCCTGAACGTCGATCGCATCTGCATCGGCCATCGCGGCGTCTGGTGGGCGGAGATCGAGACCTTCGGCAAAATCGCCCACGGCTCCATGCCGTTCCTCGGCGACTGCGCGATCCGCCATATGGGGGCCGCCATGCGGGCGCTGGAGGACGATCTGCTGCCCGTTCTCGCCACCCGTCGCACGGGCATGCCGGTGGTGCCGGAGGGTGCCAAAAAATCGACGCTGAATCTCGCCGCGATCCATGGCGGGCTGCCGGAGGAGATTGACGGCCTGCCCAGCCCGAACGTGCCGCACCGCTGCCGGCTGATGCTCGATCGGCGCTTTCCCATCGAGGAGGACCTCGCCCAGGTGAAAGGCGAAATCGTCGCCATCCTCGACGACCTGACGCGCACCCGGCCCGGCTTTCGCTACGCCATTCGCGACGTCATGGAAGTGCTGCCGACATTGACCCCGGAAGACGCCGAGGTGGTCACCGCCACCGCCGATGCCATCGGCCGCGTGCTCGGCAAGGCGCCCGAACTCATCGTCTCGCCCGGCACCTACGATCAGAAGCACGTGCATCGCATCGGCCATCTCCAGGAGTGCATCGCCTACGGCCCCGGCATCCTCGACCTCGCCCATCAGCCCGACGAATATGTCGAGATCGAGCATCTGGTCGCCTCCGCCAAGGTGATGGCGGCCTCGGCGCTTCGCCTGCTCGGGGTCACGCTGCAGTGATCCGCCCGGGCCCGAGCAACCTCTTGACCGATGTGCGCGGCATCAAGGTCGGTTCCGCCGAGGATCACGGGATGCGCAGCGGCGTCACGGTGATCCTGCCCGATGCGCCGGTGGTGTGCGCCGTCGACGTCCGCGGCGGCGCGCCCGGCACCCGCGAGACCGACCTTGCCGATCCGACCTGCCTGGTCGATCGGGTGGATGCGGTGGTGCTCGCCGGCGGCTCGGCCTTCGGTCTCGATGCGGCGAGCGGGGTCGTCGACTGGCTGAAAGCGAAGGGCCGCGGCTTTCGCGTCGACAGCGCGGTGGTGCCGATCGTGCCGGCGGCGATCCTGTTCGATCTCCTGAACGGCGGCGACAAGGATTGGGGGCACAGGACGCCCTATCGCGCGCTCGGCGCCGAAGCCTGCAGCGACGCAGCGGAACGTTTCCGCCTGGGCAATGCCGGCGCCGGCCTCGGCGCGACGGTCGGCCACCCCGCCGGCACGCAGATCAAGGGCGGTCTCGGCAGCGCCTCCTTCGTGATCCACTGCACAAGCGCCAGGCCGCCGATCACCGTCGCCGCCCTCGCCGCGGTCAATCCCGTGGGCTCGGTGCTGCTCCCCGGCAGCGGCGTCTTCTGGGCCTGGCCGTTCGAGCAGGCTGGCGAATTCGGCGCGCGGCGGCTGGAGCCCGGTTTCGTCAGCCCCGGCATCGACGACCACTTTCCCGGCGAGGTCGGCGGCAACACCACGCTGGTGGTGATCGCCACCGACGCCGCGCTTTCCAAGGCCGAGGCCAAGCGCGTGGCGATCATGGCCCAGGACGGCATCGCGCGCGCGATCCGCCCGGCGCACACCCCTTTCGACGGCGATACGGTGTTCGTCCTGGCGACCGGCGCATATCCGCTCGACGGACCGGCGAGCCTGGCGCGCGTCGGCATGCTCGCCGCCGACGCCACTACTCGCGCCATCGCACGCGGAGTCTACGAAGCCGACGACTTGGATCATATTCGATCTTATCGTAGCCTTCATCCCGATCGTTGATTGATGTGAGGAAGCCTTGATGTCGTTCCCCTCGAAGCGCGCGCTTGCCGGCCTCGTCCTGGCCCTTGGTGTCGGCCTGATCGCGACGGCGGGGCCGTCGATGGCCAAGGACGGGATCAATCTCGGCATGGTGCTGGAGCCGCCCCACCTGGACCCGACCGCAGGCGCTGCCGCGGCGATCGACGAGGTGGTCTACGCCAATGTCTTCGAGGGCCTGACCCGCATCGACCGGAACGGTGTCGTCCAGCCCGCCCTCGCCGAGTCCTGGGTCGTCAGCGACGACGGGCTGACCTACAGGTTCACGCTGCATGAGGGCGTGACCTTCCACGACGGTAGCACATTCGACGCGGATGACGTCGTCTTTTCCTTCGAGCGCGCCATGGCCGAGGACAGTGTCAACGCGCAGAAAGGCCTGTTCGAACCCATCGAGGCGGTCGCCGCCAACGGTCCCCAGGAGGTCGTCGTCACCCTGAAGCGTCCCACCGGCCACTTCCTGTTCAATCTCGGCTGGGGCGATGCGGTGATCGTCGCCCCCGAAAGCGCCGACACCAACAAGGCCCTGCCCATCGGCACCGGCCCCTTCAAGTTCGACAGCTGGGTCCAGGGCGACCGCATCGAGCTCAAGCGCAACGAAAACTATTGGGGCGAAGCCGTTCAGCTTGAAGATGCCACCTTCCAGGTTGTGCCGGATCCGGCGGCGGCGGTGGCGGCGATGATGGCGGGCGATCTGGATGCCTTTCCGAATTTCCCGGCGCCTGAGAGCATGGTGCAGTTCGAGGCCGATCCGCGTTTCACCGTGAAGATCGGCACCACCGAGGGCGAGACGATCCTTGCCATGAACAACGGCAGGCCGCCGCTCGACGACCTGAAGGTGCGCCAGGCCATCGCCCATGCCGTCGACAGGCAGGCGGTGATCGACGGCGCCATGTTCGGCTACGGCACGCCGATCGGCAGCCACTTCGCGCCGCATCACCCGGCCTACGTCGATCTGACCGGCGCCTATCCCTATGATCCGGAAAAGGCCAAGGCGCTGCTCGCCGAAGCCGGCCACGCCGAAGGCCTGGCGCTCACCCTGAAGCTGCCGCCACCCTCCTACGCCCGCCGCGGCGGCGAGATCATCGCGGCCCAGCTCGCCGAGGTCGGCATCGAGGCCGAGATCCTGCCGGTGGAATGGGCGCAATGGCTGGAGCAGGTCTTCAAGGGCAAGGACTACGATCTCACCATCGTCTCCCACACCGAGCCGATGGACATCGAGATCTACAGCCGCGGCGAGGATTATTACTTCAACTACAAGAAGCCCGAATTCAAAGCGTTGATCGACAGGCTCGCAGAAACCGCGGACGAGGCGGATCGCAACGCGATCCTGGCGGATGCCCAGAAGATGCTGTCCGACGACTCGGTCAACGTCTTCCTGTTCCAGCTCGCCAAGCACGGTGTCTGGGATGCGAAGCTCGAAGGCCTCTGGGAGAACAGTCCCGTCCAGGCCAACGATCTCACCGAGGTCCACTGGACCACGGACTAATACCAAGCCAACTGGCAAAAGACCGCTTCGCACCGCCCGATAGACCCGAGCATCAACGGCTCGTCAGGCGTTCCAAGAAGGGGAGGAACGCCTTTCCCCGGCGTTAACGTTTTCTCAACGCTTTTCTGCCACCATAGCATTCCGGTCCCTGCGATCCTGGGAATCCGCCCATCGAGGATGGTGGGATGGGGCTCGGACTCCCAGGATCACATGGACCAGGTGGGAGGATAGCAGGTGGCGGTTAAGACCTGGTTAAGGCCATGCAACCATGGCGCGGCCGAGCGACCCGAGATCGAGGGCAGACGAAACAGGTCACGTTCCAGTTTGGTCGGTATAAGCCGTGGCGATAGGCAGCCGGGAGTTTTTTGCTTCTGCAGACGAAATCTTAAGCTTTTGGTTCTACGTTCTGCCGCCTGGTCCCTGCGATCCTGGGAATCCGCCCGCTGCCGCAAAAGGGAGCGCTGGGCTCGGATTCCCAGGATCGCAGGGACCAGAATGCTATGGTGGCCGACATTGGTTAAAGAAACGTTGACGTCGAGACGACGTCGGAAACGGTTGCACCGACCGAAGAACGTTTAAGCGGTCATTCTCATGTTGGGGCGGTCTTAGCCGGGAGGTGATCGCTTCGCGTCGGACTTCGAGACGAACGCCATATCGGCGACTGCGCCTTTGGCCATCGATTGCGTGTCGTCGGTATCGGCGCCGATCGCGATGGTGATCGGATCGGGGGGCTCGCTCTCGAAGATGCGCCGATAGTCCTCGGCGACGTCGACCGTTTCCTCGAACCAGATGCCGGTCTCGGTGCGTGCCGGGCGCAGAATGGTCATCATGCCGGACTCGCCGAGATGCGGGCTTTCGACCCGATCGCCGCGTGCGCCGTCACCGCCCCAGACATACATCAGGACACGGCCCGGCGCTTCCTTTCCGGCCAGCTTCTCGACGACGGCACGCTGCATGTGCTCGAAGGCGGTCGCGTGTTCGGCATCGAAGGGAAAGGCGACGTAGAGGGCGAGCGAGCGGTCGTCCTCGCCTCTGACGGTGAGGTCGCTCGGCGGCGCCGGCTCGCTCACCTGCCAGCGCCAGGTGAGGCAGGGCGTCCGGTCGAGATCGACCTCGACGTCCCGCTGCAGCAGCGAGACGCTGTCGTCGCTCTCGACAACGACACCGTCCGAAGGGCTGGGCGTGAAGCGGTTGGGCGCCTTGCCGTCGAACGTCACCTCGCTCCAGCCCTCGGCAAGGAGGGTCGAGTCGACGTTCGTCGCCATCGCCGGCAATCCGACCAGGAGAGCAAGAATGCCCGGCCAGACACGTCCCAAGTTCAGCCCGGCCATGCCATGGCCTACATGACGGCGCCGATTTGCCAGGGGGTGAATTCGTGATTGCCGAAGCCGAGCGCCTCGCTCTTGGTCTTTTCGCCCGACGCGACGCGCAGGAACAGGTCGAAGATCTGCTGGCCCATGTCCTCGACGCTCACGCCCTGATCCAGGATGATGCCGGTATTGACGTCCATGTCCTCTTCCATGCGGCGGTACATCTCGGTGTTGGTGGCGATCTTGATCGACGGCGCCGGCTTGAAGCCGAAGCAGGAGCCGCGGCCGGTGGTGAAGCAGACGAGGTTGGCGCCGCTCGCAACTTGTCCTGTAACCGATGCCGGATCGTATCCGGGGCTGTCCATGAAGACGAAGCCGGGTGCGGTCACCGGCTCGGCATAGCGATAGACGCCGGTGAGGTTGGTGGTGCCGCCCTTGGCGGCGGCGCCGAGCGATTTTTCGAGGATGGTGGTGAGCCCGCCCGCCTTGTTGCCGGGGGAGGGGTTGTTGTTCATCTCGCCGCCATTCCTCTCGCAGTAGTCCTCCCACCACTTGATGCGCTCGACCAGTTTTTCGCCCACGTCACGGCTCACGGCCCTGCGGGTCAGCAGATGCTCGGCGCCGTAGATCTCGGGGGTTTCGGCGAGGATGCCGGTGCCGCCCTGGCGCACCAGGATGTCGCAGGCCGCACCCAGGGCGGGGTTGGCGGTGATGCCGGAATAGGCGTCCGAGCCGCCGCATTGCAGGGCGACGGAGAGGTGGGATGCGGGGACAGGACTGCGCGTCGCGGCGTCGGCCAGGGGCAGCATGCCGCGGATGATGTCCTGGGCGGCTTCGACGGTCTTTCGCGTGCCGCCGATGCCCTGCATGGTCATGGTCTGGAAGTGCGGGCCGCGCTCGATCTGGTAGGCGTCCAGGAGAAAATCGATCTGGTTGACCTCGCAGCCGAGGCCGACCATGAGAATGCCCGCGAAATTGGGATGGCGCGCATAGCCCCAAAGGGTGCGCTGCAGCGCATCGAAGCCGTCGCCGCGATCCGCCATGCCGCAGCCGGTGCCGTGGGTCAGCGCCACGATGCCATCAACGTTCGGAAAGCGCGCCAATTCTTCGGCCGGGAAGGTCTCGGCGATGAAATGGGCGACCGTCGCCGAGCAGTTCACGGTGGAGAGCACGCCGATGAAGTTTCTCGTGCCCACCTTGCCGTTCGGGCGGACGAAGCCCTCGAAGGTCGCGCGCTCGGCTTCCGGCACGAAGGCGGTCGGCTTGACGTCAGCGCCGAACGCATAGTCGCGCGAAAAATCCTGCATCTCGACATTCTGCACATGGACGTGGTCGCCGGGCGCGATGTCCGCGGTGGCGAAGCCGATGATCTGATCATATTTCCTGATCGCGTCGCCAGCGGCGACGGGCTGGACGGCGACCTTGTGGCCGGCCGGTATGCGCCGCAGGGTGACCACGTCTTCGCCGGGGATCGGCGTCTCGGGGAGAATATCGACGCGCGCCGTAACCACGTTGTCGTTGTCGTGCAGACGCACGGTGAGCCGCTGCTCGGTCATGTTTTGGGAACCTCCCTGAATAGGCCTGATCCTAAAATAGGTGGCGGCTGCGAGGGCGTCAAAGGCCCGCGGCCTGCGAACCGGCGAGCGCGGCTGCACGCAGCGCGAGCAGGGCCGCGGCGACGAGGGCGACGGTCGCGATCAGCGAAGCCCCGAGAAAGCTCCCCGACATGTCAAAAAAATACCCGGCGAGGGAGGGGCCGACGATCTGGCCGAGGCCGAAGGCGGCGGTCATCTGCGCGAGCACGCGCCTGGGATCGCCCTCGGTCATGCGGCGTGCGGCGATCAGGCCGAGGGCGGTCAGGCCCATAAAGGTGCCGCCGAGAAGCGCCCCTGCGAGGATCATGCCGGCGGGTGTCACCCAAAGGACGCTCGAGGCGACGCCGATCGCCTCGGCGACGGCGGCCACCGCGAAGGCCTGGAGGATGCCGATGCGCCGCGCGATCACGGTCCAGAGCCAGAGCGAGGGGGCGGCGCAGAGCCCGACCACCGCCCAGATCGAGGTTTCGAGCGGGGCGATCGCCGGCGAGGCGCGCACGATCGCGACGATGAACGTGCCGGTGATCACGTAGCCGAAGCCGAACAGGCCATAGGCGGTGATCAGGCCGGCCAGGCCAGGGCTCGGTCCGCCGGGTCTCGCCGCATGCTGCTGGTCTGCCCGGTCCGGCACCAGAAGGGCGACGGCGAACAGGGCGAGAAGGGCGAGACAACCGCTCGCCTGCCACTGCTCGCGCCAGCCGAGGCCGTGGGCGGCCAGGGTCGAGACCAGAACAGCGGAGATCGCGATACCGAGGCCGACACCTGCGAAATGCACGGCCGAGAGATCGCTCCTGCCGGCGCTGGCGAGGCGCTCCAGGATCAGCGTCGAGACGAAGACCATGACGAAGGCGCTGGCCGCACCGCCGAGAAAGCGGATGACGACGATCAACCCGAGATGGGCGGTCAGACCGGATAGGACCGTCGTGACCGCGCTGACGAAAACGGAAAAAAGCAGCCAGCGCCGCTTCGATCCTCTGACGACCGACAGGCCTGCGGCCAGCGCGCCCAGCAGATAGCCGAGAAAATTGGCCGAGGCGATAAGGCCGGCTTCGGACTTGGAAAGTCCGAGATCCTCGACCATGAAGGGAAGAATCGGTGTGTAGACGAAGCGTCCGACGCCCAGCGCGGCGGCCAGCGCGATCAGGCCGCCGAGCGCAAGCAGCAGCGGCGAGGTGGCCTGCTCTATCGCTCCGTGATCGCGCCGTAGCATTCCGGTCGCCGGTGCAGCGCGAAGTTGAAGATGTTTTCACGGATCTCTTTACAACGATCCAAATCGCATTTGGCGACGATCACCTCGTCGTCGAGCGTGGTCGCCATGGCCATGATCTCGCCGGTGGGCGCGATGATGCAGCTCTGGCCGATCAGCATGCAGCCTTCTTCCACGCCGCATTTCGCCGTGCCGACCACGAAGCAGCCGTTCTGATAGGCGCCGGACTGCATCACCAGGTGGTTGTGGAAGTTGTTGAGGTGGTCGTGCTCAGGCGCTTGCGGATAGTGCTGCGGCGTGTTGTAGCCGAGCATGATCAGCTCCGCGCCGGCAAGCCCCATCACCCGGTAGGTTTCGGGCCAGCGGCGGTCGTTGCAGATGCACATGCCCATCCTGCCGCCCATCATGTCGACCACGGGAAAGCCGAGATCGCCCGGCTCGAAATATTTTTTTTCGAGATGCTGGAAGGGACGCCAGGGCTGGTGGTCGGCGTGCCCAGGGAGATGCACCTTGTGGTACTTGCCGACGATGTTCCCGGACTTGTCCACCAGGATCGAGGTGTTGAAACGCCGCTTTACCCCGTCGCTGGCAGCGACCTCGGCATAGCCGAGATAGAAGCCGATACCGTGCTCGGCGGCCGCCTCGAACAGCGGCCGCGTGGCCTCATTGGGCATCTCGGTCTCGTAAAAAAAATCAAGTTCGGCTTCGTCCTCCAGCCACCAGCGCGGAAAGAAGGTGGTCAGCGCCAGCTCGGGGAAGACCACGAGATCGGCGCCCCGGCTTTTTGCCTCCTTCAACATGGCGAGCAGGCGTTCGACCGCGCTCGCCCGCGTCTCGTCCCGGGCGATGGGGCCCATCTGGGCGGCGGCGACGGTGAGGGAGCGGCTCATTCCGCAGCCTCCGCCTCGACGTCCTCCGCGCTCCTGCCGACGATTTCCTCGTAGAGTTCGGGATCGGTGGCACCTTCGGTGCCGAACACCAGCACGCGGCTGTGGCGATTGAGGGAAAGCTTGGTGCGCAGCTCCTGCACCTGGCTCGCGGTGATCGCGCCCGCAAGGCCGGCAACCCCGCTCTCGCCGGCAACCAGCGGCCGGTCCCGGCCCTGACCTCGCGCGAGCAGACGCATGGTCGCTTCGGCGGCGTGGTCCGGGATGGCCATGAAGGCGTCGCCCGCTTCCTGCAGCACCTCCCAGGCGAGAAGGGAGGGCTCACCGCAGGAAAGCCCGGCCATGACGGTGTCGAGATCGCCGCCGATGGTCGTCGGCCCGCCCGCCTTGGCGCTGGCGAGCAGGCAGGCGGCTCTCTCCGGCTCGACCACGATCAGCATCGGGCATTTGCGTTTCCAGCGCCAGGCGATGTGCGCCGCGACCGCCGCCGCCATGCCGCCGACGCCGCCCTGCACGAAAACATGGGTCGGCTCCTCGTCCGGCGGCAGCTGGGCGATCGCTTCCGCCGCCATGACGCCATAGCCCTGCATCACGTCCACCGGGATCTCCATGTAGCCGGGATAGGACGTGTCCGAGATCACCGTCCAGCCATGCTCGGCCGCATCGGCCGCGCATTGGCGCACGCTGTCGTCGTAATTGCCATCGACCCGCCGGACCTCGGCGCCGTAGGCTTCGATCGCCCGCCTGCGGCCCTCGCTGACCGTGGCGTGGATGTAGATGACGGCCTTGCAGCCGAACAGCTTCGCCCCCCAGGCGACCGAGCGCCCGTGATTGCCGTCGGTCGCCGACGCCACCGTGATGTCGGCAGCGAGACCCTGGTACTTGCCGGCGAACAGCAGGGGGCTGGAGATCGGCAGACCGCGGCAGTGCCGGCCGGCCTCACGCAGGATGAGCTGGGCGATGGCATAGGCGCCGCCGAGCGCCTTGAAGCTCTTGAGGCCGAAACGCTTCGCTTCGTCCTTGTACCAGACGCGCTCGACCCCCATGAGGGCGGCGAGGCCATCCAGGCTGACCAGCGGCGTCTTTCTGTAGCCGGGCCAGTGATGGATCACCGCTTCGGCGGTGCGAAAGCCTTCCCGGCTGAGCACCGCGTCCTGGCGGGCACTCCATTCGCTGAAACGGCGGGCGTTGGGATTGATGAAGAGTTCGGCATCGGCCGGGCGGCAGTCTTCGGGAAGAACGGATACATTCATGCGCCGGTCAGTCCAGAAGACGCGTCTTGTCGGAGGCGAGCAGCTCCTTGACGAAGCCGGGTGCGGTGAGTCCGTCCGCGATCAGCCTGCCCATCTCGGCCTCCTTGGCCTGGACGTCGGGCAGGCCGGCGATCACGTCGTCGATCTTGTGCCGCGGAACGACGGCGACGCCGTCGCGATCGCCGATCAGGAGGTCGCCGGAGCGCATCGCGACGCCGCCGAGCGTCACCGCGGTGCCGACCTCGCAGGGGCCGCTTTTATACGGGCTGTTGGGCGAGACGCCCGCACACCAGACGGGAAAGCCGACCTCGATCAGCCCGTCGACGTCGCGCACGAGCCCGTCGGTGACGAAGGCGACGATGCCCTTATTCTTGGCCATGGCGGCGACATGGTCGCCGAGCACCGCGGTTTCCTCGAAGCCGCCGGTGGCAAGGGCGACGACGTCGCCGGGCTCCGCGACCTCGAGGGCGACCAGCAGGCCGAGATTGTCGCGCGGGCCGCAGTCGGCGGTGAGCACGGGGGCGGTGAAGCTGCTGTCCGGCCAGAGCGGCTTGATCCGCTGGTCGACAGCACCCTGTCCCATCATCAGATCGACCACGAAACCGGTCGGCACGCCCGTCAGGGCCTCGATCTGGGCGGCGCTCGGTCGTTCGAAATGGCGCTTCAGGGTGACGACGGGTGGATCGCCCAGCATCTCTGGCCTCCTGGCTTGCCGTTGGTCTGCTGCAACTCTAGCCTCAGTTCGATCGGCGGACCATAGACCAGCTTGATGCGAACAGGGAGACGTTCATGGAGGCGAAGAGGATCGGATTTATCGGTGTCGGGCTGATGGGGCATGGCGCCGCCGGGAACATTCTGGCGGGCGGCTATCCTCTCGCCGTGCTCGCCCATCGCAACCGGGCACCGGTCGACGACCTGGTCGGACGCGGGGCGACGGAAGCGGCGTCCGCGGCCGAGCTCGCCGCCTCGGTCGACATCCTGTTCACCTGCGTTTCCAACTCCGAGGTGATGGAGAAGGTGGTGCTGGGCGAGGGCGGCGTGCTCGAAGGCGCTAAGCCGGGCCTGGTTCTGGTCGACATGACCACCGCCGAACCCGCTTCGACCCGGCGTCTCGCCGCAGCGCTCGCCGACAAGGGGGCGGTCATGGTCGACGGGCCGGTCACGCTCACGCCGAAAGAGGCGGAGGAGGGACGGCTCAACATCATCATCGGGGCGGAGGCCGCCCTCCTGGACGAGATCCGCCCGGTGCTCGAGACGTTTTGCCAGCGCATCTTCCACGCCGGGCCCATGGGCAGCGCGCACACGCTGAAGCTGATCAACAATTTCCTCAGCCTCGGCAACAACGCCCTGGTGGTCGAAGCCTGCACCGCGGCGGCAAAGGCAGGCGTCGACCCTGACATGATGGTCGAGTTGATCTCGGTGAGCGGCGGGAACAGCGAAGCCTTCCAGCGCATGGGCCGGCTCCTGACCGAGGGCGGCGACCCGTCGAAATCCGCCTTCGCGATCAGGAATGCGAAGAAGGACATTTCGTATTTCTGGCGGCTGGCCGAGGATCAGGAGGCCTATACGCCGCTGGCCGATGCGATCCGACGCTGGTACGACCTGGCCGTCGCGCTCGGCCATGGCGACGAGCTGATGCCGATGCTGTTCGCGCTGCACGGCCGCCTGAGCGGCACCTCGATCACGGTGAAATGATTGGCTGCGATCCAATTACCGGCAGGATGAATTTGCAGTTCTGCGCTCGGTCGTGTAACTAGCCACCATCCGTAATTCTACATATCCCGAGGGGGGATGAGACCATGAGTGAACAGAACCGTCGACTTCTTTCCAGCACTGCCATCCGCACGATCGCCGCGACCAGCCTGGTTCTCGGCGGTGCTGCTGCCCTTTCCGGCTGCGAGCACATGCCGTCCTGGGCTGGTGGAGAGCCTGCGGCTGCGGCCAATCCCTGCAACCCGTGCAATCCTTGCGCCGCCGCCAATCCCTGCAACCCGTGCAATCCCTGTGCGGCCGCCAATCCTTGCAACCCGTGCAATCCCTGCGCGGCTCTCAATCCCTGCAACCCGTGCAATCCTTGCAACCCCTGCAATCCTTGCGCTGCCAACTGATCGACGGTCGACGCGGCCCGAAGCTGCCGCACCGTCCTTCAAGGCAAAAAGCCCCCGCATCGACGGGGGCTTTTTTCGTTACAGAGCTGCCTAAGTCAATGAGCTGGTCATGCCAGCCGGTCAGGCGGCGAGGCCCTTGCTCAAAAAGCTGCTCATGCGCCGCGAGAAGGCGCCCGGATCGGGCAGCGGCTCGCCCTCGATGATCAGCGCCTGATCGAACAGCAGCTCCGCAAGGTCGCCGACCTGATCGCTCGCCGGATCGGCCGCGGCCATGCGCCGGATCAGCTCGTGCTTCGGGTTGATCTCGAGAATGCGCTTCGACAGCTCGCCGAGCTGCTGGTGCTGCTTCAAGAAGCGCTCCAGGCGCATGTCCATGCCGTGCTCGTCCGCCACCAGGCAGACCGCGCTCTCGGTGAGCCTTGCGGATGCGCGCACATCGGCGACCTTGTCCCCGAGCTTGGCCTTCAAGGCGGCGATCAGCTTGTCCAGCGCCTCGCCCTCGACCGTCTCGGACGGCTCGTCCTTTTTCTCTTCGCCATCATCCTCGATCTTGGAGAGATCGACGTCGCCGCGGGTCAGCGACTTGAAGGGCTTTTCCTGGTATTTGTCCGCCTGCGGCAGCCAGAAGTCGTCGATATTGTCGGCCAGCAGCAGGACCTCGACGCCCTTGGCGCGCGCCGCTTCGAGCTGCGGGCTGGACTTGAGCACGGTGAGATTATCGCCGGAGATCGTATAGATCGCGTCCTGGCCGTCCTTCATGCGGCCGACATAGTCGGCGAGGCTGACCCAGCCGTCGCCATGGGTCGAGCGGAAGCGCGCGAGATCGAGCAGCTTGTCGCGCTGGTCCCGATCCTCGTAGATGCCCTCCTTGATCACCTGGCCGAACTGCTCCCAGAAGGTGTCGTACTCACCGTCCTCCGCCTTGGCGCGTTTGCCGAGCTCATCCAGGATGCGCTTCACCAGATCCTTCCGGATCTTGGCGAGCACGGCGCTGTGCTGCAGGGTTTCGCGCGAGACGTTGAGCTGCAGATCCTCGGTGTCGATCACGCCCTTCACGAAGCGCAGATAGCGCGGCATCAGGCCGTCGAGTCCGTCGGTGATGAACACGCGCTTCACATAGAGCTTGACCCCGTGCTCGCGCTTCGGATCGAACAGATCCATCGGCTGCATGCTGGGCACGAACAGCAGCGCCTGGTAGGAGACCAGCCCCTCCGCCTGGACATGCAGACGCGCCCAGGGGTCGTCATAGGCGTGGCCGACGTGATGGTAGAATTCCTTGTACTGCTCGTCGGTGATCTCCGACTTCGGCCGGGTCCAGAGAGCGCTCGCCTCGTTGATCTGCTGCGCCTCAGGAATGACCGTCTCGTTCGGCGCCTCCTCACCCTCCTTCGCCTCTGCGGGCTTCGCCTCGCCCTGGAAGAAAATCGGGATGGCGATGTGGTCGGAGTAGCTGCGCACGACATGGCGCAGGCGGTACTCGTCCAGGAATTCCTTGGCATCCTCTCGCAAATGGAGGACGACCCTCGTCCCGCGCGGCGCCTGGTCCATGATCTTGTCGACGGTGAAGCCGGTCTTGCCGTCGGACACCCAGCGATGCGCGATGTTTTCGCCCGCCTTGGACGACATGACCTGAACCTCGTCGGCGACCATGAAGGCGGAATAGAAGCCGACGCCGAACTGGCCGATCAGGTTGATGTCGGCCTTCTTGTCCCCGGACATGGCTTCGGCGAAGCGCGCGGTGCCGGAGCGTGCGATGGTGCCGAGATTCTCCACCATCTCGTCCAGGCTCATGCCGATGCCGTTGTCGTCGATGGTCAGCGTTCCGGCTTCGGTGTCCGGCGTCAGCACGATCTTGAGATCCGCGCCATCCGCCATCAGCTTGTCGTCGCTGAGCGCCAGATAGCGCAGCCGGTCGCAAGCGTCGGAGGCGTTCGAGATCAGCTCGCGCAGGAAAATATCCCGGTGCTGATAGAGCGAATTGATCACCAGGTCGAGCACACGCCCGACTTCGGCCTCGAAGGGCTGTTTTTCGGCCGCCATGCTTCTTGTCCCCCGTCATCGCAATTGTCAGATCGATCAGATGCCGCGCCATGTAAGCCTTGGCGGTGCGCGGTTCAAGCGGGCAGGGGACAACGCCCGGCCGACCGGCGCCGTGTCGTCAAGATGTCGTGGGGGCGCACCATGGTGACCACAAGATAAGCGAAGTACACTTCTCGTTCGCCACATCTTGCCAGGGCGTTGGGTACAGCCCATAGTTCTCTCATGGTCACGATGCTTTCGCCTGAAGACCATAGCCGCGTTCTCGCGGTGCTCGGACCGACCAACACGGGAAAAACCCATTTCGCGGTCGAGCGCATGTTGGCCCACAAATCGGGCCTGATCGGCTTTCCCCTCCGTCTGCTGGCACGAGAAATTTACGATCGGATCGTGGGTCTGCGCGGCGCCGAGCAGGTGGCGCTGATCACCGGCGAAGAGAAGATCCAGCCGAAAACCGCGCGTTACTGGGTGGCGACCGTCGAGGCCATGCCCGAGGATCTCGACGTCGACTTTCTGGCGGTGGACGAGATCCAGCTCGCCGCCGATCGCGAGCGCGGCCATGTCTTCACCGACCGGCTGCTGCGCGCGCGCGGCGCCAGCGAGACCATGTTCCTGGGTGCGGATACCATCCGTCCCCTCCTGAAACGCCTGGTGCCCGAGGCCGAAGTGATCACCAGGCCGCGCTTCTCGACGCTCTCCTACAGCGAACCGAGCAAGGTCACGCGCCTGCCGAAGCGCAGCGCCGTCGTCGCCTTCACCGCGCGCGAGGTCTACGCCTTCGCCGAGCTGATCCGGCGCCAGCGCGGCGGCGCCGCCGTGGTGCTCGGCTCGCTCAGCCCGCGCACGCGCAACGCCCAGGTCGCGCTCTATCAGGAAGGCGAGGTCGACTATCTGGTCGCGACCGACGCGATCGGCATGGGCCTGAACATGGATCTCGGCCATGTGGCGCTCGCCAGCATCGTCAAGTTCGACGGCCGCGAGATGCGCGAGCTCACCCCGTCCGAGATCGGCCAGATCGCCGGGCGCGCCGGCCGTCACATGCAGGACGGCACCTTCGGCACCACTATCGACGTCGGCGACCTCGACCCGAGGCTGGTGGAGTCGATCGAGAATCACGACTTTCCGGCGATCAAGGAATTGCGCTGGCGCCACGCGGATCTGGACTTCTCCAGCCTGGACGCCCTTCTGGAGAGCCTGGATCAGCCGCCGCCCTTCGCCTGCCTGCGCAAGACCGGCAACGCCCTCGACCATGTCAGCCTGAAGACATTGTCGCGCAAGGAGGACGTCAGAAAGCGCGCGGCAGGCCGCGCGGCGATCGAGCTTCTCTGGTCGGTCTGCCAGATCCCGGATTTCCGAAAAACCCTGACCGAGAGCCATCTCCATCTCCTGGAGACGGTGTTCGATCATCTGACCGCGCGGCGGCGCCTGCCGACCGACTGGGTCGCCGATCAGATCGCCAGGCTGGAGCGCACCGAGGGCGACATCGACGCGCTGACCACGCGCCTCGCCCATATCCGCACCTGGACCTACATGACCCACCGCGGCGAGTGGCTGGAAGATGCGGCGCATTGGCAGGAGCGCGCGAGACATGTCGAGGATCGCCTGTCCGACGCGTTGCATGAGCGCCTGACCCAGCGCTTCGTCGACCGGCGGACGCAAATCCTCCTGAAGAGCCTGCAGGAGGGCGGCCCGCTGGGCGCGGTCGATGCCGATGGCGTGGTGATGATCGAAGGCCAGGAGGTCGGCCGGATCGAGGGGCTGCTGCCGGTGCTCGGCGGGCAGAAGGCCGAGAACGGCGAGATCGAGCGGCGCGCGGTCAATGCCGCGGCGCGCAAGGTCATCGGGCCGGAGCTGATGCGCCGGGTGAGGGCGCTGGTCGCGGCCAGGGACAAGGCGTTCGGGCTGGACGACCAGGGCCGCATTCTCTGGCGCGAGGACGGGCAGGAGCAGGCGCTGCCGGCACCGGTCGGGCGGCTGCGGCCCGGTGCGGCGGCGCTGGCGCCCAGGCTCGAAGCCCTGGTCGGCGACCAGCTCGGCGGCGATGCCCAGGAAGCCGTGCGCCGGCGGCTCGCCGTCTGGCTGGACGGTCACCTGGCCGAGCTGAGCGCGCCCTTGCGCGAGCTGCAGGCCGCGGAGCTGGACGGGCCGGCGCGCGGCATCGCGTTTCTGCTGGTGGAAGGGCTTGGCAATGTTTCCGCCGCCGAAGTGGAGGCGCAAGTCAAAGGATTAAGTAAAGCCTCGAGGCGCAAGCTCGGGAAGCTGGGGGTGCGCTTCGGCGTGCGCCATGTCTACCTGCCGTCCATGCTCAAGGCGAAGGCGATCGTGCTCCGAGCCCGTCTGTTCGCGGTGCAGCGCGGCCTCGGCGGCCTGACCCCGCCCCAAGCCGGGCGGGTCACGCTCGATGCGACCGATTTTGCCGATGGCTATGCCGAGGCCGTCGGGTTCGAGCGCCTCGGCCGTCATGCCCTGCGCATCGACATGGTCGAGCGTCTGGCCGCAGAGCTGCGTCAGGCCTCGCGCGACAAGGCGTCCTTCGAGCTGTCCCCGTCGATGCTGGCGATGACCGGGCTCGGCCGCGAGGATCTGGGCGCCGTGGTCAAGCATCTCGGCTTCGCCGATGCCGAGGCGGGAAGTTACCGTCGAAAGGCCGTGCATCGGCGCCCGAAGACCGGCAAACGCAAGGACAAGCAGATGCGTGATCAGGCCGCCTCGCCCTTCGCAGCACTTCGCGACCTCCGCTTCAAGACGGGGGCGGCATGAGCGCGAAGTCGCGCGGCGACCTCGGCAGGGACGAGCCGATCGACGGCGCCAAAGACGGTCTCCGCCTCGACAAATGGCTGTGGCAGGCGCGCTTCTTCAAGACCAGATCGCTCGCCGCCGATGTCGCCAGCAAGGGCAAGGTGCGCATCAACCGCATGCTCGTCACCAAGCCGCACTACCGCGTGCGTCCGGGCGATGTCCTGACCTTCGCCCAGGGCCGCGAGATCCGCGTGGTGCGCGTGGTCGCCCTGGGCGAGCGGCGCGGGCCCGCGCCGGAAGCACGCACCCTCTACGAAGACATCGGCGAGCCGTCCTGCGAGGGCAGCGTCGACTCGAAGCCGGTGCCTGCGGTCGAGCCTCCTGCGCAAAAGCGGGAAGCCTGGGGGGTGAGAGGCGGGATCGACCCGCGCCGCGCGAGGCGCCAGGCGATCGATGCCAAGATGAACGGCAGATGAACGCCGCCATCAGGTTTCGTTCAGGGCGGCTTTCCTATCCACATGGAAGAAGGTGAGGAATTGGTCGAACCGCGCTGATTGAAGGAGCCTCGCGATGGCGACAAGCAGATCCAAAAGCCCGGTCAAGGCCGTCCGCTTCGTCGTCGCCCTCTGTGTCGCGCTCCTGCTGCTGTCGGCGGTCGCCGCGAGCCTGGCGCGCTCGCCCGATCAGCTCCTCGGCAGCCGCGAGCCGAAGATCGCGCTGCCCACCCTCACATGCGTCGCGCCGAACTGCACGCCGACCTCGAAATCGGCGCTCATGCCCATCGAGAGAATCTGAAGACCGTTGCGCTTCGCGATCTTGGCGAGCAGGGCGAAATGCATCGCCGGCTCGTCGTCCACCGGCGGCACGCACATCAGACCCCTGACCGGCAGGCCGAGCTCGTCCTGGCAAAGGGCGACGAAGCGGTCGGCATCGCCCGGATGCACGCCGGCCTTCTGCTCCTCCTCGCCGGTGTTCACCTGAACCAGGCAGTCCGGCCGCCGCGCCTGCGCGCTCATCTCCCTGGCGAGCGCGCGCGCGAGCTTTTCCCGATCGACCGTCTCGATGACATCGAACAGCGCCACCACGTTCTTCGCCTTGTTGGTCTGGATCGGTCCGATCATGTGCAGGCGGATGTCGGGATGGCGCTCCTTCAGCGCCGGCCAGCGCGCCTCCGCCGGCTGCACGTAGTTTTCGCCGAACACCCGCTGCCCGGCCGCGAGGGCGGCGAGCACGCGCTCCTCGGGCTGCGCCTTGCTGACCGCCACCAGCGTGACCTCGCTGGCGGACCGGCCTGCGGCCTCGGCTGCGCCGCGGATGCGCTCCGCGATGTCGCGGAGGTTCTCGGCGACCGAGGTCAGCACTTCGGCTTGTGCGGGATCGTCTGTCATGCAAGTTTCTCCGACCGAACCGCTGACAACCTAGTCGAGCCGGGGCCGCGGTCAATGCAGAACGCGGCGCCTGCCGTTTGAACCCTGCCCGATCGACGGCCGGAGGGAGACGAGCATGCTGGAGCTGCCTTTCAATTTCGACGACGTCCTGGCGCCCATCGGCGCCGACGCCTTCATGGCGGAGTATGAGGGCAAGAAGCCGCTGCATCTCAAAGGCGCCGCCGACAAATTCGCCAAGGTCATGACCTGGTCGCTGCTGAACGACCTCCTCGGCCAGGCGACCATCTGGTCGGGCGAATCGCTGCTGCTGGTTCTCGACAAGGAGCAGGTGCCGCCACAGGCCTATTGCACGCCGGCGATCGGGCGCGACGGCGGCAAAGTCATCCGGCCGGATCCAGCCAAGGTGCAGAGCCATCTCAAGAAGGGCGCCACCCTGGTCGCCAATGACATCGATCATCTCAGCACCGGGCTGACCGCGTTTTCGAAATGCATGGAGCAGGCGCTCGGCGCCAAGATCCAGGGCAATCTCTACTGCTCCTCCAAGCGCCGACCGGGCTTCGCCGCCCATTTCGACACGCACGACGTCTATGCCGTGCATGTCGAAGGCACCAAGACCTGGCACATCTACGAGGGCCGCGCCGAGGATCCGATCGCCCATCCGATGTTCAAGTCGCTCACGCGCGAGCATCACGAGAAAGCCAAGGGCGAGCTCCTGATGGACGTGGTGATGGAGCCGGGCGATCTCCTCTATCTGCCGCGCGGCCAGTATCACGACGCGATCGCCGACGAGGGCGGGGCCGTGCATATCGCGTTCGGCGCCACCTACCCGATCGGCATGGACGTGATGTCCATGCTGTTCGACCTGGCGCTGGCCGAGCCCGTCTTTCGCGCCAATCTGCCGAGGCCGGGCAAAGGGGGGCTGGATGAACGGCTGGCCCGCCTCGCCGACAAGATCGGCGACATCCTGAAGAAGCCGGGAACCGCTGCGGCGATCACCGCCTTCCAGAAAGGCTTCGCCTATCCGCGCCACAGCTACGACCTGCCGGGACTGCTGGAGACGCCGCTCGAGCCGTCCTACAAGGTGACGGCGGACAATATCCGCCTGATCGAGCAGGGCGGGCGCTACGGCTTGGTCAAGGAAGGATCGCGTAATGCCGTCGAAGTCCCGGGTGAGATCAGCGACATGGTCGACTGGGTGCTCAAAAGGCAACATTTCTCGCGCGGCGAACTCGTCAAGGCCTTTCCAAATCGTCCGGCCAAGGCACTCGACAAGCTGCTAACCGACTTAGGAAACATGCGTTTGACCGAAGCAGTCTAGGTAGTCCGGTTCCTTTGTGTCCTTTCTGCCACATCGCGACTTATTTGTTTCACCCGCCCGCAATACATTGTTGAACCGCCAGCCTTCAAATGGTTAACAGGTATTGTTGAGAGTTCGCCTCATCGGGTGCTCTAAGGGTTAAGCACTCATCTGTAAGTCGAAAAAGATGCCCTAGCGGGTGCGAGTGGAGAACGGGATCATGAGTAAGAAACTACTGCTTGGCAGTACGGCTCTTGTTGGCGCTTTCGCCTTGGCGACGCCGGCTCTTGCCGACATCGAAGTGACCTTGTCGGGTCAGGTCGAGTTTGGCCTCAGCGCTGCTGACTCGGAGACCATCGACGACGGTCGCGGCTACTTCTTCTTTATGGACTCCGAGACCAAGCTTCAGGCGGAAGGTGCTGCCGACAACGGCATCAACTATTCGGCCAAGGTGGAGCTTGAGACCGATGCCGATATCCAGAACCGCAACGCCGACGAGACGGTTCTTGCGTTCTGGGGCGGCTTCGGCCGGGTCGAGCTGGGTCGCGAAGACGGTGCCCAGGACAGCATGTACGTTGCCGGCGAGGATTTCGCGGCCGGTACCGGCGGTATCGACGGCGATCTCGCGAACACCCAGCTTGCGGTGGTCGACGGGTCCTCGGACGCTGCCAAGGTCACCTATTACTCGCCGCGTATCGCTGGCTTCCAGCTCGGTGCCAGCTTCACGCCGGACACCGGTGATGCCGAGAGCGACAGCGACGACGATGCTGGCGATTTCGAGAATCATTGGGGCGTCGGTGCCAACTTCACCACGGCCGCGGGTGGAGCTGACATCACGCTCAGCGCCGTCGGCAGCTTCGGCGATGCCGAGGTCGGTGGTGACGATCTCGAAGACTGGTCGGTCGGCGGCGGCGTCGAGTTCGCCGGCCTTGGTATCGGTGCCGGCTACGTCGACTACGGTGATTCCTCCGGCAAGGGCAATGGCTACACCGCAGGTGCGAAGTACGGCTTCGGGCCAGCCAATGTCAGCGTCAACTACTCCTACGACGATCGTGACTCCTTCGATGATGCCGTCGGATTCCTGGTGTTCAGCGCCGACTACGGCCTGTTCCCGGGCGTGACCCTGAAGGGCGATGTCGGCTTCAACGACAACGATCAGGATGCAGGTGGCGATTCGACCACGGCCGGTGTCGTGACCCTTCAGCTTGACTACTGAGGTCAGCTGAACGCGAAGTTCCGGGGCGGCGGTTCTCCGTCGCCCCTGTTCGCCTCAAGCGTGTTTGTTTGCTTTATTTGTTCTCCTTTGTCGTCTAATTTGACACTTGCATTCAAGGTCTTTGGAAACCATACTGTCGCCGGGTCGTGAATTAGCGGCGCAAAGCCTGCGAAAGGTGTAAGAAAACCTGATGTCTGGTTGTGGAAAGGCTCTCTTGTTTGCTGCTGCCGCTGCGCTCGTCGCTGGTGGTGGCCAGGCTGCCGTTGCCGAAGGGTCGTTTGCCGGCGGTGGTGTGCTGCAGGACGGCTTTTCGGCTCTGAAGCAGCAGCTCGTTCGTCATGACGATGGCGCCGCCCACAAGTCGGGGGTCAGCCTCGTCGACGGCGACTCCTCAGTGATCGGCTTCACGCCGCGCTTCTCCAAGGTTCCCATAGGCTTGGCCCAGGGCATCTCCGTCGACCGCGGCTCCCTGCTGAAGACCCGGTTGAACCGCGACCTCGCCGGCACGCAGCCGGAAGACAGGGCGATCCAGTTCGAGCAGGAGCACGACCTCGGGCTGCTGAAGATCGATCTCTCCGCCATTGCCGGCTTCCGTGACCAGGGCAGCCAGGATCTTGGTCAGTCCTCGACATTCGGCTTCGGCGGCGGCTTGAAGATCGCCGGCATCGAGGGCTTGCGCCTCGGCGCTTCCTATGATCGTCAGGACGAGTCGCTCGGCATCGCGCGTGACCGCGTCACGGCGGGTGTCGGCTATGACTTTGGTGCGCTGGACACGACCGTAAGTGTGTCGAATGTGTCACAGTACGACATTAATGGCGTGCCGACCGATGAACAGCAGGTCTGGGTCGTCGGCGGCCAGATGGAGCTCTCTTCGCGCTTGGTGGTCGGTGGCGATCTGGCGTACAGCACCAGCCTCGATGGTACGGAAGACACCAGCGGCGTCGTCAATTTCCGTTTCAACTTCTAACCGCTGGTCGGTTGCAAAAATCGAATGACAGCGTTTCGGAGCCGGCCCCGTCCTGATCAATCGAAGCCACGTGTCTTTCGTGCTTGCGGGAAACGCTCCCTCGCTCTTGGCATGATGGTTTGCGTGCTGGCGATGGCGAGTTGCGGAGACGTGACCGTCGAAGAGCCCAAGCCCTATGTCAACGACCAGAAGGACAAAATTCGCCAGCAGGCTGGAACCGTCCACGGCAATCCTAAAGGCTTCGTGCTCTACAGCAATCGGAAAGACGAGCCAGCCGCAGACGAGGAGGGAGCGGCATCGGATCGTGCGTCTGCCAACGCCGCAGCGCCGGGCGGCGCCAACGGCTATCTCTGGCAGGCCTCCCTCGAAAGCCTCGATTTCATGCCGCTCGCCCAGGCCGATTCATCCGGCGGCGTGATCATCAGCGACTGGTATGCGCCGCCCGAGACTCCGGACGAGCGCTTCAAGGTGACGGTCTACATTCTCGATCAGGCACTGCGTGCCGATGCCCTGAAGGTCGCCGTCTTCCGTCAGACGCGCGAGAAAGACGGCTGGGTCGATGCCGCCGTCGACAAGGCGACCGCGGCCGGCCTCGAAGACAATATCCTCAAGCGTGCGCGCGAGCTTCGTCTGGCGGCCGACGGCTGACCGTCGAACGGCCCTTCAGGCCTGCGTTTCGGACGGCAAGACCCTCATCCCGGTCGGGAAAGACTGGAAAACGGGCGGAAGCTGCCGTACATCACCGGTCTGAGTTCACCCATCCAGCACGACGCGTCACCCCCGCCACGAGATGACATCCATGTCCCGCTATCCTTTCAAAGAAGCCGAGGCCAAATGGCAGCGCATCTGGGCCGACCAGAAGGCCTTCGAGGTCACGGCCGACGAGCGCCCGACCTATTACGTGCTGGAGATGTTTCCCTATCCCTCCGGCCTTCTGCATATGGGCCATGTGCGCAACTACACCCTCGGTGACGTGGTCGCCCGCTACAAGATGGCGCGCGGCTTCAACGTGATGCACCCCATGGGCTGGGACGCCTTCGGCCTGCCGGCGGAAAACGCGGCGATCACCAAGGGCATTCACCCCGCGGCGTCGACCTACGGCAATATCGAGGCGATGAAGAAGCAGTTCGCCGCGCTCGGCCTGTCGCTCGACTGGAGCCGCGAGTTCGCGACCTGTGATCCCAGCTACTACCGCCATCAGCAGGCGATGTTCCTGGACTTTCTCGAAGCCGGCCTCGCCTACCGCAAGGAAAGCTCGGTCAACTGGGATCCGGTCGATCACACCGTGCTCGCCAACGAACAGGTCGTGGACGGCCGCGGCTGGCGCTCGGGTGCGGTGGTCGAACGCCGCAAGCTTGCCCAGTGGTTCTTCCGCGTCACCGAATTTGCCGACGAGCTGCTCGAAGCCCTGGAAGGGCTTGAGCGCTGGCCGGACAAGGTGCGCGTCATGCAGGAGCGCTGGATCGGCCGCTCCGAAGGCGCTCGCGTGCGCTTCGCGATCGAGGGGCGGGACGAGCCGCTGGAAGTGTTCACCACGCGCCCGGACACGCTGTTCGGTGCCAGCTTCATGGCGATCGCCCCGGATCATCCGCTGGCCACGGAGCTCGCGACCGACCAGCCTGCGCTGCAGGACTTCATCGCTGAATGCGCCAAGACCGGCACCAGCGAGGAGGCGATCGAGCAGGCCGAAAAGCTGGGCTTCGACACCGGCCTGCGCTGCATCAACCCGCTGATCCCGGACCAGCGCCTGCCGGTCTATGTCGCCAATTTCGTGCTCATGGACTACGGCACCGGCGCGATCTTCGGCTGCCCCGGTCATGACCAGCGCGATCTGGATTTCGCGCGCAAATATGGCCGCCCGGTGACGCCGGTGGTGCTGCCCCCGGATGCCGACCCCGAGACCTTTGCGATCGGCGACGAGGCCTATGTCGGCGACGGCACGATCTTCAATTCCGAGTTCCTGGACGGCCTCGACGTGCCGGCCGCCAAGCGCACCGTGATCCAGCATCTGGAGGAGATGGGCGCCGGCGAGGGCAGGATCACCTTCCGCCTGCGCGACTGGGGCGTTTCCCGCCAGCGCTATTGGGGCTGCCCGATCCCGATCATCAAATGCGAGCGCTGCGGCATCGTGCCGGTGCCCAAGGACCAGCTCCCGGTGACCCTGCCGGAAGACATCGAGCTCGGCAAGGTCGGCAATCCGCTGGATCGCCACCCCACCTGGAAGCACGTCGCTTGTCCGAGCTGCGGCGGCAAGGCCGAACGCGAGACCGACACGCTCGACACCTTCGTCGACAGCTCCTGGTATTTTCTGCGCTTCTGCTCGCCGCATCTTTCGGAACGGCCGTTTGACCGCTCAGCGGTCGAGCGCTGGGTGCCGGTCGATCAGTATATTGGCGGCGTCGAGCATGCGGTGCTGCACCTGCTCTATTCGCGCTTCTTCTGCCGTGCCCTCAAGCGCTGCGGCCAGCTCGACATCGAGGAGCCGTTCGCCGGCCTCTTCACCCAGGGCATGGTCTGCCACAAGACCTTTCGCGACGCGGACGGCCGCTGGCTGAACCCGGCGGAGGTCGAGCCAGGGCCGGATGGCGAGATGCGCGCGATCGCGGACGGCCGCAGGGTCGAGGTCGGCCGCTCGGAAAAGATGAGCAAGTCCAAGCTCAACGTCATCGATCCCGGCCCGACCATCGATGCCTATGGCGCCGATGCGGCGCGGCTGTTCATGCTCTCCGACAGCCCGCCCGAGCGCGATCTCGAATGGACCGAGGCGGGCATCGACGGTGCCTGGCGCTACATCAACCGCCTCTGGCGCCTCTTTGCCGAGGCCGGGACGCCGGCCGGCGTTGACTTGACGGAGCCAGACGAGCTGTCGAGCGAGGCGACGGAACTTCGGCGCTTGACGCACAAGACCATTCATGCGGTCAGCGACGAGATCGAACGTTTCCACTTCAACAAGGCCGTCGCCCTGATCCGCGAGTTTTCCAATCGGCTGGAGTCGTTCGATCACGACGATCCGGCTGCCCCTGTCGTGCTGCGCGAAGCGCTCGAAGCACTGGTCAAGCTCATGGCGCCGATGGTGCCGCATCTCGCCGAGGAGCTCTGGCAGCGGCTCGGTCACGACACGCTGCTCGCCAAGACCGCATGGCCCGAAGCCGATCCGGCCTGGCTTCAGGAGGATGAGGTCACCATCGCCGTGCAGGTGATGGGCAAGCTGCGCGCCACGCTCAACCTGCCGAAGGGCGTCGGGAAGGAAACCGCCGAGGCGGCGGCGCTCGATGACGAGAACGTGCAGCGTGCGATCGGCGGCAAGCCACTTCGCCGGGTGATCTTCGTCCCGGACAAGATCCTCAACCTCGTGGTCTGAGGTTGGGTGCGGTGCAGCGGCGGGCTGTCGTCCTCACTGGGTTCGCGCTGGCCGCGTCGGCCTCGCTCGGCGCCTGCGGTTTCCGGCCTCTGCTCACCCAGGCGGACGGCGAGAGCGTGCGCAGTCAGCTCGCCGCCGTCAATATCAGCGGGCTCAGCAGCCGCCTTGGCCAGCAGCTGCGCATCGCGCTCGAAGACAATCTCGACCCGACATCGAGCGGCGCCGCTCCGCGCTATGATCTCGCCGTTCGGCTGCGCAGGACCAACAAGGCCCTGGCCATTCAGCTGGACAGCACCATCACCCGCTACAACCTGACGCTCGCCGTGGGCTTCGATCTCAGGCGGCGGGAGGATCAGGCGCTGCTCTATCGTTCCAGCGTCCAGCGGGTCGCGAGCTACAATGTGCGGCGGGCACCCTTCGCGACCCTGACCGCGAAGAACGATGCCGAGCGCCGCGCGGCCAAGGAGATCGCCGGCGATATCCGCACGCTCCTCGCCCTCCACTTCCAGCGCGAGGCCGACGGCGCGTGAAGATCCAGGCAGGCCAGATCGACCGTTTCGTCAAGGCGCCCGATTCCAAGACTCCGGTCGTGCTGATCTACGGCCCCGACGAGGGCCTGGTGCGCGAGCGCGCCGCCCTTTTGATCAAGTCGGTGCTGGACGATCCGAACGACCCCTTCCGCCTCAGCGACCTCGCCGCCGACCAGATCCGATCGGATCCGGCGCTCTTGGTCGACGAGGCGCGTGCGCTCTGCCTCATGGGCGGGCGGCGGGTGGTGCGTGTTCGTCAGGCCGGCGATGCCCTGCGCGCCGCCTGCACCAGCCTTCTGGCCCTGGAGGCGATCGACGCGCTGATCGTGCTCGAAAGCGGCGATCTCGGCCGCGCCTCGTCGCTCAGAAAGCTGATCGAGCAGGCTCAGAACGCGGCGGCGCTCCCTTGCTATCGGGACGAGGGACGTGATCTCGGCAATCTGATCGACCGGCTGCTCGCGGAGCGGCATCTGCGTCCGGACAATCATGCCCGAACCTATCTGATCGAGCATCTGGGCGGTGATCGCGCGGTCACCCGCATGGAGCTCGACAAGCTGGCGCTCCTGGTCGACGCGTCGGCCGAAACCCCGCGCAGGGTCGGCTTCGACGACGTCGCCGGCACGATCGGCGACAGCGCCGCCGTCGGCCTCGACGATCTCGCCCATGCCACGACGCTCGGCGATGCCCGGGCGGTCGATCGCTGCCTCAATCGCCTGCTCGGCGAAGGTCAGGCCCCGGTCCGCCTGATCCGCACCCTGCTCAACCACGTCACGCTCTTGAGACGCCTCGCCTTGCTGGTCGAACGCGGCGACAGCCCCGACCGCGCCATCGGCCAGGCGCGGCCTCCCGTCCATTTCCGGCGAAAGACCGACGTCAAGACGGCGCTTCGCCGCTGGAACGCCGCGCGCCTCGCCAGCGCCCAGGCAAGGCTGATCGCCGCCGAGATCGGCTGCAAAAGCACCGGCCGCCCGGACGTCCTGCTCTGCCGTGAGGCGATTTTCTCAGTCTGCCGCGAAGCGGCCCCGGCTACTCGCGCTTAGAACGCATACCCGCGGATGTCCTGGCTCGTTCATCGACGCCGGTGGGAGTCCATGAGGTGGCCATGCCACTAGCGGGCCTGGCGGCGCCAGCGGTCGATGGCACTGGCAAGGAAGCCGGGGTCGGCCTCCCGGCCCCAGCTCCTGGCGAAGGACGGGTCGTGGCTTGCCGGGCGATGGTTCGGCGGCAGGTCCTTGAAGCGGATATGCACCGGCACGGTGACGCCGTCGCCGACCACCACCGCCTCCTGGGTGTTCAGGGACGGCAGGCTGTCCACCAGCCAGCGGGCGTTTTCCGAGAGCGTCTGGCTGACGAAGGCCTGATCGTGCTCGTTGCTCATGCGCAGCGCGAAGATGGTGTTGCACTGGGCGAGCGAGCTGACCGCGAGCTCGGACGGGCGCTGACTCACCAGGCAGAGCGTCACCCCGTATTTGCGCCCTTCCTTGGCGATCTGCGCGATCACGCGCTTGGTCGGCGCGAAGCCGACATCGGCATGCTCGGGCACGTAGCGATGAGCCTCCTCGCATACCAGAAGCACCGGCGGTGCCGTGCCGCGCTCGCTCCAGACCGCAAGCTCGAAGGTCAGGCGAAACAGCACCGAGACCACCACGTCGACCACGTCCGAGGGCAGGCCTGAAATGTCGATGATGGTGATCGGCTTGCCGCTGGTCGGGATGCGCAGCAGCTGAGCGAGCACCTGCTGCATGTTGTCCTTGACGGCGATGCTCGAGAACATGAAGGCGAAGCGCTTGTCGCTGCGCAGGCTTTCGATGCGATTGATCAGATTGAGGTAAAGCGTCGCGTCCTCGGCCTTGTTGAAGGTGCCCATGCCCTCCTTGAGAATGCCCACCAGGTCGGAAAGCCGGTAGGGCACCGGGGTGTCCACGGTAATCAGGTTGTCGTCGGGATCGCCGCCGGCGAACTGGGTCTTCGCCTGGATGATCGCGTTCTTCAAAAGCCCGCCCTGGCTGTTGAGCTGGTCCCTGGAGGCGCCGTGCAGCACGACATGGGCGATCTCCTCGAAATTCAGGAGCCAGTAGGGGAGCTGCAGATTGCCGGGATGGAGCAGTTCGGCACGGTCGGTGAAGGCGGGGCCGTATTCGTTGTGGGGATCGATCAGGACCACATGGCCCTTGGGATGCTCGTCCAGGATCGAGCGCAGGATCACCGTGGTCGCGCAGGATTTGCCGGTGCCCGTGGTGCCGAGCACGGCGAAATGCTTGCCGAGCAGGCTGTCGGTGAGCACGAAGGCCGGCACTTTCGGATTGTGCCGCAGCTGGCCGATATGGACGTTGGAGGAGCGCGGCCGCGCATAGATGGTGGCGATGTCGCGAATGGTGATCGTGGTCACCGGCGCGTCGAGCGGCGGGTAGCTGGAAACGCCGCGCTGGAAGCCGGTGCGGTCGTCGGCGATCTCGCCCAGGACCTGGACTTCGAAGATGGTGCGCTCGGACTGCGCGCTGCCCATCTGCTGCTCGCGCTCCAGGCGGTTGACGATGCCGAAGACGCGCGATTCCGGCCCTTTCATCGAGACCAGCGCGCCCATGCGCGCCGCCCGCGCGGCCTGCCCGTCCATGTCGTCGAACAGCGCCCCCCAGACGATGGAGCCGCGGATCGAGACGATGCGGCCGATGGTGACCGCCACGTCCTCGATCGGGTCGAAGTCGTCCATCTCCTCCTGAGGTTCCGGCTCCAGGTGGTAAGCCTGGTCGGGCAGATCGGGTGTGATCGCGCTGCCGCGCTTTGCGGGGACGGGTTCCGCCTGCTGGTGCTTGTCAGGCCGGCGCGGTCGAACGCTCCAGGCGCTGTCGCCGCCTCCCATCTCCTCCAGGAACGAGGTGCCCGTGTCCTCCGCCGGCGCCGAGCTGGCGGGCCAGGCGGGCGGCTCCGGCTCGTCGGCGGCCCAGGGCTCGATCGCGCCGGCCGCATCGGCGCCGATCTGCGCCCGCAGCTTTTCGATATGCGGCGTGCTCATCACCGGCGCTTCCAGCGGCCTTGCCACCGGCGTTTCGGGCGCGCGCGCGACCGCAGGCGGCGGGCTCGGGGCCGCCGGGCCGGGGGGCACCGCTTCCGGCTCGCGCTCATCCTCGATCTGTGCCTGCTCCTGGCGATAAGCGAAGCCGAAGCCCTTGGCGTCCTCGGCCGATGCAGCCTCGTCCGGCGCCGGGTGCGGGGGATCGGCCAGCTCGGCCGCCGTCTCCTCCTGCCAGGGCTCGATGGCGTCGACGGGGGAATCCTCCTCGGGCAGATCGTTGCCGGTCATGGCGGCACGCCGCCTGCCGATGCGTTGGGAAAACGGATTGAAGCGCATGATGTCCAACCTTCCAGGGCCCGAGCTCCCGCAAGGCTATCAAAGGAAAGTTCATTTTTGATTAACGCTGTAACGCCGCCGCACCCCGCGATTCGGGGCATGCCGTCCGACGCGGCTCTGTCGGCTTGACAGCGTCAGCGGGATCGTTCCGAATGGCCGCGGGAGGACGTCATGAGCACTATTACCGTCTATGGCTTCAATCATACTGCGTTCGTGGTCTCCGATCTGGATCGCACCATCGGTTTCTTTCGCGAGCTTCTCGGCTTCGAGCTCACGTCCAGAGCCCCGCGCGACGGCAGGGCGATCGAGAGCATGACCGGTCTTGCCGGTGTCGACATCGAGATCGCCTATCTGCGCGGGCTCGGCCATTGGGTCGAGCTGATACGCTACAAGGCGCCGGCCGATCGGGGCGGGCCGCTCCCCAGGGTCTATCAGGATGGAGCCGGCCATATCGCGCTCGATGTCGACGATGCCAAGGCCGCGGCCGAGGCCGCCGGCGCCTACGGCCTGGAGCCGGTCGGCGACATCGTCACCATCGACCAGGGGCCGAACCGAGGCCGGAAGGTGGTCTATCTGCAGAGCGAGGACGGCCTGTCCGTCGAGTTCATCGAAACGCCGCGCTGACCGCCTGGGCGCGGCGGCGCCGGGCGCAACGGCCGGGGAGACATGAAGCCAGGGAGACATGAAGGATGCCGGCCTTTTCCGATCAGGCCCTGGTGGATCTGACCCCTCTCGATCTGACCCCCATCGATCTGACGATGCCGATCGCCGACCATTTCCGCTGGCCGGTGGAGCGCCGCCTGGTCGCCGATCACGCCAAAGGGGACATGTTCCAGGTGACCTGGCAGGGCTTCGCCGTCCATGGCTTCACCCATATGGACAGCCCCCGGCATTATTTCCCGGACGGCAAGACCACCGACGACATTGCGCTCGGGCAGACCGTCGGGCGTGCAGCGGTGATCGACCTGCTGGGCATCGCGCCGATGACCGCGATCGACGCCGGGATGCTGGAGGCGGCGGGCGCGCATGCGGCAGACGGCGAGATCATCATCTTCAAGACCGGCTGGGGTGAGCAGCGTTCCGCAAAGGCGCCGGAATTCTGGCTGGACTCGCCCTTTCTCGAGCGCTCCGCGGCGGAATGGCTGCTGGCGCGCTCGCCCAAGGCGGTGGCGTTCGATTTTCCGCAGGATTACTGCATCCGGCTGCTGCTGTCGGGCGAGGTCCGGCCGATCGAGGAGCATGTCAGCCATGACGTGCTGCTGCGCAATGACGTGGTGCTGATCGAATATCTCACCAACACCCGCGCTTTGACCGCCGACCATGTCGCCTTTTGCTGCCTGCCGCTGAAGCTGCCCGCCGCGGACGGCGCGCCGGCGCGCGTGGTCGCCTGGCTGGCCTGATCGGCGTTCGTGGAACTAAAACAATTCTCAACTGCCTGCTAGACACTTCAATCGTCAGCAAAATGCTGCGTTTGATCTTTTTTATGACGCTGTTACAATAACTTAGTCAAAAGTTTGGGGATCATCGCCGTGGACGTCCGTCCCCGGCCGATAAGCGAGTTCGATGCGCGCCACCCTTGACGATCTCGAGCTGTTGCCGAAACGCCGTTTCGGCCTCTGGTTCCTGCCCGACCGCTGGAGCCTGCTGGCGCTCGGCCTGGCGTTCGCCGTCTCCCTGCCGGTGCTGGTGGTGTTCGGCTCGCTGCTGGCGGCCCATGGCGACATCTGGCGCCATCTCGCCTCCACCGTGCTTCTCGGCTATGTCGGCAATACCCTGGCGCTTGCGGCGGGGGTCGCGATCGGCGTGACGCTGATCGGCGTCGGCACCGCCTGGCTCGTGACCATGTGCCGCTTTCCCGGCCACCATCTGTTCGAGTGGGCGCTGCTGCTGCCCTTCGCCGTGCCCACCTACATCATCGGCTACACCTATACCGATCTCCTGCAATATGCCGGTCCCGTGCAGACGGCGCTGCGCGAGGCCATGGGCTGGACCCGCCAGGATTACTGGTTCCCCGACATCCGCACGCTCGGCGGCGCGATTCTGGTGATGACGCTCGTGCTCTACCCTTACGTCTACCTGTTCGCGCGCGCCGCCTTTCTCAGCCAGTCCAGCTGTCTCCTCGATGTCAGCCGCACGCTCGGGCGCAATCCCTGGCGGCATTTCCTCGAGGTCGCGGTGCCGATGGCGCGCCCGGCGATCGCCGGCGGCGTGGCGCTGGCGCTCATGGAGACCATGGCGGATTTCGGCACGGTGCAGCATTTCGGCATCAGCACCTTCACCACCGGCATCTACCGCACCTGGTTCGCGCTCGGCGAGCCGGTCGCCGCGGCCCAGCTCGCCGCCGTCCTGATGCTGTTCGTGTTCACCATGCTCTGGATCGAACGCTCCAGCCGTTCGCGCGCGCGCTACGATCACACCACGGCGATGCGGCCGCTCACCTGCTACGCGCTGTCGAGGCGGCGCGGGATGCTGGCGGCGGCCGCCTGCTTCACCCCGATCCTCCTCGGTTTTCTCCTGCCCACGCTCGCTTTGATGCGCATGACCTGGCGTCAGGGCGACGTGCTCATGGCCGGAAAGTTTCTGCCGCTGGCCTGGAACAGCCTGACGCTCGCCGCCCTCGCCGCCGCCCTCACGGCGGCCTTCGCGGTCCTGGTGGTGTTCGGCGTCCGCCTCCGGCCGACGGCGCTGATGAAGACCGCGTCGCGCATCGCCGGCATGGGCTATGCGATTCCGGGCACGGTGCTCGCGGTCGGCGTCCTCATCCCGTTCGCGCGGCTGGACAACACGGTGAACGGCTGGCTCCAGGCCCATCTCGGAATCAGCACCGGCCTCTTGCTTTCCGGCACCATCTTCGGCCTGCTGTTCGCCTATGTCGTGCGGTTTCTCGCGGTCGCCCTCAACGGCATCGAGGCCGGCTTCGGCAAGATCAACCGCCATCTGGACGATGCCGCGCGCACGCTCGGCCATCCGCCGGGCGGCACGCTGCTGAGGATTCATCTGCCGCTGCTGCGCGGTGCGCTCCTGACGGCCGTGGTGATCGTCTTCGTCGAGGTGCTGAAGGAGCTGCCGGCGACGCTGATCATGCGCCCGTTCAATTTCGAGACTCTGGCGGTGCGCGTCTACCAGTTCGCCTCGGACGAGCGTCTCGCCGAAGCCTCGACGGCGGCCCTCGCGATCGTCGCCGTCGGCCTGCTGCCGGTGATCCTGCTGAGCCGTGCCATCGCCCACAGCCGGCCGCGGCGGGGATGACGGTGGCATGATGTCGCTCATGAGCGATCACAAGCCGGTCAGCATCGGCTTTGCGCTGGCAGGGGCGAGAGGGCGCCGGTAGGATAGCGCCATGGTCGATTTGTCCCTGATTGGCATCGCCACGGCCTTTGCCGCCGGCGTCATCTCCTTTCTGTCGCCCTGCGTTCTGCCGCTGGTGCCGGGCTACATTTCGTTTGTCGCCGGACGCTCGCTCGAGGATCTGCGCGACGGCCAGGCGCCGCGTCTGCAGGCGCTGATGCTCGCGATCACCTTCGTGATCGGCTTCAGCATCGTGTTCGTCGCGCTCGGCGCCGGCGCCACCTATCTCGGCGGTCTGCTGCTCACCTACAAATACGAGCTCGGCATCGTCGCCGGCGTCATCGTCACCCTGTTCGGCCTGCATATGCTGGGATTCACGCCCTTCAGTCTGATGAACAGCGAGGCGCGGTTCCATCTCGACATCGCCGGCGGACGCACGCTCAGCGCCTTTCTGCTCGGCATCGCCTTCGCCTTTGGCTGGACTCCGTGCATCGGACCGGTGCTGGGCGCCATCCTGGCGCTGAGCGCCAGCACCGCTGATGTCTCCAAGGGTGTGGTTCTGCTCACGGTGTATTCGTTCGGCCTCGGCCTGCCTTTTCTGCTGGCGGCGCTGTTCACCGGCAGTCTGCTCAAAGGCATGCGCTCGCTCGGCCGCGTGGGACGACGGTTGCAGCAAGGTGCGGGCGCACTGCTGGTGGTCATGGGGCTTCTCATGGTGACCGGTCAGCTCGAGGTGATCGCCTATTCTCTGCTCGAGACCTTTCCGGTGCTTTCCGAGCTGGAACAGTGGCTGATCAATTGATTGAGTATATCCCGTGGTCAATTACAGCGCTAATTTCGGTTATTTTGGTGAAATCCGTCACGGGGGAAGTTTAAAATAAGAGCTAAAAAACAGGCTATATCTGCTGAGATAAACGAGTATAATGTTGCGCATCGCTATCGTGGTCGTAATGTCGACTTGTTCGGATTTTCAAGTCGGTTGCGATGAATTGCAAGTGTTCGGCGTCTAGCTCTATGGCTTTTAGGGTAGGGTGGCCTCGTCCGGAGGCAATGGGTATTTGACGTGAAAGGCGGGGCTGAGGCACTGAGTTTATGATCAAGGCGATGTTGTTCATCGACGGCGGCTGGCTCTATGCCAATATGGCAGAGCTGGGCAAAGCGGCTGGAAAAGCCGACTTTCAGGTCGATTTTGGGCGTCTTCCGGGGGTTCTCGCTGAAGAGATCGGGCGTCAGACAGGGCTGCGGATCGACATTATCCGCAGTCACTATTTCGGCAGCTATGCCGAAAATTATGATCCCGTCGACGAAAATTCGGTCGAACGCCGGCGGGCGTTCTTCGCGCGCTTGCGCGAGGATCACAATTACGAGGTGGAAACCTTTCCGATCGATTATTGCGGCCGGCGCCTCAGGCGCCAGGACCGCGATCCGGACGACAGTTTCGCCCCGCGTGAGAAATGCGTCGATGTGGCGCTGGCCGTCACCTTGATGCGCTATGCCATGATGCCGGGGACCATGGACCTCGCGATCATGGTGCTGGGTGATCGCGACTTCGAGCCGCTGCTGCAGGAGGTGCGCCGCCACGGCAAGCGCGTGGTCCTGGCGAGCATCGATTCCGCCTGCGCCGCCGAGCTGGCCGATCCGGCCGATCCGTCGCGCGTTCGCGATTTTGAAATGATTTGGTTGGATGATCTCCTGACCAAGATCGATCGGTGGCGGGAACGCACGCGCACGCCAAGGCTTGACGATCGGCCGGATGACGAGCCGACCGGGCAGGTCCTGCGCGGACGGGTGAAGAACATCATCAGCGATCGCGGCTATGGTTTCATCGCGGCCGAAGATCATGAAGACTACTTCTTCCATGCGAATGCGCTGGAACCTGGACTCAACTTCGACGACATCGAGCCGAATCATGCGGTGGTGTTCGAGGTGAAAACCGGCCCGACACCGTTCAGGGCGGGCGCCGCCCGTCTGGTGCGGGACGGCGACGCCACGGATATGGCCGACGACGATGGCGACGAGGGCGAGGACGAGCAGGATGCAGTCGACGATCTCGACGATGTCGGCGAGGGCAGATGGTGAGCCCGGCCGGTTGAAGTTGGTGGTCGAATTCCCATATGCTCGATCAGAAAGATCTGATCGGAAGAGGGGATCGGATCGCACGGTTTAACCCAGGAGGAAGAGGTAAAGTCATGGCAGCCGAACCTCGCGTTGCTCACGGCCGGATAGCCGTCGAGCGTGTCGACGAAGGCCTGCGCAGCTACATGCTGTCGGTCTACAACTATATGGGCCTCGCGCTGGTGCTCACCGGTGTCGTCGCCTATGTCGTCGGCACTACGCCCGCCCTGTATGGGCCGATCCTGATGTCGCCGCTGAAATGGGTGGTGATGCTGGCCCCGCTCGGCTTCGTCATGTTCCTGAGCGTGCGCATCCAGAAAATGAGCCTCAGCGCCGCGCAGCTCACCTTCTGGGCGTTTGCGGCGGTGATGGGCCTCTCGCTCTCGACGGTGTTCATCGCATTCACCGGCAGCAGCGTCGCCCGCGTGTTCTTCATCACCGCGGCCGCCTTCGGCTCGCTCAGCCTCTACGGCTACACCACCAAGCGCGACCTGTCGGCCTGGGGCTCGTTCCTGTTCATGGGCCTGGTCGGCATCATCATCGCCTCGATCGTCAACATCTTCCTGGCGAGCTCCGCCCTGCAGTTCGCGGTGAGCGTGATCGGTCTTCTGGTCTTTGCCGGCCTGACCGCCTACGACACGCAGCGCATCAAGGAGATGTACTACGAGCTGGACAACTCCGACGTGATGGGCCGCAAGGCGATCATGGGCGCGCTCAGCCTGTATCTCGACTTCATCAACATGTTCATGTTCCTGCTGCAGTTCTTCGGCGGCAGCCAAGAGTAGTCTGCTGACGACAGGCGCTGCAAACGAGGCCCGCGGGGTTCGCCCCGCGGGCTTTTTGCTGCCGTTGATGCTGGCACTGCTGGCCGTCATCGGCTGCATCGAGACCACCGCGTCGGATGACGGCACGCACCGCACGGGTCCCCGATCGGTCGAGGTCGAGGCCGCGCCCTACGGCGCCACCCCGACGTCCGTGCTCGAAGCCTTCGGCGATCACCTGACCGTCGAGGCGGCTTTCCGGCTGACATCCGATCATCCCGCCTTCGGCGGCCTTTCCGGCCTCTGGATCGCGCCGGATGGCGGCCGCCTGATCGCCGTCAGCGATATCGGCCAGCGCTGGGAGGCGACGCCCTCCCATGACGCCGACGGCCGGCTGATCGGCGTCGGCGACTGGACCATGGCCGATCTGCCGCGGCGCCCGGAGGACGGCGAGGGCTCGGCGTGGCTCGATTCCGAATCGCTCACCGGCGACGACGCGGGCGGTCTGGTGGTCGGCTATGAAGGTGTGCATCGCCTCCGGCGCTGGCCGCTCGCCGATCTCGACGCGACCCCCACCAGCGTCACCCTTCCCTACGGCCTGGGCGAGCCCAGCAATTCCGGCATCGAGGCCTTGTCGAGCCTGCCGGGCGGGCGCTTTTTCGCCATTGGCGAGCGCGTCGGTGCCTGGGGCGGCGAGGGGCTGATGGCTTGGGAGATCGACGGTGCCAACACGCCTGATCTCATCTACATCCAGGGCCCCGGCTTCGCGCCGACCGGCGCCGATCGCCTGGACGACAGGATCTATGTGGTCGAGCGCGCCTTCTCCCTGCTCGGCGGCTTCCGCAGCCGGATCGTCGCCTTTCCGGCGGCGGCAGTCGCATCGAAGGCGCGCATCGAGCCCGACGAGCTCGCCGCCTTTCGCTGGGGCCAGTTCGGCGAAAATTTCGAAGGGATCGCGGCCCGGCGGGCGCCGGACGGCCGGGTGCTGCTCTACCTGATCGCCGACGACAATTTCAGCTTCCTGCAGAACACGCTGCTGCTGCAGCTCTCGCTGCCCGCGGAAACCTCATAGCCAGCGAAGGCTTGAACCAGCGAAAACGCAGCCGCCTCAAGCGACTGCGTTGCCTCATCCCAGGTCGGGCGGATAAGGCCTCAGGCGGCTGCCTGGCTCTCCTGGGCGGCGCGCGCGAGCATCAGGCGCTGCTTCAGGCGACGGAGCTCTGCCGTGAGATCGGCATTGCGCGCCTTCAGCAGATAGCCGTCCAGGCCGCCGCGCTTCTCGACCGTGCGCAGGGCGCGGGTCGACACCCGAAGGCGCACCGCGACGCCGAGCGTCTCGCTGTAGAAGCGCTGCTGCTGCAAATTCGGCAGATAGCGTCGTCGGGTCTTGTTGTTGGCGTGACTGACATTGTTGCCGGTCAGAACGCCCTTGCCGGTAAGGGCACAACGTCGTGCCATGGTCGAGATCCTCGGAAGGCAAAAGAATTCCTCTGCCGCCGCCTGCGATCGACGGCACCCGCCGATTTCTAGGCATTCGCCGAGGAAAGGTCAAGCCTGCGTTTCGGTCTCGCGACCGGTTCGGGCGACGATATGACTAGGCAGCGCCCGATTGGCGGTCTATCGAGAAAAGATGCGATCGCACTTTGCCAGACGGGACGTCTATCTTCTAGCACTCTGCCAGGCGCTCCTGGCGACCGGCAATGCGGTGGTGATCACCACCTCGGCCCTGGTCGGCCAGACCCTGGCGCCGGACGGATTCGCCACCTTGCCGCTGTTCCTGCAGTTCGTGGCGGTCATGGCGACCACGCTGCCGGCCTCCTTCCTGATGAAGCGCATCGGCAGGCGGGCAGGCTTCGCGATCGGCGCAGGCTTCGCCTTCACCGCCGGCCTGCTCGGCTGCGGCGCCATTCTCGCCGGCATGTTCTGGCTGTTCTGCATCGCCAACGCCGCCTATGGCGTCTTCATCGCCTTCGGCATGTATTACCGCTTCGCTGCGGCCGAGGTGGCCAGCCCGGACTTTCGCCCGCGCGCGATCTCCTACGTGCTCGCGGGCGGCATGGTCGCGGCGATCGCGGGGCCGGAACTGGCCAAGGCGACCGACGACCTCTTCGGCCCCGCCCTGTTCGCGGGTTGCTATGTCGCGATCGCCGGCCTCGCCCTGCTGACGCTGCTCGTCCTCTCCATCCTGCGCATCCCCATGCCGGCCGCGGCGGAGCGCCAGGCGGAGGGCCGTGCGCTTTCGGAGATCATGCGCCAGCCCGCCTTTCTGGTGGCGCTCGGCGCCGCCGCGATCGCCCAGGGCGCCATGGTGCTGGTGATGACCGCGACACCGCTCGCCATGGCCTTTTGCGGCCTCGGCTTCGACCAGACCGCCTTCGTCATCCAGTGGCATGTGCTCGGCATGTTCGCACCCAGCTTCTTCACGGGCCACCTCATCAGCCGCTTCGGCGTGCTCAACGTCATGGCGGCCGGCGCCGGCCTGATTCTCGCCTGTCTCGGCGTCGCGATCAGCGGCATCGAGATCGCGCAGTTCTGGGCGGCCCTGGTGCTCCTCGGCGTCGGCTGGAACTTCATGTTCGTCGGCGGCACCACGCTGCTCACCACCACCTACCACCCCGCCGAGAAGGCCAAGGTTCAGGCGATCAACGATCTTATCATCTTCGCAACCGCCGCCCTGTCCTCCCTCTCCTCGGGCCTGCTGCACCATTTGATCGGCTGGCAGGCGGTCAATATCAGCATGGTCGCGCCGATCCTCCTGGTGCTCAGCGCCATCCTCTGGCTGCGCCGCCGCCACCCCCAGCCCGCCTAGCGGTGGTGGCGTGGCCACCTCATGGACTTGGACCGCCATGGCCTTGTGGTGGCGGTATGCGGCCTGGTTTTCCGGCGGGGGTGTTGGGGGTGAGTAAGTGTATCGGTGGGGGAGGATGCGAATGTCGGGGAGCATCCGGAGCGTGTCGTGACAGAGAGCCTCCTCATGTCTTGTCCGGCGCTGACAGGTTTCTTTCCGGCGCTAACGCAATCTTGACGCTCCCGTTCCATGCTCCTGAATCTGGTCCATGTGATCCCGGAAGTCCGAGCCTCGCCCCACCCTCTTTCCTGCGGGCGGACGGACTCCCAGGATCGCATGGACCAGCAAAGGCAATGTAGGGTTAAAGGGTTAACAATCCGTTGCTACGAATGCCGTATCGTCGGACTTGTCACCATGCCCCGGGGGCGAACACCTGGTGCATCGATCCAAGCAGAGCGATCAGCGGTGTTTGGGAGTTTGACGCAAAACCAATAGCCTGGTGCTGCGGATCGTGAATCATCCGAATGCGCTCTAGCCGGTGACGGCCTTTCTTTTAGGGGGCTCCTCGGTCTGACGGCCGGGAGGCTGCCGGCGCTTCAGATTCTCGGCGAAGGTGACGCTGCCGCCGCCGGTGCGTTTGGCCCGGTACATCGCGAGGTCGGCATAGCGCATCAGCCCCTCGGCATTGTCGGCGTCGGTCGGGAACATGGCGATGCCCAGGCTCGCGCGCAGAACGATGAACTCCTCCTCCACCCGAAGCGGCGTCTCGATATGGCTGAGGATCTTCTCGGCGATGCGCGCGGCGGCCGCGGGCGTGGTCAGATCGGGGAGGACGAAGGCGAACTCGTCCCCGCCGATGCGTGCGAGCGTGTCCGTGTCGCGCAGGCTCGATCGCAGCCGCCTGGCGAGCGCCTTCAAGGCCTCGTCGCCGACCCGGTGACCGTCGGAATCGTTGATCGCCTTGAACCCGTCCAGATCCATGATGATCACGCCGATCGGGCTGCCCGTGCGCGTCGAGCGCGCCATCGCCTGCTGCAGGCGGTCCTGGAACAGAAGCCGGTTCGGCAGATCGGTCAGCGGATCGTGCTGCGCCAGATGGAGCATGCGCGCCTCCACCCGCTTGTGATCGGTGATGTCGGTCGACGTGCTGACGAACCCGCCGCCGGGCATGGAGCTGCGTTCCACGGCCAGGGTCCGGCCCTCGGCCCCGCTCTGCTGGAACCGCGCCGGCGCCAGCGGCTCGGCGAGCGCCTTCGGATCGAGCTCGTTCTCCGACGAGCCCTCGCTGCGCGCCAGGTCCTGATCGAGAAACTGGCGAAGATGGGTGCCGGGTCGGTACAGGTGGATGGGATAGCCGTGCAGTTCCCGATGCCGCGGGTTCCAGGTGATCAGCCGTCCCAGATGGTCGAACACCGCCACACCTTGATGCACGTGATCGAAGGTCGCCTGGAGCTGCGACGACTTCTCCTTGAGCTGCGAGATCAGCCGGTCGTTGATCGCCGCCAGATGCACCGAGGAAACCAGGGACTGGCACATCGGCCGGGCCAGCAGCAGCAGCCCGCCCAGATAGACCACGAGCATGCAGGCCATGACCACATGGGTCTCGTCTCCGAGCAGCAGAAACCGCGCAAAATAAGGCGCGAGCGCGCTCGCGAGAAAGGCGCCGAATGCCTGCAGGCTGCCGGTCAGCACCAGGAGCGAGCCGCCGACCATGCCGGAGACGATGAAGGGCAGGAACGTGCGCGCGATCTCGGACTCGGCACCATAGAAGACGAAGGCGGTCAGACCCCAGACCAGCCCCGTCGCCCCCGATCCGGCCATGAAATAGCGCTGCCAGGTCCTGGGCTTGCGGCTTTGGCGGCCGCGCCGCTGAAAGCGCCGCCAGCTCCCGAGCCGGCACCAGAGCACGACGGCCATCAGCCCGAGCCAGGCCGACAGCGGGCCGCTCGACGCCTCCGGCCAAAGCGCCGCGGCGGTGCCGAGCGCACACAGGCCGTTGATGACGAGTGCGATGGGAACCCGCGCAAACAGCTTGACAAGGACGGCCATGTCGGCCTCGGTCTTGTCGTCCGGATGCAAGGCTTCCTCCTGATCGAGCCGACTTGTGATCATGACGTTTAAGAGGAATGGTCAAGGATGGCAAAGAAATCCATAGTTTTATCATCGACAACGCGGATAATTTGGCAAGTTTTATTTTTATTAAAAAAATCAAAGAGTTGTCGATAACTAGCCGTCGAGCAGGGCTCGGAGGGCATTTTTTTGCTGCACTGCACAAAAAAATCCTTGAAGCTGATCGGGCAAGTTGCTATATCCCTCATTGTGCAGTGCAACATAGACGAGGAGGGCGACCGATGAGTGCCAAGACGACTGCCAAGACCATTCCTTTCCAGACCGTCGATGCTGACAAGGTTCTGGCCGCGCAGCAGCGCAATATCGATGCGTTCGCCAATGCCAGCCAGATCGTCGTCGACGGCGCCAAGGTTCTGGCCCAGCGCCAGAGCGAGATCATGCAGAGCTCCGTCGACCAGTGGATGGCCGCGAGCCAGGGCGCGATGACCCTGAAGCCCGGCGAGTTCGTTCCCGCCGACCAGCTCACCAAGGTCAAGACCGCCTACGAAAGCGCGGTGGCCAATGCCAAGGAAATGACCGAGATCGCGATGAAGGCCCAGAGCGAAGCCACGTCCGTGCTGACCAAGTGCTTCATGGCCAACATCGAGGACATGAAGGCGTTCGCCAAGATCGGCTGACACGCCTGGCGGTCGAGGGCCTGACAAGGTCCCCTGCCTCTGAACATGCACAAGGACGGCAGTTCCTCCGGGGGGCTGCCGTTTTTGTTGGTTCTTCCGCACCAGACCCGGTGCGGGCGGCACCCGGTTGACGCGTGAAAAGCCGCTTCTTACATAAGCCGCAGCAAGCGGGCAGGGCCAGGAACACCCGCTGAACCAGGCAGCGTTCGATCGCGTCATGATCACCGAGCTTAGCGACCGTTCCAAAGCGATCTTCCGTCAGATCGTCGACGCCTATGTCGCAACCGGCGAGCCCGTCGGCTCGCGCACCATCGCGCGCCTGCTCGAGCAGACCCTGTCGCCGGCCTCGATTCGCAACGTCATGGCCGATCTCGAGGATCTCGGCTTTCTCTACGCCCCGCACACCTCGGCAGGACGCATCCCGACCGACCAGGGCCTGCGCTTCTATGTCGACGGCCTGCTGGAGACGGGCCGCATGTCCGCGGACGACCGCTCCAGCATCGACAGCCAGTGCGCCGGCGTCGGGCGCAGCGTCGAGGAGGTGCTGGGCGATGCCAGCAAGACGCTCTCCGGCCTGTCCCGCTATGCCGGTCTGGTGATGGCGCCGAAGAGCGAACGGCCGTTCAAGCAGGTGGAATTCGTGCCGCTCGGCCCCGGCCGCGCCCTGGTGATCGTGGTGACCGACAACGGCATGGTCGAGAACCGCGTGATCGATCTGCCGGTCGGTGTCGACGTCTCGGCGCTGATCGAGGCCGGCAACTATCTGACCGCGCGCCTCGCCGGTCGCTCGCTGATCGAGGCGGCGGAGACTATCGAGAAGGAGATCATGGCGCAGCGCGGCGAGCTCGACGATCTCACCAAGCGCGTGGTGCAGGCCGGGCTCGCCACCTGGGCCGGCGATGTCGAGCGCGACGAGGGCGTGCTGATCGTGCGCGGTCAGGCGAACCTTCTCGACGACGTCACCAACCTCTCCGATCTGGAGCGCATCCGCTCGCTGTTCCAGCTGCTGGAGACCAAGCGCACCCTCCTGAAGCTGATCGATCTGGTGCGCGGCGCCGACGGCCTGCAGATTTTCATCGGCGCCGAGAACAAGTTGTTCGGCATGAGTGGTTGCTCCCTGATCGTAGCGCCGTATGGTACAGGCAACCCCGACGACCCCAGCGGCGGGAAGGTGGTCGGCGCGGTCGGCGTGATCGGACCGACCCGCATGAACTACGCCCGCATCATTCCCATGGTCGACTACACCGCCCGGGTGGTTTCGCGTCTCCTGGGCAGTCCTGACAAATGAGTTGAAGAACCATGACCCAGAACCACCAGCGCAAGCAGGAAGACGACATCGACCCCCAGGACGAGGCCGCGCCCGAGCAGGCCGCGGACAACGGCGCGGACGCGCCGGAGGGGGATCGGCTGACGGAGGTCGAGGCCGAGCTCGCCGAGACCAAGGATCGCATGCTGCGCGCCATGGCCGATGTCGAGAACACCCGCCGCCGCGCCCAGCGCGACACCGAGGAAGCGCGCAAATACGCCGTGACCGGCTTCGCGCGCGAGCTTCTCGAAGTCGCCGACAATCTCAGCCGGGCGCTTGCCAGCGTGCCCGACGAGGCGCGCGGCAGCGAGCAGGTCAAGCCCCTGGTCGAGGGCATCGAGCTCACCCAGAGGTCGCTCGCCGCCTGCTTCGAACGCCAGAAGATCACCAGGGTCGAGCCCGCGATCGGCGATCGCTTCGATCACAACCTGCATCAGGCGATGTTCGAGGCCGAAACCCCCGATCACGCGCCGGGCTCGATCATCCAGGTGATGCAGGCGGGCTATGTGATCGCCGATCGCCTGCTGCGTCCGGCCCTGGTCGGCGTCGCCAAGAAGCCCGCCCAGGTGACGCCGCCGGCGAACGACCCTGCCGGCCCCGACGACCCGCGCGGCCGGACCCTCGACACCAGCGCCTAGTCGGGTCGGCGCGGCCTCCCGGTTCCGCAAAGCCTGTCGGCAGGGCACGGACGGCCCTCAACGGTCACCGTCCAGTCAAGCCCCCGCGGGCTCCGCGGTTGACAGGGGGGGCGAGGTCGCTTAAGCCGCGGTAATCCAAGCCTGAAGCGCCGCCTTCGGGCGTTCTCTGTTGTTTTTGTGAGATCAGGCGATGCAAGACGGCATCAAGAAAGTTGTGCTGGCCTATTCGGGCGGGCTCGACACATCCGTGATCCTGCGCTGGCTGCAGGACGTCTACAAATGCGAGGTGGTGACCTTCACCGCCGATGTCGGCCAGGGCGAGGAGCTGGAGCCTGCCCGCTCCAAGGCCGAGATGATGGGGGCCTCCGAGATCTATATCGAGGATCTCCGCGAAGACTTCGTCGCCAACTACGTCTTTCCCATGTTCCGCGCAAACGCCGTCTACGAGGGCACCTACCTGCTCGGCACCTCGATCGCGCGCCCGCTGATCGCCAAGCGCCTGGTCGAGATCGCCCACGAGACCGGCGCGGATGCTATCGCGCATGGAGCGACCGGCAAGGGCAACGACCAAGTGCGCTTCGAGCTCGGCGCCTACGCCCTGGACCCGAAGATCAAGGTGATCGCGCCCTGGCGCGAATGGGACCTGAACAGCCGGAAAAAGCTGATCGACTACGCCGAGAGCCGGCAGATCCCGATCCCGCGCGGCAAGCGCGGCGAGCCGCCCTATTCGATGGACGCCAACCTCCTGCACATCTCCTATGAGGGCCAGGCGCTGGAGGATCCCTGGGTCGAGCCCGATCCCGAGATGTTCCTCTGGACCACCTCGCCCGAGGAGGCGCCGGATCAGCCCACCACCATCGAGATCGGCTTTCGGCGCGGCGACCCGGTCGAGATCAACGGCGAGCAGCTCTCCCCCGCCGATCTTCTGACCAGGCTCAACCAGATCGCCGGCGCCAACGGCATCGGCCGCATCGATCTCGTCGAGAACCGCTTCGTCGGCATGAAGTCGCGCGGCGTCTACGAGACGCCCGGCGGCACGGTCCTGCTCGCCGCCCACCGCGCGATCGAGTCGATCACGCTGGATCGCGGCGCCGCGCATCTGAAGGACGAGCTCATGCCGCGCTATGCCGAGCTGATCTACAACGGCTTCTGGTTCAGCCCCGAGCGCAGGATGCTGCAGGCCGCGATCGACCAGAGCCAGCAGAAGGTCAGCGGCCATGTCCGCCTCAAGCTCTACAAGGGCAACGTCATGGTGGTCGGCCGCAAGGCGCCGGGTTCTCTCTACAGCGAGGCGCTCGCCACCTTCGAGGAGGACGACATCTACGACCAGCGCGACGCCCAGGGCTTCATCAAGCTCAACGCCCTTCGCCTGCGCGCCCTCGTCGGCCAGTCCGGCGAATGACCCGACGCGGGTCGGCGTAGGTGGCGGCGCGCCACGGCGTTGACTTGGGGCCGGTGTTCGTGACCGAGGTCAGGTCGTGAGCCCCATTCTCCTGGGCTTTCTCGGCAGCCTGGCAGCGGGGATGATGACCACGGTCGGCGCCCTGCCGGTGCTGTTCGGCGGGGCGCCGAGCGAGCGCATGCGCGATGCGCTGCTCGGCTTCGCGGCGGGCGTGATGCTCGCCGCCTCCTTCTTTTCGCTGATCATCCCCTCCATCGACATCTCCACCGAGCGCTTTGGCGACGGCGCTCTGCCGGCGGCGATCGCCTGCGCCGGCATCCTGATCGGCGTGATCGCCGTGGCGATGATCAATCGCTACATGCCGCATGAGCATTTCATCAAGGGCCGGGAAGGGCCCGACGTGACTTCGCTCCGGCGCATCTGGCTGTTCGTGATCGCCATCACCATCCACAATTTCCCGGAAGGCCTCGCGGTCGGCGTCGGCTTCGGCGGCGGCGACGTCGCCAACGGCATCCCGCTCGCCATCGGCATCGGCCTGCAGAACGCGCCCGAAGGCCTCGCCGTCGCGGTCGCGCTGGTCGGCGAGCGCTACGGCCGCCTGCACGCCTTCCTGATCGCCACCCTGACCGGCTTGGTCGAGCCGATCGGCGGCCTGGTCGGCGCCGCCGCCGTGGCCCTGGCGGAATCGCTCCTGCCCTGGGGCCTCGCCTTCGCCGCCGGCGCCATGCTCTACGTCATCAGCCACGAAATTATCCCCGAAACCCACCGCCGCGGCTTTGCCAACGAGGCCACCACCGGCCTCACCATCGGCCTCGTCGTCATGCTCTTCCTCGACGTCTGGCTCGGGGCGTGACGCGGCGCGTCGGCGTTGACGTGAACCTCGTCTTCGTCCGAGATTTCCGCAGCGCTTTCAAACGCCGAGACGCCGCCCAGCGCCTCCAAGCCTGGGACGTGATCCACGCCGGCTTGGACCTGGGCCTCGTCTTCTGTCGAGATGTCGCCAGCACTTTCGGATTCCCAGACCGCGCCCATGGTTCCGCGAGAGCCCAGCTGGTAAGCGACTTGCTTTCGCCTGCCCTTGATCTCAGGTCACTCGGCCACGCCGTGTGACCATGGCCTCAACCAAGTCTTAACCACCGCCTGCTATTGTCTTCCCTGGTCCATGCGATCCTGGGAGTCCGAGCCCCACCCTCTCCTCTCGGCGGGCGGGCGGATTCCCAGGGTCTCATGGACCACCTAACGAGCATGGCGGAAAAGGGTTAAGAAAGCGTTGACCGTACCGTCATCGGCAGGCCGTTTTTCGGGCGAAGGGTGACGTTCGGATCGAGCCTCAGCATGTGTCCCGATACCGGCTCGACATCGAACAGGTCGATCAGGCTCGCCAGGACCATCACCGCCTCGGTCAGGGCGAGGCTGGCGCCGATGCAGACGCGCGGCCCGAGGCCGAAGGGAAGGTAGGCGTGGCGCGGTCGGTCCTGGTGTCGGTCCTTGGCGAAGCGCTCGGGATCGAAGCGCTCGCTGTCCGGCCAGAATGCGGGATGGCGATGGATCACCCAGGGCGAGACCATGATCAGGCTGCCCTGCTTGATCGGATAGCCGTCGATCTCGTCGTCCTTGGCGGTATTGCGGTCGATGATCCAGGCAGGCGGATAGAGGCGCATCGCCTCGTCGATCACCATGCGCGTATAGGTGAGCGCCGGCAGATCGCCGATCTCCGCCGGGCGCCTGCCAAGCACCCGCCGCGTCTCGGCGCGCAATGTCTCGACCACCGACGGATGCCGGCCGAGCAGGTGCAGGCTGAAGGCGAGGGCGTTCGCGGTGGTCTCGTGGCCGGCGAGCAGGATGGTGATCGCCTCGTCATAGAACTGCGCGGAGCGCCCGGCTTTCTCCAGGGCTCCGTGGGCTTCCAGCAGACGATCCAGGAGACAGGGCTCGTCATGCTGTCCGGCCCGCCGCTCCTCGACGATGCGGTCGATCATCGTCTCCAGGGCCCGGCGCGAGCTTTTGATCCTCCGGTTGTTCGGCGTCGGCAGAAACATCGGCGCTGCGATCAGCGCTCTGACACGCTTGACCCCCGATGTCATGGTCACCTCCAGGAGGTCGCCGCTCGCTTCGGCGTGATCCCGGAGATCCACGCCGAACATGGCCTTGCCCACGATGCAGAGCGCCATCCGCAGCATTTCGCGATGCATGTCGAGCGGAGCCCCCTCGACTGCCGCCTGCCGCCACCTCGGGATGGTATCGGCGATCACTTCGGTGATGATTGGGCCGAAGGACTGGATCTCGCGGCCGCGAAACGCCGGCTGCGCGACCTCGCGCTGCTGTTTCCAGGTGGTGCCATCGGCCGTGACCATGCCGTGGCCGAGGATCGGGCGGAGGCGCTCCAGCGGTGCCAGATTCTTGTCGTAGATCGACTGGGTCGTCTGCAGCACGTGATGGATGTGATCGGGGTGGGAGAGCAGATAGGCGTCGATCACCCGCAGGCGCAGCCAGACGACATCGCCATGGGCGGCGCGGCAGTGGATCAGAAAGCGGAGGGGATCGGTACGAAGAGCGCGGAGCTGGCTGAGCGGGAACCGGCTTTCGGGCGTCGGCGGCCGCCGGGCCCGATCACGTCCGTCTGCGAGGCCTGCATAGGCCATGCCGCCGCTCCCTGCGCTGTCAATCCATGCAGCCAATCAACGCCAGCAATCGAGCCGTAAGCTCCAGCCCTTGGCGAGACCTATCGCGCGGCCTTGGTCGAAAAATGCTTCGACAGCCGAAGGCCCTGATGCTGATAGTTCGAGCCGATGCCTTCACCATAGAGCTGTTCGGGCGGTGCGGACAGACGTTCGTAGATCAGGCGGCCGACCCGCTGGCCGTGCTCGAGCACGAAGGGCACCTCGTGGGAGCGCACTTCCAGCACCGCACGCGTGCCTTCCGCCGCGCCATGGCCGAAGCCGGGGTCGAAGAAGCCGGCGTAATGCACGCGAAACTCGCCGATCGAGGTGTCGTAGGCGAGCATCTCCGCCGCCTGGTCCGGCGGAATGCGCACCGCTTCCTTGGAGGCGAGGATGTAGAACTCGTCCGGATCGAGCACCAGCGTCCGATCCCGGCGCGCACGCAGCGGATGCCAGAAATCCTCGACCTCGTAATGCCCCAACTTCCGAAGGTCGATCAGCCCCGCATGCTTCCTCGCCCGATACCCGATCACCCCGTCCCCGGCGAGATCGACGCTGACAGGCACCCCCTCCCGCCCCGCCCCGGTCTCATCACAAGTCGACGCTGCAGGCCGCGCCTGCCGCAGGCGGATCTGGTTCAGGCGGTCGCCCCGGCGTGCCAGGATGCTGAAGGTGCGCGGCGAGATCTCGGCGTAGAGCGGGCCCTGATAGCCGGCGCGCACATGGTCGAACGCCATGCCGTGATCGGTGATCAGGCGCGTGAACACGTCGATCCTGCCGATCGAGCTTTTCGGATTGGCAAGGGCGCTCTGATCCGGCGCCAGCGCCAGGGATTCGATCAGCTCGACGATGTAGACGCAGCCTTTTTCCAGCACCGTGCCCTGCTCGCCGAGCTCGAAAGCGTGCATCGCGAACTGGTCGATCTTCTGCTGCACGCTCGCGTGTCCGCCGGGAAGAAAGCTCGCGCGCACGCGAAAGGCGCGCCTGCCGAGACGAAGGTCGAGCGAGGCCGGCTGGATCTGGCCGGGCTGGAGCGGTTCCGCCGGGCGAATGCCGCGGCCTTCCTCGATCAGCCGCTGCAGGTCCTGGCCGGGCAGAAGGCCGCCCTGGCCGGACGCGCCCGGCATGCCGGCGCTGCCGCCTGGCGGAAAGAGGGACTGTCGCGCGGTGTTCATCGCCGGCCTCCGGATGCCCGCAAGCGGACGTCTTGGCGCTGTCCGCAGGGCGCTGCTTGCGCCCGCTTTTAGTCGACTTTTTCAGCAAACACCAGAGAACGGATGGCAAACCCCGGATCGCGGATTCAGCCGGGGAAACGGCGTCGCCCCCGAGCCGTCCTCACGCCGCCTTCGCCATCTCGTCGGCGATCTCGGCGAGCGCCGTCTCGGCGATCAGCCCCCGGCCGGCGGCGTGCTCGGCCATGGTCAGGCTGTCCGCGGCCAGCATCAGCGAACTGCCGTTCGCGGCCAGCTCGGACGCCAGCTGCGTGATCGCCTGATCGCGTTTCGGATCGTCGCTGACGTCACGGATATAGACGGCGAGGACCCGATGCGGAAAGCTGTGCACGATCTCGGCATAGATCTCGGGATCACGCTGGCCGCTGTCGCCGATCAGGACGAAGGGCAGCCCGTCATAATGGGTGATCATCTGGCGGATCAGGTCGGTCTTGTGCCTTTTCCCGCGCCTGGGCAGGGGATGCTGCAGGGTCATGCCCCAATCCCGGAGGAAGAGGATCGGGCCGACCGGGATGTCGTGCAGATTGAAGAAGCGATCGAGCACGCCGTAGATGCCCCAGGGTGCGCGCGATACGTAGAGCATCGGATTGGCCTCGTCCGCGCTGTGGCCGTGATGCAGCGCGCGCAGAAAGGACGCCATGCCGGGAAACGCGGTGCGGCTGTCGGCGCCCTGGGCGAACAGGCGCCACATCATGGCGAGCTTGTTGGCCACACCGGTATGCATCACGGTGTCGTCGATATCGCTGATCACCGCAAACCTGCAGTCGGCCCGCGGGATGAAGACGTCGCCCTCGACGTCGATCGTCTCGGGCTGGTCCAGGCGGATGGCGACATGGTGCCAGAGACGGTCCGGGGAGGGCGGCTGCGCGAGCTCGAGATCGAGCCGGAAATAGCCGTCGCGATCGGTGCTGATCGCCGTCTCCTCGCCCCCGAAGCGCGCGTGCAGGCGGGCGTTCTCGATGCCCCAGGCGCGCATCAGCCGCCAGACCATGCGCAAGTGATACCAGAGCCCCTGTCCGCGCGGCGGCGCCTTCGAGGGTTCGCGCAGCACCCGGCCCATCAGAAAGATGTGATGGGCGGAGCCATAGCCGCGATAGGTCTGGACGACCACGCGACCGCGTCTTGCCGTGCGCGAGGCCGAACGGACCACGGTGCGCGCGGCATGTTCGAACCCCTGCCGGGCAGCCCTCAAAAACGCGACGATCGATCGTCTCCCAACCTGAACAGTGCTGCAGCATGACATGCGTGATGCACGGACTCTAACGCGAATGCTGCCGAAAATTCCACTGTTCGGCCGCCGCTGGCGAGCGGCAGAGGCTGGGGCGCCACGGCGCAGCACCAGCGGCGCGACCGATCGGAACAATCGGCCGCGCCGCTGGTTCGACTCGACGCTGTCGATCGCGTCGACTAGTTGTTGGTGGCTTCCTTGGCGGCGTCGCCCGCATCTTCGACGGCTTCGCCGGCCTGTTCGACCGCGTTGTCGACGGCTTCGCCCGCCTGCTCCGCCGGTCCCTGCTCTTCACAAGCCGCAAGCGCCAGCGCGAACGAGCCAACCGCCAGCATCGCGAGGAGCTTCTTCGTGGCATCGACTGTCATCTGACCCCATCCTTTGAACGTTATGCCCTTACATCGAGCTAACAGTTGCGATGCATAAACGTTCCAATTTACGCAAATTTGACGAAATTATGGCATGTATTCGATGCTGCAGTGCAGCGTGACGACATGGGTCAGCCAAGACGGCCCGCAATCAAGAGGGCGGCTTGACAGGGCGTCGTTTCGCCGTCGACTTCGCGTGCCCTGCGCCAGCACCCGTTGCCTGCGCCTGCCGCGAACGGCGTTGGCGCGTGGCGGCGCGGCGGGTTCCCCGGTGACCGCGCGAGGTCCGACAGGGGAGGCCAAGACGGTTGTCTACAGTTGTCTTGGCCGGGGGAACGCGGCAAGCTGAGCGCCAAGCCTCGGAGCGACGAACGGACCGAAACGTCATCAGGGAGGAGACCATGTTTCAAAGGAAACGGCTGCGCTGGACCGGCCTTTTGATTGCAGGTGCCGCCGGGTTCGCGCTGGCTCAGATGCCGGCGGCCGAGGCCGCGGATGTCGAGCTTCGGCTCGCCCATTGGGTGCCGCCGCAGCATCCGATCCAGTCCATGGGCTTCGAGCCCTGGGCGCAATCGATCAGCGAGGCCTCGGACGGCCGGATCGCGATCACCATCTTCCCCTCCCAGCAGCTCGGCGCCGCCCCCGATCATTACGACATGGCGCGCGACGGCATCGCCGACATCACCCACATCAATCCCGGCTACCAGCCCGGGCGCTTTCCGATCATCGCCCATGGCGAGATCCCGTTCCTGATCACCAACGCCAAGGCAGGTTCCCGCGCGTTCGACGAATGGTACAGGGCCTATGCGGAAAAGGAGATGGCCGACGTCCATTACTGCCTCGCCCATCTGCACTCGCCCGGGACCTTCCACGCCAAGGAGAAGCTGACCCATCCAGACGACGTGAACGGCAAGACCATCCGCCCCGCGCACGCGACCATGGGCCGCTTCGTCACCATGCTCGGCGGGGCGAGCGTGCAGGTGCCCGCGCCCGAGGCGCGCGACGTGCTCGCCAAGGGCGCGGCCGATGCCATCACGTTTCCCTGGAACTCGATCTATCTGTTCGGCATCGACAGC